>NZ_JBIWGU010000011.1:76917-323444 GCF_044763775.1 Streptomyces sp. NPDC094448 | reverse complement strand
CTCGACTCTATCAGATCCTTTCGGGCCTGATTCCCGGTCGAAACTCGGGTTTGTCTTTCCGGCCCTTCGGCCGTTCCGACGTTTCAAACTCTAGCTGATTGCCCGGCCGACTCATAATCGAGTCTTTCGCAATGGATATCGGCATGCCGATATCCACCCCGTTCGGGGAACCGTGCTGAGTTTGGGTGCCGCTTTCGCGGTGGGAGTGGCTGCCGCAGAACCGTTCCGGTCCGCGACAACTTGAGGAACCTTACGAGCGCATGAAGGGCGTGTCAACTTCCCGTGGCGCCGGTTCGCCAAACATCCGCCATCCGGCCAACTGACTGTCCTGTTCCCGTCCGTGCGCCGGCGGATCCCGCCGGTTCCCGGCAGCGCGGGGACCGCGGGAGACCCTCTTCCGTACCGCGCTGCGGCGGTACGGACACCGGCCGCGGATCCGCGGTGGATCAGTCCAGGTCGGTCAGCCGGCCGCCCGCGTCGGGCTGGGTGTGCTCCACCCGGCGCAGGACCCGGATGAGCAGTTCACCGAGGACCCCGCGCTCCCCACCGGAGAGATCGCAGAGCAGGTCCTCCTCGAAGGCGCTGGCCATCCGCATCGCCTCCAGCCACTTCGTACGGCCCTCGTCCGTCAGTTCGACGATCACGCGGACGCGGTTGTTCTCGTCGCGGTCGCGGGTGACGAGGCCTTCGCTCGCCATGCGGTCGATGCGGTGGGTCATGGCGGCCGGGGTCAGGCCGAGGCGCTTGGCCAGCTCGCCGGGGCCCATCCGGTAAGGGCTGCCGGCCAGGACCAGGCTCTTGAGGACCTCCCACTCGGCGTTGCTGATGCCGAGGGCGGCGACCTGGCGGCCGTACGCGACGTTCATCCGGCGGTTGAGGCGACCGAGGGCCGAGACGACCTGTTCGACCTGGGGGTCCAGCTCTCCGTACTCCCGCTGGTAGGCGGCGATCTGCTCGTCGAGGGTCGGCTCCTGCGGCGCGGCTGCGTCGTCCTGGCCGGTCACGGCAGGGCCCTCGGGGGTCGCGGTAGGCATACGCCGCAGTATGGCACGCCGTTCATTGGCATTGAAGTCCTTCGACATGTATTGTTAAGGCCCTAACTTTACTGTTGAAGTCTTCAGGCTTCAGTCCTTCAGAGCTAACAAGGCAGGTGAGTGTGGCCAGGCAGATGGGCGCGGCGATGCGCCGGATCCAGGCAGGTAGCGCGCTGAGCGCGTTCGGACTCGGTTTTACGGTGCCGTTCCTCTACATCTACGTGGCCTACACACGTGATCTGGGGACGACGGCGGGCGGTCTCGTCATCGGCGTCTTCGCCCTGGCCGCCCTGATCGCCCTGCCCTTCGTGGGACGGGTCATCGACCGGCGCGGGCCGAGGCCCGTGGTCGTCGGCGCCTCGGTGGTGGCCGCCGTCGGTGCGGTGCTGTTCGGGCTCTCCACGAACATCGTCACCGTGATGCTGTCGGCCGCGCTGCTCGGCGCCGGTACGGCGGTGACGCAGCCCGCGCTCGCGACGATGATCGTCTGGGCTTCGGAGGCGCACGCCCGCACCCGCGCCTTCGCCTTCCAGTTCTTCCTGCAGAACATCGGGCTGGGGCTCGGCGGTCTGATCGGCGGCAATATCGTCGACAAGAGCCGGGCGAGCAGCTTCACCCTGCTCTTCAGCATCGAGGCCGTGATGTTCCTGGTGCTGGCCGCGATCATCCTCTCCGTGCGGCTGGCCCGTCCGGAGCCGGTGGCCGGTGCGGCCGCCGAGGGTGCCGAGGGCGGCGGTTTCAAGGTGCTGCTCCAGGACAAGGCGATGGTGAAGCTGCTGGTCCTGGGCTTCATCCTGTTCTTCGCGGTGTACGGACAGTTCGAGTCGGGGCTCTCCGCCTATGGCACCGAGGCCGCCGGTATCGAGCCGTCGATGTTCGGTACGGCCCTGGCCGCGAACACCGCGGTGATCGGTATCGCGCAGTTCGTGATCCTGAAGTACGTCGACCGCTACAAGCGGACCCGGGTGATCGCCGCGGTGGGTCTGATCTGGGCCGTGGCCTGGGCCATCGCGGGGTACGCGGGGCTCGGCGCGACCAGCCAGGCGATGGCGACGGCCGCGTTCATCTCCACGTACGCCCTCTTCGGGCTGGGTGAGGCGATGCTCGCGCCGACCGTGGCACCGCTGGTGGTCGATCTTGCGCCGGAGTCGATGGTCGGCCAGTACAACTCGGCGTTCGCGCTGGTCAAGCAGTTGGCGCTGGCGCTGGGGCCGGCGATCGGCGGGCCCATGGGGGCCGCGCTCCACGCTCCGTACATCGTGACGTTCGTGCTCTTCTCGCTGGCGGTCACGGTGCTGGCGGTACGGCTGGGTCGGATGCTCACCCCCGTACAGAATCAGCCTGCGCTGGTGGCGCCGCCGTCGCGGGTGGTCGCGCAGTACACGCCGGGTGAGAAGGCCGAGACCAGCCGGAACACCGGGAAGGCCGAGAAGATCGGCACGGCGGCCTGACGGCCGCCGTCAGGGGGCGGTCGGTGCGGGTGCCGGGAGGGCGAACTCGCACCAGACCGCCTTGCCGCCGCCGGGGGTGCGGCGGCTTCCCCAGTTGGAAGCGATGGCCGCGATGATCGAGATACCGCGGCCCGTTTCGTCCTCGGTCTCCGCGCGGCGGCGCCTCGGGAGGTGGTCGTCGCCGTCGGTGACCTCGATGATCAGCCGCCGGTCCGTACGGCGCAGCCGCAGTTTCATGGGCGGGGTGCCGTGCTGGAGGGAGTTGGCGACGAGTTCGCTGGTGGCCAGGACGCCCAGATCGTGCAGCTCCGGTGAGAAACGCCAGGAGGCGAGGACTCCGGAGGCGAAGGCGCGGGCGCGCGGGGCCGCCTCGATGCCGCCGAGCAGATCCAGGGCCGCGTTGTGGAAGAGTTCGGCGGCCGTGCCGGAGCGGGCGGGGTGCTGGACGAAGAGGACGGCGACGTCGTCGTCGTGTTCGGCGGTGATGCCCATGGCGCGGATCAGGCGGTCGCAGACGATCTGCGGGGTTCCGGTGGCGCCGGACAGGGCGCGTTCGAGGGCGGCGACGCCTTCGTCGATGTCCTCGTCGCGCCGCTCCACCAAACCGTCCGTATAGAGGACGGCGCCGGAGCCGGGCGGCAGGCCGATGGTGCCCGAGGTGTAGAACCAGCCACCGGTGCCGAGCGGGGGTCCGGTGGGGTTGTCGGCGCGGTGAACCGTGCCGTCCTCGTGGCGGACGAGGATCGGAAGGTGGCCGGCGGAGGCGTAGACCAGACGTTCCTCGTTGGGGTCGTGGACGGCGTAGACGCAGGTCGCGATCTGGCTGGCGTCGATTTCGGAGGCCAGGCCGTCGAGGAGCTGGAGCACCTCGTGCGGGGGCAGGTCGAGGCGGGCGTAGGCGCGGACGGCCGTGCGCAGCTGGCCCATGACGGCGGCGGCGCGCACTCCGCGGCCCATCACATCGCCGATGACGAGGGCGGTGCGTCCGCCGCCGAGGGTGATCACGTCGTACCAGTCGCCGCCGACGGCCGCGTCCTCGCCGCCGGGCTGGTAGGTGGCGGCGACGGTGAGGTCGTCGGGCTGTTCCAGTTTCTGGGGCAGCAGAGAGCGCTGGAGGGTGACGGCGGTGGCGCGCTGGCGGCGTTCGCTGGCGCGGAGGCGTTCGGCGGCTTCGGCGTGGTCGGTGACGTCGGCGGCGAAGACCACCACTCCGCCGGGGCCGGCCGGATCGCCGTCGCTGCCGCCGTCGGCCGTGGGATGGTCGACGGGGATGCAGGTGACCGTGTAGAAGCCACCGGAGTGGACCTTGCGGGATTTGACGGTACGGGGCGTTCCGCTGCGCAGCACCTGGTCGATGAGCGGGTTGAGGCCGAGGTCGGCCAGTTCGGGGCAGGTGTCGGCGGCGGGGCTGCCGAGGGGGCGGGGGCCGAAGGCGGCGGTGTAGGCGTCGTTGACGTACGCGATGCGGTGCTCGGGGCCGTACAGCAGGGCGACGAGACCGGGGAGGCGGCCGAGCAGTTCCCGGACCGGGAAGTCCTCCAGGGCGGGGGGCTCGGGGTCGGCCGGGCGGTCCTGCGCGGGGTCCGGGGCCGGTGGGCCGTCGGCGCGGGCGGTGGGGACGGCGCCCTCGTCGTGGGGGTGGGCGCCGGGGGTCTCGTCGCCCCGGTCGTCCGCTCTGTCCTCGCCCCGGCGGGGCGGGCGGGGGGAGAGGGAGAGTCCGCGGTCGGTCCTGCGCGCCGCGGCGCGGCGCTGCGTCCCGGGGAGCCGTGCGCTCCATCGCGTGAAGTTCACTGACGTTCTAGCCTCAATGATTGTCGCCAAGGGTCACGAGGGTCACTCTGTGCAGATGTGAGCCCACCTATGGTCACACGTCCAGTGTGGCCGAAGGGACTGACCGCCGGTGTCGGCCGGATGTCGACCGGGCGATCGGCCGGTGTCGTACGGGTGCGGTACGGGTTGCGGGAAGCCTGCGGGTGCCGGGGCGCGGCCGCGGGTCCGCGGGGCTCGTGCCGCCGGGGGCGGTGCGTCAGCTCTTCTCCGGACCGGGGGTTCCGGTGTCGCCGGTGTCTTCGGGGTCACCGGTGTTTGTGTTTCTTGTGGTGGCGGGGCCGTTCCCCGTGGTCCGGCCGGGGGTGGCTCCGGCGGCGATGGCGAATTCGGCACGCGGGTGTTCGAGTGAGCCGAGGGAGACGATCTCCCGTTTGAAGAGTCCGGAGAGCAGCCATTCGCCGAGGATGCGCGCCTTGCGGTTGAGGGTGGGCATGCGGCTGAGGTGGTAGACGCGGTGCATGAACCAGGCGGGGTACCCCTTCAGCTTCCTTCCGTATACATAGGCGACGCCCTTGTGGAGGCCGAGGGAGGCGACGGAGCCCGCGTACTTGTGGGCGTACTGCTTCGCCGGGCGGTCGTGCAGGGACGCGGCGACGTTCTCGGCGAGGACCTTGGCCTGGCGGACGGCGTGCTGGGCGTTGGGGGCGCAGAGCGCGCCGGGTTCGGCGGAGGTGACGTCGGGGACGGCCGCGGCGTCTCCGGCGGCCCAGGCCCGGTCGGTGCCCTCGACACGGAGTTCGGCGGTGCAGCGCAGCCTGCCGCGGTCGTTGAGGGGCAGATCGGTGGCGGCGAGGACGGGGGCGGGTTTGACGCCTGCGGTCCAGACGATGGTCCGGGACGGGAAGCGGCTGCCGTCGCTGAGGACGACGAGGCGGTTCTCGCAGGAGTCGAGGCGGGTTTCGAGCCGTACGTCGATATTGCGGCGGCGCAGCTCACGGATGGCGTAGCGGCCCATCTCCTCGCCGACCTCGGGGAGGATCCGGTCGCTGGCCTCGACGAGGACCCATCTCAGGTCCTCGGGTTTGACGTTGTGGTAGTAGCGGGCGGTGTAGCGGGCCATGTCCTCCAGTTCGCCGAGGGCCTCGACGCCCGCGTAGCCGCCGCCGACGAAGACGAAGGTGAGGGCGGCGGCGCGGATCGCGGGGTCACGGGTGGAGGAGGCGATGTCCATCTGCTCGATGACGTGGTTGCGCAGGCCGATGGCCTCTTCCACGGTCTTGAAGCCGATGCCGTAGTCGGCGAGGCCGGGGACGGGGAGGGTGCGGGAGATGGAGCCCGGTGCGATCACCAGCTGGTCGTACGGGATCTCCACGGCGCCGGTGCCCTCTTCGGCGGTGGCGAGGGTGGAGACGGTGGCCGTGCGCTTGGCGTGGGTCACGGCGGTGATCTCGCCGATGAGGACGGCGCACTTGTCGAGGACCCGCCGGAGGGGGACGACGACGTGGCGGGGCGAGATGGAGCCGGCGGCGGCCTCGGGGAGGAACGGCTGATACGTCATATAGGGGTCGTGGGAGACCACGAGGATTTCGACGTCTCCGCGGGCCAGCTCGGGTCTGAGCAGCTTCTGGAGGTGCAGCGCCGTATACATCCCGACATAGCCGCCGCCCGCGACGAGGATGCGGGTGCCGCGCGCCGGTCCGGTGAAGCGGTTCTTCTGCGGGGTGCCGGGGGTCTCGCCCCGGGAATGTGCAGCCGTCACCATCCCATGAGGCATCGGGTCCCGTCGTTTGTCCACAGGCCCGGCAAATTGTGTGACCGGAGGCGGGTGGCGGCGGAGTGCCGGAGGGGTCGCGGAAGGCGGGGAAGGTGCCCAGGTCAGGGGCGGCGGGCGGGGTGGCGTTCGGGGGCGCAAACGGGAGCGTTCAGGTCCTTGCTCCGATCGGGGGGCGCTCCGTGCGGAACTACCCCCTTCTGAATTGACCCGGGCTCAACTATGTTCGTACCTCGTCGGGGTGCGGGGACGCGGTACTCCGGCTGACCGAGGTGGGGAGGTCTCCGGGGGGAGACACAGTGACCGGGGGAACAGGTATGACCATTCAGGATTCGCACTGGCAGGCCGCCGTCTCACCGACCACTGAGGGACATGGCGTGCCGGGCGTTCATCTGGGTACGACGGACGGGAACGGCCGGCCGGGGCCGGGCGGGGGCGGCCGCTCGGCGCCCCTCAGGGTCGATGCGCAGCGGAATCTGGAGCATGTGCTGCGGGCCGCGCGCGAGGTATTCGGCGAGCTGGGGTACGGCGCTCCGATGGAGGATGTGGCGCGCCGGGCCAGGGTGGGTGTGGGGACGGTGTACCGCCGTTTTCCCAGTAAGGACGTCCTGGTGCGGCGAATAGCCGAGGAGGAGACCTCCCGGCTGACCGATCAGGCGCGGACGGCGCTGGGCCAGGAGGAGGAGCCTTGGTCGGCGCTCTCCCGGTTCCTGCGGACGTCGGTGGCGTCGGGTGCGGGGCGGCTGCTGCCGCCGCAGGTGCTGCGGGTGGGGGTGGACCCCGCCGAGGAGGAGGCGGCCGCTGCCGCTGTTTCCGCCGAGGGGCGGGACCAGACGCGGGTGCCGCATCAGCGGGCGGTCGACGCCGGTCCGGGCGTTGCCACCGCGGGTCTCGTCGGTGGTGAGCTGCGGGTTGTCGAGCAGCGGTCCGGGGCGCCGGTTCCGGGGGCCGGGATTTCGGCGGGCTCGTCGGTGCCGGGTGCGGACGATGCCGGGGCGGCCGATCTGCTGGAGGTCGTGGGCCAGTTGGTCGACCGGGCGCGGGCGGCGGGTGAGCTGCGGGGTGATGTGACGGTGGCGGATGTGCTGCTGGTGATCGCCACGGCGGCTCCGGCGCTGCCGGATCCGGCCCAGCAGGCGGCGGCGTCGGCACGGCTGCTGGACATTCTGCTGGAGGGCCTGCGCCCGAGGTAGGCGGTTCGGTGCAGGGCGGTGGTCCGGCCCGGGGGTGCGGACTCCTCCGGAGCCGGGTCGAACGGCGGGCTGTCGGGGCGCCCCCGGGCGGTGAAGGTGTGCCGTTCGGATATGCCGGGGGTGCCGGTTGCGCCGGTCGGCCGCGCTGCCCGGCCCGGTCGTCCGGATGGTTGATGCACGCACTCTGTGAGGGCGGTCCTTAGCGCACGGATTCGACGGAACTCCCCGGATGAGTGGTTGGCGCAAAGCGGCGTCCGTCGGCGCCGACACCGTATGGCACGCTGGCTCGGTGTTCGAGTCTGAGCGTGCTGACGGGAGCGTCCGCGATGAACGAGGGCTTCCTCGACGAAGGCTTCCTCGATGAGCGGTGACGGGCGCGGTAATGCCCCCGGCGGCGGCGCCGACGATGCCGAGGGCGGCGCGCTGCCCCCGCGGCAGGTGCCCGAACAGTTCCAGGGCGGGGAACCGGGGTCCGGTCAGCTGTCGGGGCAGGTCCCGGACCAGGCGGCGGGCGGTGCGGCGGGGCAGGTCCCCGGGCAGGGCGCGGGGCCCGAGCAGGAATCGGGGCACGGGCCGGGGCAGTTGTCGGGTCAGGTGCCCGGTCAGGGCGGGCCCGGTGGGCTGTGGCCCGGGGCCGGCTGGAGCGGGACTACGGCGCGGGGTGATCAGAGCACGGGTACGGGCGGGGCCGCGCCTTCCGTGCCCGCCCAGGGCACCAGTGGTGTCCGTGCCGACGATGCGGAGGACGCGGGCTGGGCGGACTCCGTTCCGGGGGCGGGGAGCCCTTCGGGCACCACTCGTACGGGTGGTTCGGGGGCAGGGGGCGAGAGTCACGCGGTGCCGTCGCAGCGCGAGGGCGGGGTGAGCGGTTCCGTACTGCCGCCGCCGCGGGAGACCGCGCCGTCCGACGCGGATCTGATCGCCCGGATGCGGAGCGGCGACGACGGGGCGTACGAGGAGCTGTTCCGGCGGCACTCGGAGGCGGTACGCCGGTACGCGCGCACCTGCTGCCGGGATTCGCACACCGCGGACGATCTGACGGCCGAGGTGTTCGCCAGGACCCTCCAGGCGGTCCGGTCCGGGGCGGGCCCGGAGTACGCGGTACGGGCCTATCTGATGACGACGGTCCGGCGGGTGGCCGCGACCTGGACGAACAGTGCGAAGCGGGAACAGCTCGTCGAGGATTTCGCGCTGTTCGCGACAGAGGCCGCGCGGAGTACGGAGGGCTCGCCCGACCGTACGGCGGAACTCGGCGCGGATGTCCGGGCCATGCACGAGGCCGAACGGTCGCTGGCCGTACGGGCGTTCCGGTCGCTCCCGGAGCGCTGGCAGGCGGTGCTGTGGCACACCACCGTCGAGGAGGAGTCGCCGAGTGAGGTGGCGCCGCTGTTCGGGCTGACCGCGAACGCGACGGCGGTGCTGGCGAGCCGGGCCCGGGAAGGGCTCAAGCAGGCCTATCTCCAGGCCCATGTCAGTTCGGCACTGACCTCGGGCGGGGACTGCGCCCGCTACGCCGACCGGTTGGGTGCCTATGCCCGCGGCGGGCTGCGGATGCGGGCCGAGCGGGGGCTGCGCAAGCATCTGGAGGAGTGTGCGAAGTGCCGGCTCGCGGCGGGTGAGCTGAAGCAGGTCAACGCCGGGATTCCGGCGCTGCTGCCGGTCGCGGTCATCGGCTGGTTCGCCGCGGGCTATTCGCTCAAGGCGGCGGGCGTTGTCGCCGGAGGAGCGGTCGGCGCGGCCGGGGCTGGTGCCGCCGCGGCGGCGACCGGGGTGGGCGCGTCCGGGGGAGCAGGCGCCGGAGCGGCCGGGGCTGCGGCGGGAGGAGCGGCCGCCTCGGAGGGGCTCGGCGCCCCCGCAAAGGTCGGCATCGGTGCGGCGCTCGCCGTCGCCACGGCCGCGGGTCTGGTGTGGGCGTTCGCCGGGGATCCCGCGCCCGCGAAGCCCGAGGCGAAGCCGTCGGCGGCCCGGTCCGTCACCCCGGTGCCGCAGGACCCCAAGCCGCCCGCGCCCAGGCCCAAACCGGCGCCGGTGCTGCCCGATCCCGAACCGCCCGCGCCGAAACCGGCCGTCAAGCCGAAGCCGAAGCCCAAACCGGTTCCCGCACCGTCCGCGGCCCCGCCCGAGCCCCGGCCGAAACCACCCGCGGCGACCTTGCCGAAGCCGAAGCCCAGCCCGCCGAAGGCGAGCCCCAAGCCGACGCCCAAACCTCCGCCCGCGTCACGGGAATACCAGGTCAATCGCCTCAAGTACAGCGTCTTCGGCGACGGCACCGGGCCGGAGGTGGCGGTCGGCGAGAGCAGTTGGCTCTGGCAGCGGTGGGGTCTGCGGATCGGCGGTCAGGAGTACGCGCACGGGGTCACCGTGCGGTCGCGGTCCTCCGTGACGATCAACCTGAACCGGCCGTGTACCTCGTACTCGGCCATGGCCGGGGTGGACGATCTGACCCTGGGGCGCGGTGCGATGACGTTCTCCGTCTATGCGGACGGGGCCCTGCTGTGGCGTTCGCCGGTGCTGCGCGGCGGCGAACCGGCGGTCCCGGTGCGGGTCCCGCTGGGCGGTCGCAAAAAGTTGCGCCTGGTCGTCGAACCGTACTCCCACTGGGACGGGGCGGCGCTGGGCGACTGGGCGGCGTCGAAGGTCGTCTGCCAGTAGGCCCTCCGGACGGGGCGCGTACCGCCGCGGGCCCTGCCCGGGGCACGGCGGCCGCACGACCGGCGCGGACGGGTGCCTGGTCCGGGTCCGTACCGGCCCGGACCCGTCCTCGGCGGGCCTCGATCCCGTCGTTTCCTCAGCGGCCCCGATCGCATCGTTTTCTCAGCGGGCCGCGCCCCCGCGCAGGGACGGGCGCGGCGGGACCCCGGTGGAGACCGCGCGGGAGCGGGGGGCGGCCGAGCCGGTCCAGCAGGTGCCCCGGCGCGACAGCAGCCGCCGCAGCCACAGTTCGGTGGAGACCAGGTCCGCGAGTCCGTCCAGGGGTACGGGTTCGCCGTCGGCCGCGCCGCGCAGGGCCTTGCGGACGACCCGGGCGTCGATGAGACCGGCGTCGGCGAGGAGCGGCGCGTCGAAGAGGGCGAGGAGGGTGGGGAGGGCGGCCCGCAGTCCCTTGTGGGCGGTGACGGTCTGCGGGGTGAGGGGGGTGGTGCCCCAGCCGGGTGGCAGTTCGTGGACACCTGCGCCCGCGAGGACGGTACGGAGGATTTCGGCGCGGGCCCCGGGCCTTACCCGGAGGGCCTCCGGGAGGTCGCGGCAGGCGCGGACGACCTGGTTGTCGAGGAAGGGGGCGTGGACGCGCTGGCTCCGTACCTCCGAGGCCTGTTCGAGGATCCGCTGGTCGAAGGCGTGCCGGGCGAGGGCGGCGCGGGCGCGGGCCTCCCCGGGCCGCTGGACGGGCGCCGCGCGGGTGGCGATTCCGGTGAGCCGTACGGCGACGTCCGCGAGTGCCTCGCCGGTCAGCCAGCGGGCGGCGGGCCCGGGCCGGGACCAGGTGAGGGCGGCCAGGGAGGCGTCCAGGGGGCCGAAGGCGGGGAGCCGGCCGCCGCGGTTCGCCTGGAGCAGCCGGTCGGCGGCGGTTTCGAGGCCGGTGCGGTACGGCGTACGGGCGAGGCGGCGCGCGGCCCGGTAGACCGTGAGGGGCGCCAGCAGCGACTGCGTCGACGGCCCTTCGGCGCGGGCGAGCGCGGTCACCGGCCGGAGCAGATGGCGGCGTCTGCGGTCGATGAGGAGGTCGGCGAGGCGGGCCGGGTGGGCGTCGAGGACCTGGCGGGCGCCCGCGCCGGTGATGTGGTCGGCGCTGCCGGATGCGAGGCGGACCCGGTGGCGTTCGGCGGTGACGAGGCTGGGGGCGGGTTCGTCGGTGAGGGGCCCGTTCTCCAGCTGGGCGTACGGCAGGCCCTCTTCGCCCGCGGTGACGACGATGTGGTGCAGCCGGGGGTCGGCGGCGAGGGCGCGGGCGCGTTCCAGTTCGGGTTCGAGGCCGGGTTCGGTGAGGTCGTTGAAGGTGACGGCGAGGAGGCGTTCGCCGGCGCCGGTCGTGCCGTGGCCGGCGAGGGTGCCGGGGCGGCCGGGCAGTCCGGCGGCGAGCAGCGCCAGGGTGGCGGAGGCGCTGCCTCCGGAGAGGTCGGCGCCGATGCCGGGGACGGGGGCGCCGCGGCGGGCGCGCCGGTCGGCGGGGCCCATACCGGGGACGGGCCCGGGGTCGGGGGGTGCGGTCTCCGGGGCGTGGCGCGGGGCGGTGAGCCGGGCGCGTACGGCGTCGACGAGTGCGTCGCGGACACCGTCGACGGCCAGGTCGGCGGCCATCTGGGGGCCGGCGACGGCAAGGGAGGCGACGGGTTCGTAGCCGGTGATCTCCCGAGAGCCTTCGCGGAGGATCAGCGCATGGCCGGGCGGAATGCGTTTGACGCCGTCGTAGGGGGTGGCGTCGCGCAGGGCCTCGGGGGTTTCGGGGCAGGCCAGCAGGGCGGCGAGATAGCCGATGTCGAGCTGGGCCTCGATGAGGTCGGCGAGGGGGAGCGCGGCGGTGGCGAACGCGGTGCCGTTGGCCCAGGGGGTGTGGAAGACCGGCCGGGCGCCCGCGAGATCGCCGATGACGGTGATCCGGCGGCCGGACCGGACGACGACGGTGTAACTGCCGGGCCAGGCGGTGAGGTGGCGCAGGGCGCCGCCGCGGGCGGAGAGCAGTCCGGCGCGGAGTTCCGCGTCGGATGCGGCGCAGCAGCCGAGGACGGCCATTTTGGTGAACTCGTCGGCGGCGACGACGCGGACCTCGTCGGGGCGCCAGTCACCGACGGCCCAGAGGGGGTCGGGGTCGCCCCACAGGAGCTGGGAGCCGACGGGGTGGACCGTGCGGCCCTCGTCGGCGGCGCCGACGGCGCCGGCCGTACCGAAGTTCGCGGCGATACTGCTCCAGCCCACCAACCACCGCATCGCCGTTTTCGCCTCCACAGGCTGTGGACAACCGAGCCGGGGCCCGGGCCGTTCGGGAACATGCTGCCACGAAGGAGACGCACGGGACGGGCCCCGGGTCGCACGAGCAAAAAGCGAAAGAACCGGCACGGGGCCTGATATGGCGGGGCGTCATGAGTCCTGTGGGAGATCGCGTCAACCGCATATGGGGTGAAAGTCACGAGAAGGACAGTCGACATTCAGCCATTCTCATGACATCGGTGGACCCGGTGGGCGGGTACGGAGAGCTTCCGGACCGGTGGCTCTCCGTCCGCTTTTTGCTCCGGTTTTCCTCCGCTCGGGTCCTTCCGCCCCCCGCCCGGCACCTGTTCGCCGTCCGTTCGCCTTCTGTTCGGTGTCGTCCCCGGGCCGGGCCGGTGTCGGTACGGCCCCGATGCGGCGGCGGTACGGGGCCGGTCCGGCACCCTTGCGACGGGGTGCGGGGCCCACGGCGGGCCGGGGTACGGCGGGGCCTGCGGGGCGGAGGCGGCAGCCGGGCGGTCCGGGGCGGTGGGGACCGGTTGGACGGACGGTGCGACCGGCAATTCCCCTGCGGCTTCCGCTGCATTCGCCGACGCCCGACGAGGTGCGGCGGCAGGTGCGGGGACCGGTCGCGATCCGTACGGGGTACGGCGCCTGCGGCGCGCCGACGCCCGGCCCCGATCCCCCGGCCTCCGGCCCCGTACAGACCCGTCCGTAGGGACCCGTCCGTATCGGCCGCCGGGCGGAACCGCGCCCGGATACGACAGTCCGGGAGGCGCCACACGCCTCCCGGACCGTCCGCCGCCCGCGGGGATGGAAGGCGGCGGTGTCCCCCAGCCCACTGGTTCCACTACCAGCGGGCCGACCCACGCGGTTCTCATGGAAAACCTCGGCGGAACCCCCGGCCAGAGCGCACAGGCGGGCGCACGGCCACACACCCGGAGCACGCGCGCCACCGCTGTGCCCCGGCCCGGGAACCGCCGCCGCACCTCGGTGGCGATGGGGGCACAAGGGGGGTACGGGGCCCCTCGGGCCCCCTGCGCGCGCCCCGGGGCGGGCGGGTCGGGGGCTCGCGCGGGGCACGATCCCCCGGCGGTCCGGGTCCGGGGCGCACGGCGGTCCGGGGCACTCCCACCGGCCGCCCCGGGAGGGCACCGGGCCATGGCCGGGGACCGCGGCCGGGGGCGAACCAGGGGGAGAACGAGCGGTCGGGCCGGTGGTCGAACCGCAGCCCCGTCGCGGCCGAGTCGCTGCCGAGTCCGGCCGAGTCACTGCTGAGTCCGCGCCCGGTTCCGGGGGTTGCTGCGGTGCGCGGCGGCGTTTCACCGCCGCTCCGGATCCGGCCCGCGCGTCGGCCGGGGGCGGCCCCGGCGAGGCGGCGCGCCGGTGGCCCCGGCAGCGGGCCGGGCGGTGGTCCGGGCCCCGTCCAGGGATGGTTCGGCGGTACGCGGCCGGCCCCGGGCCCCGGGTCCGCCGGGAGCGGTGGCGAGGACCCGCCACCGGTGGCGCGTTCACAGTGCGTCCCCAGTGCGCCCCGGCGGAGTTCGCTCGCACGCACAACAATCCCGCCATAGGGAACACCGCCCCTTAACGGTCGGGATCCGGCGAACTACGCTGGGTTTGCTGATGTTCTGAACTGATGGGCATATTCCGGAGGGCTCGGCCAGACGCTTTTGCAGCCGGGGCCGACCGGCCCGGTGGCAGCCGGGTTCCGGAGCCGTACCGTCGGGACGGGACGTCGCTACGCATGCCGGACGCGAGGCAGCGTCACGGCGGCCGTCGGCGTGTCGAGGGGTGGGGCGCATGTCCAGGGAGCAACGCGGGCCGAACGAGAAGCTCGGCACCGTCCTCGCCCTCGCGGGAATCAGCAACGCCGGGCTCGCCCGGAGGGTCAACGACCTTGGCGCACAGCGCGGTCTGACACTCCGCTACGACAAGACCTCGGTGGCGCGCTGGGTCTCCAAGGGCATGGTTCCGCAGGGCGCCGCGCCCCATCTCATCGCCGCCGCGATCGGCTCCAAACTGGGCCGGCCCGTACCACTGCACGAGATCGGTCTGGCCGACGCCGACCCGGCCCCCGAGGTCGGGCTGGCCTTCCCCCGCGATGTCCGGGAAGCGGTGAAATCGGCGACCGACCTCTACCGGCTCGACCTGGCCGGCCGGCGCGCGGGCAGCGGCGGGATCTGGCAGTCCCTGGCCGGTTCCTTCTCGGTCAGCGCATATGCGACACCCGCGTCCCGCTGGCTGATATCCCCCGCCGACCCATCGGTGGAGCGCCCCGCGCCGGCCTATATGACCCGCAGGACGGCCGATATCTGCGGCCCCGACGAAGCCGATGGGATAGACGGGGCCGACGGAACGAGAGCGGCCGGGGAATCCCCGGGGACCGCTGGGCCGGGCGGGGGAAGAGGAAGTGGCGGGGGCGAAGGGGCCCACGGGGAGGGTGGTGGTGCGACCGCACGCACGCCCGCGCACCCCGGCCTGCCCGGAACGGCCCCCGGGACCGGCTCCGGCCCCGGTTCCGGCTCTGCACCGGGCTCCGGCGGATCCTCCGGTTCCGTATCGGTTCCGGCTTCCGCCTCCGGTTCCGCATCGGCTTCCGGATCCGGATCGGTTGCCGCTTCGGCTGCTGGTTCGGCTACCGGGGGTACCGGTACCGCCGTGCTCCCGGGTACGGCCCCGCCCGGCCAGCCGCCCGGACACCCCGACGACTCCGCCACCCGCGTCGGCCACAGCGATGTGGCCAAACTGCGCGAGGCCGCGGAGGACGCCCGCCGCTGGGACTCCAAATACGGCGGCGGGGACTGGCGCTCCTCGATGGTCCCCGAATGCCTGCGCGTCGACGCCGCGCCACTGCTCCTCGGCTCGTACTCGGACGAGGTCGGCCGCGCGCTCTTCGGCGCCACCGCCGAACTGACCAGACTGGCCGGGTGGATGGCCTTCGACACCGGCCAGCAGGAGGCCGCCCAGCGGTACTACATCCAGGCGCTGCGGCTGGCCCGCGCCGCCGCGGACGTACCACTCGGCGGATACGTCCTGGCCTCCATGTCCCTGCAGTCCATCTACCGCGGCTTCGCCGACGAGGGCGTCGACCTCGCGCAGGCGGCGCTGGAACGCAACCGGGGGCTCGCGACCGCGCGCACGATGAGCTTCTTCCATCTGGTGGAGGCGCGGGCGCATGCCAAGGCGAGCGACGCATCGGCCGCGGGCGCCGCCCTGAAGGCCGCCGAAGGCTGGCTGGAGCGGTCGCGCGACGGCGACCCCGACCCCTCCTGGCTGGGTTTCTACAGCTATGACCGGTTCGCCGCGGACGCGGCCGAGTGCTACCGCGATCTGAAGCTGCCCCGGCAGGTGCGGCGCTTCACCGAGAAGGCGCTGTCCCAGCCGACGGACGAGTTCGTCCGCTCGCACGGGCTGCGGCTGGTGGTGGGTGCCTTCGCCGAGCTGGAGTCGGGCAATCTGGACGCGGCGTGCGCGGCGGGCGCCCGGGCGGTCGAGGTCGCGGGCCGGATCTCGTCCGTACGGACCACGGAGTACGTACGGGATCTGCTCCACAAACTGGAGCCGTACGGGGACGAGCCCCGGGTCGCGGAGCTGCGCGAGCGGGCCAGACCCCTGCTGATGGCCCCGGCGTAGCGGTCGCGGTCGCGGACTCCGGGGGCGCGGCCGTCCGCTCCGAGCGGCCGCGGAAGGCACTGTCAGTGGCGGGGTGCAGTATTCGGATGGGGCGGAACGCGATATCGGGGTGCGGCATCGGCGTGTGGCATCGGGGGTACGACAGCCGGGTACGGCAGCGGGCAGGGCACACGGACACGGCAGCGGGTACGGCAGCGGGGATTCCCGGGTGAGCGGGCGGCGGGAGGTGGAGTGATGACGAGGACCGGAAGACGGCAAGTCGTGAGCGGGTACGACTGCGACGTGCTGGTGATCGGGGGTGGGATCGTCGGCCTGTCGACGGCGTATGCCCTCACGCGTACGGCGCCCGGCACCCGGGTGGTCGTGCTGGAGAAGGAGGAGGCCCCCGCCCGGCACCAGACCGGCCGGAACAGCGGCGTGATCCACAGCGGGATCTACTACCGCCCCGGCTCCCTCAAGGCGCGGTACGCCGTCACGGGCGCGGCCGAGATGGTGAAGTTCTGCGCCGAGCACGGACTGCCCCACCGGGTGACGGGCAAGCTGATCGTCGCCACCCGGCGCGACGAGCTGCCCCGGCTGCACTCCCTGGTCCAGCGCGGCCGGGAGAACGGGATCCCGGTGCGCGAACTGGGCCCCGCGCAGATCGCGGAGTACGAGCCGGGGGTGCGCGGTCTGGCCGCGATCCACGTCGGGACGACGGGGGTGTGCGACTACGGCGCGGTGGCGGAGCAGCTCGCCGTGCTGGCGGGCGCGGCAGGCGCGGAGGTGCGCTGCGGCGAGGAGGTCGTCGCGGTGGACCGCCGGCCCTGGGGTGTCGCGGTGCGCACGGCCTCCGGGACGGTGCTGCGGGCCCGCGCCCTGGTGAACTGCGCGGGACTGCACTGCGACCGGGTGGCCCGGCTGACCGGCGACGACCCCGAGATGCGGATCGTCCCCTTCCGCGGGGAGTACTACGAACTGACGGATCCGTCGCTGGTCAGGGGTCTGGTGTATCCCGTGCCGGATCCGGCGTTCCCCTTCCTCGGGGTCCATCTCACCCGGGGGATCGACGGCGGGGTCCACGTCGGACCGAACGCGGTCCCGGCCCTCGCCCGTGAGGGGTACGGCTGGGGCGTGGTCCGCCCCGGTGAGCTGGCGGCCACCCTGAGCTGGCCCGGCTCCTGGCACATAGCCCGCCGCCACTGGCGCTACGGCGCGGGCGAGCTGCGCCGCTCGCTGTCGAAGGAGGCCTTCGCCCAGGAGGTCCGGCGGCTGCTCCCCGCGGTCACCGAGGAGGCCCTGCGGCCCACGGACGCGGGGGTGCGCGCCCAGGCCGTGCTCCGGGACGGCACCCTCGTCGACGACTTCCTGATACGGGAGACCCGCCAGGTCGTCCATGTGCTGAACGCCCCTTCCCCGGCGGCGACGGCATCCCTCCCGATCGGCCGTGAGGTGGCCCGCCGGGTGCGGGCGATGCTGTAGGGCGTCCCGGCGCGGCGGTCTCAGGGCCGGGGCGGTGGGCGACCGGTGGGTGATCAGGGGCGGCGCGGGCACCGGCGTACCCCCGTAGAATCGGACCCACTGTGTCGACATCGCGCCCCCACACCCCCGAATCCTCCGTTCCCGGCTCCGGCTCCGAACCCGCCTCCGGGTCCACGGCCGATTCCGGCTCCCCTTCCGCTTCTGGTTCCGGCTCCGGGTCCCGTTCCGGGTCGGGCGGCGCCGGTTCCGGGGCTCCCGCGGGAGGCTCCGCCGCCTCCGGGCGGGCGGCGCGTGAGCCGCGGTTCCCCGGAGGGCCGGCGGCCGATCCCGCGGGCTCGCACCACGAGCGGCGGATCCGGAGCTTCCAGCCCCGCCGCAGCCGGGTCACCACCGGCCAGGGCGATGCGCTCCAGCGGCTCTGGCCGGTCTGGGGCCTCGATATCGACGGACGGGACCGGCTCGACCTCGCCGCGATGTTCGACGGACTGCCGGTGGTGCTGGAGATCGGCTTCGGCATGGGCGAAGCAACCGCGGCCATGGCGGCCGCCGATCCCGCGACCGGAATCCTCGCCGTCGACGTCCACACTCCGGGTCAGGGCAATCTGCTCGGCCTCGCCGAGCGGAACGGGCTGACGAACGTCCGGGTGGCCAACGGGGACGCGATCATCCTGCTGCGGGAGCAGCTCGCGCCGGGCTCCCTCGCCGGAATGCGGGTGTACTTCCCGGACCCGTGGCCGAAGAAGCGCCACCACAAGCGGCGGCTGATCCAGCCCGAGTTCCTGACGCTGGCCGCCGGGGCCCTGAAGCCCGGGGCGGTGCTGCACTGCGCGACGGACTGGGAGCCGTACGCGGACCAGATGCTGGAGGTGCTGACCGCGCACCCCGACTTCGAGAACACGGCCGAGGACGGCGGCTTCGCCCCCCGGCCCGGCTTCCGGCCCCGGACCCGCTTCGAGGGCCAGGGCCTGGACAAGGGGCACATCGTCCGCGATCTCCTCTTCCGCCGGGTCTGACCGCGGCTCCGGACCGGGTCTTCCGGACGCTCCGACCGACCGGAACGCCGTATCCCCGTCGCGTGTTGTCGGTGCAGGTCGTTAGTGTCGACAGGTGTCAGAGCCGTCGCCCCCGCAGTCCGAGTCCAGCCCGCAGCCGCCCCGTCCGGCGGACGCGGCACCTCCAGGGCCTCCCCCGCCTACCGTAAATACGGATACGGCGGGGCATTCCGCACCCCTCGGGGAGGCCGAACACCGGGCAACGCCTCCTGAACCCCGGCCCGCGCCGTCCACCCCCGGACCGGGCGCATCCGCCACCCCCGGCGGCAACGCCACCCGCGTCGGCCCCACGGCACCCACCGGGGCCACGGCCCCCGCCGGCCCCACGGGCCCTGCCGGGGCCACGGTCCCTGCCGGGATCATTGGCCCCACGGACCGCACAGCCCCCGCCGGGATCATTGGCCCCACGGGCCCCACGGGTCCTACAGGCCCCGCCGTCCCCGCCTATGCCGCGGAGCCGGTATTCGACGCACTGCCCGAGCGGTCGCGCTGGCGCTACAAACCGCGCGCCTCCCGGATCTGGCGGAGCAAGGTGCTCCGGGCCGGGGTGCTGATCGTCCTGCTCGCGCTCTGCGCCCTCGCCATCCTCGCGACGGTCCGCGACGAGACCGGGACCCAGGGCTTCCTCGTCGGTCTCGGCCTGGCGACCCTCCCGGTCCCGCTGCTCCTCGCCGCCTTCCGCTGGCTGGACCGGGTCGAGCCGGGCCCCTGGCGCAATCTGGCGTTCGCCTTCGCCTGGGGCGCCTTCGCCGCCGCCCTGATGTCGATCACGGCGAACACCTTCGCCATCCAGTGGATCGCCAACAGCACCGCGGATCCGACCGACGCGGACAACCTCGGCGCGACGGTGGTGGCGCCGATCGTCGAGGAGACCGCGAAGGGCGCCGCGATCTTCCTGCTCTTCTTCTTCCGGCGCCGGCATTTCACGGGTCTGGTCGACGGCATCGTCGTCGCCGGGTTCACCGCCACCGGCTTCGCGTTCACCGAGAACATCCTCTACCTCGGTACGGCCTTCGACGGCGACCGGCTGCCGGGCGAATCGGGCCTGGTCTCGGTGACGGCGACGTTCTTCGTACGGATCATCATGTCGCCGTTCGCGCATCCGCTGTTCACCGTGCTCACCGGTATCGGTCTGGGTCTCGCCGCGTCGGCCGCCCGCCGCCACCGGTTCCGGAGGTTCGCCTTCCCCGCGCTGGGGCTGCTGCTGTCGATGGGTATGCACGCCCTGTGGAACGGCTCGGCTTCGTATCTCGGCCCGATCGGCTTCTACCTGGTCTACGGGATGTTCATGGTCCCGGTCTTCGCGCTGCTGACCTGGCTGACGATCTGGTCCCGCCAGCGCGAGCTGCGGACGATCTCGGCGGCCCTGCCGCCGTATGCCACCGCCGGCTGGCTGGCACCGGCCGAACCCGCGGCGCTGGCGTCGATGCGGGCCCGTACCGAAGCCCGGAACGTCGCCCGGCGCACCCATGGACCGGCCGCGGCACACGCGGTGGCGGAGTACGTCCGCTTCGCGACGTCCCTGGCGTTCCTGCGCGACCGGGCGCAGCGCGGTACGGCGGATCCGGACTTCGTCGCGCGGGAGCAGGAGTTGCTGCACCATATGTGGCTGCGGAAGGCGGTGGCCGGTCCGGCGCTGACGTACGCGGCCAGGACGAGCGGTGTGGTCTCCGTACCGCCGCCGTACCGGGACTACGAGGGGTACAACCCGTACCGCGTCTGAGCCGAGCCGCACAGAGTACGGGCGGGTACGGAAGCGGCCGGCGAAAAGAACCGGCAGCCCTGACGTCGGGGGGTTGGTGCGTCAGAGCTGCCGGTGGTCACCAAGGGGCACCCGGGCCCCACAAGGCTTCAGGACCGCGAGAACCCAGGAGGGACGCAGGTCCGGGCGGGGTTCACGGGTGGCGGGGTCCCGCGGGCGTCAGGGCTGGAGGCCCTTGCTGCGCAGCCAGGCGCCGGGGTCGATCGTCGTACCGCCGGGCGTCTTGACCTCCAGATGGAGGTGGTTGCCGGTGGAGTTGCCGGTCGAGCCGACCCGTCCGACCATATCGCCCGCGACGACCTTCTGGCCCACGTTGGCGTTGATCGACGAGAGGTGGGCGTACATGACCTCGGTGCCGTCGTTCAGCTCGATGACGACCTGGTAGCCGTACGAGCCCGCGTAACCGGCGGACTTGACGGTGCCCGCGCCCACGGCCTTGACCGGGGTGCCCGCGGGGGCGGCGAAGTCGAGACCGGTGTGCTGGCCGGAGGACCAGAGTCCGCCGGACGAACCGAAGGTCGAGGTGATGTTGTACGAGGAGGTGGGGAGCGCGAAGCTCTTCGCCAGTTTGGCGAGACGCTCGGCCTCCGCCTTCTTCTTGGCTTCCTCGGCGGCCTTCTTCTTCGCCTCGTCCGCCTTCTTCTTGGCGTCGGCGGACGCCTTCAGCGCATCCGCGGCGGCGGCTTCGGCGGCGGCCTTCTCGGCCGCGGCCCGGCGCTCCGCCTCGGCCTGCGCCTGCTGCTGCTCGGCCTGCTGGAGGATCCGGGAGCGCAGCGCCTCACCCGCGTTGCCGTCGGCCTCGGACTGCTCGCCCGTCGCGGTCTCGGTGACGGTGTCGCCCATGGTGGCGAGGCCGGCGTTCTGCGCGCCGTCCTCGGTGCCGCCGAGCCCGTCGGGGAGGGAGATGGTGATGGGGGCCTTGTCCTGCGCGGTGGCGATGCCGCCCGCGCCGACCGCGGCGATCACACCGACACCGAGGACGGTGGAGCTGCGGGCGAAGGCCCGGCGCTGCTGACGCAGTACGCGGTGGCGGCCACGGTTCGGGAGAAGCGTTTCCGCGCTGGGGTTCCACTCGCCGGTGGCCGGCTCGGCACCACCGTCTTCACCGAAGCGGGTGCCGTTGCTCATGTACCCGGGCCCGGCAGGGGCTTGCGGGGCAGGACTGTTGGACGCCACTGAGGCGTACTCCTTTCCTTCCTTCTCGCCTACCGGGTTAGCTGACGGGTTCGGAGCAGGAAGGTCTCCTACGGTGTCTCCGCAGGCTGCGGAGGCATCCGATTCACCCCAAGAAGTGGTTCCCCGGTTCCCTTGCGGGATTCGGCGCATGAGCACGGAGCCGCCCTGACGGCGACTGGGACGACCGCGCTGCGTTATCGAACGTTAATAGACACCGGGAATGTTTTCCAAGTGTTCCTGATGATCCTTAAACCCGGACGGCGAATCAACCGGGACAGAAGGCTTTCAAATCGGGCGAGTTACCCGCCTCTGAGGCCCCTTCAGGGCCCTTCCGCCCCCTCCGCGCCCCTGATGGTTCGTCAGATGTTATGGCGACAGCGACGGTTCGATCACGCACCGTGCAGAAAACGGCAGTGCAATGGCATATAGCCCCCAGCACTTGGCCAATCGTTGGTCAACTCTTTATCCATCGGGCCGGAGGGGCGACTGTTCCGAAGACCTGCCCTCCGCCCCGGCCGCCCCGGCCTCGCGGGCCCCGCCGAAACCGCCCGGACCCCCGAGACCCTGACCTCCCTGGCCTCCGGGGCCTCCCGGACCGCCGTCTCCGTTCGGGCGGGTGACCGCGAGCAGCGCCATATCGTCCGTCGATCCGCCGCCCGTATGCCGTCGTACGTCGTCCACCAGCGCGTCCAGCAGCTCCCCCGGCCCCGGGAACGCCCGCCCGCCGAGCTGCTCCTCCGGGTCGTAGAACACCCCGGCCGCGTTCCGCGCCTCCGACAGCCCGTCCGTGTAGAGCAGCAGGGTCGACCCGTCGGGCATCGGATGCGATTCGGCCCGCCCCGGCCAGTTCCCCAGCTCCCTCATGCCCAGCGGCAGCGCCGCCTCGTCCGGCGGCAGCATGCGCAGCCGCCCGTCGGCGTGGAGCAGCAGCGGCTCGGGGTGCCCCCGGTTCAGCAGGCGTACGGCCCCGAGGCCCCGCGGGATCTCCGCGAACACGGCGGTCGCGAACCCCTCGAAATCGTCGAGATCGCCCGCTCCGCGCCGTAGCGCCTCCCGGACGAGCGCCTGCTCCAGCCGGTCCGCGACGCACTCCAGCGAGGCCTCCCGCTCGGCCGCCTCCCGGAAGGCCCCGATCAGGATGGCCACGGCCTCCACCGCCCCCAGCCCCTTGCCCCGGACGTCCCCGACCACCAGCCGAACACCGTGCGGAGTGTCCTGTACGGCGAAGAGGTCACCGCCGATGAAGGCGTCGGCGAGCGCCGCCTCGTACCGTGCGGCGATCCGCAGCCCGCCGATCTCCTCGGCGGGTGTGGGCAGCACGGCCCGCTGCGCGGCCTCGGCGATCACCCGGGCCGAGGCCAGTTTCTCGTTGCTCCGGGTGATGACCCGGTTGATGAAGAGCGCCAGGGCGGAGACGGTGACGACCGTACTCAGCTCGGTATAGGCCTGGGTCTGGCCGAGCGAGCGGTTGTAGATGTCCAGACCCAGTTCGGTCAGGACGGCGAAGACGCCCGTCGCCAGCGTGACGGCGAAGGAGAAGAAGGGGGCCGCGATCAGCGGGGCGGCCGTGAACATGGGCACGGCGGTGAACTTCGACGGGGTCGTGAGGTCGTACACCACCCCGATGACGATCATCAGCGACGGCAGCATCCGGGCGAAACGCCGGGCACTGCCGTATCCGTTCCGCTGTGTCTGCTCCGCCACAGGCGCTCTCCTCCCCTCCCAGCCTCGCGGCGGCGGGTGCCCGGGGCGAGCCGCACTGGACCGCCCGGGTGACCCCCGGGGCCCGGGGATCATGAGGCCCCTTGAGCCCCCTGGCGGCCCCGCGGCCGCCGGAGACCTCCAGGGGCCTCTTCGGATACGACAACGGCCCGGTGCTCTCGCAGAACGAAAGCACCGGGCCGTTTCTTCAGTAGCGGGGACAGGATTTGAACCTGCGACCTCTGGGTTATGAGCCCAGCGAGCTACCGAGCTGCTCCACCCCGCGTCGGTGAACACAACCTTACGCCATCCGGAGCACCTCTGGTGACCATTTCCCCCGCGACGCTGCCGAGAGTTCCCTCCACCCCCGCCATCTGCCCTTTTCCGGGCTGTTCAGTCGGTGAGGTGACGCTCCGCGTACACCCGCATCGCGTCCCGGACGAAGACCGCCGTCCCCGCCCCGTACTTGTCGTAGTTGCCGCCGAAGCGCGGGTCCGAGGCGAACATCTCGCCGAGACCCGTGAAATGGGACTTCGACGGAGCGGCCATCACCGACTGCCAGGCGTACATCCGCCGGGTGATCGCCTGGACGGTCTCGTCGCCGGGCGCGGCGCCGTCCTTCAGGGCCCGGGCGTAGTCCCGGGCGATCGTCTCGTGGTCGAGCAGATGCGCCCGCCGCTCGTCCTCCCCGAGCTGCTGCCACCGCCGGCCGCTCGCGCGCCAGGCGTCCGCGCCCCAGCGTTCCGTGACCTCCTTCTCGTACTTCGTGTGGTCGAAGCCGTCGAGTACGTCTTCCGCCATGAGTTCCTCCCCTAGTTCGGTCTTGCGGAGAGTGGTCCGCACGGACGCGATCCGGCGGGCGAGGCGGTCCCGCTCCAGCTCCAGCAGCTCCAGATGGGCCCGGAGCGCCGCGGTCGTGTCCTGCTGGCCCGCCAGCACCTCGGCGATGGCGGGCAGCCCGAGCCCCAGCTCGCGCAGGAGCAGGATCCGCTGGAGGCGCACCAGCTCGTCCGGCCCGTAGTAGCGGTAGCCGTTGGCCCCGGTCCGCCGGGGTGCCAGCAGCCCGATGTCCGCGTAGTGCCGCAGGGTGCGGCTGGTCGTCCCGGCACGCCGGGCGACCTCTTGGATCGACCACTCCATGACATGAACGGTAGAAGTTGACGTTACGTAAAGGTCAACCCATTCAATAAAGGTCAAACCATTAGGTAGGGGCCGGTACGCCGGATATCGGATATCGGATGGAGGCGGATCCCGGGATCAGCGGGGCAGCCGGGCGGCACGGGCGCGCAGATAGCGGGCCTCCGGAGCGCTGAGGGTGGCCGCCGCGGCCTTCTCGTACGCCTCCCGGGCCGCGGTCCGCTCCCCCGCCTCCTCCAGCAGATGCGCCCGGACCGCGTCGATCCGGTGGTGCCCGGGGAGCCGGTCCGCCACCGCCGCCACCTCGGCGAGACCGGCCGCGGGCCCGTGCACCCGGGCCACCGCGACCGCCCGCCCCAGCTCGGCCATCGGCTCCGGGGCGCGGGCGACCAGGAGGTCGTACAGCGCGAGGATCTGCGGCCAGTCGGTGTCCTCGGCGCGTCCGGCCTCGTCGTGCAGGGCGGCGACGGCCGCCTGGAGCTGGTAGACCCCGGCCGGTCCCTGCCCGAGCGCCGCCTCGACCAGGGCGGTGCCCTCGGCGATCGCCGTACGGTCCCAGAGCGTCCGGTCCTGCTCGTCCAGCGGGATCAGCTCACCGTCCGGCCCACTGCGGGCGGGCGTACGCGCCTCGGTGAGCAGCATCAGCGCCAGCAGCCCGGTGACCGCCCCTTCGCCCGGCAGCAGCAGATGGACCCGGCGGGTCAGCCGGATCGCCTCCCGCGCGAGTTCGGCGCGGTGGAGGTGCTCGCCGGACGAGGCCGTGTAGCCCTCGTTGAAGATCAGGTACAGCACTTCCAGTACGGCGGCGAGCCGCCGGTCCCGGTCCTCGGGCCCCGGCGGGACGAACGGCAGCCCTTTGATCCGCTGCTTGGCCCGGCTCACGCGCTGGGCCATGGTCGCCTCGGGGACCAGATGGGCGCGGGCGATCTCGGCGGTGGTGAGCCCGCCGACGGCCCGCAGGGTCAGCGCGATCTGCGCGGCGGGCGTGAGGTCGGGGTGGCAGCAGAGGAAGAGGAGGGTGAGGGTGTCGTCGTCGGAGGGGGCCCGGCCCTCGCCGGGCGGCGGTGCGGTGAAGGAGTCTCGCGGGGCGAGGTTCGCGGCGCTCTCCTCCCGGCGGCGGCGGGCCTCCTCGGCGCGGAGCAGATCGGTGAGCCGGCGCGCGGCGACTCTGATCAGCCAGCCGCGGGGGTTGGCGGGGAGGCCTTCGGCGGGCCACTGCCGGGCGGCGGCGAGCAGCGCTTCCTGGACGGAGTCCTCGGCGAGGTCGAAGTGCCCGTACCGGCGTACGAGAGCGCCGAGGACCTGCGGCGCGTGGCGGCGCAGCAGGTCCTCGACGGTGTCGGCACCGGTCCCGGCGGGCCGCGCGGCGCCAACGCCGTCGGCGCTGGAATCGGGCTCGGCGCTGGAATCGGGGTCGGCGTCGGCAGGGGTGTTCGTACGGCTACGGCTCATACAGCTGTACGTATCACGGCCCGGAGGCACGCCCTGCGGCTCCCGGCCCTTCCCGCACCGCACAGCGGTTCACGGCACCGCACCGGGATGCCCGTCCACCGGGATACCGGTCAGGAGTCGGGGCCCTCGCCGATCGGGCGGATCACCACCGGCACGGGGGTGCTGCCCGCGGGCTCGGGACAGGCGACGATCCGGGCCGCGATCTCGGTCACCCGCTCCAGGCTCTCGCAGTCGACCACCCAGTAGCCCGCGAGGACCTCCTTGGTCTCGCCGTACGGCCCGTCGGTGATCACCGGCTTGCCGTCGGGGCCCGCCAGGACGGTGCGGCTCTGTGCGGGGGCGGCCAGCCCGTTGCCGTCGACCAGCTCCCCCGTCTCGGCGAGGTCGTTGCCGATGGCACCCATATGCGCGAACATCGCGGCGAGATCGGCCTCGCTCCAGGCCGGGTTGCCCGGGGAGGGCTTGCCCGCCATCGCGTCGTAGGAGGCCTGGGTGCCCTGGATCATCACGAGGTACTTCATGGGGTCCACTCCCTGCGGTCGCTGTTCCTCCGGGCGGGATTTCCCCGCCGCTGCCCTTCGTGGGCAGCTTTCACAGGGGACGTCGGAGCCGGTGCCGGGTTCTCGACACCGGTCGACGGATTTCCCGGAAGTTTTTCCGCAGATCTTTCCGCAGACCTTCCGGAGGCCTGCCGGGACCTGCCCGGAGGCGGCGACGCTCGGGGTACGGGCTCCGCGGCCCGGCGTTACTGGAGGGCGCCCGCGACCTGGACGACCGGGTCGGTCAGCGGGGCGAGGTGGTTGGGGATCTCCATCAGCTGGTTGAGCTGGTTCAGGTCCTTGATACCGCCGTTGAGTGCCTGCACCCCGTCGGCGAGGGACGTCGCGCCCTGCGGCGTCTGCGTGCTGTGGTGTCCGTTCGCGGCGGCCGCGGAGACGGAGAGGGCCGAGGCACCGGCGGCGAGGGCGACGGCGGTGAGGATGCGCTTCGTCTTGGTCATGCCGGGACAACGCCCCCGCGGCGGGGCGGGTCACGGGCGCGGGCCCCCGGGCAGGGGGCCGCCCGGCTCACAGAAACGTTTCCTCGGTGAACGCGCGCCTCCATTCGGCCCAGCGGGCCGATTCATCGCATCGCGAAGGAGTGAATGCCACGTACTCAAGTTGACGTGATCAACCACACGAACCACACAGACCGCACCACCGGGCGCTCCTCGGGCCGCCGGAGTCTCCGGCGGGCCGCCACGGCCGCCGTCCTCGTCCTGCTCCCCCTCGCCGCCGTCACGGTGCCGGCGACGGCAGCCCCCGCCGTACCGGCTCCGGCGGCGGAGACCGGGCCCGCACCGGCGGCCGGGCCCGCGGCGGACCGGCCGGCCGGGGCCCCCGGGGCCGCCGCCGAGACCGTGCCGATCCTCACCGCCGTCGCCGGCCTGTCCGTCGCGGACGAGAGCCGCGCGGGCTACAACCGGGATCTCTTCAAGCACTGGAACGCGGGCCTCAACCCCTCCGACGGCTGCAACACCCGCAACGAGGTGCTGATCGCCGAGGCGGTCACAGCGCCGACCGTGGGTGCCCGCTGTGCGCTGACCGGCGGGCAGTGGTGGTCGTACTACGACGACACGTACGTCACCCCGGCGAGCGCGCTGGACATCGACCATATGGTTCCGCTGGCCGAGGCCTGGGACTCCGGGGCCACCGCCTGGACGGCGGCCCGGCGCGAGGCGTACGCGAACGACCAGGGCCAGTCGTCCTCCCTGGTCGCCGTGACGGCCAAGTCCAACCGCGCCAAGGGGGACCAGGACCCCGCCCAGTGGCTGCCGCCCGCGGCGGACGCCCTCTGCCACTACACGTCCGACTGGCTGGCCACCAAGCTCCGCTGGCGCCTGAGCATCGACGGGGCCGAGCAGAAGGCGCTGTACCGGCTGGCCGCGGGCTGCCAGGGCGACCAGGTCACGTACACCGTGGCCCCGTAGCCCCGGCACCGTAAACCCGTTCCTCGGAGTCAACCGCCCGTCCCTGCACCGTCGGTCAGGGGCGGGCCGCCGGGATCCCGGCCACGACCGCCGGGACCTCGGCCACGACGACGTACAGCGTCACCGACGCCAGGAAAGGGCCGCCGGAGGCCATATCCGCCAGGAGCCTCTCCCCCTGCTCCTCGGTCAGATATCCGGCGGCGACCGCCCGCCGGGTGTTGCGGTGGAGGCCGAGGATCTCATCGGCCGCCCCGGCGTCCCGGAAGACGGAGGTCGTCGCGGTGGCGCCCGGTACGACGAAGCCCGCCTCCTGGACGAGCCGCGGAAGCTGCCGTCCGATGATCCCGTTGCGGACGATCCGGTCCGTGATGTGCCGGGTGTAGGCGCGGGCGGCGTCCAGGTCGGCATGGTCCAGGGCGAGGGAGTCCCAGTCGGGTTCGGCGAGCACCAGCCGCCCGCCGGGCCGCAGGACCCGCCGGACCTCGGCGAGCACGGCGGCCGGGTCCTCGACGTGCTGGAGCACCCGGTCGGTACGGGCCCGGTCCGCGCTCGCGTCCGCCAGGGGCAGCCGGTGGATATCGGCGAGCCGTACGTCGACCGTGGCCAGCCCCCCGGTCCGCTCCCGCGCCAGCTCGACCATCTCGCGGCTGGCGTCGATGCCGATCACCGCGCCCGCGGGCCCCACGGAACCGGCGAGGGCCTCCAGATCGGTACCGGGGCCGCAGCCGAGGTCGAGGACGGTGTGCCCGGGTCCGGCCCGGAGTTCGTACCGTGCGATGTGCTTGTACGTCCGGCCCGCGCCGGTCGCGGCCACCCGGTCCAGATACCGCACCTCGTCGGGGGTGACGGTCTCGAAGACCTGTCCGCTGACCCGCTCCATGGTCCGGGCCTCGCGCGCCAGCAGCTCCCGGCCCCGGCCGGTGATCCGGTACGGCCGCCGGCGGCCCTCGAAGGCCAGGGCCTCGACCAGCCCCTTCTTCTCCAGCCGGGCGAGGGCGCCGTAGAGACTGCCCGCGCCGAGCGGGGCGCCGGAGAGCTTCTCGACGGCGGCGTTGACGGCGTAGCCGTGCAGAGGTCCCTCGGTGAGCGCGGTCAGAACGAGGGTCTGGGCGTCGTGGGTTCGCATGCCGCGGGATAGTACACAGGGCGTACTACGCGGCGCGAGGCATTCACCGTACGGCTGTTCACCCGCATATCCCGGTACGGGCCGGGCAGCAGCCCGTCAGGGCCCCGCCGCGCTCCCCCCCTCGCGGCGGGGCCCAACGCTCTTCCGTTCGCCGTATCCGAAACTCCCGTGCGACGCCCAGGAATTCGAAGGAAAACTCTTCCCCACTCACCATATTTCCTTCACTCACCGCAGGATCGTTTCCCCCTGCTCCTGGCCCGGAAATCCAGCCCCATGAAGCATTCTCCTCTCCACATACCCACCATGACCTGCGGCTACTGAGAACATCCGGAGACGGCGCACTCTTGGCACACCCCTGTTGAAACAGGCGCCCGGGGGTGCTCTTTATCGGCGTCGAGCCAAAATGCGCCGCTGCCCCGGGGTTGGCGCAGAGGCCGATCAACGGGAAATTCGTCGAGCGGGAAATACGCCCGCCGGGCGGGTCGACACGGACCGGTCCGGTCTCGTTCCCGTGTTCCCGTATTCCCGTTCCCACGCGTATTCACGGAGGTTCCATGTCAGCCTTGCGTGCCTGCACCACCGCCGTCGCCGGGGCGCTCGCCCTCGCCGCCGGCTGCGCCGTCCTCGCCGCGCCCGCCCAGGCGGCGGCGCTCAGCCGCTTCGACGACGGCAGCTTCGAGTATCCGGTCGCCCCCGCGAACTCGTTCAGCACCTTCACGAGCGGGCAGTCCCTGGGCCCGTGGCAGGTGACGGCGGGCTCGGTCGACCTCATCGGCAGCGGCTTCTGGCAGGCGGCCGAGGGGAACCAGTCCGTCGACCTCAGCGGCAACGGCCCCGGCACGGTCGCCCAGACCTTCACAACGGTGCCCGGAACGACGTACTCCGTCAGCTACTCCCTGGCCGGCAATATCGACGCCGCGTCCCAGCCGATCGTGAAAACGGGCCGGGCGCTGATCGACGGCCAGGTCTTCCAGGACTTCACCTTCGACATCACCGGTAAGACACGGCCGAATATGGGCTATGTGAACCGCCAGTTCACCTTTGTCGCATCGGCCGCTTCGACCACGCTCGCCTTCGCCAGCACCACCGCGGGCGCGCACGGTCCGGTGCTGGACAACGTCCAGGTCAAGGCCGCGTGTTGCGGCTGTTCGGCGAGCTGCTGAGCCTCTCGCACCCGGTACGGGCCCCGGGCGGGGCCCGTACCCCTGCTGTCACACCAGGCCGGTGACCGGGTCGCGGTCGGTGAGGCAGTACGTCCCGCCGGCCGGATCACGCATAACGGTCCAGTAGTCGAACACCTCGACCACGGTCGCCCCCAGCTTCTCGTGCGCGGCGGCGGCCGCGGCCCGGTCGGCGGCGGAGAAGTCCAGATGCGCACCGGTCGCCCGCGGCGCGTCGAGCCGCTGGAGCAGGACCCGTACCGGCAGACCCGCGGGGCCCTGCAGGGCGCGGTACTCGGAGAGCGGCGCGTTCAGCAGCGGCCAGCCGGTGAGCGCGCTCCAGAACGCGGTCTCCACCTCGTACGACTCCGGCGGGATATCCACGCAGATCTGGTCCGGGCGGGTGCCTTGGAACACCTCGGGGCGCCGGGACTCCCCCTGCCAGGACACCGCGCAGAAGGCCTGCCCGGCGGGGGACGCGAAGACGACGCAGCCGTCGAACTCCGCGACGATATCGGCACCGACGGCGACGGCGCGGGCCGCGAACGCGGATACGTCGTCGACGGAGAAGTCGATATGGGATCCGCGCAGCCCGTTGTCCCAGGAGCGGAGGCCCTGAAGCTTCAGATACGGATCGGCGGCCTGCGGATCCGGCAGGAAGGTCGCGTACTCGCCGTATTCGCCGCGGCGCGGGGAGAGTTGCGTCCCCGTCACCGCGGTCCAGAACTCCGCGGCCGCGTCCATCCGCTCCCGCGGCCGGTCCACGAACACACACACCCAGCGGATCATTCCGTGCTCCCCTCACCGATGATTCCTGCGCTCCGCAGCCTAGGCTTTCGGCCCCGATCACGCGGGGCGCGCGGGGCGCGGGCCTCGGAGCACCACGGTGTTCCGGACTGTCCCGATCCCTTCGACGGCAACGCTGCCCCAGTCCCCGCCTCGCAGCGGCACGGCCCCGTCCGGGGTGCCGGGCAGGAGGGTTTCGCCCAGTTCGAGGGTGAGGTCGGCGGCGATGTACGCGGGCTGTCCGAGACGGACCAGGTTCCCTCCCGGTCTCGGCCACCTCACTGCCGGCTGACCGGAGGGCACCCGCGTCCTCGTCCGGACCCGTCGCTGAGCGCTGAGCAAGGCGTCCGCAGGGTTCGTCAGGTCGGCTTATGGACGACGAGCCGGTTCCGCTCTCCTTCATCGCAACAGACCGACCAGCCCCCCAACAGCGAAGCGCCCCACCCGGCCGATGCCGGGTGGGGCGCTTCTTCGCAGGTCACGGGCTAGCGCCCGCCTCCGCATTCGGTAGGCCGCGTGGGACTCGAACCCACAACCAACGGATTAAAAGTCCGCTGCTCTGCCAATTGAGCTAGCGGCCCTCGGCCGAACCACACCTGAGCATAGCCGGACCCGGCGCGAGAGCCGATCGGGTATCCCGTGGTAGCGGTGTGGCGTCGGACAAAGAGGGCCGTCGCCGGGGTGCGGGAGCGCCCCGGCGACGGTTCCCGGGGTCAGTGCAGGGACGAGTACCGCTGCCAGCCCGTGCCCACCTGGACCGGGGCGGACAGGGTGCCCTTCCCGGTGCCCAGGTGCTGCCACAGACGGCCCGAAGTGTCCCGGGAGACCAGGTCCGCGTTGCCGTCGCCGTTGAGGTCACCGGTGCCCGAGAACGCCTTGCTGGTCACCGCCCAGTCCTTCTGGACCAGGGTCTTCGCGCCCAGCGTGCCCTTGCCGGTGCCGTTGTAGCGCCACAGCTCACCGCCCGCGTCACGTGCCAGCAGATCACCGTGGCGGTCGCCCGTCAGGTCACCCGCGGCGATCAGCGTCAGACCCTTGAAGGAGCCGCTGATGATCCCCGCCGAACGCAGGGCGCCGGTCGGGGTGACCGCGAACGCATACAGCTTTCCGTCCGGCTTGCGCGCCAGCAGATCGCCACGGCCGTCACCGGTCAGATCACCCGCGGGCAGGATCGTGTCGAAGGACCCGAAGCCCGTACCGATCCGGACCTTCACCGACGTCGGCCCCGGCAGACCGGTACGGCTGCCCTCGTAGCGCCACAGCTCACCCGCCGTGTTCCGGACCACCAGATCGTCGTAGCCCTGGTTGTTCATGTCGCCCATGGGCTGGACGGACGTGATGTTCTTCCAGCCCTTGGAGACGCGCTGCACCGCACCGCCCGCGGCCGTCTTCACCAGTCCCTGGTGGGTGACGAGGTCGGCGCCGAGGCGGGTGACGACCTCGGGGATGCCGTCGGCGGTGTAGTCGCGCGGCGCGTCATGGCTGCCGTACAGGCTGAGCCAGCTGCTGACGAGCGGACGCCCGTCGACGATCAGAACCACGCCGTACTTGCCGTTGGGCATGGCCCGGCCGGCCGCGTTCTTCCCGTCCCAGACGGCGCTGATCCGGGCACCGGTCTGAGGTACCGAGGCCTGCGGCAGGGTGCGTACGACATTGCCCGCCGCGTTCTTGACCGCCACGGACCAGGAGCCGGCCGGGCGGCTGAGCTGCCAGTGGCCGTTCCAGGTGCGGTCGTCGAAGGCGGCCTCGAGCGTGAAGGACCCGTCGATCTCGGATTCGGCGACGACGAGGGGGCTGCGCGGTACGTCCACGGGCGGGACCCGGATCGCCTGATCGGCGTCCACGTATGCGAGATGGCCGCCGAACTTGTCGACTGCCCACTTCGCGTTCGCCGGGACCGTGGCGACCGGGGCCGTAACCCCGGTGTGCAGGTTGGTCAGCGCCAGCTTGCCGCCGTCCTCACGGGCCACGAAGCCGTCTCCCAGCTTCGCCTCGCCGCCCGCCGTCACCGGAAGGTTCTTGGCCGCGGTGCGGTCGTACACCCCCGCCTTGGTGGTTCCACAGGACCAGTACAGCCAGCGGCCCACGGCCTGGAGGCTGTCCGGTACGCAGCCGGAGCCCAGCTTCAGTTCGGCACCGGCCTTCCTGGTCTTCAGGTCGAACGGGAGGACACTGCCGGCGGTCTTGCCGGGCGTCCACAGGGTGGTGCCCCAGACCGAAGCGGCCGTCTTGGCCCGCGACAGCACGACGCGTGCTCCGTAGTCCGTCCCGACATCGACAATGTTCTGCCGGTTGTCGCCGTCGTTGACGATCACATAGCGGCCGCTCGCCTCGCGCAGCTCCGGGTCCGACACCTGGACGCCCTTGTTCCGCGGGCCGATGACAGGCGTACCCGAACCCGTGATGTCATGGCTGTGGAGGTTCCACCACTGGCCTGTCTCCGTCTGCGCCGTATAGCTGAGCCTGCCGCCGCCGAGTGCGAAACCTTCGATCGTCGCGGTGATCGCCGGGATCCGGCGGGCGGTGGTCAGCTTGAGGGTGCCGTCCGCTTCCGCGGTGACCCGGCGTACGCCCCAGTCCCGGGACGTACTGCCGCCCGTGACGAGCACGCTGCCGTCGGGAGCCGTGGCGAACCGGTCGATCGAGTGCGGCAGCAGTTCCCGCGGCTCGCCGGTGTTCCCGATGGGGACGGCCATCAGTCTCGTGCCGAGCACGGGGGCCTTGTCGTGCGAGTAGACATCGCGGCTGACGAGGATCGTGTCACCGACCACGGTGAACCGGGGCGTCCACCCCTCGGCACCCTGCCGCTGGGAGATATCGGTCACCACGGGCGCCGCGTCGGGATTGCGCAGGTCGACGGTGGTGATCTTGTCGGTGAAGCGGTCGAAGCCGGTGATGACCTGGTGCCGGCCGGGCTGCTGGCCGCTCCAGCCGGGCAGCTGGGTGAGCCGCGCGGTGGCGTAGTCGAGGTGCCAGTAGACGTTGCTGCTGCTGCCGTTCTTGGCGGCGATGACGGCCCCGAAGCCGCTCTGCCCCTGCGGATAGGAGACCAAGGAGGTACTGATCCCCGGGGCGCCGGTCACCGGGGTCTCCTCGGTCGTGCCGTCGGCGGCCCGCCGCAGGATGCCCAGCGACGCGACGAGACCTTCGGCGTTCTTCCGGTAGACGACGATCGCGTCGTGGGTGTGGGCGAGGGTGTAGAAAACGTCCGGGGCCAGGGTGTAGACCGTCTTCCCGTCCGTGGCCAGGTCGGTGACGGTGACGGTCCGGGTGCCGTCCGCTCCCGTCGTCCGGGCGCTCCGCAGTCCGGAGTGGCCGGAGGTGTTGTCGACGGGCTTGGTCTCGCCCGTCGCGTAGTCGGTCCAGAGGCGGGTGCCGGAACCCTCGACCTCGGCCGTGTAGCCGGTGGGTCCCGCCTCGTGGAGTGCCACGCGTTGGGGCATCAGACGGTCCTGCGGCGGCAGTACGGCCTCACCGGCCGTGATGCCCTGCGAAGTCGTGGCCGTCGCGGCGGGTGCCACCGCCGTGACCAGGCCCGCGCCCAGGGCAACCGTGACCGCTGTCGCGACGGAGCGGCGGATGGCCGTACGAGGACGGCCGTTGTGGTGCTGCAAGGAATCCCCTCCCCTGGAACCGCAGCACCTGCAAAAGCGGTACGGCGGATCCGTCCTGCATCAGTGAACCCACGGACAACGGGAGGAGCGGACGCGAATCGGCCGCTGCCGGTGAAGAGAGACTCCCGTCCCGGGTGGCGGACATCGTAGCAACGGGATACGTGGCATGAGCAGCTGTTACGGGCCGAATACGGGACAGGGCCCGCGCCCCGGGAATTCGCCTTCCTGGGGTGCGGGCCCTGTCGCCTGCTGTCGGTGTTGCGGTGACCCTCGGTCAGCCGTTGCGCTTCCAGCGCGGCTTGTCGTCGCGGCGGCCGAACGAGCCGGAGCCGGAGCCCGAACCGCGGTGGTCGTCGCGGCGGCCGTACGGACGGTCCGAGGAGCCGGAGCGGAAGCCGCCCGAGGGACGGTCGTCACGGCGGTCACGGTTGAACGGACGGTCGCTGCCGCGGTGGCCGCCGCTGGGACGGTCGTCGCGGCGGAAACCGCCCGAGGGACGGTCGTCCCGGCGGTCACGGTCGAAGGACGGACGGTCGTCGCGGCGGAAGCCGCCCGAGGGGCGCTCGTCGCGACGGTCACGGTTGAACGGACGGTCGTCACGGCGGTCGTCACGGCGGAAACCACCCGAGGGACGGTCATCGCGGCGGTCGTCACGGCGGAAACCACCCGAGGGACGGTCGTCACGGCGGAAGCCACCGGACGGACGGTCGTCACGACGGTCGTCGCGGCGGAAGCCGCCCGAGGGACGGTCGTCCCGGCGGTCGTCACGGCGGAAACCACCGGACGGACGGTCGTCACGACGGTCACGGCGCTCGAAGTTGCCCCGGTCGTCACGGCGGTCGCGGTCCCGCTCGAAGGACCGCTCCTCGCGCTCCTTCTTCGCGGCGGCGGCAGCAGCCGCGGCCTCCGCCTCCAGCTCGGCCTCCACCGCGCCGGCGACCTCGGCCACCGCGGCCTCGGGGTCCTCGCCCCGCTCGCGCGCGGCCCGGGCCACCAGGCGGTCGGCCTCGTCGCGCAGCTCGACCGCGCGCCGCTGGATCCGCTCCAGCTGCCGGGCCAGGTCGGCGACCTCCCGCTCGGCCTGCTTGGCGGCGTTGTTCGCGGAGTCGGCCTGCACCTCGGTCAGCGACCGGGCGCCGGTGATCTCGGCGACCTCGGGGTCGAAGGCGCCCGCGCCGCCCACGATGTGGCGGGAGGCGTCCACGCCCGCGTCCTCCATCAGCCGGAAGATCTGGCGGCGCTGGTGGGGCAGGGAGAGGGAGACGACCGTGCCGGACTTGCCCGCGCGGGCGGTACGGCCGGAGCGGTGCAGATAGTCCTTGTGGTCACCGGCCGGGTCCACGTTCAGGACCAGGTCGATGCCGTCGACGTGGATACCGCGGGCGGCCACGTCGGTGGCGACGAGCACGTTGACGTACCCGTCCTTGAAGTCGGCGAGGGTACGGGTCCGGGCGCCCTGCGTCATGCCGCCGTGCAGCGCGTCGGACTTCACACCGGACTCGCGGAGCTGCTCGGCGACGCGGTCGGCACCGAGCTGGGTGCGGACGAAGATGATCGTACGGCCCTTGCGGGCGGCGATCGCGGCGGTGACCGGGGCCTTGTCCTTCGGCTTCACGACGAGGACGTGGTGGGTCATGGTGGTGACATTGCCCTGGGCGCTGTCGACCTCGTGGCTCACGGGGTCGTTGAGGTAGCGCTTCACCAGGGTGGTGATCTCGTTCTCCATGGTGGCGGAGAAGAGCATCCGCTGGCCGCCCTGCGGGACCTGGTCCAGCAGCTCGGTCACCTCGGGCAGGAAGCCGAGGTCGGACATCTGGTCGGCCTCGTCGAGGATGGCGACCTGGACCTGCTCCAGGGAGCAGGCGCCGCGGTTGATCACATCGCGCAGCCGGCCCGGGGTGGCGACGAGGATGTCGACGCCGCGCTCCAGGGCGTAGATCTGGTTGCCCATGGACGTACCGCCGCAGACGACCTTCATCTTCAGGCCGAGGACGTCACCGTACGGCTGGAGGGCGTCGGCGACCTGCATCGCCAGCTCGCGGGTCGGGGTCAGGATGACACCGCGGGGCTTCTTCTTCTCCGTACGGCCGCCGGAGAGGGTCGCGAGCAGCGGCAGACCGAAGGAGAGCGTCTTGCCGGAGCCCGTACGGCCACGGCCGAGGATGTCCTTGCCGGCCAGGGCGTCCGGGATGGTCGCGGCCTGGATGGGGAAGGGGGTCGTGACGCCGTTCTGCGCGAGCTTGCGCACGATGCCCTCGGGGAGACCGAGGTCACCGAAGGTGATGCCGGGCTCGGCGGAGTCGCCGTCACCGTCGATGTCGGCGTCAAGGTCGCCGTCGACAGCGAGGTCGGTGTCGACGTCGGCAGCCAGGTCGGTGTCGGCGTCGGTGCCGGTGGTCGCCTCAGCGGTGGCGACAGCGGTCTCGGCGGCTGCTACGGCCTCCGCGGACTCGTCCTCGGACACAACGATCTGATCAGAAGAGAAAGTGGACATGCGAAATGCGAAACCTTCCGGAGTCTCGGCACGCGCCCAACTCCGTGATTTCACAAAAGACCGCCTCGATGCGGTCGGCCACGGCAAGGGAGATACGCGCCACACGGCGCGCTCTTTTGGCGCCGGGCAATGGGATCAAACGATCTACCACCATACGCACCCTCCCCCTCCCGAGGCAAACCACGACCGCGTGACCCCCGTTACACGGCGGCGACCACCGGTGACCGGTCGCTCACCCGTACGTCACGCCGGTCCCGTACGTCACGCCGGTCCCGGCTGCGGCGACGCCGTCGGCCGCCCCCGCATCCCCCGCCCGTCGGCCTCCACCAGCCGCATCGCGCCCGCGTGCACCTCCGGCGCCGACGAGGCCGACGGCGGATCGGTCGGCTGCGGCGGCTCCGAGACCGGCGGATCGACGGGCTCCTCCACCGGCGGATCCACCGGGGGCGCCGGCTCCTCCGCCGACGGCGTGGGCCGGGGCGCGGGCGGCTTCGGCGCACCCGGCTGCGGCGGCTGAGGCCGCTCCGCCCCGGGTCCGGGCCGGTCCTCCTCGGGCGCGGCGGAGGCGCCGGGGCTCGGCGACAGCTCGGGCCGTCCGGCCTTGCGCCCGCCCCCGCCGGGCTTCCCCGAATCCGCGTGCCGGCCACCGCCGCCCGCGTGCCGGCCGCCGCCCGGACGCTCGTAGCCGCCGTCCGGGTCCGCGTCCGTGTCGCGCCGGTCGGGCGAGCCGCTGGGCGCGGGCTCGGCCCGCTCGTCGTCACCGACGCTCATGCACCCGGCCGATGCGGCGAGCGCGAGCGTGACGGCCAAGACGGCGGCCACACGGCCGGGGACGGACGACTGGCGCACGGGGGCACCTCCGGAGCAGAACGGGGACAAGGGCGCGCAAGGTGCGCCCGGGGCGCCCGGACACGAATCGCGCACCGCGCGCGGGGCTCGTTCCCGTACGCGGATCTCCCTGCCCAACTCCCGTCGGGCCGCCGGGGACACGCCCCGCGCTCTGACGAGTACACGACCGCGCCCCGGCTTCCGCGCCCCGTGCGCCCCCGGACCGCGACCGCCGTGCTCCCGTCACCCCCGCACCACCCCCGCCAGCTCCGCCCCGAGGACCAGGGCTCCCGTGCCCACCAGCACGGAAGCCGCGATATTGGCCGCCGCCATGGGCCACCGTCCGGTCTCGGCGAGCCTCAGGGTCTCGTACGAGAAGGTCGAGTACGTGCTGAGCGCCCCGCACAGGCCCGTGCCCAGCAGCGCGTACAGCTCGGTGGAGACGGCGGCGCCCGCGGTCGCGCCGAGGACCAGGCACGCGACGGCGTTGACGGTGAAAGTGCCCCAGGGGAAGGCCGATTCGTGCCGGGACTGCACCGCCCGGTCGGTCAGATAGCGCAGCGGCGCGCCCACGGCGGCGCCGAGCGCCACCAGCAGCCAGGTCAACGGCCCGCCTCCGGCCGCCCGAGCACCCACCGCGTCAGCGTGACGGCCGCCCCTACCGCGCCCAGAGCGCCCAGCAGGGTCCCGGCCACATATCCGAAGGCCGCCGCACCCTCCCCGCGCTCCAGCAGGTCGCGGGCGTCGAGCGCGTACGCGGAGAAGGTGGTGAACCCGCCCAGCACCCCCGTCCCGGCGAACGGCCGCAGCAGCGGATGGGGAGTGCGGCGGCCGTGGCCCTCGGCGACCGGCACCATCAGCACGCCGATCAGGAACGAGCCGAGGACGTTGATCCCGAGCGTGACGAGCGGGGTGGAAGCCGGTTCGCCCGGCCAGGCGCGGACCGCCGCACAGCGGGCGAGTGCGCCGATGACCCCGCCCGCGGCGACGGCGGCCAGCACCAGCAGGACATGCGCCCCGGCGGTCTCGGCGCGCTGGGCGGGGACATGCAGATCGACGTCCGGGTCGATCGGCGCCGGCTCGTCCCGGCCGCCGCCGGCCGGGCTCACGGCGCGCTCCCGGCCGTACGGCCGCTCCGCGTCCCGGGCCGCGGCACCCGAAACAGGGCGGGCAGGGGAACCACGGGGCGGCGGCGGGCTCTGCGGGTCGGCACGGCACTCATTCTTCCGCGCCGGCCTCCCTCTCCGCCCGCCAACGGCCGGTTCCTGTTCCGTGCTGCCCGGCCGGACCCGTTCCCCGGCGGGGTACGGAGTTACGGGCGTACGCCCCGGGGAGCACGGCCCGCTCCTCCCGCGCCGGGGGCCGCCCGGAGCCGCCCGGGACCGCCCGGGGCCGAGGTCGCGCAGAATGGCCGTGTGCTGGAGATGACGCGTGAAGCGTTCGAAGAGCTGGTGAGCGAGGCGCTGGACTCGATTCCGCCGGAGCTGACCCGGGTGATGGACAATGTGGCCGTCTTCGTGGAGGACGAACCCGACCCGTCCGATCCGGAGCTGCTGGGGCTGTACGAAGGCACCCCGCTGACGGAGCGCGGCGAGTGGTACGCGGGGGTGCTGCCGGACCGTATCTCCATCTACATGGGGCCGACGCTGCGGTACTGCGAGACCCCGGAGGACGTGGTCCACGAGGTCGCGGTGACCGTGGTCCACGAGATCGCCCACCACTTCGGCATCGAGGACGACAGACTCCACGAACTCGGCTGGGGCTGACCGGCCCTCCCGGGCCGGGTCGCGGGGTTCCGGGCCCGTCCGGAACCTGCCCGCCCGCGCAGGCCCCCACCCGTACCGCCTCCGCAGACCCCGCGGCCCGTGCCGCGCCCGCCCCGCATAGGGGCCGCCCCGGCCGGGCATACGGGCCCAATGACAGGCCCATCGGCACCTGCCCGGCAGTTCCGGCACCGCGCCCTGCGCGCGCTGCGCGCTCTCCGCGGGCGGGCCGCACCGGCCGGGCCGCGCACCCGCGCGCGGCGGCGGGGGCCCGGCGCCCGGATCCGTACCCTCATAGCCGCCCGGCGGCGGCCCGCCGCCGCACCCTCCCTCGCCCCCGCGCCCGGCCCCTGGGTCCGGGCCCTCGGGCTGGCCGTCGTCGCCGGGCTCGGGGCGTGGCTCGGGCTGCTGGTCGTCGGGAGCGTGCAGACGCAGGTCGGGCCGATGGAGACCAGCATGGCCCTGCGGCCCGATCTGACCGGCGGGACCCGGATCAACGTCTCCCCGCTCGGCGCGCTGGAGCTGGCGTCCCACACCGCGCCCCTCCGGCTCGACGTCGACGTGGAGCAGCTCGACCCGGCCCGCTCCAGTGCGCTCGTCGAACATCCGGAGCGGCTCTCCGGTCTGGAGGACGAGGTCGCGGCCGATGTCGTCGCCGGTACGACGGAGCTGGCCGTACGGTCCTGCGCGGCCGTCGTCGCGGGCGCCACCGCCCTCGGGCTCGTGGTCTACCGCCGGCCGCGCCGGGCCTTGGCCGCCGGGGGGCTCGCGCTCGCGCTGCTCGCCGCCTCCACCGCCACCGCCGCCGCGACCTGGAATCCGCGGTCCGTGCTGGAGCCGCGCTACTCGGGGCTGCTGACCAGCGCACCGTCCCTCATCGGCAACGCGCGGTCGATCGTCACCGAGTTCGACGTCTACCAGCAGGAGCTGGCCCGGCTGGTCACCAATGTCACCAAGCTGTACGACGCGACCTCGACGCTGCCCGTCTTCCGGCCGGACCCGGGCAGCATCCGGCTGCTCCACGTCTCCGACCTGCATCTCAACCCGGCCGCCTGGCACATCATCGCCTCGCTGGTGGAGCAGTACCGGATCGACGTGATCGTCGACTCGGGCGACACCATGGACCACGGTTCGGCCGCCGAGAACGCCTTCCTCGACCCGATCCGCGATCTGGGCGCGCCCTATGTGTGGGTGCGCGGCAACCACGACTCCCGGACCACCCAGGCGTATCTGTCGCGGATGAAGAACGTGACGGTCCTCGACGAGGGCCGGGCGGCCACGGTCGGCGGGCTGCGGATCGCGGGCACGGGCGATCCGCAGTTCACACCGGACCGCTCGGCGGTGGCCCAGGGCGCCCCGGCGGAGCGGATGGCGGGGATCCGGCTGGCGTCGGCGATCCGCGACCAGGCACGGGCGGGCACGCCCGTGGACCTGGCGGTGGCGCACAACCCGGACGCGGCCCGGGAGACCGACGGCACGGTCCCCCTCGTGCTCGCCGGGCATCTGCACCGGCGGCAGGTGGAGGTGATGAAGTTCGGCACCCGGCTGAAGGTGGAGGGGTCGACGGGCGGCGGCGGTCTGCGGGCGGTCCAGAACGAGAATCCGGAGAAGGTCCGGGCCTCGGTGCTCTATCTGGACCGGACGACCAAGCGGCTCCAGGCCTGGGACGAGATCACGCTCGGCGGGCTCGGGCTGACGACGGCCGAGGTCGGCCGCCATCTTCCGGAGGAGAACAAGCCGGGCGCGAAACCGTCCCCGGAGCCCTTCCCCAGGGTCTCGCCGACCGCTCCGGCGGCCCCTTCCCGAGGGCCTTCCGGACCCGCTCGTTCCACGGTGCCGTAAACCGTTTTGGCGATACCTCCCGCCATCCCATATGCTTCTCACGTCCCCGAGGCGCTGCAAAGCGCCCAGGCGGGCCCTTAGCCCTCATCGTCTAGTGGCCCAGGACGCCGCCCTTTCAAGGCGGTAGCACGGGTTCGAATCCCGTTGGGGGCACGCAACACCTGTGCGAGAATATCGCTCGCGCAGTTGCATTACCTGGTCCTGTGGAGCAGTTTGGAGTGCTCGCCACCCTGTCAAGGTGGAGGCCGCGGGTTCAAATCCCGTCAGGACCGCTACAGCTCGTGCGAACAGCACAGTTGTTTGGCTGGGTAGCTCAGTTGGTACGAGCGATCGCCTGAAAAGCGATAGGTCGCCGGTTCGATCCCGGCCCCAGCCACAGTTTCCGGCTCAGGCCCCGTCCTCCAGGACGGGGCCTGAGCCGTTTCCGGGCCCCTATGCCTCTCCGGCTTCCCGGGCGTCGGGGGTACGGCGGCGGGCGGCGCGGACCGCGAGCACGGCAGCGGCCACCGCCACCACCCCCGTCAGCAGCGCCCAGTCCGGCACGGCGGCCCCGGCCTCAGCGGCCCACTGCTCGGCCTCGAAGGAGCGGTCCACGGAGACCAGTCCCGGCAGGGCGGTCGCCCCGTCGAAGACCAGGAAGAGCACCCCGAGGAGCACGAAGAACAGTCCGGAGAGCAGTGAGGTGGTGTGCAGCCGGAGCCGCCCCACCGAGAAGCCCCGGCCGCGCAGCCAGCGCCGCCGGCCCAGGTCGAAGCGGTCCCAGAGCAGGGCCAGGAAGAACAGCGGTACGGCCATCCCCAGGGCGTACACGGCGAGCAGCAGCCCGCCGTAGACCGGGCTGCCGCTGAACGCGGAGACCGTGAGGACGCTCCCGAGGATCGGCCCGGCGCAGAAGCCCGCGAAGCCGTAGACCAGGCCGAGGGCGTAGACCGGGGCCGCCGTGGTGGGGCGGATCCGGCCGGAGAGCGCGGCGAGCCGGCGGGAGGCGAAGCCCAGGCCGAGGAGTTGCGCCACGCCCAGCGCGATGATCAGCCAGCCGCCGACGGCGACGAGCAGATCGCGGTTGCCGTAGAAGAAGCGGGCGGCGTACGAACCGGCGACGCCGAGCGGGACGAGGGTGGTGGCCAGTCCGGCGTAGAAGATGCCGGTACGGGCCAGCAGCCTGCCCGTCGAGTCGAGGGAGTAGGCGAAGAAGGCCGGGAGCAGCAGGGCGCTGCACGGGCTGATCAGGGCGAGCAGTCCCCCGAGGAAGGCGGCCAGATAGCCGATCTCGGTCATGAGCCCGATCCGTCCCCCGGTCCGGCGGGGCCGACGGACTCGGCTCCGCCGGGCTTTACGGCTCCGGTGCCGCCCGCGGACTTCAGGGCGGCCTCGATGGCGTCCGTGAAGGTCCGCTCGGGCTGGGCGCCCGCGATCGGGCGGCCGTTGATCAGGAAGGAGGGGGTGGAGGTGGCGCCCAGGGCGTAGGCCTCGTCCTGGTCGCGCTGGACGGACTGCTTCGCCGCGTCGCTCTCCATGTCCTCGGCGAACCGGTCCGCGTCGGGCACGCCCGCCTGCTTCGCCAGCTCCTTCACCCGGTCGGCGGAGAAGCCCTTCGCCTTGGAGCCCTTGGCGTAGGCGGCGGCGTGGAACTCCCAGAACCTGCCCTGGCGGGAGGCGGCCCAGGCGCCGCGGGCGGCGTTCTCGGAGGGTTCGCCGAAGATCGGGAAGTTGCGCCACTCGATGCGCAGCTTGCCCTGGTCGACGTACTTCTTGATGAGCGCGGGCTCGGTGTCCCGGGCGAACTTCCCGCAGAAGCCGCACTGGAAGTCGGCGTACTCGATCATGACGACGGGCGCGGTGGTGCTGCCGATCGCCAGCCCGTCGCCGGTCTCGCGGCGGGCGAGCCGCTCCAGCTCGGGGTAGGCGCCGGTCTCCTCCTCGACGCTTGCGGAGGGCTCACCGGGCCGGGAGGCGCCGGCAGCGGTGTCGGTGGGGCCGGTGGCCCGGACCGTGGCTGCCGGATCGTCCGGGCGGGTCGCGGTGTACGAGGCGAGGCCGAGCACCAGCGCGGCGGTCAGCACGCCCGCACCGATCAGCAGGGGTTTGCGCCGGTTGGCGGGGATCGACGGCATAGGGGAACACTCCTGAACGAAGGACGGAAAGAATGCGGACAGAAGCCCCGGATCCCGATGAACCAGGGCAAGGCATGCCTTCCCTGCCTATACGCGTAGGATCGACCGTTCCTCCGAAGAGAGGGGTATCGGCGGCGGACGCCCGTCCGCGACCGGCCCGGCCACGGTGGCGGCGCGGCCGTGCGGAGCCGTACCGCAGTGGGGGTCGTACGACGGTGCGGACGGCGGCTCAGGGGACGCGGTACCGCGCGGCGGGGTGGCGGGCTGTGCGTCGCGCTCCCCGGCGCCGGAGCCGTTGCCGCAGCCCGCGGCGCCCTCCGGGGCCGTCACCACGGGCCGGTCCGCGCGCTCCTGCGCCGCCTGCGCCGCACCCGCGGCCCCCAGCGCGGGACAGAGCACCAGCAGCACGACCGCCAGCGCACCGAGCGCCCCGAGCACCGCCACGGCCGGCCGCGGGCGCGACCGGACACGTCCCGGACGCAACGGCTGCGGCGGCATGGTGGCTGGTCCCCCCTGGATCGCGGCTGGCGGCGTCCGGCCCGGCGACGGTCCTGAACGATCACTCCATACTGCACCAAAGACCGGAAGAGCAGTGAAATGCGTTAGCCCTCGGTTTCCCGGGGGTGCGATGCTGGAGACCGTATGTCTACTTCCTTCGCCGACCTTCAGACGCTGCTGGCCGGGGCCCCGCTGCGGGACGCCCACCGGCTCGGCCGCCGACTCGAAGGCGCTCGCCGCATCCGTAAGCCCGAGGCGCGGCAGGCCGTGCTGGACGAGATCGCCGCCGAGGCGGAGAAGGCGGCCGCCCGGACCGCCGCCCGCCGCGGCCGAGTGCCGGAGGTGACGTACCCGGAGCAGCTCCCCGTCAGCCGTAAACGGGACGAGATCCTGGAGGCGATACGGGACCACCAGGTCGTGATCGTCGCGGGTGAGACCGGCTCCGGCAAGACCACCCAGATCCCGAAGATCTGCCTGGAACTGGGCCGGGGCGTCCGGGGCATGATCGGCCACACCCAGCCGCGCCGGATCGCGGCCCGTACGGTCGCCGAACGCGTCGCGGAGGAGCTGCGGACCCCGCTCGGCGAGGCCGTCGGCTGGAAGGTCCGCTTCACCGACCAGGTGAACCAGGACGCGACCTTCGTGAAGCTGATGACGGACGGCATCCTGCTCGCCGAGATCCAGACCGACCGCGAGCTGCGCGCCTACGACACGATCATCATCGACGAGGCGCACGAGCGGTCCCTCAACATCGACTTCCTCCTCGGCTATCTGGCGCAGCTGCTGCCCCGGCGGCCCGATCTGAAGGTGGTCATCACCTCCGCGACGATCGACCCCGAGCGGTTCTCCCGCCATTTCGGAGACGCGCCGATCATCGAGGTCAGCGGGCGGACCTATCCGGTGGAGGTCCGCTACCGGCCGCTCCTGGAGGAGGACGCCGAAGAATCCGCGGAGAGCGACCGGGACCAGATCACCGCGATCTGCGAGGCCGCCGAGGAGCTGATGGCCGAGGGGAAGGGCGATATCCTCGTCTTCCTCTCCGGCGAGCGCGAGATCCGCGACACCGCGGACGCCCTCAACAAACGGAACTACCGCTTCACGGAGGTGCTGCCGCTCTACGCCCGGCTCTCCCACGCCGAGCAGCACCGGGTCTTCCAGCCGCACACCGGCCGCAGGATCGTTCTGGCGACCAATGTCGCCGAAACCTCGCTGACCGTCCCCGGCATCAAGTACGTGATCGACCCCGGCACCGCCCGGATCTCCCGCTACAGCCATCGCACCAAGGTCCAGCGGCTGCCGATCGAACGGATCAGCCAGGCCAGCGCCAACCAGCGCAAGGGCCGCTGCGGCCGTACCTCCGACGGTATCTGCATCCGCCTCTACTCCGAGGACGACTTCGACGCCCGGCCCGAGTTCACGGACGCCGAGATCCTCCGCACCAATCTGGCCTCCGTCATCCTCCAGATGACGGCCGCCGGACTCGGCGATATCGAGAAGTTCCCCTTCATCGACCCGCCGGACCACCGCAATATCCGCGACGGCGTGCAGCTGCTCCAGGAGCTGGGCGCCTTCGATCCGGCGCAGAAAGACCCCAAAAAGAAGCTGACGCCCCTCGGGCGGCAGCTCTCCCAGCTCCCCGTCGACCCCCGGCTGGCCCGGATGGTCGTCGAAGCCGAGAAGAACGGCTGCGTCCGCGAGGTGATGGTGATCGCCGCCGCGCTCTCCATCCAGGACCCGCGGGAGCGCCCCGCCGACAAGCAGACCCAGGCGGACCAGCAGCACGCCCGCTTCAAGGACGAGACGTCCGACTTCCTCGCCTTCCTCAACCTCTGGCGGTACGTCCGCGAGCAGCAGAAGGAGCGCGGCTCCTCCAGCTTCCGCCGGATGTGCAAGCAGGAGTATCTGAACTTCCTGCGGATCCGCGAATGGCAGGACATCTACGCCCAGGTGCGGCAGGTCGCCAAGGCCATGGGCATCCAGGTCAACGAGGAGGACGGCCCGGAGTCCGGCGTCCATGTGTCGCTGCTGGCCGGGCTGCTGTCGCATATCGGGCTCAAGGACACCGACTCCAAGAACGAGTTTCTGGGGGCGCGCGGCGCCAAGTTCGCCGTCTTCCCCGGTTCCGCGCTCTTCAAGAAGCCGCCGCGGCTGGTGATGTCCGCCGAACTGGTGGAGACCTCCCGCCTCTGGGCCCGGGTCAACGCGAAGATCGAACCCGAGTGGGTCGAACCGCTGGCCCAGCATCTGGTGAAGCGGACGTACTCGGAACCGCACTGGGAGAAGGACCAGGCCGCGGTGATGGCGTACGAGAAGGTCACCCTGTACGGCGTGCCGATCGTCGCCCAGCGCAAGGTCAACTACGGCCGGATCGACCCCGAGACCTCCCGGGACCTTTTCCTTCGCAACGCCCTGGTGGAGGGCGACTGGCGGACCCACCACAAGTTCTTCGCCGACAACCGGCGGCTGCTGACCGAGGTCGAGGAGCTGGAGCACCGGGCCCGGCGCCGGGACATCCTCGTCGACGACGAGACCCTCTTCGACTTCTACGACCGGCGGGTGCCCGCGCACATCGTCTCCGGCGCGCATTTCGACTCCTGGTGGAAGCAGAAGCGCCAGGAGGAGCCCGAGCTGCTCGACTTCGAGCGCGAGATGCTCATCAACGAGAAGGCCGGGGCGGTCACCAAGGACGACTATCCGGACTCCTGGCGCCAGGGGCGGCTGAAGTTCCGCGTCACCTACCAGTTCGAGCCGGGCGCCGACGCGGACGGCGTCACCGTCCACATCCCCGTCCAGGTGCTCAACCAGGTCACCGACGAGGGCTTCGACTGGCAGATCCCCGGACTGCGCGAAGAGGTCGTCGTCGAGCTGATCCGCTCCCTGCCCAAACCGGTACGCCGGCACTACGTACCCGCACCGAACTACGCGAAGGCCTTCCTGGAGCGGGCCGTGCCCCTCCAGGAGCCGCTGACGGCGACCCTGGCCCGGGAGCTGAAGCAGCTGGTCGGCGTCCCGGTCCACCCCGACGACTTCGACCTCTCCAAGGTCCCCGACCACCTCAAGATCACCTTCCGGATCGTCGACGAACGGCGCCGCGGGCTGGCCGAGGCGAAGGATCTGGAGTCCCTGCGGCTGAAGCTGCGCCCCAAGGCCCGCCAGGCCCTCTCCAAGGCCGCAGCGGGGGCCGCGGGGCCGGCGGGCGAGTCCATCGAGCGCACGGGCCTCACGGACTGGACCATCGGCTCCCTGACGAAGGTCTTCGAGACCCGGCGGGCCGGACAGCCGGTGAAGGCGTACCCCGCGCTCGTCGACGACGGCGACACCGTCTCCGTACGCCTCTTCGACACCGAGGCCGAGCAGCGGGCCGCCATGTGGCGGGGCACCCGCCGGCTCGTCCTGCGCAATATTCCGGTGAACCCGGCCAAGTTCGCCTCGGACAAGCTGACCAACCCGCAGAAGCTGGCGCTCTCCAGCAACCCCCACGGCTCCATCCAGGCCCTCTTCGAGGACTGTGCGACCGCCGCGGCCGACAAGCTGATCGCGCACCACGGCGGGCCCGCGTGGGACGAGGAGTCCTACCGCAAGCTGTACGACGCCGTCCGCGCCGACCTCGTCGACACCACCGTCCGCACGGTCTCCCGGGTGCAGCAGGTGCTGGCCGCCTGGCAGGCCTGCGAACGGCGGCTCAAGGCCACCTCCAGCCCCGCGCTGGCGGCGAACACGGCGGATGTGCGCCGCCAGTTGGACACCCTGATGCCGGCGGGATTCGTCACCCTCACCGGACTGGGCCGGCTGCCCGACCTCATGCGCTATCTGGTCGCCGCGGACCGGCGGCTGACGCAGATGCCGTCCGGGGTCCAGCGCGACACCTCGCGTATGGAGAAGGTCCAGGACATGCAGGACGAGTACGCCTGGCTGCTGGAGCAGCTCCCCCAGGGGCGGCCGGTGCCGAAGGACGTCCTCGACATTCGCTGGATGATCGAAGAACTGCGCGTCAGCTACTTCGCGCATGCGCTGGGGACGGCGTACCCGGTGTCGGACAAGAGGATCGTGAAGGCGATCGACGCGGCGGCGCCGTAGCGGCGCCGGGCGCCGCGGAAGCTGTGACGGCGCCGTCACCGAGGGCGAGTTCGACCGGAGCGCCGATGCTGCTGTAGAGTCTCTTCTCGCAGCCCAGCGCAGGAATCGGGCCGCGAATCTGGTCCTGTGGAGCAGTTTGGAGTGCTCGCCACCCTGTCAAGGTGGAGGCCGCGGGTTCAAATCCCGTCAGGACCGCATCGTTTCCCCGAAGGGCCCGTGCCACTTGTTGGTGCGGGCCCTTCGGCGTACCCGCCGACCTCGCCGCTTCCAAGAGCCTTGAGTGCCGCCCGCGCCCCGCAGTGGGCCGTTCGCGCAGTTCCTCGCGCCCCTGGGTACTCGACCCGCCCGCACCTGCTGGATTGAGCGCCCGGGGGCCGCATATCAAGGTCGGTGAGGCGAAGGTGTCAGGGGCGCGGGGAACTGCGCGAACGGCCACGACGGGCCGCGGTCGGCCAACTCGCCGGAAGAGGCACCTCCATAGCCCTTCCGGGGGCGGGCCTGCCCGCAGGCGGATGCCCCCGGGGGGCGGGACCTTGGTCCCGGGGAAAGGGGACCTCGGGGGCATGGCGGGGAGCGGCGGAAGATGACACGCTCGACGTTGGCAAGGGTTGCAGCATGTGACGGGTGTCACCGTATAGGTTTTGCGTAGACAGGTTTTTAGGCCTCGTTTACAACCAACCAATTTAATATGTGCAATTGCACTGCCTCGATAACCTCCCCGCTCACCCCCCAAAAAAATCGCGCCGGACTCGGCGGAGTCCAGCGCGATCGGTGACCGACGGCCCGTTGGGGCGGGCGCCCGTCGTATGGAGCTATGGGGTGGGCTTACCGGAATGGGGGTCCCGGAACGCCCTGATCCGGAGAGGCCGCCGGGCAGTGGCCGACCTCGCCGGGACGAGGCTTATGCCTCGCTGCGCTGCTGCGGAATGCCCGCCAGCAGTGCGCGTACTTCCGCCTCGCGGTAGCGGCGGTGGCCGCCGAGCGTGCGGATCGACGTGAGCTTCCCTGCCTTGGCCCAGCGGGTGACCGTCTTCGGGTCCACACGGAACATCGTGGCGACCTCAGCCGGGGTCAACAGCGGCTCGGCGTCAGGGGTGCGAGCGGTCATGAGCGGCCTCCTCGGGAGAACCGAACCTTCTCGGTTCTTTCCTCTAAATTCTGCACCTTGACCCGCGTTGCCCGAAATGGCGTATGCGGGTTGAGTCGGTTATAGGACGAACGGCTTGTCCTCGGCACTACAACTACACCATCTGTCCAGCCGCCACGGCCAAACCGTTGGAATTGCCCTCCGAGGTGTTCATCAGTGGCGGAACTCCGATGGACCATGCCATAGCGGACAGTTACACCACAGTGACGATCAGTCACAGAGCGATCAGGAGCCACCAGACCCCCCATAGAGCACAATGCCGAGCGTTCCGCCCTCACTTGGACGGAAGGAACCCTCCCCGGACTCCTTGTCCTATTTTGACACGAGGGTAGGCGTTGGGCGCAAGAGCCCTGTTAGTGCAGTCCGTCACGCTTGACACAAAGGCCCGGATCGGGACCTAGGACCTGCCCCTTTCGGCCCCGTGGTCAGTTCGCGGACTGCAGGCCCCGCACGGCCCCCCACCGCTCGGCCAGGCGGGCGTAGGCGATCCGGGCCCCCTCCGCGTCGCCGGCCCGCAGCGCCGCGATCCCGGCGGCCACGTCCGCCGCGGAATGGTCATCCGCGAGCGCCGCACCGGACAGCGCGTGCACCAGTCCGCCGTAGTCCAGTTCCACGAGGGAGCGCGGATGGAATTCCTCCAGCCACTTCCCTACATCTACCAAACCCGCCGCGAGCTGCTCGCCGTCCTGGGATTCCCGCAGCGCCTTCAGCGCCCGCGCAACCCGCCGCCGGGCCTGGGCCATGGGGGTGCGGTAGCGCAGTCCGGGCGGCCCGTCCGGCCCATCCGGACCGTACTCCCGCTCCTCGTCCCCGAAGAGGGTGAACCACCGGACCGGGACCTGCCAGACCGCCGTGCGGATCCAGGGGCGCGCGTCCGGGTTCCGCTCGCGCCAGTGCTCCCAGTCCGCCGCGGCCTCCTTCCGCACCACCGGCGGCAGGACCGCGTCCAGCAGCGCCGCCGGGAAGCGCTCAGGTGCCTCCTGGAGCGCCAGCCGGCTCCTCAGCTTGGTCCGCCAGGGGCAGACCAGCACCACACCGTCCACTTCCGTCACGAACGCCTCGGTACTTTCATGGACCGGGACGGGAACGGGCGGTGTGGGCACCAAGTCCGCCAGCGAGCGGCGGAGTTCGTCCTGGGCCGTGGGAGTCTCTCCACGGGCCGCGTAGCGCGTCCAGTGGGCCCTTTCCGGCTCGGGGAAGGCGGCCAGGGGCTCGTACACCCGCAGATAGGCCGCATAGGGAACGATCACCGAGGACACCGCAGGCATACCGGAAATACTTCCACGTCCGAGCCGTCCTGCACCCCTCACCCGGGTGATCCTCCGCACGGAGGCCGATCCACGCCTCCGGAGGACTTACCCTCGTGCCGTCTGGGGGTTTCCCCCACCCCGGGAAACCCACCCGCCGCTTCGTACTTGGGAGTCACCACCGTGACCGACATGACCGGCGCCGCCGCCCCCGTGCTCCACACCCTGTTCCGATCCGACCAGGGCGGGCACGAGCAGGTGGTCCTCTGCCAGGACCGCGCCTCCGGCCTCAAGGCCGTGATCGCCATCCACTCCACCGCCCTGGGCCCGGCCCTCGGCGGTACCCGGTTCCACGCCTACGCCTCCGAGGAGGAGGCCCTCGCCGACGCGCTGAACCTGGCGCGCGGGATGTCGTACAAGAACGCCATGGCCGGACTCGGCCACGGCGGCGGCAAGGCCGTGATCATGGGCGATCCGCAGACGCTGAAGTCGGAGGAGCTGCTGCTGGCCTACGGCCGGTTCGTGGACTCCCTCGGCGGGCGCTATGTGACCGCCTGCGACGTGGGGACGTACGTCGCCGATATGGACGTCGTCGCCCGCGCCACCCGCTGGGCCACCGGCCGCTCCCCCGAGAACGGCGGCGCCGGCGACTCCTCCGTACTCACCGCCTACGGGGTGTACCAGGGCATGCGCGCCAGCGCCCGGCACCTCTGGGGCGATCCGGGGCTCGCCGGGCGCACGATCGGTGTCGCGGGCGTCGGCAAGGTCGGTCATCACCTGGTGAAACACCTGGTCGACGAGGGTGCCCGGGTGATCGTCACGGATGTCCGCGAGGAGTCCGTACGCCGGGTCCTCGACCGCCACCCCCAGGTCACCGCCGTCCCCGACACCGCCGCGCTGATCCGCACCGAGGGCCTGGACGTCTATGCGCCCTGCGCGCTCGGCGGCGCGCTGGACGACCATTCGGTACCGGTGCTCACCGCGGCGATCGTCTGCGGGGCGGCCAACAACCAGCTCGCCCACCCGGGGGTGGAGAAGGACCTCGCCGACCGCGGGATCCTCTACGCCCCGGACTACGTGGTGAACGCAGGCGGTGTCATCCAGGTCGCCGACGAACTGCACGGCTTCGACTTCGACCGGTGCAAGGCGAAGGCCGCGCTGATCTACGAAACCACCCTGGAAATCTTCGCACACGCAAATTCAGAGGGTGTTCCGCCGGCCGTGGCGGCCGACCGGATCGCTGAGCGGAGGATGGCCGAGGGTCACCGCCCCGAACCCGGCTGAGGGTCGGCTCGACAGCGGCCGGCCGGCTGCCGCGGGGCCGTTCCCGGGGCCCGGCCGGAGCCGTCCGCCCGTTCCCGGGGGTCCGGAATGACGAGACTCACCCCGGACGGGCGGGCCCACCGCCAAGAAGAGGTTAATATCGCAGATGACCAGCGAGGACGGGGCTCCTCGCGGGTTCTGCGACGTGGCACGTCATGCGGGCGGCGTACCGTATGGCCGCGGAAGCAGGTACCGTTGAAGCCCTACGGGCCGGTCTCCCCACGGGGAGTCCGTTCCGACTTATGAACGCGTGTCAAGACTCTGGGGCCGTCGAGCCCCGTCACCGAGGGGGTCGAGCCATGGGGCGCGGCCGGGCCAAGGCCAAGCAGACAAAGGTCGCCCGCCAGCTGAAGTACAACAGCGGCGGTACTGATCTGACACGACTGGCCACTGAGCTGGGCGCATCGACTTCGAGCCAGCCGCCGAACGCGGAGCCGTTCGAGGACGAGGACGAAGAAGACGACCCGTACGCACAGTACGCGGAGCTGTACAACGACGACGAGGACGAGGACGACGAGTCCGGTCCCGCGTCGCAGCAGCGCCGCGGCGCTTGACGCTGTACTGACCACCGACCCGGTCCAGGGGCGAAAGCTCCGGGACCGGGTTCCGTGCTGTGCGGACCCCGGTCCCGGAGGACCGGCCGACGACTGCCCCCGCGGGGGCGGGGCCGCGGCGGGCGGTGCGGCCCGGGGCCGTACCGCCACTGCCTCCGCGGGCTCCGTGCCCGTGGCTGTCCACCGTCGGATCCGCTACCGTGCGTCGCCGCGCCCGTACATCAGACCGCGTAGTCGCCGACGAGTGCGGCACCGGTGGTGTGCTCGCCGCGCTCGGTGATCTCACCGGCCACCCAGGCCTCCACACCGCGGTCCGCCAGTACGGTCAGGGCGGTGTCGGCCGACTCCTGCGGGACCACGGCGATCATGCCGACGCCCATGTTCAGGGTCTTCTCCAGCTCCTCCCGCTCGACCTGTCCGGCCCGGCCGACCAGATCGAAGACCGGGCCCGGGGCCCAGGTGGAGCGGTCGACGACCGCGTGCAGCCCGTCGGGGACGACCCGGGCGAGATTGTTCGCCAGACCGCCGCCGGTGACATGGCTGAAGGCATGGACCTCGGTGGTCCGGATCAGCGCCAGACAGTCGAGGGAGTAGATCCGGGTGGGCTCCAGCAGCTCCTCGCCGAGCGTCCGGCCGAACTCCTCGACCTGCTGCTCCAGCGCCATGCCCGCCCGGTCGAACAGCACATGCCGGACCAGCGAGTACCCGTTGGAGTGAAGGCCGGACGACGCCATCGCGATCACCGCATCACCCGTACGGATACGATCCGCGCCCAGCAGCCGGTCGGCCTCGACCACACCGGTGCCGGCGCCCGCGACATCGAACTCGTCCGGGCCGAGCAGTCCGGGGTGCTCGGCGGTCTCGCCGCCGATCAGGGCGCAGCCGGCCAGGACACAGCCCTCGGCGATGCCCTTGACGATCGCGGCGACCCGCTCCGGGTGGACCTTGCCCACACAGATGTAGTCGGTCATGAAGAGGGGCTCGGCGCCGCAGACGACGATGTCGTCGACGACCATGCCGACCAGGTCGTGGCCGATGGTGTCGTAGACGCCGAGGCGGCGGGCCAGATCGACCTTGGTGCCGACGCCGTCGGTGGCGGAGGCCAGCAGCGGGCGCTCGTAGCGCTTGAGGGCGGAGGCGTCGAAGAGTCCGGCGAAGCCGCCGATACCGCCGAGGACCTCGGGGCGGCGGGTCTTCTTCACCCACTCCTTCATCAGCTCGACCGCGCGGTCTCCGGCCTCGATGTCGACACCTGCGGCCGCGTAGCTGGCACCGGTGAACTCAGTGGTCATGACAGGGGGCTTTCTGGTTCTGAGGGCGGCGCCGTCGCCGTCGACGGCATCCAGGAGGCCGGGAGGGACAGCGGCGGCGCGGCGATCATCAGGGGCGGCGCAGCGCGTCGGCGGCGTCGGCGCCGCCCGCCAGCTCGGTTTCGAGGAGCTGCTTGCCGAGCAGCTCGGGATCGGGCAGCTCCATCGGGTACTCGCCGTCGAAGCAGGCCCGGCAGAGGTTCGGCTTGGGGATCGTGGTGGCCGCGATCATGCCGTCGATGGAGATATAGGCGAGGGAGTCGGCTCCCAGGGAGGCGCCGATCTCGTCGATGGTCATGCCGTTGGCGATCAGCTCGGCCCGGGTGGCGAAGTCGATACCGAAGAAGCAGGGCCACTTCACGGGCGGCGAGGAGATCCGTACATGGACCTCGGCGGCGCCCGCCTCGCGGAGCATCTTCACCAGGGCGCGCTGGGTGTTGCCGCGGACGATGGAGTCGTCGACGACGACCAGCCGCTTGCCCCGGATGACCTCGCGCAGGGGGTTGAGCTTGAGACGGATGCCGAGCTGGCGGATGGTCTGGGACGGCTGGATGAAGGTCCGGCCGACATAGGCGTTCTTGACGAGTCCGGAGCCGTACGGAATACCGCTGGCTTCCGCGTAGCCGATGGCGGCGGGGGTGCCGGACTCCGGGGTCGCTATGACGAGATCGGCGTCGGCGGGGGCCTCGGCGGCCAGTTTCCGGCCCATCTCGACCCGGGAGAGATAGACGCTGCGCCCGGCGATATCGGTGTCGGGGCGGGCCAGGTAGACATACTCGAAGACACAGCCCTTGGGCTTCGCTTCTGCGAATCGGGAGGTACGGATCCCGTTCTCGTCGATGGCGATCAGCTCGCCGGGCTCGATTTCGCGGACGAAACCGGCACCGCAGATGTCGAGGGCGGCGGACTCGCTCGCCACGACCCAGCCGCGGTCGAGGCGGCCGAGGACCAGCGGGCGGATGCCCTGCGGGTCACGGGCCGCGTAGAGGGTGGTCTCGTCCATGAAGACGAGGGAGAAGGCGCCCCGGACCCCGGGCAGGACCCGGGCGGCGGCCTGCTCCACGGAGAGCGGCTTGCCGTCCTCGTCGGTCTGCCCGGCGAGGAGGGCGGTCACCAGATCGGTGTCGTTGGTGGCGGCGACCTGGGTGGCACGGCCGTCCTGGCGGGGCAGCTCGGCGACGAGCGCGGCCAGTTCCGCGGTGTTGACCAGATTGCCGTTGTGGCCGAGGGCGATGGAGCCGTTGGCCGTGGCGCGGAAGGTGGGCTGGGCGTTCTCCCAGACCGAGGCGCCGGTGGTGGAGTAGCGGGCATGTCCGACGGCGATATGTCCCTTGAGGGAGCCGAGGGAGGTTTCGTCGAAGACCTGGGAGACCAGTCCCATGTCCTTGAAGACGAGAATCTGTGAACCGTTGCTGACCGCGATACCCGCGGATTCCTGGCCTCGATGCTGGAGGGCGTAGAGCCCGAAGTAAGTGAGCTTTGCGACCTCTTCTCCCGGGGCCCAGACCCCGAAGACGCCGCAAGCGTCCTGGGGGCCCTTCTCGCCGGGAAGCAGATCGTGATTGAGTCGACCGTCACCACGTGGCACGGCACCGAGTGTAGGCGAGATCGACCACTGGTCCGAATTGGCGAAGGTCACATCGCGGACTCGCCTTCGGGCCGGGTGGTGGACCGGGCCCCGGACCGTACCGATCGTCGGCCGGCCGTACGGTGCCGTGGGACCGCCGCGAGGCCGGATCCGGCCCGGTGCAGGCCCGGGTCCGGCCCCGGAGGGCGGGGTTCCGTGGGGGTTGCGGTCAGCCCGCGGTGGCGCGGAGGCCGCTGCCGTCGGCACCGGTCAGGGTGAGGGTGCGGCCGTTGACGGTGTACGCGACTTTTCCGGCCAGCACCTTGGACAGATGCTGCTCGACCTCTCCCCTGCCGCCGTCGCAGAGCATCTTGGTCCCGGCGACCGGGCCGACGGCGAGCGCGGTGCCGGTGTCCTTCGCCGTGGCCGTGAAGCGGTTGCAGCCGAGGCTGCCGCGGAGGGTGCCGTCGCCGCCGAGGGTGAAGTGGGCGGCCTTCGCGGTGCCCGGGGGCAGGTCGCGGCTGGTGCCCGCGCCGGTCAGCGCGGTCACGGTCCAGTCGGTGCCGGTCAGCGGTTCGGGCGAGGGTTCGGTGGTGACCTCGGCGGCGGGGGGCTGTCCGTCGCCGTTCTTCTCCGCCGCTCCGTCCCGGCCGGGGGCCTGCTCGCTGCCGCATCCGGCGGCGGCGAGCAGCGCGAGGAGGAGCAGGGCGGTGGTGGGGGTGCTCGGGTGCCTGGGCATGCCCCTGGGACGTGACCGGGCCGCGACCGGTTCCCGCCGGGGGGACACGGCCGAGGGGCTGGTGGCCGGGCCCGGCCGGCGGTTTCGGCGGTATCAGCCGAGGACGGGCAGGACGGCGGAGAGGTCGGCCCGTTCGCCGCTGGCACCGGCCTTCGCGGAGGCCACGGCCGCCGCCCAGTCCAGCCGGCCGGTGGCCAGCCGGATCCAGGTCAGCGGATCGGTTTCGACGACGTTGGGCGGGGTGCCGCGGGTGTGCCGGGGGCCCTCGATGCACTGGACGACCGCGTACGGCGGCACCCGTACCTCGACGGAACCGCCGGGTGCCGCGCCCGCCAGGGCATCGGCGAGGAGCCGGGTGGTGGCGGCGAGCGCGTCCCGGTTCAGGGGCAGTTCGATTCCGGCGGGGGCGAGGGCGTCGTTGAGGTCGTCGGTGTGGACGGTGAGTTCGACGGCCCGGGTGACCAGGTAGTCCGGGAAGCGCATCGGCCCGACCCTGGTGACGACCCGCCGTTCGTCGGGGGTGCCGGAGAGGGCCGCGCCGAGTTCGCCCGCGAGTTCGCCGTACGCCTCGGGGAGCGGGCCGTCGGCCGCCCGCTGCCGGGCGTCCTCGCCGATCGGCCCGGCGTGGGCGCGGATGGCGTGGGGCCACTGCTCCAGGGCGAGGGTCGCCTCACCGCGGGGCGGTTCGGGCGCGGTGGTGACGGTGACGATGTGCCGGGACGCCAGGAGGATATGCGCGGCCAGCTCCCGGACGGTCCAGTCGCCGAGCCGGGTGGGCAGCGCCGACTGCTCGGGCGTGAGCGCGGCGACCGCGGCGCGGACGGTGCCGTACTGGCCGAGGACGGCGGTACGGAGCTTGGCGGAGTCGTAACGGCGGGGACGCTTCTTGGCCGGTGGCATGGGCGCGAGCTTAGGGCTTGTCGGCCGCCGCGACGGGGGCGGTGTCCGCGGACGCGGACTCGGTTCCGTGGTGCGGTGGTACGGGCTCCGCCGGGGAGGCGGCCGCGGGCTCCGGCCCGGTGCCGGGCTCGGGTGCCGTGAAGATCTCCTTGTTCTCGGGCAGGCCCACCCCGCGCCAGCGGAACGGGATGCCCCGGGCCGTCTCGGGGTCCGGCCCGTCCATCAGCTGGAAGTGGACGTGCGGTTCGGTGGAGTTCCCCGAATTGCCGCAGGCGCCGATGGTCTGTCCCGCGCGTACCCGGTCGCCGTCCCCGACCGTCAGGGAACCACGCTTGACGTGCGCGTACAGGGCGTACGTCCCGTTCCCGAGGTCGAGCACCACATGGTTGCCGGTGATGCCCCACGGGCCGCGCAGGGAGCGGACGAAGGCCTCCACGAGCATCAGATAGACGACCATCGGCAGGGAGTTGCGGCTGAGGTGGTCGCGCTGTCCGTCCCGGGCCCGGACGACGGTACCGTCCGCGACCGCCAGCAGGGGGGCGCCGAAGGCCGGGAAGGCGGAGCTGCGCCGGACCGGCGGCCACACCCAGCGGAAGGCGGGGGACTCGGGGCCGTCGGCCGGAGCGGCGACGATGTCGATGGCGTACGACTGGGCGAGCTGGTGCGTGCCGTGGCTCGGGACCTTGTCGGCCGGGCTGTTGTGGGCCAGCCAGCGGCCGCTGACGGGGGCGTCGACCAGGACCGCGGCGGGTGTTCCGGCATCCCGGTGCCCTGCGGTGTCGAACCGGGAGCGGAGCAGGTCGAGCGCGATGGCCACGGCGGCGGGGACGAACGGCAGCCACCAGCCGCCGGGCCGGTTCAGTACGAGGTCCAGCAGGATCAGGGCGATGACCAGCCACCAGCAGACCCGGGCCCCGACGGCGACGCCTTTGTTCAGACGGTCGCGGCCGCGGCGCTCCGCGGGCGGGGTGACGGGCTGGTGCTGGGGCTCGGTCATGGCGGTCTCCCGGGTCCGGGGGCGATCAGGGCTGGGCGGCGGTGAGCGCGACCAGCAGGGGCACGGTCCGGGCCGGCGGTACGGCGTACCGGCCGCGGCCCGTGGTGTGGAGCCAGCCCGCGGAGCCGAGCTGGCGGAGGTGGTGGTAGATCTGGCCGGAGGTGCCGAGACCGTCGAGTTCGGCCAGTTCGGCGGCGGTACGGCGGCCCCCGAGGATCTCCCTCAGCAGCCGGAGCCGTACCGGATGGCCGAGCGCGGCGAGCGCCTCCGCCGACGCGGTCCAGTCCCGGTCCAGCAGGTCGTCCGTGAGCAGGCCGAACTGCCACTCGTACCGCTCGCCGGTCGGCAGGGCGACGTCCCCGGTGAACAGCACCCCTCCGGTGTCCGCGCCGAGGCCGGACAGTTGCTCCTTCAGACCTTTCAGGGCCCAGAAGGACTCCTGTCCGGTGTCCTCGCCGGACCGGCCGGCCGGGCTGAAGGTCTCCCTCTCCTCCAGTGCGGCCAGCCGGAGTTCCAGCTCGGCGACGCGCTGTTCCAGGTCCATGGCACCCATCCTACGTAGTTACGAAATTACGTGCAAGCATCGTTCGGGAACGGGCCGGGGAACGGCCGAGCCCCCGCCCGCGCGAACGCGGACGGGGGCTCGGAAGGGCCGTTCGGGCCGGACCGTCAGGCCAGCAGCGCGGGGATCGTCCCCTCGTACGCCGTACGCGCCTCGTCCAGCGGGATCGTGAACTCCCCCTGCACCTCCAGCGCATCGCCGTCGACCACACCGATACGGGTCACGGGCAGCCCGCGCGCCCCGCACATATCGGTGAACCGCAGCTCCTCGCTGCGCGGCACGGAGACCACCGCACGCCCGGCCGACTCGCTGAACAGGAAGGTGAAGGCGGAGAGACCGTCCGGGACGACCAGCCGCGCGCCGTGCCCGCCGCGCAGGGCCGACTCCAGCACCGCCTGCACCAGACCGCCGTCCGACAGATCGTGCGCCGCGTCGATCATCCCGTCGCGGGAGGCCGAGATCAGGATTTCGGCCAGCAGCTTCTCCCGGTCGAGGTCGACCGCCGGGGGCAGCCCGCCGAGGTGGTCGTGGACCACCTGCGACCAGGCCGAACCGCCGAACTCCTCCTTCGTGTCGCCGAGGAGGTAGAGCAGCTGCCCCTCTTCGGCGAAACCGATCGGGGTACGGCGGTTGACGTCGTCGATCACACCGAGCACGGCGACGACCGGCGTCGGGTGGATCGCCGTCTCCCCGGTCTGGTTGTAGAGGGAGACATTGCCGCCGGTGACCGGCGTACCGAGGTGCAGACAGGCGTCCGCCAGACCGCGCGTGGCCTCCGCGAACTGCCACATCACACCCGGGTCCTCGGGCGAGCCGAAGTTCAGGCAGTCGGAGACCGCCAGCGGCCGGGCGCCGGAGGCGGCGACATTGCGGTACGCCTCCGCGAGCGCGAGCTGGGCGCCCGCGTACGGGTCGAGCTTGGCGTACCGGCCGTTGCCGTCGGTCGCCATCGCCACACCGAGGTTGGTCTCCTCGTCGATCCGGACCATGCCCGCGTCCTCGGGCTGCGCGAGCACCGTATTGCCCTGGACGAACCGGTCGTACTGGTCGGTGATCCACGCCTTCGACGCCTGGTTCGGCGAGGAGAGCAGCCGCAGCACCTGCGCCCGCAGCTCGGCGGAGTCCGCCGGCCGGGGCAGCGCGCCCGCGTCGTCCGCCTGGAGGGCGTCCTGCCACTCGGGGCGGGCGTAGGGACGCTCGTACACCGGGCCCTCGTGGGCGACGGTCCGCGGCGGTACGTCCACGATCTGCTCGCCGTGCCAGAAGATCTCCAGCCGCTCGCCCTCGGTGACCTCACCGATGACGGTGGCGATGACGTCCCACTTCTCGCAGATCTCCAGGAAGCGGTCGACCTTGCCGGGCTCGACGATCGCGCACATCCGCTCCTGCGACTCGCTCATGAGGATCTCCTCGGGCGAGAGCGTGGCATCGCGCAGCGGAACGGTGTCGAGGTCGATGTGCATACCGCCCGAACCGGCACTGGCCAGCTCGCTGGTCGCACAGGACAGTCCGGCGCCGCCCAGGTCCTGGATCCCCGCGACGAGCTTCTCCCGGAAGATCTCCAGGGTGCACTCGATGAGCAGCTTCTCCTGGAAGGGGTCGCCGACCTGGACTGCGGGCCGCTTGGCGGGGCCGGTGCTGTCGAAGGTCTCGGAGGCCAGCACGGAGACGCCGCCGATACCGTCGCCGCCGGTCCTGGCGCCGTACAGGATGACCTTGTTACCGGGGCCCGAGGCCTGCGCGAGATGGATGTCCTCGTGCTTCATGACCCCGATACAGCCCGCGTTGACCAGCGGATTGCCCTGGTAGCAGGGGTCGAAGACGACCTCGCCGCCAATGTTCGGCAGACCGAGGCAGTTGCCGTAGCCGCCGATGCCCGCGACCACGCCCGGCAGGACGCGGCGGGTGTCGGGGTGGTCGGCGGCGCCGAAGCGGAGCGGGTCGACGACGGCGACCGGGCGGGCACCCATCGCGAGGATGTCGCGGACGATACCGCCGACTCCGGTGGCCGCGCCCTGGTAGGGCTCGATATAGGAGGGGTGGTTGTGCGATTCGACCTTGAAGGTGACCGCATAGCCCTGGCCGACGTCGACGACGCCCGCGTTCTCGCCGATGCCGACGAGCATCGCGTCGTTCTCGGGGGCCTTCTCGCCGAACTGCCGGAGATGGACCTTGCTGGACTTGTACGAGCAGTGTTCCGACCACATGACCGAGTACATGGCCAGTTCGGCACCGGTCGGGCGACGGCCGAGGATCTCGCGGATACGGGCGTACTCGTCCTGCTTCAGCCCCAGCTCGGCCCAGGGCTGTCCGGCGTCGGGCGTGCCCTCGGCGTGCTTGACCGTGTCGAGGCTCATGCTGCCACCAGCTTCTTGATGATCGACGTGAAGAAGGGGAGGCCGTCGGTGCGGCCGGTGCCGATCAGCGGCTCCACGGCATGCTCCGGGTGCGGCATCAGCCCGACGACATTGCCCTCGGCGTTGGTGATACCGGCGATGTCGCGCAGCGAGCCGTTGGGGTTGGTGCCGAGATAGCGGAACGCCACCCGGCCCTCCGCCTCCAGTTCGTCGAGGACGCGCTCGTCGGCGACGTACCGGCCGTCGATGTTCTTCAGGGGTACGGAGATCTCCTGGCCCGCCGAGTAATCGGAGGTCCATGCGGTCTCCGCGTTCTCCACCCGGAGGCGCTGATCCCGGCAGATGAAGTGGAGATGATTGTTCCGGAGCATGGCGCCGGGCAGCAGATGCGACTCGGTGAGGATCTGGAAACCATTGCAGATACCGAGAACCGGCAGGCCGGCCCTCGCCTGTTCGATGATCGTCTCCATCACCGGCGAGAAGCGGGAAATGGCACCGGCCCGGAGATAGTCGCCGTAGGAGAACCCGCCGGCGAGGACGACGGCGTCCACCTGGTGGAGATCTTTGTCACGGTGCCAGAGGGAGACGGGTTCGGCGCCGGCGAGACGGATCGCCCGAAGGCTGTCCCGGTCGTCGAGCGTGCCGGGGAACGTGACGACCCCGATACGAGTTGTCACGACTCGTCTACCTTTACAACGAAGTCTTCGATGACGGTGTTGGCGAGAAACGTCTCGGCCATCTCATGGATACGGGCGAGGGCGGCGTCGTCGACCGGCCCCTCGACCTCCAGCTCGAAACGCTTTCCCTGACGTACGTCCGCGATGCCGTCGAATCCGAGGCGGGGCAGTGCGCGCTGCACCGCCTGCCCCTGCGGGTCGAGGATCTCGGGCTTGAGCATGACGTCGACTACGACGCGTGCCACGGGCACTCCCGGGGTGATGTGGTGCGAAGGCGGTCCGCTCAGCGTACCCGGCCGGAAAATCTACTCGCGTAGATATCCGCAGGTCACACCGGGGAACATCACAGGAACACCACAGGAACACCCAGAGCGGCAAACGGTGGAAATCCAGCAGAATTTCCCGGTCGCTTTGCCGGACTCCGATGTGTTCCACTGGGGCGGGTGGTGCGAACCGGAGGCGGGATCGCGGTCCGGTCCCGGCCGAAACGGACCCTGCATCCCGGCAACACCCCCCGGCCCGCCCCCGTTCGCGTTCGGGCGCCTCAGTACGGGTTCGGCCACGGAAGACGCGCGGGCAATTGCCCGCTCTTCACAATGCCCGGTCGGTCGCTGTACAAAGGAATACGTAACCCTCATTGCCGGAAAGTCGGTATCACCATCCGGAGCCGGTGACGGAACCGGCTGCACCCTTACCCGGCCCTTCGGCCGGAGGATGCGATACCGCGGGAAAGGACCGATATCCGTGGCTCAGCGAGTAGTGGTCGCACTCTTCGACGACATCGACGGAGGCGAAGCGGCGGAAACGGTCACGTTCGGCCTGGACGGGAAGTCGTACGAGATCGACCTCAATACCGCGAACGCCAGGAAACTGCGTTCGGCGCTCGCCCCCTACCTGACGGCCGGGCGCAAGCAGCCCGCCGGCGGCCGGCGGCGGCCGGCCAGGACCGCGTACAAGCACACGACGCTGGAGCCGTCCCCGGCCGCCGTACGGGCCTGGGCGCAGTCCAACAAGATGGAGGTGCCGGCCAGGGGCCGGATCCCCAAGGCGGTGTACGAGGCCTTCCGCAAGGCGAGTTGAGCGACGGCGGCGGGCTCGGGGAGGGCGGCCGGGGCCGCACCGCCGGAAAGCCGTGACGCGGAGCCCGCTGTGGGCGCGTTCCGGCCGCCCTTCGGCCGGGCTCAGCGGGTATCCGCGGGTCAAGATCCACTCATGAACCGGCCCGGCCCGGTTCCGAGTTGCACAACCCCCCGGTGAGTCGGCTAAAGTCTGACTCACGCCGAGGGGCGAGGCCGAAAAGCCCACCTCAGCAGCGTGCGGGTGTAGTTCAGTAGTAGAACATCCCCCTTCCAGGGGGAAGGCGCAGTGTGCAATCCCTGTCACCCGCTCTCATCACTGTCATCGACCACTCCGGTGGATCGGGTACAGTGGTGTTCGCACCGCAGGCGAAAGCCGAGCGGGAGCATGCGGACGTAGCTCAGTTGGTAGAGCGCAACCTTGCCAAGGTTGAGGTCGCCAGTTCGAACCTGGTCGTCCGCTCAGCGATAAGGCCCCGGTCGAAAGACCGGGGCTTTTCGCATTTCCAGGCCACTCCGGCTTCCTCGCCCGGACTTCCGTCGACTCGCCCGGACTTCCGTCGCGGGGCCTCCTTGCCCGCGCTTCCCTGGGGCTTCCGCCATGACAAATGTCATCGGCCCCGGTGACAGCCCGCACTGCCCGCGGCCGCCGGGCGGCGGAAGCCTTGAGGCATGACCACTGACGAGTACGTGATCACCGCCGAGGATCTGCGGCGCAGGTATGCGGGAGGCTTCGAAGCCGTCCGCGGAGTCTCCTTCTCCGTGGCCCGCGGCGAGATCTTCGCCCTGCTCGGGACGAACGGCGCCGGAAAGACCTCGACGGTCGAGCTGCTCGAAGGGCTCGCCGCCCCGTCCGCCGGATCCGTACGCGTCCTCGGCCACGATCCGTACCGCGAACGGGCCGCCGTCCGCCCCCGGATCGGGGTCATGCTCCAGGAGGGCGGCTTCCCCTCCGACCTCACGGTCACCGAGACCGCCCGGATGTGGGGCGACTGCACCAGCGGGGCGCGTCCGGTGGCCGAGGCACTGGACCTGGTGGGGCTGACGGCGCGGGCCAGGGTCCGGGTCAGTCAGCTCTCCGGCGGCGAGCGGCGCCGGCTCGACCTGGCGCTGGCGCTGATCGGCCGCCCCGAGGTCCTCTTCCTCGACGAGCCGACCACCGGCCTCGACGCGGAGGGGCGGCGGGACACCTGGGACCTGGTGCGGGCGCTGCGGGACACCGGGACGACCGTCCTGCTGACCACGCACTATCTGGAGGAGGCGGAGACGCTGGCGGACCGGCTGGCGATCATGCACCAGGGGGTCATCGTCACCACCGGCAGCCCCGCAGAGGTCACGGGCGCCCGGCCGGCCCGGATCCGGTTCCTGCTGCCGCCGGACGTACCGGCCGCCCGGCTGCCGCTCGCCCTGAAGGCCGGGGCCATCGGACGGCAGGTGGAGATCCAGACCCATGAACTCCAGACGTCCCTGGAGGAGCTGCTGCGGTGGGCGCGGGAGCAGCAGGTGCAGCTGGAGGGCCTCGACGCCCGTGCCGCCTCCCTCGAAGAGGCGTTCCTCGAAATAGCTCAGACCGAAATGGCGGGTATGTGACATGGCGGCGACGGTGTTGGACGGTACGGGTGCGGGCACGGCCCGCCGGACCACGGTGGCGCAGCGGCTGACCGCCCTCGGCCGGGCCGAGCTGATCCTGCTGCTGCGGAACCGGACCGCGCTCTTCATGGCGCTGGCGATGCCGCTCGCGCTGGTGCTGACGATGCAGGCATCGCTTAAGGAGATGGACCTCGGCAAGGCCGGGATGAGCATCGCCGAGGCCGCGGTGATCGGCGGTACCGGCTTCATCCTGCTGCTGGTCGTCCATGTGAACCTGGTCTCGGCCTATGTGGCGCGGCGCGAGGAGCTGGTCCTCAAGCGGCTGCGCACCGGGGAGGTCTCCGACCGGGAGATCCTCGCGGGGACGGCACTGCCCTCGGTGGGGCTGGCGCTGGTCCAGATCGTGCTGCTGCTGGTGGCGGCGGTGGCGTTCCTCGATCTCCGCGCACCCGAGCGGCCCGAACTCCTGCTGGCCGGGGTGGTGCTGGCCGTGGCGGTACTCACTTCGCTGGCGGCGCTGATCTCGGCCTGGACCCGGACCGTGGAGAGTTCCCAGCTCACCGTGATGCCGATGCTGATGATCTCGTCGATCGGCTCGGGGCTCTTCGTCCCGGTCGAGCTGATGCCGGACAACATCCGCGCGGTGGCGGAGCTGCTGCCGATGACCGGGGCGATGACGCTGGTCCGGGACGGGTGGCTCGGGGTGTCCGACGGCAAGGACCTGCTGGGGGCCGCGCTCACGGCCTTGGCGTGGGTGGCGCTCTCGGTGTTTGCTGTGAACCGGTGGTTCCGCTGGGAGCCACGCCGCTGACCTGTAGTTTTGCCGGTGAGAGCCAGGGGGTTGCTGTGCGTGTGAAGGGCTGGACCGGGCGCGGCAAGCTCGCCAAGATCAATATCTACTCCCGCGGCACGGTGTACTTCACCCACTGGGTCAACGCGGCCTTCTTCCTTCTGATGATCGTGATCGAACCCATCAGGGAGCGGACTCCCGCGATCGCTGTGACCGGGGTACTGACCGGCACCGTCTCGGCCTTCGTCTGCGCCCGGCTGCTCCGCCGGGCGATGGACGCCTATCTGGGGCAGGGCGAGGTCTCCCGGGTCCTGCTGGTGGCGGGCGGCGCGCTGGGTGCGGTGAACGCCGGTCTCGGACTGGTCGTCGCCTTGACCGGGGTGGTCGACCAGCGCGACGAGGGTCTGGTGTATCTGGCCGTCGGCGGACTGATCCCCTTTCTGCTCGTGCACAGTCTCCTGGTGCCGGTCCGGACCACAGTCCTGGTCCAGGGTTCGCTGGTGACCGGGATCACCGGGCTGCTGGCGCTCGGCGGCGCCCCGTGGTCCGTCCTGGTGGGCACCTTTCTGTCCGCCGCGTTCATGACCGGGTGGATGGCCTTCGCGGTGATCGCTTCGATGTGGGGACTGAAGGTCGTCGGAGAGCTGCGGGACGCCCGGGATGTCCGGGCCCGGCTGGCGGTCGCCGAGGAGCGGCTGCGGTTCGGACGGGATCTGCACGATGTCCTCGGCCGGAATCTGGCGGTGGTGGCGCTCAAGTCGGAGCTGGCGGTGCAGTTGGCCCGGCGAGGCCGGGCCGAGGCCGTCGACCAGATGGTCGAGGTGCAGCAGATCGCCCAGGACTCGCAGCGCGAGGTGCGCGAGGTGGTCCGGGGCTACCGGGAGGCGGATCTGCGGGTCGAGCTGGAGGGGGCCCGGTCGGTGCTGGGTGCGGCCGGAATCATCTGCAAGGTCATCGCGGACGAGGTGGACGAGCTGCTGCCGGCACCGGCGCGGTCGGCGCTGGGGTGGGTGGTCCGGGAGGCGACGACCAATGTGCTGCGGCACGGGGACCCGCGGCGCTGCACGATCTCGTTGGGAGTCGTCGGCGGCGCGGTCGTCCTGGTGGTGGAGAACGACCGTGCGGACACGGCGTCGCTCCGCCCGGACGGCGGCGGCTCCGGCCTCGCAGGCCTGCGGGAGCGGCTGGCAGCGGTGGGCGGCACCTTGGAGGCGGCCCCGGTCCGCGGCGGCCGCTTCCGGGTGACGGCCCGGATCCCGGCGGCGGACGTTCCGGCGGAGAGTGGTCCGGCAGCGGGTGTTCCGGCGGCGGACGTTCCCGCGGCGCGCGGGGCAGGGCCGGACGGGGACTTTGGACCGAAGAGGGAGGGGCCGGGCCGGGACGCCGTGGCCGGTGGGGAGGACAGGGCATGACTTCCGTACGCGTACTGCTCGCCGACGACGAGCATCTGATCCGCGGTGCCCTGGCCGCGCTGCTCGCCCTGGAAGACGATCTGGAGGTCGTCGCCGAGGCCGCGTCCGGCCCCGAGGCCCTCGCCATGGCCCGGATCCACCGCCCCGATGTCGCCGTACTGGACCTCCAGATGCCGGGGGCAGACGGTGTGAGTGTCGCCACATCCCTGCGGGCCGAACTGCCCGGCTGCCGGACCATGATCGTGACCAGTCATGGTCTGCCGGGCCATCTCAAACGCGCCCTGACCGCCGGGGTCCGCGCCTTCGTCCCCAAGACGGTCAGCGCCCAGCGGCTCGCCGAGATCATCCGTACCGTCCATGGGGGAAACCGCTATGTCGACCCGGAGTTGGCCGCGGACGCGATCTCCGCGGGGGACTCCCCGCTGACCGCCCGCGAGGCCGAGGTACTGGAGCTGGCGGCGGACGGGGCGCCGGTCGCGGAGATCGCCCGGCGGGCCGCGCTCTCCCAGGGCACGGTCCGGAACTACCTCTCGTCGGCGGTTTCGAAGCTGGGCGCCGAGAACCGTCACTCGGCGGCCCGTCTCGCCCGCGAGCGCGGTTGGGTATAGTAGGCAGCGCGCAACGGCGCAGTGCGGACGTAGCTCAGTTGGTAGAGCGCAACCTTGCCAAGGTTGAGGTCGCCAGTTCGAACCTGGTCGTCCGCTCGGTGAAAAGACCCCGGTCCTCTTCGGAGGGCCGGGGTCTTTCGCGTACGCCTGCGGACTGCCCCGGGCCCCCGTCCGACGGAAGCCCGGGGCCGGGTCTCACCAGGTCTCGCCGGTCAGCATCTCGTACGCCTCCACGTACTTCGCCCGGGTCGCGGCGGTGACCTCGGGCGGCAGCGGGGGCGGCGGCTGCTCGCTCCTGCGGTCCCAGCCCGACGCGGGCGACGTCAGCCAGTCGCGGACGTACTGCTTGTCGTACGACGGCTGGGCGCGGCCCGGCTGCCACTGGTCGGCCGGCCAGAAGCGGGACGAGTCGGGCGTGAGGACCTCGTCCGCGAGAACGAGCTGCCCGGTGTCGTCGTAGCCGAACTCGAACTTGGTGTCGGCCAGGACGATGCCCCGGTCGCGGGCGATGTCCCGGGCCCGGCCGTAGACCGCGAGCGTCGCCTGCCGCAGCAGCGCCGCGGGCTCGGCGCCGATCCGCCGGGCGACCTCCTCGTAGGGGACGTTCTCGTCGTGGTCCCCGACCTCGGCCTTGGTGGCGGGGGTGAAGATCGGCGCGGGCAGTTCGGAGCCGTCGACGAGCCCCTCGGGGAGCGCGAGACCGCAGACCGTACGCGTCTCGTTGTACTCGGCGAGCCCGGAGCCGGTGAGATAGCCGCGGGCGACCGCCTCGACGGGGATCATCCGCAGCGACTTGCAGACCAGGGTGCGGCCCTCCCAGTCGGCGGGGGCACCGGCGGGCGGTTCGGTGCTCAGGACGTGGTGGGGGATCAGATCGGTGAGGCGCTCGAACCACCAGAGCGAAAGCCGGGTGAGGACCCGGCCCTTGTCGGGGATCTCGGTCGGCAGCACCCAGTCGTAGGCGGAGATGCGGTCGGTCGCGACCATCACGAGGTCGCCCGCGTCGTTGCGGTACAGCTCCCGCACCTTGCCGGTGTGGAGGTGGACCAGCCCCGGCACCTGCGGCGCCTCGGGCTTTTCGACGAATCCGGACACGGCTGCTCCTGGTGGTTTCCGACGTGCGTGGCTGAGGCCGATTCTCTCAGCAGGGTCCGGACGTCTGCCTGACGGGCCACCCGTACCTCGGTCGCGCGTACCTCGGTCGCGCTTGCGGCCGGCGCGCTCGTGTCCGGCGCGTTCGTATCAGTCGCGCTCGTATCAGTCGCGCTCGTATCAGTCGCGTTTGCAGATCCGGTCCAGGAGGTTGGCGGTGGCCCGCTGGATCCGGGGGTCGGCGTGGCCGGGCCGGTCCAGCGCGGGTGACCAGGCGAAGGTGCCGGAGGCGAAGACGAGGGCGCCGGACGGCGCGCGGTAGAGGGAGGTCTCCTGGTGGCGCAGCACGCCCGCGCCGTCCGGGTAAGGGGAGTGCGCGAGGAGGATCCGGCGGCGGTGCTCGGGCAGCGGGGCGCGCGGGAAGTAGCGGTCGGCCTCACCAGCGACCAGACCGGGCAGTTCGTCGCCCTCCCCGGCGCCGGTGGCCTCCCAGAGCCAGTGGTCCGCGTTCCGTACGACCAGGGGATGCGGTTCGGGCACCCGGCCCGCGTACTGGATGCCGAGTAACTGCTGCTCGGCGCGGTCGGCCTCGCGCCAGAGCGCCGATCTGCCGGGGCCGCGGCGTTTACGGCAGGTCAGCAGGCGGTTCTCGGCGCCGGAGGGGGACGGGCCCAGCTCGACCTGCCAGTAGAGGGTGTTGGCGGAGAGGAAGACGAGGGAGGTGCCCCGGTCGCGGGCGGCCTCGGCGGCGCGGCGCATGGGGACGGACCAGTACTCGTCGTGGCCGGGGAAGACCAGTCCGCGGTAGGTGGTCGGGTCGATGCGTCCGGCGTGCAGATCGCGGGTGTCGGCGTAGGCGAGGTCGTAGCCGTACCGCTCGGCCCAGCGGATGAAGTCGTAGGCGTGGCCGACGTGCAGCGGCAGTCCGGAGCCCGCGTACGGCCGGTCGAAGGAGAGCGTGGTCGCGGCGGAGTCCTCGCCGAGCAGCCGGCCCTCCTCGTCCCAGGCGTGGTAGAAGCTGGCGCCGGTGCGGCCGTCCTCGGGGTAGAGGTTGTACGCCTGCCAGGTGATGTCGGGCAGCACCAGCAGCAGATCGGCGGGGCGGTCGTCGCGGACCGTGAAGGGGATGTGCGAGCGGTAGCCGTCGGCCGTGGTGAGGACGGCGACATAGGCGCCGACGGCCCAGTACGAGGGGATCTGGAGGCGCCAGGAGAGCCACCAGTGGTGGCAGGAGACCGTGCGCCCGGCGGCGAGCGGGGGGTGCTGGACGATGCCGGAGAGCCGGGGGCTGGTGGTGACCTTGAAGGCGCCGTGTCCGGCGTAGTGGCCGATGCGGTAGACGTCGACGAGGAACTGCTGGGGCGGGTCGACGGTGATGTGGAAGTCGATGGACTCGCCGGGTGCGACCGGGCCGTTGGAGACGAAGCCTTTGATCTGCCGGTGGACGTCGTCGGCGGTGCGGGGGGCGCGGGTGCTGCGGCCGCGGTCGGGGTCGGCGTACCAGGGGACGGCGCGGCCGGTGTCGTCGAGGTACTGCTCGCTGCTGCGGAGCCACGGGAGCGGCCCCTGGCCGAAGGGGTCGGTCACGGCGTGGGCGAGGGCGCCGGACTCCCAGCGGCGGACCCGGGGCGGGGGCGGGGGTGTTGCTGTGGTGGGGCGGGGGGTGCGGTGGACGTCCGGCGGACCGCCGGGACCGTTCGCGGGGTCCGTACGATCCACGCCGCTCCCGCCCTGCGTACCGCTCCCGGCGTCCGGACCGGTCCCGGCGGGTGTATCGCTCCCGCTGCGCGTACCGGTCCCGCTGCCCGTACCGGTCCCGCTGTCCGTACCGGCGGCCGGGGCTCCGACGGCGGTGCGGCCGCCGCGGAAGCCGTTTCCGGCGGTCCCCCTGCTCTCCATGGGCCCCGTCTCCCCCATACCGTCGCGCCCCTTCTCGTACGACCGCTGCTCCGTACGCCGTGCTCCGCGATGCCGCCGGGGTCCCGGTGTCCCAAGGCGTACGGCACGGTTCGGTGGACCGTAGGCGGCAGCCCCGGTACGCCGCCGGGAGCGCGACCCCAGCACATCACATTACGCGCTCGGACCGTCACCCTTCGTCGTGAAAATGTGCCCGGACGGGCAGCGGTAAGCCGGTTTTGCCAGGGTTTCTACGGGAAGGTGAGACGGCCGTGATGGGGGGCCGGGCACATCGGTACGCCGGTACGCCGGCAGGGCGGCAGGGCGGCAGGGCGGCAGGGCGCTGGTAGGCGGCGGGGCGTCACGGCATGAGCGGCCCCCGGCTACACCAGGCGTACGGGCTTCTCCGCACGGACGCCCGTCGCCGTGAGCCAGGCGCGCAGCGGTCCCGGGTCACCGTCCTCCGTGAGGGCGAGGACCCCGGACGAGAGATCGGCGCACCGCTCGCCGTGCAGCAGCAGGACCGGGCCGTCCAGCCAGTCGAGGCCGGGGAGGGCTCCGGCGGTGTCGACGGCGGCACAGCAGACCATCGCGGTGACATGGTCGGCGAGGAGGTCCCGGCCGGTGCGCGGCGGCTGGAGCGGGAAGAGGGGCAGCGGATCGGCGCCCCAGCCGTGGGGCGGGTCGACGGCTGCCGGGGCGGCGGACCTCCGGTCGTCTCCCGCCGGGTCCGGGGCGCCGCCCCGCTGGGCCCGTGCGGTCTCCTCGCGGGCGACGGCGGCGGTGATTCCGGCGGCGAGCCGGTCGGCGGCTTCCGGGCGGGGGCCGGAGAGATGGGCCAGGATCCGTTCGAGGGTGGGGTCGTCGTCGGATCCGGCGGCGGCGGGTTCCGATGCGTCGAGTACGTGGTGGAGGCGGGCCGCCTCCGTACGCCATTTGCGGTCCACGACCTCTTCCGGATACTGCCGCCAGTCGACGGGTGACCAGTCGGGTCCGGGTGCGGCGGGGCCGCCGTGGAAGAGGCGGGCGGCGAGCAGGGACGTGGCCTCGTCAACGGCCCCCGGCTCCTCCAGCAGATCGCAGGCGGGCCGCTCGCCGAGCCGGGAGGCGAAGCCCTCGGCGAGCCGGTCGCGGCGGGACAGCTCGGTGAGCGCGGACACCACTCCGGCGTCCAGCCGGGAGGGCCAGCGGCCCATCCGCCAGGCGGGCAGCGCGACCCGGGTCAGCAGCCGGTCCCAGCCCGCGTACGCCAGGCCCACCTGCTCCTGGGCGACGATCCGGAGACCGTAGTCGACGGACTGGGCGCGCTCGGACGCGGCGGCGGCGACCCCGCGTTCCATCTCGGCCGCGTGCACCCGGCAGCTCCGCAGCAGAAGGCGGGCGATCCGGCCGGTGAACCCGAGGGCGAGCCGGCGGGGGAACCGGAGGAGCCCGGCCGGCGCGAAGGTGCGGCCGGAGCCGCGGGCGGGCCGGGCGGCGAGGGCCACCGCGGCGTCCAGGCCCCGGACGAACCGGCGCGCGGTGGCTATGTCGGGCTGGGCCGCCGATGCCGTACCGGCGACGACGGGGGCGAGCAGGGCGCGCAGCTCGGCCACCCGCATCCACCAGAGGAACGGGGAGCCGATGACCAGGACGGGTGTCCGGTCGCTGCGCCGCAGCCGGTTGCCGGGACGGCCCGCAGCGGTGTGGGCCGGGTGGGTGCGGTCCTCCAGCCAGCTGTCGCAGTCGGGGGTCAGCGCGACCGCGGAGGGCGCGGGCACGTCGAGCCGCTCGGCGAGATCCCCGACCAGGCGGTAGAGGTCGGGGGCCGACCGCTCGGACAGTTCGACGGTCGGGCTGAGCGCCGGCTCGGCGCGCGCGATCACCGCGGCGACGGCGAGCGCGGCCGCTCCGGTGGCGACGGCGATCACCGCGGCGACGGTGCGGGCGGTGTCCCAGCCCCCGCCGGTCAGATGGCCGAAGACACCACCGGCGAAGAGCACCACGGCCACGGCCGCGGGAAGGATCGCGACGGCGACCGCCCGGCTACGGATCCGCAGCACGGCAAGCGCCCGTGCACGCGCGGCCCGCGCACCGATGGACTCACTGATTCCGGTCATGGACACGGTTGGTCCTCACCCCCTCTGCCCCGCGACGGTGGACGGTGTAGGTGCACTCCCACTGTGGCACCCGCCACCGACATCGCAATGCCGGTGGGCCAAGTGCCGGAACGCCCTCGCCGCACCCTAGTTGGGGCGGTCGCGGGCGTCATCCGGATGGCCGAGCGTCACTCGATGGAATGGCCTTGGGCAAAGGTGCTGACGAATGGGTGGGCGGTGTGATTTCCCTGTGTAGACAGCGTGAATGCGCTGTTCGGGGGCGGGGGACGGTGCGGAGCGGCCCCGTACCGCGGACGGCGGTGCCCGGAGACGTACCACCGGGGTGTACGGCAACGGGCCGGGCCCGGGGATCGTCCCCGGGCCCGGCCCGTTGCCCTGCGGCGTCCGGCCCTCTGCGGACGCGCCGTATCCGTATGAACGCCCTCTGTCTACGCGGACTCGACGGACTCGGCGGCCGTGGCGGATCCGGCGGGCTCGGCGGCCGTGGCGGATCCGGCGGGCTCGGCGGGCTCGGCGGCCTTGCGGGCGATGTCCGTACGGTGGTGGGAGCCGTCGAGGCCGATCCGGCCGACGGCGGCGTACGCACGCTCCCGGGCCTCGCGCAGATCCTTTCCGGTCGCGGTGACGGAGAGCACCCGGCCGCCCGCGCTGACGACGGTGTCGCCGTCCTGCCGGGTACCGGCGTGGAGGACGTACGCGTGCGGAGCGTCCTGTCCCGCGACGTCCGCGAGCCCGGTGATCGGATCGCCGGTACGCGGGGTGTCCGGGTAGTTGTGGGAGGCGACGACGACGGTGACGGCCGCGTCCTCGTGCCAGCGCAGCGGCGGTTCGTCGGCGAGGGTGCCCTGGGCGGCGTGGAGCAGGACGCCCCCGAGGGGGGTCCGCAGCCGGGCGAGGACGACCTGGGTCTCCGGGTCGCCGAAGCGGGCGTTGAACTCGATGACACGGACGCCGCGGGAGGTGATCGCCAGGCCCGCGTAGAGCAGTCCGGCGAACGGTGTACCGCGGCGGCGCAGCTCGTCCACGGTCGGCTGGAGGACCGTGGTCATGACGTCGTCGACGAGCTTGGGGTCGGCCCAGGGCAGCGGGGAGTAGGCGCCCATACCGCCGGTGTTGGGGCCCTCGTCGCCGTCGAGGGCGCGCTTGAAGTCCTGGGCGGGGGTGAGCGGGACGACGGTCTCGCCGTCGGTGATCGCGAAGAGGGAGACCTCGGGGCCGTCGAGGTACTCCTCGATGACGACGCGGTCGCAGGCGAGGGCGTGCGCCCGGGCGGTGGCGAGGTCGGCGGTGACGACGACGCCCTTTCCGGCGGCCAGGCCGTCGTCCTTGACGACGTAGGGAGCGCCGAAGGCGTCGAGGGCCTCGTCGATCTCCTCAGCGTTCGTGCAGACGTAGGAGCGGGCGGTGGGTACTCCGGCCGCGGCCATGACGTCCTTGGCGAAGGCCTTGGAGCCTTCGAGCTGTGCCGCTTCCCGGGAGGGCCCGAAGCACGGGATCCCGGCGGCGCGGACGGCATCGGCGACCCCGGCGACGAGCGGTGCCTCCGGTCCCACGACGACGAGACCGGCTTCCAGATCGGCCGCGAGGCGGGCGACGGCAGCACCGTCGAGTGCGTCGACCGGGTGCAGTTCGGCGACCTCGCCGATGCCCGCATTGCCGGGCGCGCAGTGCACAGCGGTGACGTCGGGGTCGAGGGAGAGAGAGCGGCACAGGGCGTGTTCGCGGGCGCCGCCGCCGATGACGAGGACCTTCACGGGCGCCAGCCTAACCGGCCGGAAGCCGTGCCCTTCTGTACGGGCCTCCCAAGCGGCCGCTCTACTCGTTCGTATATTCCTCCAGGATGGTGGCGCCCAGCTCGCGCACGATCAGGTCGTGGCCGGAGAGCGCGGAGTCGACGAGGTCGGGGTCGTCGTCCTCCGGGGTGTCGTCCTCGGGGGCGACGGGCGGGGGGCCGCCGTACGCCTCGGGGGCCGGCGGCGGGGGCTGCGCGGCCGGGGGGCGCTCGGCGGGCGGCTGCTGTGCGGGGGCCGACGGGGCCTGGGCGGGCGCGGGCGGGGGGCCGCTCGGGGCGGCGGGGGCCGCGGGGCGCTGGGGTGCGGCGGGGGCCGGGGACGGCCTGCCGTAACCGCCGCTTCCACCGCCGCCGGGGCCCGAGGGCCCGCCGGCGCCACCGGTGGGGTCGACGATGGCTTCGATCTTCCACTGGACGTGGAACTGCTCGGCCAGGGCCTGGCGGAGGACCTCTTCGCTGCCGCTGGTCGCGAAGTTGTCGCGGGCACCGGGGTTGAGGAAGCCGATCTGGAGGGTGGTGCCGTCGAACCCGGCGACCTGGGCGTTCTGGCTGAGGAGAATCCAGGTGAAGCGGCGGCGGTTCTTCACGGCTTCCAGGATCCCGGGCCACATGTTCCGCACCTGGGCCGCGCCCTGCGCCATTCCGGGCGCGGGGGCGGAGGCGGCGGCCTGGGGCTGGGGTTCCGGAACCGGCGCGGACGGCGCCGCGGGCGCGGCCGCGGGCCGGGTGCCCTCGCCGGGCGCGGTGGCGGTGGGCCAGCCGCCGGGCCGCCGGCCGCCGTCGCCCGCGGAGGAACCGGCCCCGGGCCAGGCACCGGGCCGCTGCTGGGACTGCTGGGGCTGCTGCTGTGGAGCGGGGGCCTGTTGCTGCGCGGGCTCGGGGGCGGCGGGCGGGGGGCCCTGCGGCGCGACGGGGGCCACGGGCTCGGGGGCGGCGGGCACAGCCTGGGGAGGGTGCGCGGCGGAGGCCGCTCCCCCGCCCCCGTACCCCATGGGCACACCACCGGGCGCGGGCGCGGCAGGCCCGGCGGAGAAGGTCGCACCCGCGGCGGCGCTGCGCTCCAGCCGGTCGAGCCGGGTCTGGAGCGAACGCTCGTCGTCGAAGGCGCCGGGCAGCAGCACCCGGGCGCAGATCAGCTCCAGCTGGAGCCGGGGCGCGGTGGCCCCGCGCATCTCGGTGAGCCCGGTGTTGACCAGATCGGCGGCGCGGCTCAGCTCGGCGGCGCCGAAGACTCCGGCCTGTGCCTGCATCCGCTCGACGACATCGGCCGGGGCGTCGATGAGGCCCTTCTCGGCGGCGTCCGGGACGGCGGCCAGGATCACCAGATCGCGCAGCCGCTCCAGCAGATCGGCGACGAAGCGCCGGGGGTCGTTGCCGCCCTCGACGATCCGGTCGACGACCTCGAAGGCCGCGGCGCCGTCCCCGGCGGCGAAGGCGTCCACGACGGAGTCGAGCAGGGAGCCGTCCGTGTACCCGAGGAGACCGGTGGCCATGGCATAGGTCACACCCTCCTCGGTGGCCCCCGCGAGCAGCTGGTCCATCACCGACATGGAGTCCCGCACGGACCCGGCACCGGCCCGGACGACCAGCGGCAGGACCCCGTCGGCAACGGGGATCTTCTCCTGCCCGCAGACTTCGCCCAGATAGTCCCGCAGGGTCCCGGGGGGGACCAGCCGGAACGGGTAGTGGTGCGTACGCGAGCGGATGGTCCCGATGACCTTCTCCGGCTCGGTGGTCGCGAAGATGAACTTCAGATGCTCCGGCGGCTCCTCGACCACCTTCAGCAGGGCATTGAAGCCCTGCGGGGTGACCATATGGGCCTCGTCGATGATGTAGATCTTGTAGCGGCTGCCCGCCGGCCCGAAGAACGCCTTTTCCCGCAGGTCACGGGCGTCGTCCACACCGCCGTGCGAGGCCGCGTCGATCTCGATGACATCGATGGACCCGGGCCCGTTGCGCGCGAGGTCCCGACAGGACCGGCACTCTCCGCAGGGCGTCGGCGTCGGCCCCTGCTCGCAGTTCAGACAGCGCGCCAGGATCCGCGCACTGGTCGTCTTGCCGCACCCGCGCGGCCCGCTGAACAGGTACGCGTGATTGACCCGGTTGTTCCGCAGGGCCTGCTGCAACGGGTCAGTGACATGCTCCTGCCCGATGACCTCGGCGAACGATTCCGGGCGATAGCGGCGGTACAACGCAAGCGACGACACACCTACGAGGCTATCGGTCCCCACCGACAACCGTCCCCCACTGCCCCCACCCGCACCCCCCGCACAACGCAAGCGCCCCCCACGCACCCGCCAGAGCCGACCTACCCTTGCTGCCTTCCGGCCCTGGGGGAGTTCAGTCAGATAGCGCCACGTGAGGGGCTCCGCACAGGGTACCCGATCCCGGGGGTGGGAACGAGTTCGCGAGCACTGCTCAACGTCTTGTATTGTTTGCCGCGGAGGATTCGCCTAGTGGCCTAGGGCGCACGCTTGGAAAGCGTGTTGGGGGCAACCCCTCACGAGTTCGAATCTCGTATCCTCCGCCAGTGCCTCACCGGGCACTAACGTCGAAGGGCCCGCTGCTTGCAGCGGGCCCTTCGACGTTTCTCCGTCTTAGTTTCCGTCTCAGTCGCCTTCGGCCGGTCCCCAGAGCGCCCCGCCCACCTGCCCGGCCACTTTTCGCAGCACCGCCCCGGTGACCTGCATGTATCGGGCCCGCATCCGGGCCGCTCCCCCGGGCTCCCATCCCATGATCGCGTCGACCACCCCATCGGGGACGCCGAGGATCAGCAGCACGGTCGCCACGAGCGGCAGGGCGGGAACCAGGAGTATGTAGATGTTCGACCGGGACTCAGGTGTCGGCGAATCTGAACCGCGCCCCGGCTTCCGCGAGGACGTGGAGGCGGAAGATCCGCCGGTACCAGTCCGGACCGGTGGAGATCAGGAGGTAGCGCGGGCCTTCCCAGCGCCCCATGGAGGCGTCTTCGAGTGCGCGCCGCAATGCCTCGTCGCCCCGGGCCGGATGTGTGACAAGGGATTGGCCGGGCGCCATGCCCTTTCACCTCCGCCCGCGCTGTCGCGCTGTGACGGCGAAGGCCCGTCGCCCTGTCCAAGATCACGATCAGGCCGCTCCCCGGGCCTCTGGGCCAGTCGGAGCCGTATGTGATTGCGGGCATGGTCGCGAGGTCCGTATCCTGCTGGGCAACGCGTTGACGGAGACGAGTAGCCAGGGTTCACGCGAGCAGAGAGAGCCGCCGGTAGCTGGGAAGGCGGTCTCGCGCCCCAGGGTGAAGACCCTCCTGAGCGCGGGGAGGAACGGCCACGTCCGGTGGCCCCATGCCCCGCCGGCCGACCCCCGTGACCGGGTACGAACGAGGCCGCCACCTGGTGGCGGCGAAAGTGCGGTGGTACCGCGAGTTCCCCTTCTCGCCCGCACTCCCAAGGGATCATGACGAAGTCCTTCGGAGGACCGAAATGATCCACAGCCGCGTACACGTCTCCGACCTGCGAGAACACGTTGGCCGTACCGTCTCCGTCTGCGGGTGGGTGAACACCCTCCGTCTGCAGAGCAAGATGCAATTCGTCGTCGTACGGGACGGCACCGGCATGGTGCAGGTGACCCACCGGCGCGACGGCGGACCGCTGGAAGCCCGGCTCGAATCCCTCACCCCCGAGTCCGCCGTCCGGATCACCGGCCGCGTCGTCGACGCCGCCCAGGTCAAGCTCGGCGGCCTGGAGATCGTCCCCGAGACGGTCGAGATCCTGAACTCGGCCGACACCCCGCTGCCGATCGACGAGCACACCGGTCTGGAGCAGCGCCTGGACTGGCGCTTCCTCGACGTACGCCGCCGGCCCGCCACCCAGCTGATGTTCGCCGTGCAGACCACCCTGGAGCAGGGCATGCGCGAGTACGCCTACGCGCAGGGCGCCACGGAGATGCACACCCCCAAGCTCATGGGCACCGCCTCGGAGTCCGGTGCGGAGGTCTTCAAGCTCGGGTACTTCGACCGCAGCGCCTATCTGGCGCAGTCGCCGCAGTTCTACAAGCAGATGGCGATCTCGGCCGGGATCGAGAAGGTCTTCGAGATCGGGCCGGTCTTCCGCGCCGAACCGTCGTTCACCTCCCGGCACGCGACCGAGTTCACGGGCGTCGACGTCGAGCTGGCGTGGATCGACGACGTCGAGGACGTGATGGCGTTCGAGGAGCAGATGCTCACCCATGCAATCGCCAAGGTCGCCGACGCGCACGGTGAAGCGATCGCCGAACACTTCGGTGTCGAGGTCACCGTCCCCACGACGCCCTTCCCCCGGATCACCATGGCCGAAGCACACAAGATCCTGCGCGAGGGCGGCTGGGACCCGGAGGGGATAAAGGAGGACCTGGACCCGGAGGGCGAGCGGAGTATCTCCGCCCACGTCAAGGAGGCCACCGGGCACGAGTTCGTGTTCATCACCAACTACCCGGTGGGCATCCGGCCCTTCTACCACATGCGGTCGGCCGACGACCCGGGCGTGACGCTGAGCTTCGACCTGTTGTGGAAGGGGCTGGAGGTCACCACCGGTGCCCAGCGTGAGCACCGGTACGACGTTCTGTTGAAGCAGGCTGCCGAGAAGGGCATGAGCCCCGAGCCGCTGCGGGACTACCTGAACGCGTTCCGGTACGGCTGCCCGCCGCACGGTGGTCTCGGCATGGGGCTCGGGCGGGTGCTGATGGTCATGCTCGGCCTGGACTCCATCCGAGAGGCCAGCTTCCTCTTCCGGGGGCCGAACCGGCTCACCCCGTAATCGGGCGGGAGCCGGGCCCCACGACGCGGATCGCTCGCCCGTGCCGTAGGGCCCGGCCTCAGTAGCGGACATGGCGCAGATCATGCGTCCATGCCTCGCCGGGGTTCTTGTCCCAGTAGGACCGCAGCGCCAGCTCCCGCTCGGAGAAGTGGCCCCGGTGGCACAGCCCGCCGTGGGAGAGGGTGACGCTCATGGCGAGCGCCGACTCGGTGGTGACCCAGTGCGGCGTCAGGACGTGACTCCACAGCTGGTCACCGGGCCGCATCGTGATGGACTGACGGTCAGCACGATCATGCTCGGGCGGCTCCTCGGCGGTGGTCTCCCCGATGACGGCCGCCTCGGCCGACAGGTGTTTGTCGGGGCTGAGGTAGCTGTGGAAGGACTTGGTGCCGTGGACCTGCCAGACCAGGCCGTGTGAGTTGTCGTTGTGGTAGGTCGAGGACGCGCCCTCGGTGGAGAGGAACAGAATCGGCGCCAGGCGCTGCCAGGTAAAGCCCCGGGCGGACAGATGGGTGCGCCAGGGGATCATGACGTCTTCCTGGAAGCCGCGCAGGAGGTCGCCGTAGAAGCGGCTGAGGTTGAAGTGCACCAGCCGGAACGGCCAGGTGACGATCTCCTCGATCGGCGCGGTATGGAAGGCGGCGGTGCGGTCCATCCGTACCTGCCAGTCTTCGTCCCCGAGGATCGTGAACCGGACTTCCTCGTCTCGCCGGAGATGGTCGAGGAAGTCGACAGCGGGCAGAAACAGGTAGTCGAAGCGGAGGTCGAGCGGGAAGTTCGGCGGCTGTCGCCACCTCTGGGTGAAGTCTTCGGGTGTCGTGATCGTCATCGGTCGGTCCAGGGAGTCGTGGTAGTCAGGTCCCGTGCTCACGCGGGCACGCTGCACGGCGCTTCGCGGTCGTCGGGCGTGACGGAGGGGCGGCAGATGGCGGCGCAGTCAGGGGTCACCCGGTCCTGCGCCGGATCGGTGAGGAACCGTCCGATCTCGGCACGGGGTGCGAGGAAGCTGACCGACGCCTGACCGTAGGGGCAGCGCCGTATGAGGCCGTCGGCGGACACATACGCGGTCGCCGAGCGGCACTGCCGCCGCTCGCCCTCGGCCGGCAGTTGAAGATCCCGCAGCTCATCGAGATAGCCCCGGTACCGATCGGACAGGTCGAAGTAATGTCCCAATACCTCGGCGTCGAGCCACTGCCGTGCCAGATACTCCTGGACCACCATGCCGCCGCGGCGCAGGGCATGCTCGTCGAGAACGACGGGGCTGAACTGGACCTCCACCCCGGCCTCGGTCACGAGGCCGGCCAAGGCCCGGCACTCGCTGTCGATCAGGTTCCAGCAGGTGACGTGCAGGATCTTCGTCCCGGTGCTGGTGGCACGCAGTGTGTCGATACCCGTTGCCGCCGTGCGGCTGGTGCGTCCCAGCAGCATCGCGCCCCGGGAATCCGCGGAGACGGTCACATTGGCCAGGAGATCAGCCACGTGCGAGAGGGCGATCACGTCGGTCACGGTGCGGGCCGAGGTGACCATCGACACCGACATGCCGAACTGGTGGGCCAGTCGTACGAGCTGCCTGAGGTGCGGATGGTGGGTCGGCTCGCCGCCGGTCAGACACACGCCGTCCACGCCCGTCTCCTTCAGCCGGGACAGGGTGCGGGTGTACGTCGGAGTGTCGAGGAAGCCGTGGGCCCGGTCGGCACGGAAGCAGAATCCGCAGGCCACTTTGCAGTGCCCGGCCGTGGAGATCAGCGCGGTACGAACGTGGCCGCTCATTGCACCCCCGTGTTGTCCCAGACGGCGATCTCCACGGTGTTCGTGTAGAAGGCGCACATCTCGGGGTCCGGGGTGCCGCCGCCGATGAGGGCCTGTTCGTTGCGGGACGGTCCGCCGCAGATGGCGAGCGCCGGGCAGTTCCCGCACTCGGGGATCGGGGCGACCTTTTTCGTCACTCCGGCGAGGAGTCCGGGATCGGCGCGTAGCTCGTCGAGGGTGTGCTGGAATGACGGCTCGGTGAAGTTGATGTCGCACAGGCTGACTCGGTTGCCGGGCAGCAGGGCGGCGTTCAGGCTGCGGTCGCCCTGCATGTGGTCGAACAGCATCGGCCGCCGCGTGTCGAGGGCCTGGAAGGCGCGGTCCAGGACGGAGAACAGCATTCCGCCCCGCGTCAGAGCGGCCTGGCGGGCCTCGTACAGCTCCCGTGCAAGGTTGGTGCCGTTAACCTGCCAGCGGCCCGCGGTCGGGATTGGCGTGTTGGCGTAGATGAACTTCAGCCCGAGGTCGTCGATGATCCACCGGACGGTCTCGGCGAGGCGCCCGATGTTCGCAGCGGTCGGGGTCAGGTTGCAGCCCACATGCAGCCCGTCCGCCTTGATGAACCGGGCGACGTTGCGGCGAATCCGGTCGTCCGCGGGCTGCCCGCCGAGGAGGAGCCGGTGCGCGGAGTTGATGCCCGGCGGCCCGTCTATGGAGATGCCAACTCCGTACTCGTACGCGACGAAGTGGTCGAGTGCTTCCTCGGTCAGCCGGGCTCCGTTGGTGACCACGGTGCGGCGCACCCTGGCCACGTCGTAGCGGGCGGCGAGGGAATCGGCGAGCTGGTCGCCGTACCGCATGAGGTCGAAGCGGATGGTCGGCTCGCCGCCGAACCACTGGATGGACACCTCTTCCTGGCCGGCGTTCTGCTCGAACAGGAACTCCAGCCCCTCCGAGAGCTCTTCCTTCGTCAGGTCCGGCTTGCCGCTGTTCGTATCAACGAAGCAGTAGGTGCAGGCCATATTGCAGCGGTCGGTGAGGACCACGCGCAGGCCGCTGATACGGCTGGGAGCGCGGTCGAGGCCGAGGAGTCGAAGACGGTCGTGGAGTGCTTCGCGCCGGTCAGCAGCAGGGCCACCAGGGGTGAAGCCGAGCCCGGCGAGGGCTTCATGGGTCTCGGTCGGGGGGACCCCGGCAAGGTCGTGGACCTCGCCGGAGTCGATGAACACACTGTCCAGCGCGACCGGGTCGAGGAGAACCGCTTCCCCGTCCCGTTCGTACTGGAAGTACTTCCCCCACAGCATCCGGGGGACGGCCATGATGGTCAGGCCGCCGCTTCCTCTTGGGCTATCCCGAGCTCGCCCATGACCTCGCGGACGGTCTCCTCGGCGGCGGCCTGGAGCTTCGCGGAGGTGGCCGGCGAGCCGCCATCGGCGAGGACGATCACGCCGGGCAGCGTCGGGTTCGGCGCGATGACGGTGATACCGGCCGGGTCGGCGCTGATAACCATGATCGCGTCCTTCAGCTCGACCCAGTCGGCCCGCTCCTTGAGGGCCTCGATGATGCGGCCCTGCTTCTCCTGGAAGGAGGCCCGCTCGCCCATCCACACGCCCGCCTTGGACTTGGAGTCCACGACGTCCGCGTAGATCAGGTGATCCTTCTTCTCTCGCCTGGCTTGAGGCATGGCTGATCCCTTCTGTGTGCTGGATGAGCTGAACCGACCCCTTGGATATGCAGGGTCGGACGGCCACCAGCTCGCTGCGAGCTGGACGGAACCGGTACTGGACGCCTTGGTGGGCGCCGGTGCGTGGCATCGGCCGCAAAGATCACTGACACCTTGCTGCGACACGGCTTCAGTGCGACGCGGTGACATCATGTCGATCGACCAAAGCCCCCTTCGAGGACTCTGAGCGGTCATCAGAAGGACTTCCAAAGGACCTACTTGATGCCCGGCGAAGGTTGTTCGCCGCCATGAGGACATCGCATGGCACGCTGGGACGAGAGCTCGCCACGGAGGAGACCATGCCCCGCCCTACAGGCAACACCAGGCTCAAGGCCGCTCGCCTGTCCGCCGGATACAACTCCCAACAAGCCCTGGCCGACGCCATTACCGAAACGGCACTGACCCTCGGTATCAGAGGTCTGGCCGTCGGCGTCCGACAGGTCAGGCGCTGGGAGTCCTCCACTCCTCCCTGGCCACAGCCAGATGTGCACCGGGTTCTCACCCATGTTCTGGGCCAGAGCATGGAGGACCTCGGATTCGCTCCGCCGTGGGGCAGCGCACGGCCCCAGCCCGGCAGAGCGACCGGGAACACCCTGCGGGCGTCGCAGCCTGGGGCGCGGTTGGCCCCCGTCCCTCTTGAGGGCATATCCGCGAAGCAGCCGGCCACCGTCGGCAGGGATTTCGGGGCCGTCACCCGCTCGCACCGGCACTTGTACTGGTCCGTTGCCCCTGCCGTGCTGCACCCGTCAGTGCTGGAACACACTCGTCTGGGGTGCGCACTCCTCCCGGAGACGGCGAACCCCGCCCGCCAGGCGCTCGCAGCGGCGCTGGCCGAGTCCTACCTGCTGGCCGGCCGCATCGAGTTCTTCGATCTACGGCAGCCGGACCGGGCTTCCGAAACCCTTCTCCGCGCCCTCCAGGCGGCAGGGGAAGCCGACGATCCACTGCTCGGAGCGGCCATCCTCGCCCATATGGCCTTCATCCCTGGATGGGCGGACGATCAGGAGGGGGCGATCGAACGGATGACTGCGGCCCGTACGTACGCCCGTCGTGGAACGGCGTCGGCGGAGTTCTGGGCGTGGCTGGACGCGGTCGAAGCGGAGTGCGAGACCCGCTGCGGCAACCCTCACACGGCGCTGAGACTGATCCACCGCGCGGAGGACACTCTCTCCGCGGGCGCCGAGCACGCCAGCCCGGAGTGGATGGACTGGTTCAGCCCTGTGCGCCTGTCCGCGTTCAAAGGGAACACTCAGCTGAAGGCCGGGCACCTACCGCAGGCGCGGCAGACGCTCCACGACGTGCTCGACAGGCTGCCACCCGAATCCGCCAAACAGAGCACCATCGTCCTCGGAGATCTCGCGGCGGTCGAAGCCTTTGACGGAAGGCCCGTGGAGGCGTGCCGCTATGCCATCCAAGCCCTCGACCAGCTGGCGCTCACCTGGTACGCCACCGGCATGGACCGCGTGCGTGAGGTCCGGCGCATGCTCGCTCCCTGGCAGAACGAGCCGTGCGTCCGGGACCTCGACGACCATCTCTACGACTGGGGCACCACGGTCAGCGCTCTCCAGCGTTGAACTTGGCGATCTTCTCCGGCAGCTCCGCCAGTGAGTCGATCCGCATTGTCGTGATCGCGTCGGCGTCCGGATCGCGCTGTTGGATCGTGCCCCAAGGGCCGCGCCGGATGAGGGCTGTCAGGAGCCCCGCCTGTACGGCCGGGCGGATGTCGTTGTCGAGCCGGTCACCGACGTACAGGATCTCGGCCGGCTCGGCAGGCGTGGCGTCGATCACCCGCTCGAAGAACTCCACGTCAGGCTTGGACGCTCCCCAGTCGTCACTGGTGGCGATCAGGTCGGAGGGCAGCTCCAGCCCGCGCAGCAGGCCGCCGGCCCGTACGGTCTGGTTTCCCGCGATGCCCACCCACAACCCGGCGTCCCGAAGCGCCGCGAGCGTCGGCCGTACATCCGGGTAGAGATCGTCTTCTCCAAACCACTCCGGCTTCCCGGCCGCCGCGCGCTTCTCCCGCTGCTCGGCGAGGTCGAATCCGGGCTGGAACTCCTGGAACGTCTCGCGATAGTCGCGCCCCTGCGCGATGACCGCGCCGAACATGGCCGCGAAAGTATGACGGGGCACCCCCAGCCAGTCCGCCCAGGTCCCGTACTCCCTGGTCTCGTCCACCAGGCACTCACCGACGTCGAACACCACAGCACGAATCATGCTCGGCAGGTTAGACGGTGCCGAACGAGACAGCGGCGGGGCCTCTGGGCGGCGGCTGAAAACAGTCGTCAGCGGGAGATACTGTCCGGCTTCACCACCCAGGAGCCCGGCCGTGCCAGCGGGTGACCGGGGCCGGATCCAGGTCTCATTCGCCGCCGTCCGCACCAGTCCGGACGAGGCCCCTCCGAAAGCTCCACCGCAGGTCAGGACAGGCGTGAACCCACCCGGACCACCGTACGAACATATGGAAAGCGTGTTGGGAGCAACCCCTCATGAGTTCGAATCTCGCATCCTCCGCCAGCGCCTCACCGGGCACTGACGTCGCAGCTTCCGTCTCAGCCGCCTTCGGTCGGCCCCCGGAGCACCCCGCCGGCCTGCCCGGCCACCTTCCGCAGCACCGCCCCGGCGACCCGCATGCCCCGGACCCGCATCCGGGCCGCGCCCCGGACCCCCATCCCATGATCGCGTCGACCACGGCATCGGGGACGCCGAGGATCAGCAGCACGGCCGCCGCGAGCAGCAGGGCAGGAACCAGGAGTAAGTTTTATATAAGGGTACTTCTATATCCGGGGAGTTGGCGGGCAAGACTGCCGAGCTGACGGCGTCCTTGGCGATCTCGCCCGTCTTCCGGTCGCAAACCTTGGGCTCGGGAGCCTCGGTCCGCAGGATCGTCGCCGCCGAGGTCTCCACGCGGATGGTGTGCATCAATCCACCTCCCCAACTACTCGTCTAGGCAAGAACCGTCGCGCGCCTGCAAGTCCGGAGGTGCGGACGATCACCTTGGCACACAATTTGCTCACTCGTCTACACGAGTATGCCTGTGGGGAGGTGCGAGTTCGGAGAGGGGGCCCGCGCATCACCGTTCACCGCTGGTCTGGTCAGGCCATCAGGTCGCCGGAAGCTGGTAGTTGAGGACGTATGCGTCCGCCGCCATGACGGTGTCGCAGACTTCGACGGCCCGGCCCTCGGTGTCGTACGCGGTCCGGATCAGATGGAACACGGGCACGCCGGACGCCAGCCGGAGCGTCTTCACCTCCGTGGGGGAGGGCATCCGGGCGCGGATCTCCTCCTCGAAGCGGTCGAGCCGGTGGCCGAGTTCTTCGAGGCGGGCGTAGATGCCGCCGGGGCCGGGGTTGGGCTCGGCAATCTGCGTACCGCGGGCGATGTCGAGGGGGAGGTACGAGGTCGCGAACTCGACCGGGCGGCCGTCGAGGAGGTAGCGGCGGTGCCGGGCGAGGACGCGGCGCACGGAACCGAGCCGCGCGGAGATGTCCTGGCCGGCCTTCTCCTCCTTGACCTCCAGGCTGTCCACCTGGGGGTGCCCGCCGGCCACGTCGGCTTCGACGAGGAACGCGGACTTGCCCTGGTTGCGGTGGCGGCGGGCGAAGCGGTCGGAGGCGAGTCGGCGCACGGGCGGCCGGGGCCGGACGAACACGCCCTTGCCGTGTTCGGCATGGACCAGGCCCTCGCCCTGGAGAACGGAGAAGGAGTTGCGGACGGTCATCCGGGAGACGCCGTAATGCTCGACCAGTTCGGCTTCGGAGGGCAGCTTCTCCCCCTCCCGGAACCGGCCGCGGTCGATGGCTTCGCGAAGCTGGTCCGCGATCTGCCGGAAGACCGCGCGATCGCTCGTGGGGTCGAGATCACCGATGATGCCGGTCGGAAGCGAGGTCATGCGTACTCCTTTAGGTATCTAGACGAGTGGGCGAGTGTTGTTGCTACGGTGGTGAGCCTAGCCAGCCGAGAGGGCCGAGGAACGTGAGCACTGACCGTCCGCACTCCGTGAGCGTCGCCGGGGTCGTCGTGGACGAACAGGGCCGGGCCCTCCTCATCCAGCGGCGCGACAACGGCAAGTGGGAGCCCCCGGGCGGGGTCCTCGAACGCGAGGAAACCATCCCGGACGCGCTCCAGCGCGAGGTTCTCGAAGAAACCGGCCTGAAGATCGCACTTCCCGCGACCCTCACCGGCGTCTACAAGAACATGACGGGCCTGATCATCTCCCTCGTCTTCCGCTGCCAGGCCGCGGACGGCACGCCCACCACCGGAAGCGAGACCCGCGCACTGCGCTGGGCCACCCGCGAAGAGATCACCGAACTCGCCGACGAGGCGTACGCGATCCGGGTGCTCGACGCCCTGGACGCGACATCGCCACCAGCCGTCCGCGCCCACGACGGCGTGAAACTCGTCTAGCCCGAACCCGCTGCACATGCGGCCTACCAGCACGGTGGAACTTGTATGCACGAGTATACGAGCAGGGCGCAGGTTTGGGGACTGTCCTGCCCGGGCCCGCCGCTCCTGTCTCCGCCCCACTCTGGCCCCGGCCCAGCCGACCGCGCAGAGCGGCAGCACGCTGAAGTGAAGTCAAACCTTCCGCGGCCAGGACGGTTGCGAGTGGGGCCTCAAGACGATGGCTCCGGCGGGGGCGCTCAGGCTCCGGGATGGGGTGCCCGTAAGCGGGCGCCGGCACCCCTCGGCGCCCCTGGCAGGAAAGTACCCAGTGATGTCTTTGCCGACACTCGGCACGGCTCGGGCGGGCGGTCGGGCTGAGTCCATGACGACAGCACAGAACATGCCCGGCTACGTCTGCTCCGCCGTCGACGACGCCCCCGTGCGGGAGATCTTCCCCGGTATCCGCATCCGTCCCCTCTGGCAGGGGGAGCGTCGGCGCAGGTGGTGGAGATGGATCCGGGGGCCTGCTGGGAAGGGGTCGATGTGCACGAGCCCGGTCCCGAGGAGGTCTTCGTGGTCTCCGGGGTCTTCAACGACGGGTACCGGGACTATCCCGCCGGATCCTTCATCCACGCGCCCGCCGGGTCCTCGCACATTCCGCAGACGGCGGCCGGCTGCACCCTCTTCGTCTTCTATCCGGAGGGGTGACCGGCGCGGAGACCCCGAAGGGCCCCACCGGGCGCGGTGGGGCCCTTCACGGATCGCGGGTCGGGAGAGGTCAGGCGAACTGGCCGACCCGATAGCTCCCGCCGGGCTGCTGGGTCATCACATTCAGCCGGTTGAAGGCGTTGATCGTGGCGATCAGGGAGACCAGCGCGATGAGCTGCTCCTCGTCGTAGTGCTTTGCGGCGTCCGCCCACGCCTCGTCGGTGACTCCGCCGGACGCGTCGGCGATACGGGTGCCCTGCTCGGCCAGCTCCAGCGCGGCGCGCTCGGCGTCGGTGAAGACCGTCGCCTCCCGCCAGGCCGCGACCAGGTGCAGGCGCGTCGTGTCCTCACCCGCCGCCGCGGCTTCCTTGCTGTGCATGTCGAGGCAGAAGCCGCAGCCGTTGATCTGGCTTGCGCGGATCTTCACCAGCTCCTGTGTCGCCGCGGGAAGCCCGGTGGCGGAGACCACTGCACCGGTCGAGGCGAGGCTCCTGATGACCTTGTTCGCGGTCGGGTTGCCGAAGAGGGTCAGTCGGGCGTTCATGGCGCGGGCTCCTCTGCCGTTGTCGTTGGCTACATCCCTATGACCGGCGGGCGCCCACGGATGTGACAGAGGCGGATGTGACCTGCGTCTCAAGGGCGGAAGCCACTCCGGCGGAACTCCCGGGCCCCGCGCGCGATCACCACGGTCACGCTGATCAGCAGCGCCCACGACGCCCATTTCGTCACCGGCACCGGCGACCAGGTGTCGAGCTGGTGGGGGTAGGACCAGGCGCCGAGGTAGGTGGCCAGGTTCTCGGCGACCCAGAGGAAGAAGCCGATCAGTACGAAGGCGAGCGCGAGCGGCATCCGGAGGCGGATCGTGCCGACCGTGTACGCGACCCTGGTTCCGCCCGTGGCCAGGAGCAGCAGCCCGGCCAGTACCCAGCGAGCGTCCGGCAGCCAGTGGTGGCTGAGGAAGTTGAGGTAGACGAGGGCGGCGAGCACGGCGGTCGCGCGCGGGCGGTAACCGGACAGTTCCAGGTCGAACAGGCGCCATGAGCGGCAGACGTAACTTCCCACCGCCGCGTACATGAAACCGCCGTACAGCGGGACACCGGCAACCTTGGTGAGCGCGTCCTCGGGGTACGTCCACGAGCCCACCTGCACCTTCACCACCTCGAACGCGAACCCGAGCAGATGGCAGACCGCCACCACCGCGATTTCCCGGCCCGTCTCCCAGCGCATCGCGTATCCCAGGGCCGTGATCGCGACGCCGTAGAGGAGCAGCAGGTCGTAGCGGGACACCGGCAGGCCGTCGGGGAGCGCCTCGGCCGCCGCCATGCCGAGGAAGAGCGCGGCGGCGAAGACACAGGCCCGGGTCTGGATCCAGCCGAAGACCAGCAGATGGCGGGTGAAGGCGAGAAGCCGACGGGGGAGGGCGGGGAGCGCAGGGGACGGAGAAGCGTTCATGAGTTCCTTCCAGGCCGGAGAAGAAGAGGAAGGGGAAGGGGGGGAAGGGGAGGAAGGAGGAGAAGCACGAGAAGGAGGTGGAGGAAGGGGAGCGGGAGGAGGGGGAGGAGCGGAGGCGTCATCGCGTTCACGTTCCGGCGGGGTCTCTTCGTTGCACCCGGATGGATCATGTGGGGCACGTCACGCAACATGCAGCCGATGGGGCAGAAGGGGAGAATGGGATGGAGTGGGTGGTGGTGCTGCGTCCGCCGCTGCCCGGCTGGAGGTGTCGTGGCATATGGCTGACCGACGATCCCGGCATGGAACCGGGGAGCGCGACCGTTACGGCGCCCGCCCGCTCCCCACCCCGCAAGAGCGCGCCGAGCGGGGCCGCGCGGCCCGTAAGACCGCATCCCGCTCCTCGCACGCGGAGTACGACCCCGCCCCCGGCCGGCCCGACCCCGTCGGCATCGTCGAGACCCAGTCGGCGGCCCGGGTGCCCGAGCTGGTGCCCGTACGGTACGGGCGGATGACCGAGTCGCCGTTCCGGTTCTACCGGGGCGCCGCCGCGATCATGGCCTCCGATCTGGCCGCCGCGACGCCCGCGTCCGGGCTCACCGCCCAGCTCTGCGGCGACGCCCACATGATGAACTTCCGGCTCCTCGGCTCCCCCGAGCGACGGCTCGTCTTCGATATCAACGACTTCGACGAGACCCACCCCGGGCCCTGGGAGTGGGACGTCAAACGGCTCGCCACCAGCCTGGTCATCGCGGGCCGTGAGAACGACTGGCCGAAGAAGGAGCGGATGGCGATCGTCCGGTCGGCCGTCCGCGTCTACCGGCAGCGGATGCGGGCGTACGCGGGCCTGGGCCATCTGGACGTCTGGTACGACCGGGGCGATATGGAGCAGGTGCAGGCCCTCGCCGACGAGCGGCTCGACCAGCGCGGCCGGCTGAGGCTGGCCGAGGCGATGGCGAAGGCCCGTACCCGCGACAGCATGAAGGCCTTCGAGAAGCTGACCGAGATCCGCGACGGCGGGCGCCTGTTCGCCGCCGATCCGCCGCTGGTGGTACCGGTCGACCAGCTCCTCCAGGGGGCCGAACTCGACCGGCTGGTCGGTGAACTGCACACCCTCGTCGGCCACTACGGCCGCAGCCTCTCCATGGAGCGGCGGCATCTGCTCTCCCAGTACCGGATCGCGGACATCGCCCGCAAGGTCGTCGGCGTCGGCAGCGTCGGCACCCGCTGCTGGATCCTGCTGCTGCTCGGCCGGGACGACACCGATCCGCTGATCCTCCAGGCGAAGGAGGCCGACCGCTCGGTGCTGGAGCCGTACACCGGACAGAGCAGGTACGAGAACCAGGGGCAGCGGGTCGTCGCGGGCCAGCGGCTGATGCAGGCCGTCGGGGACGTGTTCCTGGGATGGGACCGGGTCACGGACGTCGACGTGCCGTACCGCGACTTCTACATCCGGCAGTTGCACGACTGGAAGGGGATCGTCGTACCGCAGGCGATGGTGCCCAAGGGCATGCGGCTCTTCGCCGAACTCTGCGGCGCCACCCTGGCCAGGGCGCACGCCCGCTCCGGTGACCGGATCGCGATCGCCGCCTATCTGGGCGGCGGGGACGTCTTCGACGCGGCCGTCTCGGAGTTCGCCGAGGTGTACGCCGACCAGAACGAGAAGGACCACGCGGCACTGGTCGGAGCCGTACGGGAAGGTCGGGTGAAGGCGGCGGAGGCGTAACGGGGAAGCGTAAAAGGGAGGAAGGGAGGAAGGGAAGGAGGGAGGAAGGGAAGGAGGGGGGGGAGGCGCGGCTACTTCCAGGGGATGTTCAGCCAGGGGCTCGCGGGATCCGTCGTCAGGATCCGGTGGCAGGCGAGTGCGTTCTCGTACCAGTCGCCGAACTCCTCCTCGTCGAAGTGGAGACAGCGGCCGAGGATGTACGCGGCGGAGAAATCCTCCCAGGAACGGTAGTTCGCGCGGGCCGCACCGCCCGCCCGGACCACCGCCGCCTCGGTCTCCGCGAGGGTGCCGAAGCGGGCGGCGAGGCCCCAGCGGGCCATTCCGGAGGCCCGGCCGTAGTCCCAGGCCTCCAGGGTGCGGATGAACCGGCCCTCCTCCAGCAGGCCGTCGGCGCGGAACCGGGCCTCGTAGCGGGCGATCCGGCCGATCAGCCGCCGTACCCCGGCGGCCTGTGCGGACACCTCGCCCTCGTCGGCGGGGGTGCCCGGCGTGACGCCTTCGGGGGTGATCCGGGGCTCGGCGGCGCGCTCCGCGTTCCGGCGGACGACCCGTTCGGCGACGGTCCGCCAGTGGTCCGGTTCGACGGCGCCGCCGAAGTCGAGGGCGAGACCGCGGCGGACCCGGAGCGCGAACTCCCAGACCGGGCTGACCATTTCCGCGGAGAGCAGCCGTTCGAGCGTGTCACGCCACTCCTCGGGCGTGGTGATGTCCCACCACTCCTGGAGCCGGGTGCGTTCGCGCCGGTAGCCGCGGCCGTGGTAGCCGAGGGCGTTCCACAGTTCGCCGTTGTTGACGGAGAGCAGGGCGCCGCAAGCGAGGCCGTGCGCGACCGTGCCGTGCAGGGCGCCGCCGACGTGGAGGGCGCGCAGCCGCAGTCCGGGGCGGATCACGGCGGCGGTGTGGTGCTTCCACCGGGCACGGTGTTCGGGGGTGGTGAGGAAGTAAGCCTCGGAAGGCGTACCGGGGTTGACCGCCAGCCACGGCGGATCGGTCCGGTCCCAGGCGTCCGCGTACCAGGACAGGGATGCCGAGGCGTAGACGGGGTCCGCGACGGGCGCGGGGAGTACGCCTTCGGTGAGGACGGTCAGGCACACGCCGCCGACCTGCGGGGAGAAATGCGGCAGGAACTGGACTTCGCCGGGGTGGGTGTCGAGGAAGGCCCGGCGCTGGGCCGTGTAGAGCCAGTTCCGGCCGAGCACGTCGAAGTAGGCGGACCAGTCGCCGCGGGTCTTGGCCTCGTACAGCTGCCGTTCGACAGGGCTGGGGGCCTGCCAGCGGGCGGGGGGTACGGACGGTGCCGGGGGGCCGTACGGCCCCGGGGGCCGGGCGGCCGGGCGGGAGCCGGGGGGCGCGAAGGGGTTGCCGTGGTACGCCGGCGGGCCGTAGCCGTCCGGGACACCGTCGTCGCCGTTCCCCCACCCCGTCCCCGTACCCATGCAAAAACTCTAAGCGGTGCCCGCGCGGTAGTGCCGTCCGCCCGGTGAGGGCCGGTGCGTGCGGGCCCGTTCCGTAGGCCGGGCGGGGGACGGTGGGGCGGGGCGTCGCGTGGCGAGCGGCCCGCGGACGGGCCGGTACGGGTTGAGTACGGGAGCGGCCCGGGGGACGCCGCCGCCGCCCCGTCCGGCAGCCCGGACCACGACACTGCACAGCACAAGCACAGCGCCGCGCCGCGCCGGAGAGAGGAAGACGACCGTGCCCGTACCGTCCTTGCCCGACCAGCACGCCACCGGCTACAGCCTGCCGCACGCCTACTGGTTGGCCCGTGCATCGAAGCTTGCGTACGCGAACCAGGGCGACGTTCTGCGGCAGGCGCGGGAGTGGGGATTCGACCGGGTACGGCACCACGAGTCGCTCTTCGAGCCGCCGTTCGCCCTGGAGGACGCCCAGGCGTACACGCTGGCCGGGGAGCGGATGATCGTGACCGCCTTCCGCGGCACCGAGCCCGCGCAGATCCGGGACTGGCTGTCGGACGCGAGCACCCCGCCGTGGCCGGGCCCGGCCCGTACCGGCTATATGCACTACGGCTTCGCCGAGGCCCTCGACTCCGTGTATCCCGGGGTCAGGGACACGATCGCCGAACTCCGCGACAACGGGCAGACGGTGTGGTTCACCGGGCACAGTCTGGGCGGGGCGCTGGCGATGCTCGCGGGCTGCCGGATGTATCTGGAGGAGCCGCGGCTGCGGGCGGACGGGGTCTACACCTACGGCCAGCCGCGGACCTGCGACCGGATCCTGGCCGCCGCCGTGAACAAGGGCTTCCCCGATCAGGTGTTCCGCTTCGTCAACAACAACGACATCGTTCCGCAGCTGCCGCCGGAGCCCGCGTACTCGCATACCGGCACGGTCCGCTACTTCGACGCGAAGGGGCGACTGCACACGTCGATGCCGCTGCTCGGGACGGCCGTGGACCGGGCGCGGGGGCTGACGGCGGATGCGCTGGCCCCGGCGGCCGACGGGGTGCGCGACCACTTCATCGACAGCTATCTCGCGGTGCTGGAGCGGAATCTGGACTGAGGAGCGTCGTCCGGGCGACGCGGGACGGGATTTTGGCGGGGTGCGCGGGAAGGGCCGGGGGTGCGCGGGAGGGTCCAGGGGTGCGCGGGCGCGCGGGAGGGTCCGGAGGTACACGGGAAGGTCCGGAGGCACGCGTCGGGGGCCGCTCGTCCTGAGCGGCCCCGCGTCCCGTACCTCCGTACCTCCGTACCTCCGTACGGTCAGTGCGCGACCGTCTGCTCCGGCCCGGCAGCGGACGGCTCCGGGGCGGACGGCTCCGGGGCGTCCGGCCCGGCCTTGGCGGGCTCCCGGCCCTGGAGCAGCACCGCGGCCAGGACCGCGGCCGCCACCACCCCGATACCGCCCGCCACGAAGCTGTTCGACATCGCCTGGGTGAAGGCGTCCCGCGCGGCGCCCGCCAGACCGGGGAGCTTCAGTGCCACCGCCACCGACTCCTTCGCGGTCTCCGGGGCGTCGCCCGGCAGTTCGTTCCGGTACGTCCCGGAGAGCACCGCGCCGAGGATCGCGACCCCGAGCGCCGCGCCCGCCTGCTGGATGGTGTCGTTGAGCGCGGAGCCGACCCCGGCGTGCTCCTCGGGCACGGCGCCCATCAGCGCGGCGATCGCCGCGGGCATCGCCAGTCCGCCGCCGGCCCCCATCAGCAGCATGGCCACCGACAGCAGGCCCCAGCCGTCGCCCGCGGAGAGGGTGGCCAGGACGCCGAACCCGGCGGCGATGGTGAGGAGTCCGGTGACGGCCATGACGCGGTTGCCGGTCCTGGGGAGCAGGGCGGCGCCGACGGTGTTGAAGGCGATCACGGCGAGGGCCATCGGCGCGAAGGCGAGTCCGGTCTCGGTGGCGCTGTAGCCGACGACGAACTGGAGGTACTGGGTGAGCACCAGCATCAGACCGCCGTTGGCGAAGGTCAGCAGGACCAGGGAGAAGCTGGCACCGGTGAAGACCTTGTTGCGGAACAGCTCGACCGGGACCATCGGCGCGTCGGTCCGCGACTCCCAGACGGCGAAGACGACGAGGGAGACGGCGGCGGCGATGGCGGCGGTCAGCGTGAGGGGGTCGCCCAGGCCGGTCTTCGGCGCCTCGATGATCGTCCAGACCAGCGCGGTCATACCGGTCATCGACAGCAGCATCCCGGGGATGTCGGGCTTGCGCCACGGGCCCTTGGACTCGGGCATCAGCAGCAGGGCGGCGCCGATGGCGAGCGCGGCGATCGGCACGTTGATCAGGAAGACGGCACCCCACCAGAAGTCGGCGATCAGCGCGCCGCCGAGGACCGGGCCGCCGACCAGGCCGACCATCGCGACCGCGGACCAGGCGGCGATCGCCTTGGGGCGCTCGTCCTCGTCGAAGACGGTGATCAGGATGGAGAGCGTGCTCGGCATCACCAGCGCACCGCCGACGCCCATCAGAACCCGGGCGGCGATCAGTGTTTCGGGGCTGCCCGCGTAGGTCGCGACGAGTGAGGCGGCGCCGAAGAGCGCCAGGCCCAGGATCATCACCTTCCGGCGGCCGAAGCGGTCGGAGAGGCTTCCGGCGGTGAGCAGCAGTCCGGCGAAGACCAGGATGTACGACTCGATGATCCACTGGACGTCGGTGGTGCTCGCGTCCAGATCGTCGGTGATCGCGGGGACGGCGACGGTCAGCACCATGTTGTCGATCACGAGCACGAGGGTGCTCAGGCAGAGCACGACCAGGATCCACCAGCGCCGCGGATCACGGACCGGGGGCCGGCCGCCCCGGTCCCGAACCTGCTGCCCGTCCGCGTGTCCGGCCGCCCCGGGCTCGTGCTGAGGCTCCCACTCCATGGTCTTCCCCTCCGAAAGTTCGTACGGCGTCGTCCACGCTCCGCCGTACGGCGTGCGCTCTGTCGAACACTGTACGGAGACCGAACACTGTGCGCAAGGGCGTACGGCGTGCGGAGCCTGCGCTAGGGTGAGGCGGAGAACGGGCACGGGACACGCTCGGGACACGCTCGGGAAGGCGAGAGGAGCCGGAGACATGGCGGTCGAGGAGCGCACGGACACGCCCGCGGGCGCGGCGAAGGCGGCGGGGCAGACGGCGGACGAGGGGTTCCCCTCCGTCTGGACCCGCCCCCCGCGCCGCAGGCGCGAGCAGCCCGCGCTGAGCAGGGACCAGATCGTCGCCGAGGCGCTCGCCCTGCTGGACAGCGACGGCATCGAGGCGCTGAGCATGCGCAAACTGGGCGCCCGGCTGAAGGCGGGCGCCACCTCCATGTACTCGCATGTCGCGAACAAGGAGGAGCTGATCGAACTCGTCGTCGACGAGGTCTTCGGCGAGATCGACGTTCCCGAGCCGGCCGGGCCGGACGACTGGCGCCCGGCGCTGGAGCGGCTCGCGCACAGCTTCCGGGACGCGATCCTGCGGCATCCGTGGATGGCCTCGGTGCTGGGCGAGGTCGGGATGTCCTATCTGGGGCCGAACATGATGCGGCTCTCCGACCGGGTGCTCGGCATCTTCGAGGCCGCGGGCTGCGACGACGTCGAGGCGGCCGACACCTACAGCAGCACGCTCATCGCATTCGTCCTGGGCACCGCGCTGACCGAGGCGGCCTATCTGACGACCCTGGCGCGCAGCGGCCGGACCGAGGAGGAGTGGGCGGCGGGCGTACGGCCCGCGATGGTGGCGGCTGCGGAGCAGTTCCCCCGGCTGCGGAAGCGGTACGCGATCCTGGCCGACGGCGCGCAGGAGGTGGAGAGCACCCGCGGTTCGGCGTTCGACCAGGGGCTGGCGTGTGTGATCGACGGGATCGCGGTGCGGCTGGGGGGGTAGCGGTTACGGATACGGGGGGCGGGTCGGCCTGTCGAGCCGCCCCGCCCCGCCCTCGTACCGGCTTCCGGCTTCCGGATCCCCGCCCTCGTACCGGCTACCCGCTACGGCTACCGGTTGCCACCCGCCCGCAGCCGCTCCAGCGCCGCGTCGAGGTCGGCTCGGGCGGGCCGGTTGTGCGGCAGCTTCGCCAGCACGGCGGCCATTCCGCAGGTGTTGGTCAGGGCCGAGAACACCAGCCCGGCCGCGATCCCGCCGGACAGCAGCAGCCACGCCGGATGCAGGGCCGCCCCGAGAACCGTGCCCAGCAGGACGAGGGCGCCCGCCGTGAAGCGGACCTGGCGCTCCATGGCCCAGGTGCCCCTGGGGACGGCGCACGCGCCCGGCGCCGTACCGTCGCCCGGACGCTCCAGGGGGTATCCGCGCCCGGCCCACGCCTGCGTACCGCCGCTCAGGCTCGCCGCCCGGACCCCGCGTCCGGCCAGCAGTTCGCAGGCGCTGCCCGACCGGGCGCCCGAGGCGCAGACGATCAGCACCTCCCCGCGCCCGGCCGCCCCGGCGATCTCCGGGACCGCCCGTCGCACCTGGTCGAGCGGGATATTGACGGCGCCCGGGAGATGACCGGACGCGTACTCGCCGGGGGTCCGGACGTCGATCACGGTCAGCGCACTGATCCGGGCGCTGACCTGGTCGGGGTCGTGGAGGTCGGGGGTCGGGCTGCTGCGGTGCATCGGTGATGCCTCCTTCGGAGGGCAGAGGGAGTAAATTACCCCCAGGGGTATATGAACGCCCGGGGTGGTACCAGGAGAGGAGTGGATGTCGTGGAGTTGGATCTGGCGGCCGCCGAGATGAAGGCCGTGCTCAACCGTCTGCGCCGGGCACAGGGTCAGATCACCGGGGTGATCAGGATGATCGAAGAGGGCCGGGACTGCGAGGAGGTCGTGACCCAGCTCGCCGCCGCGTCCCGGGCCCTGGACCGGGCCGGGTTCGCGATCATCGCCTCGGGGCTCCAGCAGTGCCTGGCCGAGATGGAGCAGGACGGCCGGAGCGGACGGACCGATCAGGACGGTCAGGACGGCCGGGACGGTCAGGACGGCACCGGCCGGACCGGCGGCCGGGAGACCCCGGAGCAGATGCGCGCCAAACTGGAGAAGCTCTTCCTGTCGCTGGCCTGAGCGCGGCACGGGCAGCGACCTGAAAGCCCGGCCGGCGCGACCCGGGGGTCACACCACCCCCACCGCGTCCGCCGCCATCACGGCCGCCACCGCGGCCAGTGACCAGGCGAAGGCCGTCCGGAGCGCACCTGAGCCGACCCGGTCGGCGAGGCGTTTGCCGTCCCACGCGCCCAGCACCGCCGCACCCGCGAAGGGGGCTATCAGACCCCACTCCAGCCCCTGTGCGGTGCCTGAGCGGGTCGCCAGGGCGGCGATGGAGTTGACGGTGATGACGAGCAGTCCGGTGCCGACGGCCGCCCGCATGCCGAGGCCGATGGTCCTGATCAGCGCCGGTACGACGAGGAAGCCGCCGCCCACGCCCAGCACCCCGGTCAGCGCGCCGAGCCCGGCGCCCGTCCCGGCCGTGGCACCCGGACCGCGGACCCGTTCGACCGGCTCGCCCTCCGACCGCAGCATCCCCGCCGCCACCACGGCCGCGATCACCGCGAACGCGCCGGTCAGCACGGCGTCGGGCAGTTCTGCCGCCGCCGCGCCCCCGAGGACCGCGGGCACCACCCCGGCCGCCGCGACGAGCGCACCCGTACGCCAGCGGACCTGTCCGTCGCGAGCGTGCGCGTACAGCGCGGTGGCGGAGGTGAGCGCGACGATCACCAGGCTCGCGGTCGTCGCGGCGGCGGCGTCGAAGTCCAGGAGGTAGATCAGCGCGGGGACGGCGAGCACGCTGCCGCCCCCGCCGAGGGCGCCCAGGGCGATCCCGACGACGGCGCCCGCGGCGAGCGCGAGCAGCACGGCGCCGCTCATATGCCCGGGGTGGACGTACAGGAAGTGCCGCCGTCCGCGCCCGTACGGAGAGTGCCGCCGTCCGCGCCCGTACGGAGAATCCCGCCGTCCGCGCCCGTACGGGAGACACCGCGGGTGCCACTCGTACGGGAGACGCCGCCGCCCGTGTCGCTCGTACGGGAGACACCGTCGCCGCCGGTACCCGTCACCACCAGGCCCGCCGCCTCCGCCGCGGCGAACGCGTCGTCCACGGCCACGACCTCCCGCCCCGCCGCATCCAGCAGCGATGCGCCGATCGCGGCCCGCAGACCGCCCGCGCAGTGCACCCAGACGGTCCCCGGGGGTATCTCGGACAGTCGTGATCGCAGTTCGTGCAGCGGTACGGGGACGGAGCCCGCGATCCACCCCTGGTCCGCACGCTCCGATTCCCGGCGCACGTCGACCACGACGAGCGGACCCGCCGATGCATCACCGGCCACCGATGCATCACCGGCCACCGATGCGTCACCGGCCGCGGCCGCCAGATCGGCGAAGGCCGCCCGGCGGAAGGAGCGGGCGGTGTCACCGTCGCGCAGCCAGTCGCCGACGTCCCCGGTCGCCGCGGCCGCGGGCCGGTCGATGCCGACCCGGACCAGCTCCCGCTGGGCCTCGGCGAGCTGCCCGGGGGTCTCCGCGAGCAGGGTGACCGGCCTGCCCCACGGCACCAGCCAGGCCAGATGGGTCGCGAGCTGCCCGCCCGCCTCGACATTGACCGTCCCGGCGACATGGCCCGCCGCATAAGCGGTACGGCTGCGCAGATCGACCACCCACTCCCCTTCCGCCAGCCGGGCCGCCAGCTCCGCGGCGTCCGCGACGGCGGGCGGGGTGAGGTCGACGGGCGCCGGGCCGCGGGCGTTCAGCGGGCCCATATGCACGTAGTAGGCGGGGATGTCGCCCAGGGAGGCGAGGAGTCCGGCGACGAAGGTGTCGGCGTCCTGGAGCAGGGCGCCGTTGCCGCGCCGCTCGGCGCCGATGGTGCTGCCTGCGGCCCCGGCGGCACCCGGCCCCGAGGAGCAGAAGCTGCCGAACCCGTGGGTGGGCAGTACGGCGGCGGAGTCGGGCAGCTCACCGGCGAGCCGGTGCACGGACGCGTGCTGGGCGCGGGCGAGGTCCTCGGTGAGGCGCGGTTCGACCAGGTCGGGACGGCCGACGGTACCGATCAGCAGCGATCCGCCGGTGAACGCGGCGACCGGTGTGCCGGTCTCCTCCAGGACGTAAGCGGTGTGGTGCGGGGTGTGCCCGGGGGTGGCGACGGCGCGCAGGACGAGGTCCGTGTCGATGTCCGTACGGTCGCCGTCGGCGACGGGCACCCGGGGGTACGAGACCCGGGCCCCGGCCGGTAGGTGGTAGTCGGCGCCGGTGAGCCGGGCCAGTTCGAGACCGCCGGTCACATAGTCGTTGTGGACGTGCGTCTCGACGACATGGGCGATACGGACGCCTCGCCGGGCGGCCGCGCCGAGGACCCGGTCGATGTCCCGGGGCGGATCGACGACGACGGCGGTACGGGCGCCGCCCGCGAGATAGCCGCGGTTGCCGAGCCCGGGCACGTCGAGGGTGTCGATGAAGAACACTGGTGATCCTTTCGCGTCCAATTACCCCCCGGGGTATATCTACGACCGTACCAAATTACCCCGGGGGGTATTCAAGGCGGTGTGAAGGACCTCATGGGGGCAGGGTGCGGGCTCTTCCTACGGCTGTTCCTACGGCTGTCACAGCCGTTACCGCCGTTACCGCCGTTACGGCTGCTGAGGCTGCTACGGCTGCCGGGGCCTGCCGAACGGGCCGGATCAGTTCTGCCGTACCCCTGTGACCAGGTACGACACAAACTCCACCTGGGCCGAACCGTCCCCCGTCGTCCAGGGTGCGAGCAGTTCGCGGACCCGGTCCGCGGCCCGGTCGAGGTTGTCGGGACGGGCCTCGGCGAAGGCCTGCCCCCAGGGGGTCGCGCTCATAAAGCCGGGAACGAAGGCGGTCAGCGGCGGCAGGGCGACATCGGCGATGACCTCGTGCGCGGTGATGGCGGCAAGCCCCGCGTCCCGCAGCAGGCCGGTCGATTCGGCGGCGCCGCCGCTGAAGGCGGAGGCGTACCAGTCGGTGATCCCGGGGCCGCCGAACTCCTCGAATGCGCGCTGCTGGGCGGCGAAGAAGGGCGAGCGGTCCATCGGCGCCCAGACCGTGGCGGCGATCAGCCCGCCGCCCGGGCGGACGACCCGGACCGCCTCCGCGACAACCGCGGGCGGGTCGGGGAAGAACTGCATGCCCTGCTGGCAGACGACGGCGTCGAAGGTGCCGCCCGCGTACGGAAGGTCGACGGCGTCCGCTTCCTGCCACTCGATGACAACGCCCTCGGCGGCGGCACGCGCCGCGGCGGTGTCCAGCATCCCGGGCACCAGGTCGACCCCGACGATCCGGGTGCCGCTGCCCGCGGTCCGCCCGGCGGCGGTCCTGGCGGTGAAACCGGTCCCGCAGGCGATATCGAGCAGCGCCTGTCCGGGCGCGAGTGCGACCGCGTCCAGAAGGGCGGCGACGAAAGGCGCCATGACGGGTGCGGCGTACCGCTCGTACCGCTCGGGAGCGCGGTCGGTGAGGCGGAAGCCCCGTTCGTCTCCCATAGGTCGACCATAGGTTCGGCGGAGGGGCGGCGCATGTCGGTGGGACCTCCCGCCCCCGGGTGGACACGGCTCTCGGCCACCCCCACCGGCCACCCCGGCTAGCCGGAAACCCTCCCCCGTGCACCGGAGAGTGCCGCAGTCGCCCGCGGACTGGTCCGTACGGCGCTCAGCGCCTGGGGACTGCACTCCCTGGACCGCTCCCGGGTGATGCCCACAATGCGGCCGGACTGCGGCGGCGACCGTGGCGACGGCCGGGGACTCGTCTCGGCTCCCGCCGGACCGGTTGCCGGGGAACCGGTCTCCACCACTGGGGCCGACAAGTCCGGGGAGTACTGACTCATGAGCCGACGGGGCGGCCGGTGGGAACTGAACGCCGCAGCGAGACATGCGTTCACTGCGGGCGCCCTGTCGACGCCGCCCGCGGAGACCCGGCCCCGGTCCACGTCTCCCGCTGAGCGCCCCGGGGATCCCCCGGCGGTCCCGTTCCCCGGGTCAGCTCCGCCGCCCGCAGCCCCGCCTGGAACCGGGTCCGCGCGCCCAAGGCGTTCATGATCCGCCGCATCCGGCGTTCCACCGTGCGCTGGGCGACCCCCAGCCGGCGGGCGATGGCCCGGTCCGTCAGGCCGGACGCGGAGAGTGCCAGCAACCGGCCGTCTTCGTCGGAGAGTCCGTGCGCACCGGCGGCGGGCGGTACCAGGGGTACGGCCCGTTCCCAGAGCAGTTCGCCGAGTGCCAGCACCCCGTCCAGCAGCGCCGAGGGGCGCAGCACGAGCGCCGTCGCACCGTCCCGTACCAGCGCTGTCGTACGGTCCACCGCGAGCAGCACCATCGGCACCTCCGCCAGCACCCGGCTCCGCTCCCCCAGCCCTGCCGCGGCGTCCCGGGCGGCGGCCAGCCGCTCCGGCGAGTCCAGCCAGGCGTGGTCGTAGACCGCGCGCCGCCGGGCCCCGGGCGCGGCGGCGGCGGGCAGCGGCGGGGCCCCGAGCACCAGCACCTCCCGCCGGGCCGAGGCCTGGAGGCGCGACGCGAACCGGTCCACCGCCTCCGGGCCGCCGCCGAAGGTCTCCACCACGGGCCGGCCCCCGGAGCGGAACCCGTCCGCCAGGGCCGCCGCGACCAGCCGGGCGCGCTCGATCTCCTCCCGGCGCCGCAGGGCCAGCGCCTCCAGGGCCGGACCGGGCGGGGCCGGGCCGAACCTGGCCGGGCGGCCGGGGAGCCGGACCAGCAGGCCCCACCGCTCCAGCGCCAGGGCGCGGCGGCGGACCCGGGCCGGGTCCCAGCCGGTGGCGGCGGCGAGTTGGGCGACCGTCGCTCCGGGGCGGGCCAGCGCCGCACGGTAGAGCGCCTCCGCATCGGCGGGGACACCGAGCGGGCCCAGCCCGTACGGAGGAGCACCGGCACCAGCTCCGGCACCGGCACCGGCCGTGGCTCCAGCAGCACCGACCTCGGCACCGACGTCCCCCGCCATCCCGCCCCCTCCCCACCTCGTGCACCGACCGGCGGCGCCCGCGGCGGCGCCGCGCCCCGTGCCATGAGCGCCCCGGACCCCGGGCCCGTACGCACGGAAAGGTACAGACCACTTGGCGCCGCGCCTACCCGTCCGCGGCGGGATGCCGACAGTGGCGGAAAGCCGCCCCTCCCGGGCACCTTCCGCACTGGTCCAGACCAAGTAGCTTGGGAGGTTGATCGTCCTGAGCACGGCCACGCACCCCTTACCCCAGGGAGAGCCATGTTCAAGAACATCCGCAGATCCCCCCACCAACCCCCCCACCAACACCTTCACGAACACCCCCGCAGAACCAAGCGCCCCCACCGCACCCTCCGCAACCGCATCGCGGCCTTCGCCGCCGCGCTGCTCCTCCCGCTCGCCGGTCTCACCGGGCTGAACGCCTCGCCCGCGCAGGCCGCCGGAACCCTGACGGCCACCTTCACCACCGAGAACAACGGCTCCTGGTGGCGCGGCATCTACACCATCCGCAACAGCGGCACCGCGGCCGTCAACGGCTGGACGCTCCAGTTCGACCTCCCCGCCGGGGTCACCGTCACCGGTCACTACCACGGCGACGCCACCGTCAGCGGCAACCGCGTCACGGTGAAGAACGCCCACTACAACGGAACGATCCCGGCCGGCGGCACCAGCAACCCCTGGAGCTACTGGTTCATCGGCAACGGCCCCGTCGGCACGCCCACCGGCTGCACGGTCAACGGCGACAAGTGCGACGGCACCCCCGACGTACCGCCGACCGCCCCGGGCGTACCGCGCGCCACCGCGATCACCGCCCGTACCGCCGCCCTCACCTGGCCCGCCTCACAGGCCGGCGACTATCCGGTGGCCTCGTACGACGTCTACGGCAACGGCGTCCTGGTGGCGAACTCGGCCACCACCGACGCCACCGTCACCGGGCTGCAACCGGCCACGGAGTACACCTTCACCGTGCGGCCCAAAGACACCCGCGGCAATGTCGGCCCGGGAAGCCCACCGCTCGTCGTCCGGACGGTCGACCCGGCGACCGACCCGGTGCCGCCCAGCGCGCCGGGGAATCTGCGCACCACCGCGAAGACCGCGTCCACGGTGAGCCTGGCGTGGAACGCGTCGACGGACAACGTCGCCGTCGCCGCCTACGACGTCTACCGCGGTCAGATCCTGGTCAAGACCGTGACCACCCTGACGGCCACCGTCACCGGGCTGTCGCCCGCGACCGCCTACACCTTCACCGTCAAGGCGCGCGATACCGCCGACAACTCGTCCGCCGCCTCCAACTCCCTCCCCGTCACGACCGACGACGTCGCCGGTCCCGGCAACTACTACAAGGTCGGCTACTTCATCCAGTGGGGCCTCTACGGGCGCCAGTACTTCGTCAAGAACCTGGACACCTCCGGCGCCGCGGCCAAGCTCGATGTCGTCAACTACGCCTTCGAGAACATCGACCCGGTCAATCTGACCTGCCAGGCCGGGGTCACCAAGGGCATCTCCGGCAATCCGCAGGACCCCGACGAGGGCACCGGCGCCGGTGACGCCGACGCCGACTACGGACGGCCCTTCTCCGCCGCCCAGTCCGTCGACGGCGTCGCCGACGACGGCTGGGGCAAGCTCCGCGGCAACTTCAACCAGATCAAAAAGCTGAAGGCCAAGCATCCGCACCTCAAGTTCGTCGTCTCGCTGGGCGGCTGGACCTTCTCCAAGTTCTTCTCCGACGCGGCGGCCACCCCGGCCTCGCGCGAGAAGTTCGTCCGCTCCTGCGTCGACATCTGGATCAAGGGCAATCTGCCGGTCTACAACGGCGCGGGCGGCCCCGGCACCGGCCTCGGGGTCTTCGACGGCATCGACATCGACTGGGAGTGGCCGGGCGCCGAAGGACACGCGGGCAACCGCTGGGGTCCGCAGGACAAGGACAACCTGACCGCGCTGCTCGCCGAGTTCCGCAGGCAGCTCGACGCACTCGGCGGCGAGCACAAGCTGCTGACCGCCTTCACCCCGGCCGATCCGGCGAAGATCGCGGCCGGCTGGGATCTGACGAAGATCTTCGACTACCTCGACTTCGCAAACGTCCAGGGGTACGACTTCCACGGCGCCGGCAGCGACAACTCGTGGGAGCCCAACCGCACCGGACACCAGGCGAACCTCCACCGGGACGCCCAGGACCCGTACCCCTTCGACTTCAGCATCGAGAAGGCCGTCCAGACCTATCTCGACGCCGGGGTCCATCCGCGGAAGCTGACCGTCGGCTTCCCGTTCTACGGCCGCGGCTGGAAGGACGTGGCGGCGGGCGCACCGGGCGTCAACGGCGAATGGCAGACCGCGAACGGCGCGGCGCCGGGACAGTTCGTGGAAGAAGCGGGAATCCGCGGCTACCAGAACATGATCACCAGCTATCCGAATATGACCGTCTACCACGACACCCAGTCGATCTCGACCTACGGATACACCGGTCCCGGCGGTACCTGGTGGAGCTTCGACGACGCCTGGTCCATCGGGAAGAAGGCCGAGTGGATCAAGTCCAAGGGGCTGCTCGGCGGGATGGTCTGGGAGATGTCCGGTGACACCCCGACCGGCACCCTGATGAACGCGCTGCACGCCGGACTGCCGTGACCGGCCCGGCCGTGAGTCCTACGGCATAAGGCACAGGGCACAGGGCACAGGGCACACGGCACGGTCTCCGCACGCCGGGATCCTGCCGACGGACGGGGACGCACAGCAGGAGGGTACGGGTGTACGGCCGCGGCTGCCGTACACCCGTACCCGTACTCCCGTACGCGTCCGTGCACCTCGCCGCGTGCGCCGTACCCACGCCGTCGGCTGCGACGTACGTACGGCGCTCGGGCACCTGTCCGGACGCACCGCCCCCGCCCCGCCCGGGACGGTACGCCCGGACGGGTGGGCGGGGCCCCGCCCCGCACGCCGGACACCCCCCGGCACCGCTATCAACGTGGCATGACCCCTCACCGGAAGAACCGCATCCGCCGCACCTCCGCCGCCCCGCCGGCCCTCGCCCTGATGCTCGTACTGGCCCCGCTCGCCGGCGGCCAGGCCGGCGCCGCACCCACGGCACCCGCTTCGTCGTACGAGATGTACCAACTGGAGGACGCCATCTCCCTCCTCGTCGAGGCGGACGAGGACCGGACCGGCTACACCCCCTCCGCCTTCCCCCACTGGAACGCGGGCCTCGACCCCGCGGACCACTGCGACACCCGGCGGGAAGTCCTGCTCTCCGAGGCCCTGGAAGCGCCCGACACCTCCGCGGGCTGCGCCCTGAGCGGCGGCCGCTGGCACTCGTACTACGACAACCAGTCCACGACCTCGCTGCGGGACCTCGCGGTCCTCCACGCCGTACCGCTCGCCGAGGCCTGGGGCTCCGGCGCGCGGAACTGGACGGCCGAGCGGCGCGAGGCGTACGCCAACGACCAGGGCGCGAACGGCAGTCTGAACGTGGTACTGGCCAGGACCGCCCGCGAGCGCGGCGACCAGAACATCAACCAGTGGCATCCACCGGCCGACAGCGCCCTGTGCCGCTACGCCAAGGACTGGGTGGCGACCAAGCTCCGCTGGGGCCTGACCGTCGACAAGAACGAGAACGAGGCGCTGAAGTCGCTGGCCGACAACGACCCCTGCGAGTCCTTCTGGGTCATTTACCGCCCGGCGCCCGCCTGATCACCATCCGCCCCTCCTCAACCCTGAGCGCCCCCATTTTTCCTACCGCCGAACGAGTGAATTGTGTGCTCGGCTGCTCGTACGCCGTGACCTGGAGGCCCGTCCGGCGGATACACCCCGTGAACGGACCGAGACGGGCCCATCAGCCGGAGGACAGATGACCAGCGCGACACGTCGTACGGGGCAGGGGAACCGGGGCAGCGGGGCACGGCGGACCCGGCTGCTGCTGACCGTGCTGGGCACGACGGCGCTCGCGGGCACCGTCCCCGCCCAGCAGGCCGCCGCCGACGAGACCCGGACCGGGCACCAGCTGACGCTGGTCTCCATCGGCCAGATCGACGATCCGGCGGAGGACGTCCTGGAGCACGCGGTCATCCTCAAGAACGCCCAGCTCCTGCCGACCACCCACAACCACTACCACTGAGAGCCGGGGCCGCCGCCCCGGGCGAGCAGGCCCCCGCCACGGACCACCGGGGCCCCGCCGTACACGGCGGCGGGGCCCCGGTGCCGTATCCGCAGCCTTACCCGCAGGCTTACCCGCAGCGGGGCGGTGCGGCGCGCCGCTGGCGGGCCGCCGTCGGCCGGGTGACCATCGGAACCATGAGCCCCAGGAGCGACACCCCCGCCGCCGAGCTGCACCTCGCCCAGCAGCCCGAGGCCGACGCGCTGCTCAGCCGCAGCCCGCTCGCCACGCTCGTCGGCATGCTGCTCGACCAGCAGGTCCCGATGGAGTGGGCGTTCTCCGGCCCGTACACCATCGCCCGGCGCATGGACCGGGACGATCTCGACGCCGCGGAGATCGCCGCGTACGACCCCGAGGCCTTCGCCGGGCTGCTGAAGCAGAAACCGGCCGTTCACCGCTATCCGGGCAGCATGGCCCAGCGGATCCAGACACTCTGCCGCTATCTCGTCGACGAGTACGGCGGCGATGCCACCGCCCTGTGGCAGGGCGCCGCGGACGGGCCCGAGCTGCTGGCCCGGCTCAAGGCGCTGCCCGGCTTCGGGGAGCAGAAGGCGAAGATCTTCCTGGCCCTGCTGGGCAAACAGCTCGGGGTCCGGCCCCCGGGCTGGCGCGAAGCCGCGGGGGACTACGGCATGGCGGGCTCCTACCGCTCGGCCGCCGACATCACGGGCCCCGAATCCCTGGCCAAAGTGCGGGCGCACAAACAGGAGATGAAACGAGCGGCAAAAGCCGCGAAAGCGTCGTAGCCGATCCGGCGACACAACCGCCCCCACCCCCACCCATCTCATCCACTCGGGCGAAACCTCCGCGCCCGGGCACAAAAAACAAGCCATTCAGGGAAAGGAGAAGTATGGCAATGCCATGACATGGGAAGTGAGTTGGGGCACAGGCGTTCCCAGGGACACTCCGTCCCCGCTAGCTTCCCGTTCGACATGTCCATTACGGGAAGGAACTCTGTGAAGGCAACCCGTCGCAGAGCCGTGGCCACCCTGGCCGCCGCCGCACTCGCGACCCCGCTGCTGCTGGCCTCCGCGTCCCCCGCCACGGCCGACCGCCACACGCCCGGTCAGCGGGACGCATCGAACGCCGCAAAGCTGGCGGCCAAGCTGGTCAAGAAGTCGTCCGCGGACGATGCCTTCGACCATCTGGAGAAGTTCCAGCAGATATCCGACACCACCGGCAATCGCGCCGCCGGGTCCCTGGGATACGACGCCTCTGCGGCGTATGTGTTCAAGGAGCTGAAGAAGCTCGGCTACAACGTGTCGTACCAGCCGTTCACGTTCCCCTACATCGAGACGCAGGCCGAGTCGCTCGCCGTCGTCTCCCCCTCGCCCCGCACCGTCGGGGTCGTGGCGATGGACTACACCAAGTCCACCCCGGTCGGCGGGATCACCGCCGACCTCGCTGCCGTCCCGGCCGACGCCACCACCGGCTGCGAGGCCGCCGACTACGCTTCCGGCACCTACACCGGCAAGATCGCCCTGATCAAGCGCGGCGGCTGCACCTTCGCGCAGAAGCAGGCCACCGCCGCCGACGCCGGCGCGATCGGCGCCCTGATCTTCAACAACATCGAAGGCTCCATGGGCGGCACCCTGGGCGACCCGGCCGGGGTGAAGATCCCCACCGGCGGCATCGTCCTGGCGGAGGGCGAGAAGTTCGCCGCCGAGCTGGCGAACGGCCCGGTCCGGGTCACCCTGGACGTCCGCCAGCTCCAGGAGACCCGTACCACCCGCAATGTCATCGCCGAGACCAAGCACGGCAACGCCGCCAACACGGTGGTGCTGGGCGCCCATCTCGACAGCGTCTCCGAGGGCGCGGGCATCAACGACAACGGCTCCGGCTCGGCCGGTCTGCTGGAGGTCGCCGAGGAGCTGGCGAAGGCGGAGAAGCGGCCCACCAACAAGATCCGCTTCGCCTGGTGGGGCGCCGAGGAGAACGGCCTGCTCGGCTCCGAGGCCTATGTCGCGAGCCTGACCTCCCTCGGCAAGAAGGAGATCAAGGCGTACCTCAACTTCGACATGATCGCCTCGCCGAACTACGGCATCTTCCTCTACGACGGTGACGACTCGGACGGCGTGGGCGCGGGCCCCGGCCCCGAGGGCTCCGCCCAGATCGAACGCGATATGCAGAAGTTCCTGGACGGCCGCGGCACCCCGCACGAGGGCACCGACTTCTCCGGCCGCTCGGACTACGGCCCGTTCATCGAGATCGGCATTCCGGCCGGCGGCACCTTCACCGGCGCCGAGGTCAAGAAGACCGAGGCGCAGGCGGCGAAGTTCGGCGGTACGGCCGGGGTCGCGTACGACCCCAACTACCACGGCGCCGGGGACAACCTTGACAACGTCAGCATGAAGGCGTTCGGGATCAACATCGGCATCATCGCCAACGCCGTCGGCACCTACGCCCACGACATCAGCTCGCTCTCCAAGCCGGTCACCCCGGCCGGCCCGAACGGCGGCCAGTCCGGTAGCGGCGGGCTGCGCGACGGCCACGCGGTCGTCACCGAGTAGCACCGGGCCTGCTCCGTTGAGGCTTCCCGGCGGAGGCGCGTCGTTCAGCGCCTCCGCCGGGAAGTGCCGAAAAGGGAACGGGTGATCTCCCGCCCGAGCTGCGTCCCCACCGAGCGGGCCAGCGACTTGAAGGCACTGCTCCCCATGACCTGCGCGACCAGCGACTCCTGCTCGCGCGGCGGTACGGCCTCCGGCCCGTGCTCCGGCGCCCTTTCCGCAGTCCGTTCCGCAGCCTGTTCCGGAGCGGGCGGTACGGGTTCGGGCCGCGCGCTCAGCTTCTCGTACGCCGACTCCCGGTCGACCGCCCGCGCATACGTCCCGTACAGCGGCGACGCCGCCACCGCCGCATCCAGCGCCGCCGCGTCCACCGGCCCCATCAGCGACTCCGGCGCCCGCAGCCGGGTGACCGCGACCGGCGTCGGCGCCCCCGACTCGCCGAGGACCGTCACCACCGCCTCGCCCGTACCCAGCCCGGTCAGCACCTCTTCCAGGTCGTACGGCGACTTCGGGAAGGTCCGGACCGTCGCCTTCAGCGCGGTGGCATCGTCCGGGGTGAACGCCCGCAGCGCGTGCTGCACCCGGTTCCCCAGCTGCGCCAGCACATCACCGGGTACGTCCTTCGGGGTCTGGGTGACGAAGAAGACGCCGACACCCTTGGACCGGATCAGCTTCACGGTCTGCGTGATCGACTCCAGGAACGCCTTCGACGCGTCCGTGAAGAGCAGATGCGCCTCGTCGAAGAAGAACACCAGCTTCGGCCGGTCGAGATCGCCGACCTCCGGCAGCTCGTGGAAGAGATCGGCCAGCAGCCACATCAGGAACGTCGAGAAGAGCTGCGGCCGGTCCCGGACCGCCGCCAGCTCCAGCACCGAGACCACACCCCGCCCGTCGGGCGCGGTCCGCAGCAGTTCACCCGTCCCGAACTCCGGCAGCCCGAAGAACCCGGCCGCGCCCTGCTGCTCGAAGACGGTGACGGAGCGCAGGATCACCCCGGCGGTCGCCGCCGACAGCCCGCCGACCGTCTTCAGCTCGGCCCTGCCCTCGTCGGACACCAGGAAGGCGATCACCGCCCGCAGATCCTTGAGATCGTCCAGCTCCAGGCCCTTGCCGTCCGCGTAGTGGAAGACCAGACCGAGGGACTGCTCCTGCGTCCGGTTGAGCCCGAGGACCTTCGCCAGCAGCACGGGACCGAAGTCGGTGACCGTGGCCCGGACCGGAATGCCGGGACCGATACCCCCGAGCCCGTAGAACTCCACGGGAAAACCCTGCGCCCGCCACTCCTGTCCCACCTCGGCGGCCCGCTCGCGGACCTTCTCACCGGGCTCGCCCGGGGCGGAGATCCCCGACACATCCCCCTTGATGTCCGCCAGGAAGACCGGCACACCGTTCGCCGACAGCTGCTCGGCGATCAGCTGGAGCGTCTTCGTCTTGCCGGTGCCGGTGGCCCCGGCGACCAGACCGTGCCGGTTGAGCGTCGCGAGCGGTACCCGGACGGGCGCGTCCGCCCGGCAGACGCCGTCCCACAGCAGCGCGCCCAACTCCAGGGCGGGGCCCTCGGTGACGTACCCCCCGGCGATCCGCCGGACAGGATCCGGATCCGGCTCCGTACCACTGTCGGCCATCTCGCACCCCGATTTCCACGCCGGATTTCTGCTTTGTCAGCCTTCGCCCAGGATCGCACCGGCCCGCCATGGCTGCGCCCGGAGGGGCTTGACCGGTAGGCTTTCCGTGTGATCTTCAAGCGCATCGGAAACGGACGGCCTTACCCCGACCATGGCCGGGAATCCACCCGGCAGTGGGCGGATGTCGCCCCGCGCCCGGTCCGCCTCGACCAGCTCGTCACCACCAAGGGGCAGCTCGATCTGGAGACGCTCCTCGCGGAGGACTCGACCTTCTACGGCGACCTCTTCGCACATGTCGTCAAGTGGCAGGGCGATCTGTATCTGGAGGACGGCCTGCACCGCGCGGTCCGCGCCGCGCTCCAGCAGCGCCAGGTGCTGCACGCCCGCGTCCTCGAACTGGGCTGACCCCCGCGCGGCCCCCCGGTCACGGGGCCGATCGTGGCAGCGCACTGAGCCTTTCGGGCTCATTCCGGGGCCGTACGGGCGCAACCCGTTGATCATCTTGTAGGCACAGCGTCCCGCTCCCACTACGCTGCGCCCATGAGCATGCTGACTCCTCCCGGGATGGGGGGAAAGTACCGCATCACGGGCGATAAGTACCCCCGGATGCGCCGTCCCCGCCAACGCCGCAGGATCATCACGGCGGCCGTCGCCGCGGTGGTCGCCCTCGGCCTCGCGGGCTGGGGGACGGTCCAGCTCATCGACGCCTTCGACGGCGACTCCGCGAAGAAGACCACCGCGGGCCGCAAGCCCGGCTGCGTACCGGCGAAGAACGGTGGCCCATCCGCACCGCCGCCGCCTCAACCGGCCGTGAACCTGAAGCCCGCTCAGATCACCGTGAACGTCTACAACGCGACCCCGCGCGGCGGGCTGGCGAAGGCCGCGGCGGAGGAGCTGAAGGCCCGCGGCTTCACCATCGGCAAGGTCGGCAACGCCACCGCCGACTACGACAAGAAGATCCCCGGCACCGGCATCCTCCTCGGTGCCCCCGGGGCCGTGAAGGGCCCGTTCTCGGTCCTGGGCACCCAGCTTCCGGGCGCCCCCACCAGAACGGACACCCGGACCACGGCGGACGTGGACCTGATCCTCGGCACGGCCTTCACCACTCTGGCCCCGCGTCTATCCGCCGACAAGGCCCTGACCATCCTGGCCAACCCGGTCCGGCCCGCTTCTTCCTGCCTGTAGAGGGCCGGTCCCGAGAGGCCCGGCTGCCGGGCCTCGGGGCTGATCCGCGGCTAATCCGCCGTGCCGTACATCCGGTCGCCCGCGTCGCCCAGGCCCGGGACGATATAGCCCTGCTCGTTCAGCTGCTCGTCGACCGCCGCCGTGACCACCGTCACCGGCGCGCCCGCCAGCTCGCGCTCCATCACCTCGACACCCTCGGGCGCCGCCAGCAGCACGACCGCGGTGACATCGTCCGCGCCCCGCGCGATCAGCTCGCGGATCGCCGCGACCAGCGTGCCGCCCGTGGCGAGCATCGGGTCGAGGACGTACACCTGCCGCCCCGACAGGTCCTCCGGCATCCGCGTCGCATACGTCGACGCCTCCAGCGTCTCCTCGTTGCGGATCATCCCCAGGAAGCCCACCTCGGCGGTCGGCAGCAGCCGGACCATGCCGTCGAGCATGCCGAGCCCGGCCCGCAGGATGGGCACGACCAGCGGCCGGGGGTGGGAGAGCTTGACCCCGGTCGTCCTGGTGACCGGAGTGTCGATGTCGACCTGCTCCGTCCGCACGTCACGGGTCGCCTCGTAGGCGAGGAGGGTGACCAGCTCGTCGGCGAGCCGCCGGAAGGTGGGGGAGTCGGTGCGCCTGTCGCGCAGCGTTGTGAGCTTGTGCGCCACCAGCGGGTGGTCGACAACGTGGATCCGCATGCCTTCCACAGTAGCCGGGTCGCATCAATCGAGGTGAGCGAGGGAAGGTGGAGGCATACGCAGACCCCTTGGGTGGTGAGGCCCGTGCCGGAGCCAGGTCGCGAAGGACGCGCGACACCGTGTGAGAAGCACTACATCGATAAGGACCCGAAGGACGCGAAGGACCCGGAAAGCGCGAAGGGCGCGAAGGGCGAGAAGGAGGGGACCGGGCGTGCCGCACCGCACGAGAACCCCGGCGAGAACACCGATGAGAGCACCGCGGCTCGCCCCGGGGCCACCGAATCGGAGGAGGCCCGCCGCCGTCGCCGCGCCGCGTTCCTGCGGGAACTGAACGAGGCGAAGGCCCTGCGGGACCGGGTCAGACCCCGCCGGGCACGGGCCGCCCGGATGCGCCAGCAGATGCGGATGCGGACCTTCCGCTGGTGACCGCCGCCCGGGTGAGCCCGATGGCCGCCGGGTAACTCCGATGGCGCGCGGAAAAAGAACTGATGGCCGACGCAACGACGGAAGACCTCTCGCAGAGCCCGGGTTTCTGCCACGATTCCGATGGGGCGGGGCACCAAGCCGCGCCACCGGTCGTCACACCTCTGAACAGTGGGAGAGTCACGGTGTACTTCGCCGCACTGCTCGCGCGCACTCAAGACGGGTGGGAAGCGAGCGACACAGAGCTCGACGATGTGGAGACCCTGTCCGACCTGGCCGATCTCGCCCGAGAGGCCACCAACGACGAGACGGTCGTCGTCTTCATCGAGCAGGAGGACGCCTGGTTCGGCCTCGTGCGCGTGGACGGCGAGGACGACCCCCGGGTCTACGTCTCGAACGCGGCCGCGGCCGCCCGCTCCTCGTACGGGGAGATGCTGACCAAGGAGGTGCTCGGCGGAGAGGACGACGACCCCGCCGGGGATCTCGACGCACTCGACCTCGACGGCACCGAGGAGGGCGAGCCCGAGACGGCCGACGACGGCCACGGCTCCGAGGGCGCGGTCCCGGCGGGCCCTGTCGGCGACAGCCGTCTGCTGGAGGACCTCGGTGTGCCGGAGCGCGAGCTGCTGGCCCTGGACACCGACGCCCTCGCCGAGATCGCGGACGCGCTCGGTGCCGGTGAGGTGCTGGAGGCCGTGCGCTAGTGGCAGTCCCCGCGGAGCGGGAGCCCGTACACCGTCCGGCAGTGGATCCGGTACGGGCTCCCTGGGAAGCGTCGATGCGTCTCGCCCTCGCCGAGGCCGGCCGCGCGGCGCTCTCGGACGATGTCCCGGTCGGTGCGCTGGTGCTCGACGCCGACGGCCGGACGCTGGCCACCGGCCACAACGAGCGCGAGCTGACCGGCGACCCCACGGCCCACGCCGAGGTGCTGGCGATCCGCCGCGCCGCCGAGGGCCGTCCCGGCTGGCGGCTGACCGGCTGCACGCTCGTGGTGACGCTGGAGCCGTGCACCATGTGCGCGGGGGCGATCACCCAGTCCCGGCTGGACCGGGTGGTGTACGGCGCCCGCGACGAGAAGGCGGGCGCGGCGGGCTCCCTCTGGGACCTCGTCCGCGACCGCCGGCTCAACCACCGCCCGGAGGTGATCGCGGGCGTACTGGAAGACGAGTGCTCCGCGGCCCTGACGGCGTTCTTCCGCAACCGCTGACGCCCTCCCGGACGCCTCCCCGGCCCCCTCCCTCCAAAGGATTTCGGCGCAGGGCCCACCTTGGGCTAAGCTCTCTCCCGGTAGCGTGTCCGAGCGGCCGAAGGAGCTCGCCTCGAAAGCGAGTGTGGCGCAAGTCACCGAGGGTTCAAATCCCTCCGCTACCGCTCCCACACCCCCTGAACTGCGGAAACGCAAGTCAGGGGGTGCTGTGCATCAGCAGTGAAGGCAACGGCAGAGGCGGCAACGGCCCCGGCGGGCCATGACCGTCCCCGGTGGGTGGCACCCGGGAGTTTCCCAACCTCGCGTTCCACCGACCCGGCGGCGATACGCTGACCCGAGAATCGCCGCACGGAGCGGGCCCCGGCCCGACGAGGAGCGTATTCATGACCACTGCCGCACTGGGCGGACCGTGCCCCCCGCCCATGCCCGAGCGAACGCCGAAGGCTCTGCGCGAGGCCATCTCCCAGCACGCCCCGCAGCTGCTCGCCGATTTCGACGCCCACTGGAAGCGAGCCGTCGCCGATACGTACGACATCGCCCCGGTTCCCGCCTTCATGGCCCGCTGGTGGGGCGAGTACGCCATCGCGCGCGATCCGCTCCTGGAAGAGCGGGTGCACCGCCTGGAGGACGAGGCGCGGGACGCCACCGATGCCGACCGGGCCAAGGCGCTTCTTGAGGAGGCCGGACACATCCGCCGTACCGCGCGTCAGACGGAGCCCGGCCGGTGACCGAGGGCTTCATGGGCCCGCCGTGGCAGGCGGACTGGGTCGAGGCTGCCCGTACCTACCGGGACGGTCTCCCCGATGACGTGCGAAAGCAGATCCGGGACGGCATGGCCGAACTCATCACGGCTCGGAACCCCTGTCGGCCGCAGGACGCCCTGCCGGACGGCTTCTATCTGGAACCCGCCCGGTCCAGCCGTCCGCTCGGTGCCCACATTCTCTACTTCGACCACGGCAGGGGCTGGCTGCGGTTCACGTTCGTGGGACGTGCCGAGGACCCGCAGATCGTGGTGGAGGAGATCTTCTGGCAGTGAGCCGTGCGCCCACCGGCGGCCCTGCCTTCCTGAGAGAAGCAAAAAAAAGGAAGGGGAGAAGGTCGGGGGAAGCGGCATCGGGGGAGAGCCGCTCCCCCCGGCGGGGACCGGATCGCCCTGTATGCCGGGGCCGCGCCGCGATCGGGGGGAAGCTGCGGCGCGTACGTCCCGCAGTGCGGACCGGTCGCGCTCCCGACCGGATTCCTGCCAAATCCGAACGGGTTCTCTGCCATCCTCCACCCCGGAAGGCTCGTATCCGATCGGCAAAGGGCCCCCATCGCAGGGCCCTTGGTCCATAAATGCTCGGTTAGACTTCCGCGACTGCGACGCGAACGGTCCGGGGAGGCGAAGCGAATGGCACAGGCGCAGAAGATCGCGTTCTATCTCGTCATCGTATTCGTGCTGTACACGATCATCAACGATCCCGAGGAGGCCGCGGACCTGGTCCAGATAGGCTTCGAGGCCATATCGGACTCGGCCCGGGCGGTCGGCGACTTCATGACCGAGCTGGTCAGCTGAGTCGGTCGTAGCGGCCCCGGGCGCACCATCACCACCGAGGAGCCGTCACCGTGATCCGTCATCTGGTGCTGTTCAAGCTGAACGAGGGCGTCGAACGGAGTGAGCCGCGGGTCGCCGCCGGAGCGGCGGCGTTCGAGGCCCTGGCCGGGCAGGTGCCGGAGATCGCGCACTGGGAGTGCGCCTGGAACTTCTCGGACCGCCCGATCGCCTACGACTACGCCATCAACTGCGCCGTGGCCGACCGCGATGCACTGCGGCGCTATCTGGAGCACCCGGCGCACCAGGCAGCCGCCGGACAGTGGCGGGAGTTCGCCACCTGGGTGATCGCCGACTACGAGTTCTGAACTGCATCCGGCCCGCTGCCGGGCCGCGCACCCCCCGCCACGCGATATTCCGACGCCCCTTGCCTCTGAGGCAAGGGGCTTTTTAAGGTTTGGACCCCAACTTGCCTTCAACACGGCTTTATCAGGTGCTTGCACACAGTGGACATGTCTTGTGATGCTATGACCGCTTTTGACGGATGAGTTGACCGTAGTTGACCGCGAAGGGGTGGCGTCATCGTGCCGGCCAGTACCGCGCCTCGTCAGGCGCCGCCCCAGACCCCGTCCCCGTCCCCTCCTTCTCCCCCGCAGCCCTCCCCGGCCCCGGACCCCGCCCCGGACCCCGCCGGGCCCGTCACGCCGCCCCCGCCGCCGTCCCGGGCACGGCCGGATACGGGAACAGGGACGCCCGCTCCGGCTCCGGGGCAGGGCGGCGCCCCGGGCGAGCCCCCGGCGCCCCGGGATGCCCCGGGGGAGATGTCCGGTACGGGCGAAACGGAAGGCAGCGCAGACAGCGGCCCGGCAGGCGGTTCAGCAGGCGGTACGGCAGGCGGTACGGCAGGCGGTTCAGCAAGTGGTACGGGAGAAGGTACGGAAGCCGGACCTGAAACCGACCCCGGACGCGACCCCGAACCCGGACGCGGGCCGGGCAGCCGCGCCCCCGGCAACAGCGGCGGCAGCAGCCGCGGCGCCGACACCCGTGCCCTGACCCAGGTGCTCTTCGGCCGGCTGAAGTCCCTCGTCCCCGGCACCCCCGAGCACGGCCGTGTCCGGGGCGCCCTCATCGAGGCGAACCTGCCGCTGGTGCGGTACGCCGCGGCCCGCTTCCGGAGCCGCAACGAACCCATGGAGGACGTCGTCCAGGTCGGCACGATCGGGCTGATCAACGCGATCGACCGGTTCGACCCGGACCGCGGGGTCCAGTTCCCCACCTTCGCCATGCCCACCGTCGTCGGCGAGATCAAACGATACTTCCGGGACAACGTACGCACGGTCCACGTCCCCCGCCGCCTCCACGAGCTGTGGGTCCAGGTCAACGGCGCCACCGAGGACCTGACCACCGCCCACGGCCGCACCCCCACCACCGCCGAGATCGCCGAACGGCTGAAGATCGGCGAGGACGAGGTGCTGGCCTGTATCGAGGCGGGCCGCTCCTACCACGCGACCTCCCTGGAAGCGGCCCAGGAAGGCGACGGGCTCCCCGGGCTGCTCGACCGGCTGGGGTACGAGGACCCCGCGCTGACGGGGGTCGAACACCGCGATCTGGTCCGGCATCTGCTCGTACAACTGCCCGAACGGGAGCAGCGGATCCTGATGCTCCGTTACTACAGCAACCTGACGCAGTCGCAGATCAGCCAGGAACTGGGGGTCTCACAGATGCATGTGTCAAGACTCCTCGCCCGGAGCTTCGCCCGATTGCGATCCGCAAACAGGATCGAGGCCTAGCCGGAACGGGTAGAGACCTGGACGAGGCCGCCCCGCGGATCACCTTCCGCGCACCCCCCGCTTCCTGCGCCGATTCGTTTCTCAACTGTCGACTTGTCACTTCAGCGCGTTGCCGACATGTGACATTCTGCGGGAGACGCGTTTGCCGCAGCCTTCCCGCCGGTATCTCAGGGGCAGGCTGCGTTCCTCCGTTGGTCGCGGCCACCGCGACCGACCGCGACCTCAAGGGGGTGGCATGTCCGCAGAACAGGGCAGCTCGAAGGTGCTCACGCTCACGCCCGCGTCCACGTCGGAAGCGACCGCAACGCCGATGCCGGAGGCGCTCACGGACCTCGCCGGACTGTCCGAGCCGGGGGCACCGGTTCCGGACACGCCGGTCGGCTCCGGCCCGGACGCGGGCGCCGAGTTCGGTGCCGTGACGCCCGGGACGTCCGGGACCACGAGTGCCGGGGGCTCGTCCGCGCCGGACGCCATCGACACCCGTACGCTGTCCCGCTCCCTGTTTCTGCGGCTGCGCGCCCTGGACAACCAGGGGACGGGTGAGAGCCCGGAGCGCACCTATGTCCGCGACACTCTCATCGAGCTGAACCTCCCCCTGGTCCGTTATGCGGCGGCCCGTTTCCGCAGCCGCAACGAACCGATGGAGGACATCGTCCAGGTCGGCACGATCGGGCTGATCAAGGCGATCGACCGGTTCGACTGCGAACGGGGCGTGGAGTTCCCGACGTTCGCGATGCCGACGGTCGTCGGGGAGATCAAGCGCTTCTTCCGCGACACTTCGTGGTCGGTGCGGGTGCCGCGCCGGCTCCAGGAGCTGCGGCTGGCGCTGACCAAGGCGAGCGACGAGCTGTCCCAGCGTCTCGACCGCTCCCCGACCGTTCCCGAACTGGCCGCGGTGCTCGGGGTGTCGGAGGAGGAAGTCGTCGACGGCCTCGCCGTGGGCAACGCCTACACCGCCTCCTCGCTGGACTCGCCCTCCCCCGAGGACGACGGCGGCGAGGGTTCGCTCGCCGACCGGCTGGGGTACGAGGACTCGGCGCTGGAGGGCGTCGAGTACCGCGAATCGCTGAAGCCGCTGCTGGCCAAACTGCCGCCCCGCGAGCGGCAGATCATCATGCTGCGCTTCTTCGCCAATATGACGCAGTCGCAGATCGGCGAGGAGGTCGGCATTTCGCAGATGCACGTCTCCCGGCTGCTGACCCGGACGCTCGCGCAGCTTCGGCAGGGCCTGACCGCCGACTGACCGCCCGGCCCGGCTCCGGTGGATCCCGCCGGGCCCCGGCCCGGTCCACGGGACGCGCCCTCGCCCCGATCCGTTCCGCCGCCGGCCGGGACCGGCCGATCCCGGCCGTTCCGCGCCGTGACCGGTCCCGCAGGTTCCTTACTGACGGATCGTCAGTCAGACTGAGCCGATGCGACGACGACGCCAGAAGGCAGTCCTCGCGGCGATGGCGCTCTGTCTGGGCGGGGCGTTCACCGCGGCGTGCGGAAGCGGAGACGACGACGGTTACGCGGCGGTCGGCCCGATCGGCCCCGAGAGCGCGTCCGGCGCCCCGGAGGGTGTGGTTCCGCCGAAAGGCGGGGTGAGCCTGCTCCCCCTGGAGCCGACCGGAACCCCTGTGGCCGGTGGCGCCCGGCCGCGGTCCGCGGATTCCGCCGCCTCGTCCGCTGCGACACCGTCGCCTTCCTCCAGCGCCCCGGGCGCCGGCCTTCCGTCGGTGCCGTCACCATCGGACCGGGAATCCGTATCCGGTGGTACGGAAGGGAGCACGGGCGGCGGTACGGCTCCGCCCACCGGCCCCCCGACCACGCCCGAAGGCCCCGACGGGCCCAACGGACCCGATCGACCCAACGGGCCCGACCGGCCCGGCGGTTCCGGCCCCGGCGGCCCGAAGCCACCCGGTTCCAGCCCGCCCACCGTCCCGCCGCCCGGTGCGAAGCCGCCCGCGGGCCCGGCGGTGATCACGACCGGTGCCCCCGCCCGGGCGCCCATGGACCGGCGCTGGTGCGAGCGGGTGACGGTCCAGTTCCACAACACCGGTGGCAGGGCGGCCGCTTCGGGCACGGTGACCTTCGGCACGCACATCATCGGCGCACTCGGCATCGACTGGGCCACCGTCACCACGCGGCAGCCGCTCCCGGCACCGATCGCGGCGGGCGCGGCCAGATCGGAGACGTACACCGTGTGCGTGGACGCGTGGCGCGTACCGCCGGGCATGCGCATCGAGACCCGGGACGTCCGGGCCCACTGGTCCTGAGACCGGCCGCCGTGGCTCAGGGACCGGCGCCGCGGATCAGGAGAGGGCGAGCCAGACGACGCCGCCGAGGACCAGCAGCCCGATCACCACTCCGGCGATCAGTCCGACCGGCGGTCCGGAACGCTCGGCGGCGGCGGCCCGGCGACCGCCGGTCCGCGGTGCGTCCTCGTCCACGAACGCACGGAACATCTGGGTACTGCCCGCGGGGTCGTGCGTGCCCTCGGGGCCCTGGCCGTGCGGAACTTGGGGGTTGTGTGCCATGGGTCCCGACCCTAGCGAACCCCCGATGACGGCCCAAGCCCCGGCCCGGCCACCCCGCCGCACGCCGGCCCGAACCCCAGCCCCAGCCCGAACCCAAGCCAGAACCCAGGCGCAGGCCAAAACCCGGCCGACGCCCGGCCGGTACCCGGTGATTCCTTGAGCATCCCTTTACTTCTGCAAGCCCCCTTTTCGTTTGCCTTGAGCAACCATCCACTTTATGGTTGCTCTAAGCAACAACTACTCTGGGGAGGATCCGGGCCATGGCCGCCGAGACCCTTTACGCGGAACTGGCCCGCCAGCTCAACTCCATCGGCGCGCTCCGCCGCGGTCTGCTGCGGGCGCTGCCCGCCGACTGTCCGTCGGGGCCCGCGGCAACGCTGTCCCTGCTCCACCGGCACGGCGAGATGAGGATGAGCAGGCTGTCGGAGCTGCTCGCCGTCGATATGTCGGTGACCAGCAGGCATGTGGCCCACACGGTGGACCGGGGCTGGGTGGAGCGCGCCCCCGATCCCGGCGACCGCCGCTCCAGGCTGCTCCGGCTCACCCCCTCGGGCACCGCCAAGCTCCGCGAGCTGCACCAGCGGAGTGCGGTGCTGTTGTCGCGGCAGCTCGCGGAGTGGTCCGACGGGGAGATCGGCGACCTGATCGGGATGCTCGAACGGCTGCGGCACTCCTTCACCGGGGAGCCGCGGGAACGGACCGGACCACCGGTGGGGGAGAAGCGGCCGGAGCACCCGGAGCCGTCGCGGCGGACCGGACTCCCGGAGGCCGTACCGCGGCGCACTCCCGCGTGACTCCCCGCACCCGCACAACTCGCCGTACCCGCGCGACTCCCCCGTATCGAACACCTCTCCACCCACCCCACCCCGAAGGACGGACCGGACGGACATGGCTGTGACCTCTCAGCGGGCCGGAACGGAGGCCGACGGCACCGCTCCGATGACCCACCGGCAGATCATGGAGGCACTCTCCGGACTGCTGATCGGTATGTTCGTCGCCATCCTGTCGTCGACGATCATCTCCAACGCGCTGCCGCAGATCATCACGGATCTCGGCGGCGGCCAGAGCGCCTATACCTGGGTCGTCACCGCGGCCCTGCTGTCGATGACGGCGACCACCCCGCTCTGGGGCAAGCTCGCCGATCTGGTCAGCAAGAAGCTGCTGGTGCAGATAGCCCTGCTGATCTGGATAGCGGGCTCCCTGCTGGCCGGCCTCGCGGGCAGCACCGGCGCGCTGATCGCCTGCCGGGTGGTGCAGGGCATCGGCGTCGGCGGTCTGAGCGCGCTGGCGCAGATCATCATGGCCGCGATGATCGCGCCCCGGGAACGCGGCCGCTACAGCGGCTACCTCGGCGCCACCTTCGCGATCGCAACGGTCGGCGGTCCGCTGCTGGGCGGGGTGATCACCGATACCGACTGGCTCGGCTGGCGCTGGTGCTTCTACGTCGGGGTGCCGTTCGCGCTGCTCGCCCTGGCCGTCCTCCAGAAGACCCTGCGGCTGCCGGTCGTGAAGCGGGACGTGAAGGTCGACTGGGCGGGAGCGACGCTGATCAGCGCCGCGGTGTCGCTGCTGCTGATCTGGGTGACGTTCGCCGGTGACAGCTACGCCTGGGCGTCCTGGCAGACGTTCGCGATGCTCGGCGGTACGGCGCTGCTGACCGCGGTCTTCCTGTACGTGGAGTCCAGGGCGGACGAGCCGATCATCCCGCTGCGGCTCTTCCGCAACCGGACCATCTCCCTCGCCTCCGCCGCCTCCCTCTTCGTCGGCGTCGCGATGTTCGCGGGCACGGTCTTCTTCAGCCAGTACTTCCAGCTGGCCCGCGGACTGTCACCGACCATGTCGGGCGTGGCCACGATTCCGATGATCGCGGGGCTGTTCCTCTCCTCCACCGTCTCCGGAAAGCTGATCACCCGGACCGGCCGGTGGAAGGGGTGGCTGCTCGCGGGCGGCATGCTGACGACGGCGGGGCTCGGTCTGCTGGGCACCATCCGCCACGACACCCCCTACTGGCACACGGCACTCTTTATGGCCGTCCTCGGTCTGGGCATCGGCATGACGATGCAGAACCTCGTGCTGTGCACCCAGAACCAGGTCACCGCGGCGGACCTCGGCGCGGCCTCCTCGGTCGTCACCTTCTTCCGCTCCCTGGGCGGTGCGATCGGGGTCTCCGCCCTCGGCGCGATCCTCGGTACCCGGGTCACGGGCTATGTGGAGGACGGGCTGCGCGCCCTGGGACCCGAGGGCGCGGCGGCCGGGCAGCGTGCGACGGCCGGGGGCGGGATCCCCGATCTCGACCTGGTGCCGGAGCCGGTCCGGTCGGTGCTGGAGAGCGCGTACGGGAACGGGGTCGCGGATGTCTTCCTCTACTCGGCGCCGTTCGCCCTGCTGGCTCTGGTGGTGACGGCGTTCATCAAGGAGGTGCCGCTCAAGTCCCGTACGGTCACCGGTGACACCGACACCGACGCCGACACCGACGCCGACACCGAGAGCGCGCCGGAGCCGGCCGTGACCCCGGCCGGAACCACGACGGGCTGACGGACCGGCCGGGTCCCGGCCCCGGTCAACCCGCCCGGCCGGCGCGGGCCACCATCGCCTCGACCCCCGCCAGGATCATCTCCAGGGCGAAGTCGAAGTCCCGGTCCCGCATTTCGGCCACGGTGGTGCCGCCGCGCGCGTCCATCATCTCGGCCGCGGCCTCCGCGTACTCGCTGAGTTCCGGAAGAGCGTTGACGGTGCCCATGGCACGGGCGACGTACTCGTCCTCGGAGATTCCGGCGGTGGCGCAATGGGCGACGAACTTCCCCTCGATGGTGCCGAAGCCGTAGACGAACTGGTAGATGGCGGCGAAACCGGCGATCTGCCCTTCGGGCGGCAATCCGGCGTTCCTGACGGCCTGGTGGGCGGCGAGGACGAAGGACACCGAGTTCGGCCCGATATTGAGGAAGTGACCGACGAGACCGGCGGTCCAGGGATGGCGGACGAGAAGGCCCCGGTACTCGGTGGCGAGGGTACGGAGCTGCTCGCGCCACTCGGTGGGGTCGGAGACATCGGGGAGCCGGACACCGCCGTAGACCGCGTCGAGGGCGTATTCGAGGAGGTCGTCCTTGTTGTCGACGTACCAGTAGACGGACATGGCGGTGACGTCGAGTTCGGCGGCGAGCCGTCGCATGGAGAACTTGGCGGCGCCTTCGGCATCCAGCAGCCGTACCGCCGTGTCCACGATCTTCCGGCGGTCGAGGGAGGCGGGCTGCGCCGACCGGCGGCCGCGCTCGGGACGTCCGCCGGCCTGCCAGACACTGGTCCGTACGCTGCTGACACCGCTCTCGGCACCCTTGGCACCCCTGGCGCCCTCGGCGCTCGCGCCGCTGCCGGACCGGCGTCCGCGGGCAGGAGCGGGTCCCCCGGCGTCCCCGGCTCCCCCGGCGGGCGCTCCGGCCTGCCCGGCCTGCCCGGATCGTTCGGGATTTTCCGTACGGTCGGCCGCGCTCACCATCGTGCCGCCTCCTTGCTCTCCAGGGCGTCCACCATCGGAGCCGGGACCCCGGCGGTGCGACGCTCCACCGTCCGTCCTCGCCTTCTTCGATGGTATGCGGCACGGGACGGGTGACGCGTGGAGGTCCGGGCGCGGCCGCACGGGTGTCCGGGAGTGCCCGGTACGGCGCGCACGGCCGCAGTAAGGGAACCCCGTCAGCCGCGGAAGCCCGCTGGAGCGGACCCCGTCACTGCGGCGCGCCCTCGGCGGGAGCCACCGCGGCTCCGGCACCATCCGCTGCCCCGGCCCCGGCCCCGTCTCCGTCCCGGCGCTCGGCGCGCCGGAGCAGCAGGGCGGCCAGCAGTCCGCCCAGGAGCACGGCGATCGCGCCGACGAGCTGGCTGGTCTCCAGGCCCGTGGCGAAGGCGTCTCCGACCGCGGCCCGTTCGGCCTCGCCGTCGGCTGCGGCGAGCGCGGCGGGCAGGGACGCGGCTCCCACCGCGGCCGGGACCAAGGCGGCGAACCGGGCGTTGAGGACGGCACCGAGGACGGCGACCCCGAGGCCGTTGCCGAATTCGGCGAGCGTGCCGTTGATCCCGGCACCGACCCCGGCCTTCTCCGGCGGTATGGCGCTCATGATGGCGTTGGCCATGGCGGGCATCGACAGGGCGACGCCCGTACCCATGACGACCAGTCCCAGCAGCATTCCGCCGTATCCGTCCCCGCCCAGCAGGGCGATGGCCGCCAGCCCGGCCGAGACCAGGGTCATGCCGAGGGCGATGGCCGCGGGCGTACCGATCTTCAGCACCAGCCTGGCACCGGCCCCGCTGAGGTTGACGAGGACGACCGCGAGGGCGAGCGGGGCCGTGCGCAACCCGGCGTCCAGGGCGTCGTACCCGAGGACGAACTGGAGGTGCTGGGTGAGCAGGAAGAGGGAGCCGGTCATCCCGAAGGCGACGAGGATCGCACCCGCGACCGCCCCGACGAAGCGCCGGTTGCGGAAGAAGTGCATGTCGAGCATGGGGTACGGGATCCTCAGCTCCCAGACCACGAACGCCGCCAGCACCGCGATGCCGGTCACGGCGGCGATCAGCACCTCGGCGGAGGTCCAGCCGTGGTCGGGCCCGGAGATGATCGCGTAGACGGCGGCGGTCATACCGATGGTGGAGAGCACCGCGCCCGCCAAATCGGGCCGGTCACCCTGCGGATTCTTGGACTCCGGCACCAGGGCGGCGACGGCGAACAGCCCGAGCGCGGCCACCGGCAGGTTAATCAGGAAGATGGCGCCCCACCAGAAGTGGTCGAGCATGAACCCGCCCAGCAGCGGACCGCAGGCGAACCCGAGGGAGCTGACGGTCGACCAGATGCCGATGGCCTTGATCCGCTCGGTGTCGTCGAAGATCTGGACGATGACGGCGAGGGTCGTGGTGAGCAGCAGCGCGCCGCCGACGCCCATGCCGGCGCGGGCGGCGATGAGCTGGGCGGAGGTCTGGGAGAGCCCGGCCGCCAGCGACCCGGCGCCGAAGAGGACGAGCCCGGACAGGAGCATCTTCTTCCGGCCGTAGCGGTCGGCGGCGTTGCCCGCGGTGAGCAGCAGTCCGGACTGGACCAGCGAGTAGGCGTTGATCATCCACTGGACGTCGGAGGTCGAGGCGTCCAGTTCCCGGGTGAGGGAGGGGATGGCGACGTTGAGCACGGTGTTGTCGATCAGGACGACGAGCTGGGCGAGACAGATCACGCCGAGGATCAGCCAGCGCTGGGGGTGTCCACCGGATGGCTTGAGGGTCTTGCCGGGCCCGGACGTAGTGGCGGGAGCAGCCATACGGGCACCTCCTTGTACGGTGTAGGGGAGCAGTCGCTGTACACCGTACAAGGATTCTTCTACGCCGTATAATTATTTTCCCCGAAGGACCTCCGGGGCCTACCGCCCGCTGCTCCCACCACTCTCAGCGGGCCGGATCAGATACCCCGACCCCCGCCGGGTGTGGATCATCGGCGACCGCCCGGCGTCGATCTTCTTCCGCAGGTAGGAGACGTACAGCTCGACGATGTTGGCCTGCCCGCCGAAGTCGTACGACCAGACGCGGTCGAGGATCTGCGCCTTGCTGAGCACCCGCCGCGGATTGCGCATCAGATACCGCAGCAGCGCGAACTCGGTCGCCGTCAGCCGGATCGGATCGCCGGACCGCCACACCTCCCGGCTGTCCTCGTCGAGAACGAGGTCCCCGACCACGAGCAACCGGCCGGAGGAATGCTGCGAGGGGCCGCTCCGCGCGGGGCGGACGAGGGCCTGGTGCGTTGTCGGCGTCATGGACGCGACGCTAGGCGGCGCCGCTCAGAAGCCCCTTGCGGCAGCATGGGAATTCCCTGAGAAACGGACCGGACCTAAGGGCTGCCCTTAGAAGAGCCCGTCCTGGGTGCCGCCGCTGCGGGCGGCGGCGTCGGCGAGGGGGACGGAGACCCCGCTCGCCGGATCGGCGCCGACGAGGGACCAGCCGGCCAGCAGCCGGGTGTCGAGGACGACCTGCCGCCCTTCACCGATGCCGAGATGGAGATCGGGCCCGGCGACGGCGACCAGGGTCCCGGCGACGGCACCGCCGTCGACGAGCTGCCGGACGACGGGCGCGGTCGGGGCGAGCCGGTCGAGCCCGAAGGCCCCGGCGTGGTCCGAGGGTTCGTACGGCAGCGGGTGGAGCGTCTCCGTCCAGCCGCCGACCCCGAGGGCCCGGCGGTGCAGCTCCTCGACCTCGGCGGCGCGCTCGGCGGGATCGGCAGCCAGCAGGGGCCGTACGGCGCGCTTCTCGGCGTACGCGATACGGTCCGGGACCCCGAGCGCGCTCCGCAGCACCTCCTCGGTGCGCCGCGCGGCCATCAGCGGACCGCGCCCCAGCCAGCTGAACACCACGGCCCCCTGCTCCAGCAGCCGGGCCGGGCCGCGCTCCTCGGCGGTGATCCCCACCTTCACCATGCCGGGCCCGAACCAGGCCAGATACACCCGGTACGTCCGCGGATCATCGGGCACACCGTCGGCGGCCACCGACCCCACCCGGTCCAGCGCGGCGCACTCCCGGCACAGGGCCCGCGCCGCCCGCCCGGGCACCCCGGCCCGCAGCGGACACGGATTCCCCCGCGCCCCGACACACACCCGCTCCCCGTCGGCCCGGAACCCGAGCCGCTTCCCCGGCGTCAACGGGCTGATCCGCCCGCCCTCCCACCGCAGCACCGCTATCCGCGCCTCGGCCGGCCAGCCAACCCCGGTGCACCGCCACGTCATACGCACCTCCGGCGCACACTGCCACGACCAGAACGACCAAAAAGACCAAAAGGCCCCGCATGAACACAGGGACGAAAGCGCAGAGGGTACCCGAGGCAACCGACTCCCCCGGCCCTGCCCACCACATTCCGGCCGCCCCGGAACGCCCACCCACCCCTTACCCGCCCACGTCAGCCCCGAACACCCGGACCTCCGCCCTGTCCGAAACCCCTCACCACCCCGACCACCCACCGGGGCCGGGATCCGGCCGTCCCCCACCACCGCCCGCCCCGGGCGTTCCACCGCACCCCACCGCACTGCGGCCGGAAAACACCAGAGGCCCCGGACTCTCGCCCGGGGCCTCTGGCTTGCTGTGCACTCGGCAGGATTCGAACCTGCAACCTTCTGATCCGTAGTCAGATGCTCTATCCGTTAAGCTACGAGTGCTTACTTTGCTCCGCACTTTTGGGCTTTTCTGCCCGGTCGGCGTTGCGGGAACAACATTACATGACCTGCGCCGTCACGCGAAATCCATTAGCCGCACCCCTTCTGACCTGCACAAATGCCTTCAGGAGGGCCTCGGCGGTTCCCTCGGACGAGGGAGGCCGGGCGGCCGGGAAACACCAGAGCCCCGGGCGGGGCCCGGGGCTCTGGTGATCTTGACGGCGGAGGCGGAGGGATTTGAACCCTCGATGGGCGGTAAAACCCAAACCGCATTAGCAGTGCGGCGCCATAGACCGGACTAGGCGACGCCTCCAGCACCACCGCGCGGGCGCGAGTGGTGTGCAGATGATGACACAGTCACGCGGCGTGTCACCAATCGCCGTCCACGGTACTAGGCGCGCGGGGCCGAGAGCAAAGCAGATCCGGGGCCCCGAAGCGGCCCCCGGCGGCGGTCCGGGCGGGGCCGGGACGGGGCCGGGACGGGGGTTCGGGCGCAACGCCGGAGGGGTGGGCGCGTTAGACGCGGTGGGGCTTCGGGGCGGGCCGCCGTGCGCGGCGGGCTCCGGGGCCGGTTCCGTACCTCGTACGAACAGAACAGGAGCGCCCATGCTGCGCCGCATCGCCCTCACCGCCACCGCCTCCGCCGCCGTACTCTCCGCCTTCGCGGGGTCCGCGGCCGCGTCGTCGCCCGCCTCCCTGCTGCCGGTGCCGCTGCCGCCGCTGTTCGGGCAGTCCGAGGACCGGCTGACGGTCGTGGTGTCGGAGACGGGCAACTCCCTGATCGACGGGCGGTACGAGCTGGACTGCGGGCCCGCCGGGGCCGAGGCGGCCGCGAGCGGGAACCATCCGGCGGCCGAGGAGGCGTGTGCCCGGCTCGACGAGCTGGCGCGGGCCGGGGAGGACCCCTTCGCCCCGGTCGGCCGGGACACCTTCTGCACCCAGCAGGCCGGCGGCCCGGCCACCGCCCATGTCACCGGCGTCTGGCAGGGCCGCCCGGTCGACGCGGCCTTCTCCCGGCAGAACGGCTGCGAAATCCACCGCTGGAACAACCTCACGCCGGTCCTGCCGAGCCCCGGGGCGTAGCCGGCGCCCGAGGCCGGGGGCGTACCCGAAAAGGTCACGGGGGGCACACCGGTCCCCCACACCCCGGGGGTGAGAGGTGCCCCTCATCCCCCGCTCCGCCGGACCCCCTGCCCTAGACTCCCTCCAGTGACAGGCTGATGTCCGTAGTTCAGGAGGAACCGTCGTCGTGAGCAGCAGGCCATCCCGAGGCGCTGCTCGCCTCGCAGCCATACTCGACGCACTTCCCGACGGTCTGGTGCTCGTCAACTGCAACGGCACCGTCGTCAACGCCAACACCATCGCCCTCGAACTCTTCGAGACCCCCGGCACCGCCCTCGTCGGCCGCGGGCTGCTCGACCTGCTGCCCGCCTTCGACTCGCGGCTGATCCCGGGTTCGATGCGGCGTCCGGAGGCCGCGGACGCCCGCGGCCGTACCAAGCCGACGCGGATGACCGCCCGGCGTACGGACGGCAGCGAGTTCCCCGTGGAGGTGACCAGCGCGAGCCTGGAGGACGGGCGCGAGGCGTACGACGCTCAGCACTCCCTCTACACGGGCGACGAGCTGCTGATGCTGGTGGTGCGGGATCTGTCGGGGACCGTGGACACCGAGGCGGAGCTGGCGCGTTCGCAGCGGCAGACGGAGATGATCCTGCGGGCGGCGTCCGAGGGCGTCGTCGGTACGGATACGGAGGGCCGGGTCGTCCTGGTCAATCCGGCGGCGGCGCAGATCCTCGGCTACCGCGCCAGTGACCTCGGCGGCCGTGAGCTGCACTCTCTGGTGCTGCACTCCCGCGAGGACGGCAAGCCGTTCCCGTACTACGAATCGCCGCTCGCGGACACGCTCAGGTCGGGCCGGAAGCACCGGGTCCGGGGGCAGGTGCTGTGGGCGAAGGACGGCTCGCGGGTGCCGGTGGATCTGACCACCGCGCCGGTACGGGACGGGGACCAGCTGGTCGGCGCGGTGATGACCTTCATCGACCGCCGGCCGGCCGAGAAGCTCGCCGCGCAGCACGAGGCCGCGCTCACCGAGCTGGCCGAACGGCACGCGGCCGAGCTGACGGAGACGACCGAGCGGCTGACCTCCGAGCACGAGCGGACCAAGGAGGAGTACGTCGCCGAACTGGCCGACAAGACCGAGCGGTACGCCGCCGATGTGGAGACCCGTGACGAACGCCACCGCGAGCTGGCGGAGCGGCACGGCCAGCTGACGGCGGTCCTCGGCGAGGCCCTGCGCGGGCCGCTGGAGGAACTCCGTACCGAACTGGGCACACTGGCCGCCGATCCCGCCGGGCAGCTCTGGCCGGAGGCGAACCAGATCCTCCACCATCTCGCCGCCGGATACGCCCGGATGACCACGCTCATCGACAATGTCCTCGCCTTCCAGCGGCTGGACACCGGCGAGGAGCGGCTCCACAAGGCGAACACCCTGCTCGACTCGGTCGTCGCGGCCGGGGTCGAGGGCGCGGTCGAGCTGATCGGTCCGGGCCGGGCGCAGTTCGCGGTGCATGCCCCGCCCATCGAGGCGGAGGTCGACGGGGTGCGGCTGGCGACGGCGCTGGCGCATCTGATCGCCGATGTCGCCGGGGTCGACGCGACCGGGAAGTCCCGGCAGCTCGCGATCGGCAACGGCCCCGCGGGCTATGCGGACTCCACGATCGTGGTCGCGGCGGCCCAGCGCGGCGAGGTCGTACGCATCGAGGTCCGGGGCCCCTTCACCGGCGGCGACGGGGTGCACCGGCCGATCGTGCGCGGGATCGTGACGGCGCACGGCGGGGTGGTGCAGACGCACGAGGTGCCCGGCGCGGGCGGGAGCGCGTATGTCCTGGAGGTGCCGATCGGCGCGGGTTCGGGCGCGGTCCCGGCTCCGGCGCCGGTCGCCCCGGACAGCGGCGGTCTCGGCGGCGGGGGCACGGCCGGCCGGCCCGGGCAGGCGCTCGCGCTGCCGGAACAGGCGTCGGGCGAGACCCTGGGCGGCGGTCGGCGGCGGGCCCGCCGGGGGTCCACGGACGCGTTCCTGGAGAGTCCCCTGGCGGCCGACCACGCGGGTGAGGGTGCTGTTGCCGCAGGTGGTGAGGGCAGTGAGCTGATTCCGGCGCAGGACTCGGGCGGTACCGGGCGGCGGCGCGGGCGGCCGAGTCCTGCGGAGGGCGCGGTCGCGGCCGCGGAAACCGGGACGGCCGGGACGGCCGGGACGGCCGCGGTGGCCGTACCGCCGCAGGGCATGGGCATGGGTACGGGACCGGATGCAGGTACGGATCCGGGCGCGGAGCAGGCGGCGGGGCGCCGGGCGCGGCACAGCGGTGTGCCCGAGCTGCCGGTGGCACCCGGGCTGGTTCCGGCGGCGGGGCCGGGGATGTCGGCACCGGTTCCGGCCCAGGGCATGGCGCAGAGTGCGGGGCAGGGGGGCGCGGCCGGAGGGCGGCGCGCTCGGCGTGCGCTGGCGCCCGCGCCGGCAGCGGACGCCGCGAGCGCCGGAGCGCCGGATCCGCAGGTACGTACCGCCTTCGCGCTGCCGCCCGCCGACGCGGACCGTGCGTCGGAGGCCGGTGACACGAGTGGGCACGGGATTCGGCACGAGACGGCCCGGTTCGGGCCGGGGGGCGACCAGCACACGCCGCCGCAGCCGCATCCCCTTCCGGGGCCGGTACCGGTGCCGGTACCCGGGCAGGGTTCCGGGCCGGTTCCGGCGCCGACGGGGCGTCGCAGGGGGCGTCCGGAGCACGGTGCGGCCGACGACACGGCCGGAGCCGGGTTCCCCGGTGCCGATGCGTCTCCCGGGGCTCCGACGGTTCCGGTGACTGTGGCTCCGGGGACTCCCGAGGCCTCGGAGCCGACGGAGGCCGTGGTGGCCGTGGTGGCTGCTGCCGGCGCCGAGGCGCCCGCGCCGTCCGACGCCCCGCAGCCGGCAGCACAGCCGCAGACCCAGGCACAGGCACAGGCACAGGCACAGGCACAGGCACAGGCAGAAGCACAGGCACAGGCTCCTTCGCAGAGCACCGGCTCGTTGTCGCTGCCGCTGCCGCCCGCGGAGCCCGTACCGGCCGCCCGTCCGGCCGGTGGGCCCACGGTCCGTCCGGCCGCACAGCCGCTGCCCGCGGAGACCCCGTCCGGTTCCGTCCCCCTGCCGCCCGACGCTTCGCAGGGCCGGGCCTTCAGCGTGCGCGCCCTCGGCCAGGGCGGGCCGGCCCGTACCGCGGCGGCCGCACCCGGCCCCGTACCGCCGCAGCAGCAGTCGTCCGGTTCGGGACGGCGCCGCAAGCTCGGCACTCCGCCGACCGCCGACCGGCCCGAATCCGCCGGCACGACGCCGACGCCCGCGGCCGGAACCCCCGTCCCGGTGCCGTCGCTTCCGGCCCCCGCGCCGCAGTCCGCACTGGACCGCGACGGCGACGCACCGGGCCGGGCGTACGCCATCAGCGCGCCCGACGAGGGTGCCGCGGAGGGCCCCGAGCCGCTGGACGGTCCGGGCGGTGCGGTCGAGGTCGCCAACCGTCCGCTGCCGCAGCCCGTCGACGACGAGCTGCCGCCCGAACCGCTCGACAACCCCCGCCGGCTGCTGGTCTGGCCCGCGCCCGACGTCTCCACCCAGCAGGCGCTCAGCGAACGCGGCTACCGTCCGGTCGTCGTGCACTCGCGCGAGGAGGTCGATGCCCAGATCGCGGCCTTCCCCGCCGCCCTGTTCGTCGACCCGCTGACCGGTCCGATCACCCGGACCGCGCTCCAGTCGCTGCGCCAGGCCGCCGTGGCAGCGGAGGTTCCGGTGCTGGTCACGGCCGGTCTGGGGCAGGCCACCCGGGAAGCCGCCTATGGCGCCGACCCCGCAGTCCTGCTCAAGGCGCTCGCCCCGCGCGACAGCGAACAGCACCCCTCCCGGGTCCTGCTGATCGAAGAGCACGAGGAGATCGCGCTGGCACTGACGGACGCGCTGGAACGGCGGGGCATGCAGGTCGCGCGGGCCGCGGCCGACGCGGACGCGGTCACGCTCGCTTCGCAGATGCGGCCCAACCTGGTCGTGATGGACCTGATGCAGGTACGGCGCCGGCGCGCCGGGATCATCGACTGGCTGCGCGCCAACGGGCGGCTCAACCGCACCCCGCTGGTCGTCTACACCTCCGCCGGGCTGAACCGGGCGGAGCTGCCGAGGCTGTCGTCGGGGGAGACCGTACTGTTCCTGGCCGAGCGGTCGACGAGCACCGAGGTGCAGTCGCGGATCGTGGACCTGCTCGCCAAGATCGGCACCAACTGACGGCTGCCGGGCCCGGGAGCCGCCGCCGTACGTCCGTACGGCGAGGGCCCGCCCACCGGTCCTGGGGACACGGAGGCGGGCCCTCGGCGTCGTACGGCTCCCTCGGCGTCGTACGGGCTCCCCCGGCGTCGTACGGCTCCCCCGGCGGTGGCTCCGTACCGCCTCGGCCGTCGCCGTACCGCTCAGACCTCGACGACGTCCAGCTCACCGTCCGCGTACTGCCTGCGGATCGCCCGCTTGTCGAACTTCCCGATATTCGTCTTCGGCACCTCCCGCACCAGCGACCAGCGCTCCGGAAGCTGCCACTTCGCGACCGTCTCCCCGAGGAAGGCCTTCAGCCCGGCGAGATCGGTGGTCGCCCCCTCCTTCAGGACGACCGTCGCCAGCGGGCGCTCGTCCCACTTCGGGTCGGGCACCGCCACCACGGCCGCCTCGGCGACCTCGGGGTGCGCCATCAGGGCGTTCTCCAGCGCGATGCTGGAGATCCACTCACCGCCGGACTTGATGACGTCCTTGACCCGGTCGGTGAGGGTGAGGAAGCCGTCGGGGCTGATCACGCCCACATCGCCGGTCTTGAGCCAGCCGTCCTCGCTGAACTTGTCCTCCGGCCGCAGGGGTTCCTCCCCGGCACCGCCGAAGTACGCGGCGGCGATCCACGGGCCGCGTACCTGGAGTTCGCCGACCGACTCGTCGTCCCACGGCAGTACGTCTCCGCCGGGGCCGACGATCCGCGGTTCGACACCGGCCGGGAAGCGGCCCTGCGTCAGGCGGTACGGCCACTCCTCCTCCGCGCTCAGCCCGGCCGGGGCGTGCGCCATCGTGCCGAGCGGGGAGGTCTCCGTCATGCCCCAGGCGTGACAGAGGCGCACGCCCAGCTTGTCGTACGCCTCCATCAGCGCGGGCGGACACGCGGAACCGCCGATGGTGACCTGCTTGAGTGAGGTCAGATCGCGGGGGTTGGTGAGGACCTCGGCCAGCAGCCCCTGCCAGATGGTGGGGATGGCGGCGGCGTGGGTCGGCCTCTCGCGTTCGATCATCTCGGCGAGGGGCGCGGGCTGGAGGAAACGTTCCGGCATGAGCATGTTGAGGCCGGTCATAAACGCGGCGTGGGGGATGCCCCAGGCGTTGACGTGGAACTGCGGTACGACGACGAGGGTGGTGTCCTGATCGGTCAGCCCCATCGACTCGGACATGGAGACCTGCATCGAGTGCAGATAGACGGAGCGGTGGGAGAAGACCACGCCCTTGGGGTCGCCGGTGGTGCCGGAGGTGTAGCACATGGCGGCCGCGCTGCGTTCGTCGAGAGCGGGCCAGTCGAAGGTGGTGGGGCGGTCCGCAATCAGCTCCTCGTACTCGTGGATCCGGGCCGAGGTGTCCGCACCGGTCAGCAGGGAGCGGTCGCCGGGACCGGAGACCACGATGTGCTCGACGGTGGGGAGATGGGGCAGCAGCGGTACGAGGAGCGGGAGCAGCGAACCGTTGACGATGACCACGCGGTCGGCGGCATGGTTGGCGATCCACACCAGCTGCTCGGGAGGGAGGCGGAGGTTGAGGGTGTGCAGGACGGCGCCCATGGAGGGGATCGCCAGATACGCCTCGACATGTTCGGCGTTGTTCCACATCAGGGTGGCGACCCGCTGATCGCCTTCGACGCCCAGCTCGTCGCGGAGCGCGTTCGCCAGCCGGATCGCGCGTTCGCCGGTTTCGCGGAAGCTGCGGCGATCGGGCTCGGGGGCGCCGGTCCAGGTGGTGATCTGCGACTTTGCATGGACGCTCATACCGTGTTCCAGAATGCGGGTCACGGTCAGCGGTATGTCCTGCATGGTGCTCAGCACGGCGTCCTCCCGGTGGGCGCTGTGTTGCTACGCGTCAGTAAGGGTGTAGAGATTCTGCGCGCGTACCGAGCGGTATGTCACTACCTGAGGACGGCGGATTCGCGTTCGCGGGAAGGCGGCGGCGGAGCGGGAGAGCTGCGGGGCGGGCGCGGGAGCCCGTACGGGACGGGGAGAAGCCGCGGCCGGGGGACGGGGGCGTTCGGGTGGAAACGCCTGCGGCTCCGCGGATACGGCCCGGGTACGGCGCGCGTACGAGCCGGGCACGGCGCGCCTTCACGGCCCGGATGCGATCGGTTACGACTGGTTCCGACCAAGTAGGGTCCGGATACGGCACGGATACGGCCCGCGTACGACCGGATACCGGCGCGCATTCACGGCCCGGGTACGACTGGTTACTACTCCGGTACGACTGGTTACGGCCCGGATACCGCCGGAACACGGCAACCGTCAGCGGGCCGGGGACAGCTCCGGATCCTCGCGCAGCTTGCCGAGCGCCCGGGACACCGCGCTCTTCACCGTCCCCACGGACACCCCCAGCACCTCCGCGGTCTGCGCCTCGCTGAGGTCCTCGTAATAGCGCAGCACCACCATCGCGCGCTGCCGGTCCGGAAGCTTCATCACGGCACGCCACATCGCGTCGTGCAGGACCTGCTGCTCCGCCGGATCGGGCGTGGGCGAGGTCTCCCGCTCGGGCAGCTCGTCGCAGGCGAACTCGTCCACCTTGCGCTTACGCCACTGCGAGGTACGGGTGTTCAGCAGGGCCCGGCGGACATAGCCGTCGAGCGCGCGGTGGTCCTCGATGCGCTCCCATGCGACATAGGTCTTGGTGAGCGCGGTCTGGAGGAGGTCCTCCGCGTCGCTCGGGTTCGCGGTGAGCGAGCGTGCCGTCCGCAGCAGCACGGGCCCCCGCGCCCGTACGTACGACGAGAACGACGAGTAGCGCGGGCGGGTCGCGGACCGTGCGACGGTCGTGCCGTACGACGGAGGTCCGGACAGGGCGGCCTTCGAAGCGCTGGTGCAGACTGGCGTGGTCATAGCTCCACGCTAGGAGCGGGTACTACTCCGGCGGATCGGCCAGAGGTCCCGAAGGCATGTCCCCCTCAGGTTGTAGTGGTGGTGCCGGCCCCACCTCCTGAAGGTGGAGAAGACCCTCAGAGGCGGGGAAGGGGCGGGCGGGACCTGGATGTCCGTTGCGCCCGGAAAACCCGGACCGAGGACGTTGTCACAGGCCGGAGCGGGGCTTGGGGGATGGCGGGACCGGGTGTACAGCCGTACACCTTCAGGTGGAGAACGGGCCCGCCGACCCCTGAGGCGCGGTGTCCCGCTCTCCGCGGGACTCGCCCCGGATATTCCGCCGGGCAGTTCTCCCGACGGCTCTCCCCGGACGTCCCGGGGAAGGCGTCGGCGCCGCTCAGCCGTCCGCGCCCAGGATCAGCCCGGAGGTGGGGACGCCCGTGCCCGCGGTGACCAGGATCCGGGCGGCGCCGGGCACCTGGTTGACCGAGGTGCCGCGGAGCTGCCGTACCGCCTCCGCGATGCCGTTCATCCCGTGCAGGTACGCCTCGCCGAGCTGGCCCCCGTGGGTGTTGAGCGGCAGCGCGTCGGCCGCCACGAAACCGGAAGCCTCACCGGGCGCGCAGAAGCCGAACTCCTCCAACTGCATCAGCACGAAAGGAGTGAAGTGGTCGTAGACGATCCCCACGTCGATATCGGCGGGCGTGAGCCCCGAAGCGCCCCAGAGCTGCCGGGCGACCACCGCCGTCTCGGGCAGACCGGTCAGACCGTCCCGGTAGAAGCTGGTCATCTGCTCCTGGGCGCGCCCCGCCCCCTGCGCGGCCGCCACGACGACCGCAGGGGGGTTCCTCAGATCCCGGGCGCGCTCGGTGCCGGTGACCACGAACGCCTGCCCGCCGTCGGTCTCCTGGCAGCAGTCGAGCAACCGCAGCGGCTCCACGATCCGGCGTGACGCGGCATGATCGGCGAGGGTGATCGGGCGGCCGTGGAAGTACGCGGCGGGGTTACGGGCCGCGTGGCGGCGGGCGGTCACGGCGACCGGGCCGAAGGCATCCGCGTCGAGGCGGTGGACATGCAGATAGCGGCGGGCGGCCATGGCCACCCAGGAGGCGGGGGTCAGCAGACCGGCGGGGAGGTTCCAGCCGAGGGCGGTGCCCTCCGCCGACGGTTCGCGCCGCTGCACCCCGGAGCCGAAACGGCGACCGGAACGCTCGTTGAACGCCCGGTAGCAGACGACGACTTCGGCGACGCCCGCCGCGATCGCGAGAGCCGCCTGCTGGACGGTGGCGCACGCGGCGCCGCCGCCGTAGTGGATCCGGGAGAAGAAGGTCAGCTCCCCGATTCCGGCGGCCTGCGCCACGGTGATCTCGGGGCTGGTGTCCATGGTGAAGGTGACGAGCCCGTCGACGTCGGCGGGGGAGAGTCCGGCGTCGTCCAGCGCGGCGCGTACCGCCTCGACGGCGAGCTTCAGCTCACTGCGGCCCGAATCCTTGGAGAACTCCGTCGCACCGATGCCCGCGATCGCGGCACGGCCCCCCAGCGAACCCCTGCCTCCCGGACGCGTCACCGGACGCCCTCCCGTCTCCGCGGGGGAAGCGGGGGCGGGGCGAAGGCGACAGTGACCGTGCCCGTGACGTGGTGGCCGAGGGCGTTGGTCCCGACGATCCGCACCTCGGCCGTACGGCCCGCCGGAACCACCGGATCCGGACCTTGTGGTTCCGGCGGGCCGCCGGTGACCGAGACCACGGTGCCCCGCAGCACCATGGTGTCGCCGGGATAGTTGGGTACGCCGAGCCGTACGGCGACCCTGCGCAGCTCGGCCCGCTCCCCCAGACAGTCGGTGACATAGCGGCCGACCAGCCCGTTCGTCGTCAGGATATTCATGAAGACGTCGGGGGACCCCTTCCGGCGGGCCGCCTCCGGGTCGTGGTGCACATCCTGGAAGTCCCGGGAGGCGAGGGCCCCCGAGACGATCAGGGTGCGGGTGATCGGAATCTCCAGCGGAGGCAGTTCGTCCCCCGCCCGCAACTCCCCGTCGCTCCGGCTGCCGCCCGTCATCCTGCCGTCCTCTCCTCGGCGGTGGGGCCCGTGGCCGTCACCGCGCGGAAAACCGGGAGGGTCAGGTCCTCTTCGAAGGAGGTGAACTCCAGCGTGACGGGCATTCCGATCCGTACGTCGGCGGGCGGCACCCCGGTCACTCCGGCGATGATCCTGACGCCCTCGGCCAGTTCGATCAGCCCGACCGCGTAGGGCGGGTCGAAGGCGGGGAAGGGGGGGTGGTGCATCACGACGTACGAGTAGACCGAGCCCGCACCGCCGGCCTCGACGGTGTCCCAGGCGTCCGAGCCGCAGTCGTTGCACCCGGGGAGCCAGGGGAAACGGAGCCGTCCGCAGTCGGTGCACCGCTGGATGAGCAGCCGCCGCTCGGCGACCCCGGCCCAGAACCCGGCGTTGTCCCGGTTGACCACGGGCCGTGGCCGCCGCGCCCGTGGCCCGCCGGATGCCTCGGGCACCTCGGGCACCTCGGGCGCGGGCTTCTCGGGCGCGCGCACTTCGGGCACCTCGGGAGGGGACGCCTCCGGGCGCTCGCCATCCGGCCGTTCATCAGCGGGGCGCCGCGCTCCGGGCGCGTACTTCAGAATGCGGAACCGATGGGTTCCGACGGCCTCCCCGTCCACCACCCGGATATCCGTCCGGGTGGTGATGAAGTGCCCCGGGCCCAGCTTGGTGTGCTTCAGCTCCGAGACGGACTCGATGAGGGTGTCGAAGGTGATCCGGTCGCCGGGGCGCAGCGGGCACAGATACTCCTGCTCGCAGTCGGTGGCGACGACGGCGGTGTACCCCTCGCGGTCCAGCAGCCCGAGCAGTTGCTCCCACGCCGCCGAACGGCCGGCCGGCTCCCTGTGCCCGGACAGCCCGCCCAGCGTCCACGCCTGGAGCATCGTCGGGGGCGCGACGGCACCGGGTCCCCGGTAGGCGGGGTTCGTATCCCCCATGGCCTCGCACCAGTGTCTGATCATGGCCAGGTTGACCGGGTCCTTGCCGACACCGCCCGTAACGGCTGCCCGCCCCTCGTGCGCCTTCAGCCGCTCGTACAGACCCCGCGCCCCATCCCCCGGCGAATCCCGCAGCGGCTCCACCGGCCGGCTCACCGCGGCCCCCGGCAGCCACTGCCGCCCCGCGCGCGGCAGGCCTCGCCGAGGAGCGGGAGCGGTGGGCGCCGGGCGGCCGGGCCGTCGGACATGGGTACGGGGTGCACGGTGGAGGCCTCCCGGGGAACGCGGGACACGGATCGGGCCGGACGGAAACCTATTTCTGACTGTCCGTCAGAAACAGTCGGGATGTCAAGCCGCCGAACCGTCGGACGCCAGGCGCCGGGCGCCCGTGGGGTATCAGGTCCATGCCCGCGCCAGGAGGCCGCATACAGAGGGCCGCCTGCACGAAGGCGCCGCGTCGGCACCACCGCACAGGCGGCCATCACCCCTTGGTCATCCCCCGGTCGAGCCGGTCACCCCCCGGTCGAGCGGGTCATCCCCCCGCCGGGCCGACGGTCACCACCACAGGTGGGTGAAGTTCACGTTCACGTTGTCCTGGTCGATCGCGGTGAAGGCAGAGCCGTTGACGCTGGCGATATTGCTCTGGTTCGACGCACCGGCCCCGCTGGCAACCTGCTGACTGGTCGTCGAATTGCCCAGGTTGTGGCCACCGACACCGCTGGCGACGATCGAAGCCACCGTCGCGTTCGATCCGTTGTCCCCGAATGCGGCATTGTCGGCCGAGGCGACACCCGTGAAAAGGGCGGCCGTCAGGGGCAGGGCGGCGACAGCGGCGAGAACGCGGACCGTACGGATGCTTGCCATGTCTTCTCCTCCGAAAAACTGCTTACGGCTTGCTTCCGGGCGATTGGCCGACCGCCCCGGAGTAATGACGACGTCGCGCCCTCAGAGTTGCCCATCGAATCCCCGGCGAACCACCCAAGACGGAGCGATTCCCCCTCAAGCGTGAGGACAAGCAGATAAACCCCTTTCACGCCCGCAGAACGGGAGACCGGCCGAACCCGGTACCGGCTATTGAGACCGGATCCCGGACGCCCCAAGGGGGGAATCGTTACGGCGCCGCCCGCCGTCACTTCCCCCGCCAAGCTTCGAACGCAAGCGCGAAAACGGTTCCATGGCCGTACCCGATCGACAGACGTTCACCCCGGCCCTCGCCCCACCGACAGGACGGCGGGTCACCGCCCGGGGGACGTACCGCCCGGCCTCCGGTACGGCAGAAAACCCGCCCGCGCCCCGCCCGCACGCCCTTTCGCTACTGATCGCGCCGCCCGCACGCCTCCACCACCCCACCGCCACCCGCGCACGCCCCTCCCGGAACCGCCAGGAGCAGGGCCCGGCCCACTCCCCTCCGGCCACCCACGAAGGCCGGCGCGGCCACCGCGAACACCACAGCCACCGCGGTCACGCGAAAAGGGGTGCCCCGCACAGGACACCCCTTCCGCATACGCGCCCCGGCACCGCCGGGGAACCGGCTACTTCTTCTTGCCGAAGAGCCCGCCCTCGAACTTGGCCCAGTCGTACATCTGATGCACGGCCTGCCCGAAGATCGGGATGCTGATGTGCTCGAAAACGTCTTCCAGCAGGTCGATGTCACCGGTGTTGTAGATCAGCGGCCCATTGATGTTGATCAGCCCCCCGCCCGCGAGGGGGGCCGCCTTCTGCTCCTGGGCCTGGGCCGTACCGCTCGACAGGGTGAGGGCGACACCGGCCGCCACCGTCACAACAAAAGCCGCACAACGGACACGACGCTTCATGCGTACTCCGATCCAGAGGGTGTAGTTCCACTGAGATCAGCCCAGACTCAACTACTCGATGTACAAAGGGAGTTGAGGAGAATGCACCTGTGGGGGGCTGAGGTGAACGTCAGCCTGCCATCAGGTCAAGGGCAAGTAAAGTACCTGGAAGGGTTGATGTGATCATGACTGAATTCCAACTCCCTGTCCGAATCACACCGCCCTGAAGGGCATACGAGACAGAGGGCCCCGAACGGACAGCGGAATGCGGAATGCGGCCGACGGGACGGCAGGGACGGCAGGGACGGCAGGGACGGGAAGAGCACACGAAAAAGGGCGGGCTCCCCTCGGGGGGAACCCGCCCTCGGCACCGACCGGTGCCGTCAACGTGCGGTGGGTGTGGGATTTGAACCCACGGTGACTCGCGCCACGACGGTTTTCAAGAGGGGGTGTGGCTGGAGCAGCAAAGGCACCTCTGAACTGGCGTTTCCCCACTCCCGGCCCGCTCCGGACCGGACCGTGGTCCACACCAGGCCCACTGGCCGGGTACCGGGAAAGCGCCCCTCGATCAGCTCAGCGCCTTCTCGATGGCCTCAAAGATGTCCGCGTCAGTCTCCTGCTGCCACCCCGGAAGCTCCGGCCAGTCGGCCACGTACCCCGGCTTCGGGTCCTCGAAGTGCTTGAACATCTGGGCCGTCCAGCAGGTGGCGACGAAGCGGCCCTTCTGCTCGCGGGACAGCCGGGTCGCATGCCCGCCGCTGATTTCGATGAAGTGGCGGACCTGCTCGTACACGGAGCCGGCGGCCTGGCGCTCCCACTCCGGGGTGTCCTCCCAGGGGGTGACGTATCCGGCCTTCGGTTCGCCGGGGAAGTGCCGGCGCACCCCCGCGATCCACGCCTCCCGGAACAGTCGTGCGCCTTCGGTCTGCGACATGCCAACCCCTCTCGTCACGGCGTCCTCAGCGCGGCGACCTCCGCCCCCAGCTCCGCCACGCGGTGGTCGCGGCTCAGGGGCCCGAACTCGTCGCACAGATCGTGGAGTCTACGGGCGACGTACCCGGACGATGACGCTCGGGCGAGCTGGACGGCCTCCCGCCCGTACACGCTGACCTGCTCGGGGTCGTTCCGCTTCGCGCCGATGGAAGCAAGGTCGGTCAGCACCGTGCCCCGTCGCCGGTACGACTGCCCGGAGGCAAGCTCGCTCTGCCCCAGCGCCCGGCGCAGGGTCTCCTCGGCAAGATCCAGCCGGCCGAGCCGGACGTACCGCGCTCCGCGCTCCTCCGCGAGCCGGGTGCCGTCGAAGCGGAGCCATCCGCCGTTGGTGCTCTCCGCGGGCAGTTCCTTGACCTGCTCGGCCCGTTCCATGGCACGCTCGCACGCGGAGAGATCGCCAAGGCCCGCGTACCCCTCGGCCTGGACCGACGCGACCCAGTGCCGGGTGGCCAGAGCGCAGTCGCCCCTGAAGGCCAGCCGCTCAGCGGCCCCGAGCATCTGCACGGCCTGGTGGTATCGCCGGCCGGACATATCCACGTAGGCGTGCCGGACGAGGGCACACGCCCACAGGTCGTACGCGCCGGCGTCCTTGCTGACAGAGGCCGCGAGCGCGTAGGAGGCGGCGGCATCGGTGTACCGGTTCGCGTCGAAGGCCACCTCGCCCGCGAGCTGGAAGAGGTCGGCCGCCGCGTTCAGCAAGGGCTGGGAGGCACCTCGCCCCGCGCTCAGGGCTTCGCTGAGGGTCGTCAGCTGATCTCTGACGACGGGATAGACCGACCCTTTGGAACGGGCGAGTTGGTAGACCTGCCAGAGATGGCTGTTCATCCTGGCGAAGTCGGCCGGTGTCCCCCGGCGGACTCCGTCCGTGAGGGCGGCGGCTTCGTCGGCGGGCAGGGCGGCCAGTGCCCCGCTGACGCTCAGAAGGCGGAGGAATTCACGGCGGATCATCTCGTCAGGGTCTCCCGCTCTCGGGTGCGGATGGTCGCTGGAAGGCTGCCCTTCGGCCACTGCTCGGTCCGCTGATCGCGGCTGGTTCAGCAACGCGTCCAGCTCATCGAGACCGATGTCCAGGGCTGCCGCCAAACCCGGCCGCTGGAGCGGCTGCGGTACGCCCCTGCCGCTCTCCCAGCGTCCGACCGTTGTACGGTCCACGCCGAGTAACTGGGCTAACTTCTCCTGACTGTAGCCCAGGGTCCTGCGCCGTTCCGCCAGTCCCATACCGGCTCCCTCCCATGAACTCGCCCCGCGACGATCATGTGCCCGGATGTGCATCAAGGCTGCCGCATCGATGCCGTGGAGTCCTCGTACTCCCCACGCTTTCCTTGGAGTTGTCGCGATCGGGCGTCGTCCGCCCGGATCAACACCGGGGTACCAGGGGCTCGCCCGCCCCCCTCCCAGCCGGTGCCATGCCCGACAGCAGAACACACCCGTACAGGAGCCGTGCCGGGTTCCTTCGTTCCGCTCATCCATGCCGGTACCCACACATGGGCTGCCCGAAGACTGGAGGCCGTATGTCTCGCAAGGCCGGGGAGCACCGTGACCCCACGGGCTCGGTGCTCACCGGCTTCTGGGCGCTGGGGCACATCATCACCCTGCTTCTCCTCGGGGCCACCGCGCTGCATCAGCACGGTTCCCTCGACCCGGGGTCGTCACGGACCGATCTGCCCCGGGGATCGGCACCCGACCTCGGCTCCCTCAGCTGATCCGCGCCTCGCGCATCCGAGCCTCTCCGGACGTTCGGCGTCGGGAGGCCCAATCGGGGCGGGGCGGTCATTCCCCGCCCCATCCGATCGATGAAGAAGGGAGGTGAACACCATGACGGACACCACTCAGCCCGGCATCGAGCCGGACGAGGAGGTCGTGCCCCTGGAGAACGCGGCTCTGCTGACCCAGGGCGGTAGCAGCAGCAGCGTGGAGAACAAGCGCTCCCCGTACGACTGCTGATCCCTCAGCGGCGGCATCTCGATACGAGGTGCCGCCGCGCCCTCCGGCCCGAATCCATTGGAGATGATCACATGGGATGGTTCGGTGGGGTGCTTGCCTCGCCCGATCCGAGCCCTGCACCGATCGGTGCCCAGGTCGTGTGGAACGAGCCTCGTATCTGGTCGGTCGGTGCGACCGTACGGTTGGCCACGGGGAGAGAAGGACAGCGGCTCGCGGTCTTCGGCCCTTGCGGTGCGGCGGACACTGAGTTGGAACGCCTCGTGGACCATGCGAGTACCGGCGAACTGGACACGGCGGCGACCGCCTGGACCGGTGCCTACGCCGTCGTCCTGGACAACGGGAAGGGCGCCTTCGCCCTGTGGGCGGACCCGGCCGGCGCCTGTCCCCTCTACCTCGCGCGACCGCATGACGGCCTCCTGTGGTCGTCCAGTTCTCTGGCGCTCGCCTCGCTGCTCGGAAGCGGGCCGGACCGTGGGTGGCTGGCGGCGCATCTGGCCGACCCGACCGCATGGACCCCCGGGCGCTCGGCGTGGACCGATGTGGAACAGGTACCGCCGGGGCATCGGTGGACCGTCTCACCGAACGGGGCATCGGCCTGCGTCCCGTACTGGGAACCCTCATCGGGCACCCGAGCCACGTCCGTACGTCGGCTGCGCGACGACTTGGCGGACAGCGTCCTGATCCGCGCGGCCGGCCGGGCGATCTCCTCGGATCTGTCCGGTGGGCTGGACTCCAGCACGCTCACCGCCCACGCGGCCCGGTGCGGCCCCGTCGTCGGGATCACCCACCACCCAAAGGGAAGGGAGCGGGGCGGCGACACCGACCACGCCCGCGAGGTGGCACGGGCCTTCCCCTCCATCCGACACCGCCTGATGCCGCTGGGTCGGGAACACCTCCCCTTCACCGATCTCGACGCGCTGGTCCTCACCGATGAGCCGCCACCGTCGGCCATCACCATCGCCCAGCTCTTCTCCCAGTTCGCTCTGATGGCGTCCGAGGAAGCCGAGGTCCACCTCACAGGTGACGGCGGTGACTCCCTCTTCATGCCCCCGCCGACGCATCTGGCCGACCTCGTCCGCTCGGGGCGCCTGCTACGCCTCGCCAGGGACGCCCAGTCGTGGGCGCGTCTCCATCGGGCGAGCCCCTGGCCCGTCCTGTCCACGGCCTGGAAGCACCCTGATCGACTGGGTGGTGTCCCAGGCCCGAAACCCTGGCTGACCAGTGACGCCCTCGACCTGGCGGACGCCGTCGTCTCGCCCTGTCCGCACGGCAGACTCCTGGGGTACGCCGACCGTCATCTCCTCGCCGAGTGCCGCTATGTCGGCCGTACCGCCGCCACGGAGAACCAGATGGCCGCCGCGTTCGGGATCGAGATGCACAACCCGTTCACCGACGCCCGGATCCTGGATTCCGTCCTCGCTGTCCCCGCCGCCGAACGCTGGTCGGCCCACCGCTACAAGCCGCTCCTGGTCGACGCCGTCCGGGATCTGCTGCCCGACTCGGTAGTACGGCGCGCGGCGAAGGGGCGGTTCGCCATGGACCACCACCATGGTCTCCGCGCCAATCTGGGCCGGGTCCTGGACCTGGCGGACGGGCACCTCGCCGATCTAGGACTGGTCCGGCCGGCTGTCCTGCGGTCCCTGCTCCGCCGAGGGGCGCTCGGGGTCGATATCCCCTGGGGACTGATCGAACCGGTCCTCGGTACGGAGCTGTGGCTTCGCGTCTCCGGGACGGCGACACAACTCGTGCGCTGGGAGGAACGGCCATGACCGCACCTCTGCCGAACCGGCACACCCGTACGGCGATCATCGACCGCACCAGGGTGATCATCGACTACCGGACCGGTTCCACCACGGTCCTTACCGGGACCGCCCTGGCCCGCTGGCTCGACGCCCTGGAGCAGAGCGCGGCGCCGGCTCCCGTGGCCGTTCAGGCATCCGCGATCTCCTGGGGGACCAGCGAATCGGCCGCTTGTCTCCCGCTCCTTCCCCGTCCCCCATGGCGATGGGCACTGGCTGCTGGGGTGCTGCTCCTGTGCACGCTCGGCGTCCGGCAGTTCGGCAGCCGCGGAACACGCTTCGGCCGCCTGGTCCGCCTCGCCGAGGCTGGCCGGAATCTCCCGCCTCCGCCCCGGGAGCAAGCGGCCCTCGCGGTCCGCTCGGTGCGCTGGGTGGCCCGGTTCCTGCCCGCCCGGGTCGCCTGTCTGGAGGAATCCACGGCGGCCTCGCTGTTGCTGGCGTGCCGGGGCCGGGGCGGTGCCTGGCGGCACGGCATCGCGACCGACCCGATCAGATTGCACGCCTGGATCTGCGATATTCACGCCCGTCCGGTCGAGGAACCGGACCAGACTGACGACTACACACCCCTCAACACCCCAGCAGCCACAGCGAAGAGGCACCGATGACCACCCCGCAGATCCTGCTTCCCGGCGAACGCGTCGCCCTGGTCCTCCCCGACCGTGACCACCTGCCCGACTACCACCGCTGGGAGAACGACCCCGGCACCATCCTCGGGTTCGGCACCCAGGTACCCCAGTCCTGGGAAGCCCGCTCGGGGGGCTGGGAGCGTCAGCGGGCCAACCGCGACTACCCCCAGTTCGAGGTGGTCACCGCCGACGACCACACCCCCGTCGGCCTCACCACTCTCCAGATCGACGGGGCGGTACGGACAGCGGAGTTCGTGATCCTGCTGGCCCCGGAAGCCCGCGGCAGGGGTCTCGCCACCGAGGCCACCTCCCTCACCCTGCGCTGGGCCTTCGAGTACGCCGCCCTCCGCATGGTCTGGCTCAAGGTCCTGGAGCCGAACGCGGCGGGTGTCGCGGCCTACCAGAAGGCCGGGTTCCAGCCCGCCGGCCGCCTCCGTCAGTCCGGCTACTGGCAGGGACAGCCCTGCGACGAACTCCTGATGGACGCCGTCGCCGACGACCACCTGGTGGCCACCGGCCCCGCCTGATCACTCGGCGCCCCGGTGTCCTGCCCGGTCCGGGGTCGGGCATGGCCAGGGGGCCGTACCTCCCCAAGCTCCAAGGAGCAGGGGCTACCCCATGGCCGGCAACTCGGGCAGGCTTCTCCCCTGCCCGCAATGGGCACGAGTGGCCCCCGGCCTTGCCCGGCGTCGGGTCCCGGACCGGGGAGGTGGGTAAAGCCGCAGAAGCCCCGGCCCCAGCCACCGACCAGCCCTCGCCAGCGGCGGGATAGATACCGCCGCCCCTGCGCCAACAGATCACGCAACCCCGGACGCGAACCGCGCGCCTCGGGCTGATGGCTTTCGCGTGCGACCACCGCGGATTCGGACGGATGCCGCAGAGCGGGGATCGAGGCGTGGTGGGCGCTCGGCAGGAGCAGCAGCATCGGCCAAAGCGGCCAGATCCATGCACCCTCCCCGTAGGATCACCTTCGCCCTCTTCTCGCCATACCAGAGAACGCACTTGAGATGTGACCGGACAGCACGGCTCGTTCGGAGCAGCACTGGCAGGTGGCCGGAGTCCCCTTCTTGGTCCACCTGGTCAGGCCGTGCCTCGTCGCTGAAATCCGGTCCAAGCCTGGTCCGCACGTGCCGGCCATCGCCGGGACAGAGGAGATTCAGGGTGGGACAGGCCCCACAGCAAAGGGGTGCCCCTCTTCGGGACACCCCTTCTGATCAGCTCGTTGCCTGACCTGCTGCGGTGGGTGTGGGATTTGAACCCACGGTGACTCGCGCCACGACGGTTTTCAAGACCGTTCCCTTAGGCCGCTCGGGCAACCCACCCAGCGCCCCGCCGTGTCCGGCGTGGAGCGGCCTACAGCGTACCGGCACGGTGGCCGGTGTCGCAGCAGCCTTCCATCGGGTCAGGAGCTGTCGCCCGTGCGGGAGCCGAGGGTGAGGGTTGCCTTGGACTCCTTGCCGTCGCGCTCAAAGGTGAGAGTGACCTTGTCGCCGGGCTTGTGGTTCCAGATCTCGCTGATCAGGGTCGGGCCGCTGTCGACGGGCTTGCCGTTGAACTCGGTGATGACATCGCCCGCCCGCAGGCCGGCCTTGGCCGCCGGGCCCGTCGGGGGGATCGCCGGGCCGCCGTCGCCGGCCTTGTCCGGGATCCGGGCGCCGCCGGGCGCCCCGGAGACGTCGACGGTGGCGCCGATGACCGGGTAGACGGGCTTGCCGGTTTTGATCAGCTGCTCGGCGACGTTCTTCGCCTGGTTGATCGGGATGGCGAAGCCGAGGCCGATGGATCCGGCCTGGCCGAGGCCGTTGCCGGTCGACTGGATGGCGGAGTTGATACCGATCACGGCGCCGCGGGCGTCGAGGAGGGGGCCGCCGGAGTTGCCCGGGTTGATGGAGGCGTCGGTCTGGAGCGCGCTCATGTAGGAGTTGCTCTTGCTGCTGGGCTCCCCGCCGGAGGCGACCGGGCGGTTCTTGGCGCTGATGATGCCGGTCGTGACCGTGTTGGACAGGCCGAAGGGGGCGCCGATCGCGATCGTCGAGTCGCCGACGGCGACCTTCTCGGAGTCGCCGAGGGCCAGCGGGGTCAGACCGGAAGGCGGGTTCTTGAGCTTGAGCACCGCCACGTCGTAGCCCTGGGCCCGGCCGATGACCTCGGCGTCGTACTTGCGGCCGTCGGAGAACGTCACCGCGAGGGTGCCGCCTTCCGCCGCGGAAGCCACCACGTGGTTGTTGGTGAGGATGTGACCCTGCTGGTCGTAGACGAAGCCCGTACCCGTACCACCGCCGGAACCGCCGCTGCCGGGAAGCTCCGCGCCGCCGCCCTCGCGGCCCGACTTCACTTCGATGGTCACCACGCTCGGCAGTGCCTTCGCGGCGACCGCCGCCACCGTGCCCGGCGCGCGCTGGAGGTCCTTGGGGATCTCCGTGGACGTGATCGTCGTCGAGGAGCTGTCCTCGTCGCGGTCGGACGCGGCCCAGTAGCCCGCGGCACCGCCGACACCACCCGCGACAAGGGCGGCCACCAGAATCGCGGTGACCAGGGTGCCGGCGCGCTTACGGCGGCGGGGCTTGGCATCGGCGGGCGGCACCGGGGCGCCCCAGACCGGGCCTTCCGCGCCCCCGTAGGGAGGGACGGCCGGCGGAACCGTCCAGTCCGCACCCTGCTGGGAAGCCGGGGGAGCCGTCGGCGGCGCGACCGGCGCGGAGGCCGGCGGATACTCCTGGGGGACGGGCGGGGCCGGCGCCCGGGATCCGTGCGCGGGAGCCTGCGGGTATTCGGCGGAGCCGGACGGCTGCGCCGGAGGGTTTGCCTCCGGGCCGGGTGCCGCGGCGGGCGGTACAGGCGTGGACGGTACGGGCGCCGACGCGCCGGGCGCGGGTGCCGGAGCCGCGGCGGGCGCCGGGGGCGGCCCGTCGGGAGCAACCGGCGGCACAGGGGGTACGGGCGGGGTCGCCGGGGTCCCCGACTGCTGCGCCGGTCCCTCGGTGCCCTCGTACTCGGTGCTCACAGTCTCTCTCCTCCGGGGTCCACAGATGCTCGTATCGGTCGGGGAATCCGCGCTGCAACTGTCTCGGATCAGCATTTCCCACAGGCCGTCAGACCACAGTAAGCAGGACCTGTGCTTATAGCGTCCTCCCTTTATATGCGACAAAACGGTCGGACGCGGTGAGCCGCCGGAGACCCGTCCGGCGGAGGCTCCGTCCGGCCGTGCTCCGGGCGTACGGCAGCGTTTCCGCGCCCCCGCGCGCATCGCGGGCCCCCGCGGTGACACCATGACGCGGTGACCTCAGCACGACAGCAGAACATCCAGGTCGTGGCCCACCGCGGCGCCTCCGAGGACGCCCCCGAGCACACCCTGGCCGCGTATATGAAGGCAATCGAGGACGGCGCCGACGCCCTCGAATGCGATGTCCGGCTCACCGCCGACGGCCACCTCGTCTGTGTCCACGACCGACGCGTGAACCGCACGTCCAACGGGCGGGGTGCCGTCTCCGCCCTGGAACTGGCCGATCTCGCCGCGCTCGACTTCGGGACCTGGAAGGGGCGCGAGGACTCCGCCGAGAGCCCGGACTGGGGCGATCCGTCCCTCACCTCCGTCCTCACCCTGGAGCGGCTGCTCGAACTCCGCGCCGACTCCGGGCGCCGTATCGAGCTGGCCGTCGAGACCAAGCACCCGACGCGCTGGGCGGGCCAGGTGGAGGAGCGCCTGCTGCACCTTCTCGGCAGGTTCGGGCTCGCCGCCCCGGCATCGGCAGCGGAGTCGCCGGTACGGATCATGAGCTTCTCGGCCCGTTCGCTGCACCGGGTCACGGCGGCCGCACCGACCCTGCCCACCGTCCATCTGATGCAGTTCGCGGGTCCGCGGCTGCGGGACGGCCGGCTGCCCGCGGGGGTACGGATCGCGGGACCGTCCATCCGGATGATCCGCAACCACCCCGAACACGTCGGCCGGCTGCACCGGGCAGGCCACCAGGTCCACGTCTGGACGGTCGACGATCCGGCGGACGTCGAGCTGTGCGCACGGCTCGGCGTGGAGGCGATCATCACCAACCGGCCGCGGCAGGTGCTCGCCCAGCTCGGCCGTGACACCGGGAACAGCACCGGCGGTGGCGGCGGCGGTGGCACGGGCTGACGATCCCGTCCGCGAGCCCACCACTCCCGGGGTGTAATGCGCGCCACATCGGGGCCTCCGCAGCTCCGGCGACCCTGGCGGCAGACCGCCCGGTTTCCGCGCTTTCCATCCGGTACGAGAGGGAACACCCCGGCTTAGTTGCACATGACACCCACTACGGGGAGTGCCCCGGCGCATTCACAACGTACTCCCGGGTCAGGAGTGCCCCATCAGGCCGCTCGGGGCCGGTTTCCGGTCCGGCCCGTCGGGGCATTCACACGGTGGCGTGGGGCAAAGGAGGTCTCGGGGGTGGCGTTGGTGGTGGCACAGCACGTGCCCACGTCTTCGAGCATGGCCGTACCCCATGGCCCTGCGGGCGTGGGTGAGGCAAGGCACCGAATGCGTGAGCAGCTACGCATGAGCAAAGTGCCCGAATCGGTCGTCGACGACGCGATGCTGATTCTTTCCGAACTGCTCAGCAACGCCTGCCGACACGGCAGACCGCTGGGCCATGCGGATCGGGGGGACGGCAGCATCCGGGCCGCCTGGCGCGTGGACCGGGCCGGACGGCTCACGGTCGAGGTGACGGACGGCGGCGGACCCACCCGGCCCGTGCCGTCGACCCCCTCGGTCACCGCGCGCGGTGGCCGCGGGCTCCAGATCATCACGGCCCTGGCCCATGAGTGGGGCGTCCGCGATCATCCGGCGGGCGAGGTCACCGTATGGGCGCTCATCACGGACGGAGCCCAGCACGACGCGTACGCTACGCGCGTCAACGGCGGCGCTCCGGGGTTCGGATTCGGATTCGCCGAGCCGTACGACGGGCCGTACGACGGGGGCTACGACGGATCCTTCGACGGGGTCGCGTAACCAGCGGGAGCCGGACGGTTCGGCGCAGGACCTCCTGGCGCAGTCGTACGCGACGGTGCGGTACGGGATCGTCCGGCGCGGTGCTGCGCGGAACCGGATCGCGCAGCGCGAATACGTACCGGACGCCGTCGCGGCGAGCCGGTCGTACCGGAGCAGTGCGGTAGAGCGGGCGCGGCCCGTCCCCGCCGGCCGCCCGTCGCCGAGCAGCTCCGCAGGCCGCCCCGCAGCACCGTGCGGCCGCCGGGTGGGCGGCGGCGCGTGCCGCCGGGCCGGCTTCCGGGTGCCGTGGCTTCCCCGGAGCGCGGGGCGACTAGGGTCTGTCTGACGGATCGGCGAGCCCGGCAGGATCCGTCAGACAGGCCCTGGGCTCGCGCCAGGACCGACCGACAGACCCTTACGACCCAGTCATCCCGCGCCAGGTGCCGCATACATCGCACCACGCGCCGCTGTATCCACGGGAGAAGCCGCACCATGGCCAAGAAGCGCCCCCAGACCTCATCCGCCAAGCAGCAGCCGAAGGACCGGGGCCGGGCCGTCGGTGCCAACGAGCCCGTGCCCGTGGTCGGCGCCCGCGAACCCTGCCCCTGCGGTTCGGGCCGCCGCTACAAGGCCTGCCACGGCCGGGCGGCCGCCCATGCCGTCACCGAGCTGGTGCAGCGCCCGTTCGAGGGGCTGACCGGCGAAGGCGACTGGGTCGCCCTGCGCGAACTGGTTCCGGCCGCGACGGTGGAGCTGACGCTCAAGGGCGGGCTGCCCGACGGCGTACCGTCCGTGACGCTGGCGACCGTACTGCCGATGGCGTGGCCGGCGCTCCGCCGCGACGACGGCTCGGTCCTCCTCGGCGTACAGAACGACACCGCGACCGGCGACCTCAGCCGGGACCTCGCGGACACCCTGAACCGCGCGCTCCAGGCGGAGCCGGGCACTCCGGTCGCTGCCGAGCGTGCCGCTTCGGACCAGGGCCCCCGGCTCCAGGACCTGCTCGACCCGACTGCGCCCTTCGAGCCCGTGGTGCACTCCGGGTTCGAGTTCTGGGTGCCGGAGGCCGAGTCCGCGTCCGCGGACGTCGCCGCGTCCCTGGAGCGGGCGAACGCCGCCGCGCTCCCCACCGTGAAGCTCTCCGGCGTCGAGTCCGCCTACTGGTGCGAGACCCCGGAGAAGAACCATCTGCGGTGGGTGATGACGCACCCCGAGGAGGAGCTGCTCTCCGCGCTGGCCAGGCTGCACGCGGCCGGGGAGAGTTCGCTGGGCGAGGGCACCCGGCTCGTCGGCTCGTTCCGGGCCCATGGTCTGGTCGTCCCGGTCTGGGATCTGCCCACCGGTATGGGGGCCGAGGAGTGCGAGAAGCCCGCGGCCGCGTTCGCCGAGCGGCTCGCCGGGGCGCTGGCCTCGGACGCCCCGCTCACTCCCGAGGAGCGCCGGGCGCGCGGCGGGCTCACCAATCGGCAGATCACGCTGAGCTGAACACGCCAATTATTGCGGCCGAGTCACAACTGGCCTGAACACGACGCCCTGTTGGATCCCGGGCCGGTTCCGGCCCGGGATCCGTGGTCGGAGCGGGTCCGCGGTCCGGTAATAGCGGGTGACTCCAGTCACAACTCGCGCCGTACTCAGCCGTTTCTCTGTCCGAATAATCGAGATCGAATTTGCGAACCGCAGATCTCTTGTTACCGTTCTAAGAGCCCGGTCGCTGGTGCATCCCCCGTCGCCAGCGACCGGGCCTCTGTCGTTTCCGGGGACGGGTGGATCCGGAGCGAAAAGTCGGACCGGAAGTTCCGCTTCCTCCCGGCTTACTCCTGACTTCAGCCCGGCTTCAGCCCGGCTTCCGGTGGTTTCCTCGCCGCTTCCACTCGCGCCTTCCGATCCTTGCGGCACTTCTCAATGCTCCGCCGGATCACCGGAGTTGCTGCCGGAGCGCAGCAGCAGCGGACCGCCGCCCCGAACGCCCGCACCGGCCCCGGGAGCGGGTCGGCTCCCCGGTCGGGACCCGGCTCCCGCATCGGCCCCCGCCTCGGTCGGCACCCCTTCTTCCGCCACCGCGAACTCGGCTACCGCGAAATAGTCCCGCAGACCGCGGGATGGCACCTTCGGCGTCTCGCAGACGCCCGGCTCATCACCCGCTTCCACCAGACAGTTCATCTGAAGCGTCCGGCGTCCGGGACCCATGAGAGTCAGTACGGAAGTCAATTCCGCGCCCGTGGCATTCCGGTAGTACGTACGTCCCCAGGTGGCACGGCCATCGGTCAGTACACACGTCTGGGCCTCGACTCCGTCCGGAGAGGTGAGTTCCGGTCCGCAGTGCGCCCGGGTGGCGCCCGCGGATGCCGCCCCGGACGCCGCGCCGGGCAGCGCTACGGCCGCCGGACCGGCCGTTTCCGTGGCCCCGGGTGCCGCGTTCTGCCCACGGCTGGGGCGTTTTCCGGCCGATTTTCGGGTGATACCGTCCGGCTCCGCTCCCACGCTCCGGGCCGATGGCCCGTCCGCACCGGAGGCCGCGGGCGGCCGACCCGTACCGGGCTGCCGGCTGTCCAGGGCCCGTACGACCCCGGACCCGTCCGGCACCCGGCCTTCACCCGCCGCGGCTGCCAGCGGCGCCAAGGCGGCTGCGACCACGACCGAGGAGATGCCGACCATGCGGAGATTCATGGACACCTGCCGACTGCGAGAAACGGCGGAGGACGGGAAAAGCACGAGAAGCGGGGGAAACGGGGAGAAGGCAGGAGAAGCGGAGAAGCGGGGAGGCGCGAGAAGAAGGGGCGGAGAAGAAGGAAGCAAGGCAGACGGCAGCAGGAGAAGAACGGGGCGGAGAACGTGAAGCCATGGGTACGGCTGCGGGCCGCCGAACCCCGGGGGAGCGCCGGAAGACCCGGGCAGCGGCACGGGCAACCGGTGCGGGGCGACGATATCCGTGTCGTACGGGGGCGAGAGGTGCCGCGCACCCAATTCCCGTACAACTCGGGCCTACTCCTACCCGTTCGGGTGACTTCCAGGAAACAGAAAGGCCGGGCCCGTAGCCGGGCCCGGCCTCTGGATCAGCTGCAATCGGCCGGGATTCAGTACGCCAGCCGACTGCCGCCGTCCGGGGCGTTCGTGCTCGCTTCCACCAGGGCGTCGACCATCGTCTCCACGTCCGGCAGCCAGGGCGCGGCCGCCCCGGGCGCGGGCTCCCGCTCCCAGCGGACCTGCCCCGTCCCGGTCTCCGACGGCGGCAGAACCAGATAGCCGCCCTCCCCGTGGAACCGTAGCGAACCGGGCACCCGGTCCTTCACGTACAGCAGCTCACCGAGCCGCTCCAGGCTGTACGGCGCGACCAGCAGCGACCACCGGGTCGGCGTCGCCACCACGGGGCCCAGCCGTACCCCCATCCGGTCCAGCTCGGTCAGCGCGACCGCCCCCGCGAGGGCCGGCAGGCTGACCGCGCAGGGCGCCTTCCCACCGGTGGCCAGAACCACCGGTGCGGTCGGGCGATTCGTCCACCACCAGCGCAGCATGCGCTCGTCGGTGGTTGCCGCCAGAACTCCGGAGTCGAAGGGGTGTGCACCGGGTACGGCGCACTCAGGGTCGGGGCAGGCACAGCGCCGGCCGCGACCACCACCGGCGGCGGCCCGTCCCACCCCGGGGATTACGGGCCATCGCCATGCGGCGCAGGTGAGCGCCGCTTCGAGCTGTGCAGGCTGTACCGGGCCCCTCTTGCGCCACAACCGAAGCCTGCGTCGCCTTCCGAGGATCTCGCGCATGTGCGCTCGTTCCTTTCCGTTGAACGCCGAGGTCCACATCACACCATGTGTGCAGGTTTTCACTGTGCATACGAATACGCGCTGTGTGTACGTACTGCGTGCGTATACGTACCTGTCCGCTGCTGGTTCCACGAAGCCGGTACGTACCTACGGATCGGCTGGTCGGCGCCGGTCCCGCCCTGCTGTGCCGACGGCCTCGACCGCCACCGGCAGGGGCGTCCCCCGACTGACCTGCGGCAGTTTCGCCGCCCGGGGGCCGAACGTGGACGTGCTTCATCAAACGCGTGATGAGGGACGTGTGCCTGACGCTTGCGTGTCCCGTTATAGCCGGACGGCGCCGCGCGCGCGGCCCGATCGGCCTTTTCCCCTCCGCCCGGCGGTCGGTCCGGGTGGCCTGTCCGGGGATCGTTCTCAGGTGCCGTCACGGCCCACGGACTGTAGGACGCCCCGGCTCGTCACCGGGTTCCGGGACTTTCCAACTGACCCCGGACGTCACCTTTTACGTACTTTACGTACCCGTCACGTTCGGTGCGACGCATCCGTCCGGCCACCGACGACAGGCCACTCCAGGATCGTTCGCCCCGGAGGGATCCGCCGAAGGATCACCGTCGAACATGTTCAGTCGATCGCAATTGATGGCGAGTAGCGGCATTTTTCAGCCAAGTTCACCAACTCGTGACGAATATCCTTCACTCCGGAACCCTCAGTCAAGAGCACCCCAAAGCATGCTCAAGCTCCCGTAGACACCATCAATCCCACTGGTGCAATGCTGGACATCCGCTGACATGTGCGTGTAGATGTGGATCCATTGCTAGCGGCGCAAAATGACCTGGGGGTTTGCAATGCTTCGGCGTGAAATGCACCCATCGGAAAGATCGCTCCGATGAGCGCCCCTCACCTTCCGAAAGTGGCCGGAATCGACTCTTCGATTCCCCAGTCCGCGCAGACTGCGGCGGCTCCGTCCACGACCGCCGCGGCTTCCCCGCCTTCCGCGCCTTCCGCGTCCGAGCCGTCGGGACCCTCCGAATCGTCCGCTCCGAGTGGTACGACTCACTCTGGTTTCCCAGGGAGTTCACCTTCGCCGGGGGGCGCTTCGGTGCTCGGCGGGGCGCATACGGTTCCCGCTGCGCCGGTCTCGTTCGACGAATGCGCGGAGGACCGGGTGGCCGATCTCACCACCCTGCACGAACTGACCGGCCGGCTGACCGCCGTCGCAACACTCGACGCGGCTCTCGACGAGGTGCTGCGGGCGGGCGCCGGGATTGTCGGTGCCCGCCGCGGACTGATCGTCCTCGAACCCCCGCCGGGCACCGGCGCGCTCACCTCGCCCGTGTCCATCACCCGTGGCCACGGGCTCAGCCACGCGGAGCTGGGCCATATCGAGACCGTGCCCCGGCCGATGACCGCCTACGGCCGCATCCTCGAAGGCACCGCAGGCGCAGCAGACGTCACCTGTACTGCGGACCTGACGGGCGCAGACGCCATAGAAGGCGCAGAAGGCGCAGAGGGCACAACTGCCCCTCCGGACCCGGCGGGCCCGATGGACCCGGCGGGCCCCGTGGGCGCAGTGGACCTGATGGACCCGGTGGATGTCAGGGGTGGTGCAGGGGATGCCAGGGGCGCGGCAGTCGCCCATCCGGACATCCTCAACGACCTCTCCCTCGACCCGCTGCGCCGCGAGGTCGCCGTCCATCTGGGCTGCGCCGCCGCGTACACCCAGCCGCTGGTGTCGGGGACCAGCGGCATCCTCGGCGCCGCCGTCTGGCTCTACGACACGCCCACCGCGCCCGCCGACCGTCACCGCCGGCTCGTCAACGACTACATGCGGTACGCCGCCGAGCATCTGGCCCGTCTCGCGGAACTGGCGGAGGCCCGGCGGACCGTCGCGAGCATCGCCGATGAGCTGCTCCCGAGCCGGCTGCCCCTCGTCCCCGGCGTCCGCCTCGCGGTCCGCCACCGCACCGGACCGCACGGCCCGCGCGGCCACTGGTACGACGCCCTTCCGCTGCCGGAGGGCGCGCTGGGCCTGGCCGTGGGTTCGGTCGGCGGTACGGGCCCGGGGGCGCTCGCCGCGGTGGGACGGCTGCGCGCCTCCCTGCGGGCGTACGCGGTGATGGAGGGCGAGGATCCGGTCGCGGTGCTGTCGGATCTGGAGCTGCTGCTGCGGCTGACGGAACCGGCCGGGACGGCGACGGCGCTGTTCGCCTACGCCGAACCCGCCGCCGGAAAGATGGTGCTGGCCGGGGCCGGGCACACGCCGCCCCTGCTGATCGGCGAGCGGCGCACCGAGTTCGTGGAGACGTCCCTGTCGGCACCGCTCGGCATGCTCGCCTGCTGGGAGGCGCCGAGTGTGGAGCTGTGTCCCGAGCCGGGAGAAACGGTGCTCCTCTATACGGACGGGCTGCTGCGGCGTACCGGCGAACCGATGGACCGGGCGTTCGCCCGGCTGCACACGGCGGCGGCGAGCGTGCCGCGGACGGCCCGGGAGGACCCCGGGGCGGTCGCCGACCATGTACTGAACACACTGTTTCCGCAGGTCACAGCGGCTGCTGAACGGGCGGAAGAGGGCGCTCCGGCGTTCTCCTGCGGGCGTCCGGACGAGAGGGTCCGACGGCCCGTGCGCGGGGTCGGGCGAGGGCCGCGGGACGGCTTCCGGCCGGGGGCGCAGCACTCCACGGCGTACGGCGGCGGCGGGGACGATGTCGTCCTGCTCGCCGTCCGCTTCGACTGACCTCGGCCGACCGGCGGGCGGCACCCAGTGGTACACCCGTTATGTCGGAATCCTCACACCTTTCGAGGCCCCCTTCACGACAGACATACGATGGAGTCCGGTCCGATGACGTGTCGAGGAGGCAGACGTGGCCGAGGAGCTCACCCCGAGTACCCCGGATGAAGAAGAGCAGTCGGCGAAGCCGCGTAAGAACGGCCTCTACCCGGAGGTTTCCGAGGAGCTTGCCGCGAACATGGCAAGCGGCTGGGCGGACACCGAGCAGCGCGACCTGAGCCCCGTCGAGCAGGCCCCCTATGCCGCGGAACGCCGTGCGGCACTCTCGGAGCGCTTCCCCGGCGAGCGTCTGGTGGTTCCTTCCGGGAAGCTCAAGACGCGGTCCAACGACACGGAGTACCCCTTCCGTGCCGCGACCGAGTACGTATATCTGACCGCCGACCAGAGCGAGGACGGCGTCCTCGTTCTGGAGCCGACCGCCGACGGTCACGAGGCCACCCTCTACCTGCTGCCGCGCTCCAACCGGGAGAACGGCGAGTTCTGGCTCTCCGGCCAGGGCGAACTGTGGATCGGCCGCCGCCACTCGCTGACCGAGAAGGCGGCGCTGCTGGGCCTCCGGACCGGGGACGTCCGCGAGCTGGCGGGCACGCTGCGCGAGGCCACCGGGCCCGTGCGGGTGGTCCGCGGCCATGACGCGGACATCGAGTCGGCGCTGACCGACAAGGTCACCGGCGAGCGGGACGAGGAGCTGCGGATCTACCTCTCCGAGGCGCGCGCGGTCAAGGACGCGTTCGAGATCGGGGAGCTGCAGAAGGCCTGCGACTCGACCGCACGCGGCTTCGAGGATGTCGTCAAGGTTCTCGACCGGGCTCAGGCGACCAGCGAGCGTTACATTGAAGGAACGTTCTTCCTGAGGGCTCGGGTCGAGGGCAACGACGTCGGCTACGGCTCCATCTGCGCCTCCGGCCCCCACGCCACCACCCTCCACTGGGTACGCAACGACGGCCCGGTCCGCTCCGGCGATCTGCTGCTGCTGGACGCGGGCGTGGAGACCACCACCCTCTACACGGCCGATGTCACCCGCACCCTGCCGGTCAACGGCCGCTTCGACGAGCTTCAGCGGAAGATCTACGACGCGGTGTACGACGCCCAGGAGGCCGGGATCGCGGCCGTGAAGCCGGGCGCGAAGTACCGCGACTTCCATGACGCTGCCCAGCGGGTACTGGCCGAGCGGCTGGTCGAGTGGGGTCTCCTGGAGGGCCCGGTCGAGCGGGTTCTGGAGCTGGGGCTCCAGCGCCGCTGGACCCTGCACGGTACGGGTCACATGCTCGGTCTCGACGTCCACGACTGCGCCGCCGCGCGTACCGAGGCGTACGTCGACGGGACGCTGGAGCCGGGCATGTGCCTGACGGTGGAGCCGGGTCTCTACTTCCAGGCGGACGATCTGACCGTGCCCGAGGGGTACCGGGGCATCGGCGTCCGGATCGAGGACGACATCCTCGTCACCGAGGACGGCAACCGGAACCTGTCGGACACGCTGCCCCGACAGGCCGACGAAGTCGAGTCCTGGATGGCGTCGCTGCAGAGCTGATCCGGAAGCCGGGACGACGGCCGTACCCCGGGCCAGGGCCCCGGGCCGGACGGCCCCGAGCCCGAGCCCGAACCCGAACCCGGGAACGAGCCGGCGACCGGCGATTCGGTGACCGGCGACCGGCGACCGGCGACCGGCGACCGGCGACCGGCGACCGGCGACCGGCCGTGAACGAGTCGGTGGCCCGGCCCGGTGCGGAACCTCCGGAGGACGCGCGTGCGCGTGATCTCGGTGGGGGAAGCCCCTCACGAGACCTTGAGCAGCGCGTCCTCCCGCCATTTCAGGATCTTGTCGAAGCTGACCACGGCACCCCGCCCGGGGCGGTTGCTGAAGTGCACATGGTCGGCCAACTCCTCGATGAGACAGAGCCCGCGGCCGCTCTCGGCGGTGGCGGCGGCCGTCCGGTCCGTCCCCTGCCACTCGGCGGGCCACTCCGGCACCCGGTCCGGCGTGGCCTCCACAGGACTGCCCCCCCGTGGTCTCTCCGCCACCCGGCCCGGCAGGGACCCGGCGGCTCCGACGGGCTCGCCCTGCCGCTGCGGCCGGAGCGGGGAACCGTCCGACGACCGGTCCGGCACCCGGCCGGACGGTCTGCGCGGCGGGCCGCCCGGAGCCCGGTCCGCAGTACCCTCCCGGCGGCTGCCCGGCCCGGCCGATCCACCCGGGCCGCCCGCCCCACCACGTACCTTCGGTACGTTCGGCAGGTCCGGCCCGTCCGGGGCCGCGGCGGCACCGGCGGGACCCCATGCCCCCGGCCCCCCCTGCACTCCGGAAGGGGCGTCGGAGTGGGTGCAGCCACGCCCGTGCCGGGGCGATCCGCCGGGGAAGCCCGGCCCCGAGTCGGACACTTCGATACGGCACTTCTCGCCGTCCAGATACGCGGTGACGCGATAGGCGCCGGCGGGACCCCCGGGGCCCGCGCCGCCGCCGTGTTCCACGGCGTTCGCACAGGCCTCGCTCAGCGCGACCGAGAGGTCGAAAGAGATGTCGGGATCGACACCCGCGGTCTCCATCGTGCCGATGAGGAGCCGCCGGGCGAGCGGAATGCTCGCAGCTTCGCGCCGCAAGTGCAGAGACCACCAGATGCTCATGCTCCAGCCTCCTGGCTGCGGCTCGACATACCGATACGTATTGCCCCAAGACACGGTCCGTAAGCACAGAGTTGGTGTGATTGCGCTCATTCGGCGGAAGCGCGCCCATGGCGCAAAGGTGTATGCCGGACGGGTGAAGCTGTGACAAGGGTGATCGGGAGTGTCGAAAGGCCTGTACGGGGCGGGCGCGGCGGAGGCGGCGCCCGTGACGGCAGCGCCGTTTCCGGCCCGCCCGCACCCCCGCGATCCCTGCTTCCCGCCCCGCTCCACGCCCACTCCACGCCCGGTCGGCACCGGTCGGCACCGGGTCGGCGACCGGCTGCCGAAGCTCACCGTCCGCCGGTAAACCTTGACCGCTCTTGATCCGTAATGCCCGCTACGCGCCGGGGCGGACCTGCCGTACGGCGGCGGAAACCGCAGTGGGATGATGACCGGGCCATGTCCTCCCTGTCGCCCCGGTCCGGTGCACCCACCGGAGCCGGTCTCCGGCTGCTGCGGGCCGCGGTGTTCACCGCGGTCTGTGTTGTGCTGTCCGCGACGGGGCATGCGCTCGCCGCCTGCGCGGGCGTCCCCTGGTGGACGCTGGCCGCCGGCCTTGCCGGGACCTTCCTCCTGGTCCTGCCCTTCACCGGCCGGGTGCGCTCGCTGCCCGCCGTCGTCATGGCACTCGGCGCGGGTCAGCTCGCGCTCCACCTCCTTTTCGGGCTGGGCCAGCGCCACCCCGACCGGCTCGGGCCGGCCGGGGACGACGCGCTGATCCGGATGGCCGCGAAGCTGCTCTGCGGTCCGGGTTCGGCGACGCTCGGCCCGGACGAAGCCCGCCGGGTCGTGACCATGGCCGGCCTCACCCCGCCGGACCAGGGCGGCCACTCGGGCCACGAGGCCGCCGGACAGGCGCTCGGCCACCCCGATCTGCTGCCTTCCCTCCCCATGCTGCTCGCGCATCTGCTGGCCGCCGTGGCGACCGGCTGGCTGCTGCGGCGCGGAGACCTGGCGCTGCTGCGGCTCGCCCGGCTCGCCCAGCTCTCCACGGATTCCGCGCACGAGGCGTGCGAGCTGATGACGGAGGCCGCCCGGCTGCGGTCGCTGCGCGCCGCCCTTGCGTTCGTCCGTACGCTCCTCGCCGGTCTCGTACGCCTTCCGGCCCCCGGGGTCCGTCCCGCACGGCCCGGGGACGATGCGGCGCCTCCCGCGGCCGAAGAGGCGCTCCAGCACACGGTGATCAGGCGCGGGCCGCCCGCCCGGCCGGCCCTCGCCGCCTGACACGGCCGACTCGACGGGAGTGCGGCCGTGGTGTCCGCGTGTCCCGCACACCGGCACGATCACCGTTCCTCCCTTCTCCGTGGAGTGTTCTCACCATGAGCGTTTTCTCCGGTTCGCAGTCATCTGCCCCCTCTTCTTCCGGCTCGGTGCCGTCCTCTTCCGGCCCGGCTCCCGCCGTCTCCGGCCCGTCCGCGGGGTTCGCGCGGACCGCCGTCTCGGGGAAGCGCCGTACAACGGCCCGTACCACCTCCGGTACGACGTCCCGTAGGTCCGTCCGGACGGTCGCCCTGCTGGCCGGGGCCGGCGCCGCTTCGCTGCTGTTCGCAGGACCCGCCGCCGCGCATGTCGGTGTGCAGCCGCAGGGCGAGGCGGCCCGCGGCGGCTATGCCACCGTCGGTGTCAAGGTCCCCAACGAGCGGGACAACGCCTCCACCGTGAAGCTGGAGCTGGCCCTCCCCACCGAGCACCCCCTGGCATCCGTCCTGCCGCAGCCGGTGCCCGGCTGGAACGTCGAGGTCACCAAGGCCAAGCTCGCAAAGCCGCTGACCGTGCACGGCAAGCAGATCACCGAAGCCGTCTCCAAGGTCACCTGGACCTCCGCCGGATCGAAGATCGGACCGGGCCAGTTCCAGCAGTTCCCCCTCTCCATCGGACAGCTGCCCGAGAACGCGGACCGGCTCGTCTTCAAGGCGATTCAGACGTACGACAACAAGGAGGTCGTGCGCTGGATCGAAACCCCCGAGGAGGGGAAGCCGGAGCCCGATTCTCCCGCGCCGGTGCTGACGCTGTCGGAGGGCACCGGCGGCCACGGAGCGCCTGCGGCCGACAGAGCCGAGGGGCACCACGGTGGCACCGGTGACACGTCCGCGAGCGGTTCCCGAGACGCGGACTCCTCCGACACCCTCGCCCGCACCCTCGGGGTGATCGGCATCCTGGTCGGCGCCGCGGGCGTCGCGTTCGGTGTCTTCGCCGGCCGCCGCCACTCCGGCCGTACCGACAGCGGTACCTCTTCATGAGCCGTATCCCCCCTTTCCGTTCCCTCTCTTCCAGGAAGTCCCCCATGCGAAAGAAGACCGCGCTGGTCGCCGCGTTCGCCGCGGCCACGGCACTGACCCTCTCCGCCTGCTCCGGCGAGGGCTCCGGCAAGGACGCGAACACCAGCTCCGTCGCCGAGATCTCGGCGCCCAAGAACACCAAGCCGGGAACCGTGCTGGACCACCCCTTCGAGAAGCCCGCGCTGGTGCTCACGGACACCCAGGGGAAGCCGTACGACCTGCGCGAGCGGACCAAGGGCAAGCCCACCCTGCTCTTCTTCGGCTACACCAACTGCCCCGACGTCTGCCCGCTGACGATGAGCAACCTCGCCCTGGCGAAGAAGCAGCTCCCCCAGGCCGACCAGGAGAAACTCCAGGTCGTCTTCGTCACCACCGACCCCGAACGGGACACCCCCGCCCAGCTCGGCAAGTGGCTGCCCAGCGCCGGAGACGCCTCCTTCACCGGACTCAGCGGCGACTTCGCCAGGATCCAGGCAGCGGCCCGGTCCGTCGGCATCGGCATCGACCCGCCGAAGAAGGAGAAGGACGGCTCCGTCAGCTCCATGCACGGCGCCCAGGTCATGGCCTTCTCCCCGAAGACCGACCAGGGCTATGTCGTCTACGGAGAGGACACCACTCCCGAGGCATACGCCAAGGACCTGCCGAAGCTCCTGCGCGGGGAGCAGCCTTGAGCACCGGAGCGGGACGGCACAGGGGTGGGGCGCGCCCCCTGATAACCGTCGCCACCGCCGCTGCGGTCGCGGCGGCCCTGACGCTGACCGGATGCTCCACGGACTCCGCGGAACCCTCCGGCTCCTCCAACGGTAGGCCGAATGTCCCCGAATTGACAGTAAGTGGCGAATTCATGCCACAACCCGTCAGCGACATGGCCGCGGGGTTTCTGACCGTACGGAACGGGGGAGGGAAGGCCGACCGGCTGACCTCCGTCACCAGCCCCATCTCCGACACCGTCACGATCCACGAGTCGAAGGGGCAGCGGATGCGGAAGGTCGACTCCTTCCCCATCCCGGCCGAGGGGGCGCTCGCCCTCGAACGCGGCGGCAGCCACATCATGTTCGAGCAGCTGAAGCAGCGGCCGAAGAAGGGCGAAAAAGTCTCCGTCGAGCTGCGCTTCGAGACCTCCGGCCCGATCCGCGTCGAACTCCCCGTCATGGAGACCGGCTACAACCCCTCCAAGGACACAAAGATGGACACGAAGGACGGGAAGCACGGGGAGGACGGGAAGGGCGCGCCGGAAACGGGGGCCGGGACCGCCGGAGGAGCCGGTACGCCGTCGGGTGCCACGGACCCGGCGCAGTCCCCGGAACCGGCCGACGGCCGCCCGGCGGAGCACACGTCCGAGCACCACTGAGCGAAGGACGAACGGATACGCCATGACAACCACCACCGCCCCGGCCCGCCCACCGGTCCGCCGCCTCCCGGCCGGCGGACCGGTCCGGGCCCTGCTCGCCGCCCTGGTGCTGGCCGGCACGGTCTTCGGCGCCCTGCTGACGGCCGCGGGCCCGGCGGCCGCCCATGCCGCCCTGACGGCGAGCAACCCGAAGGACGGGGCAGTGGTGGCCACGGCACCCGCCGAGGTCTCACTCACCTTCTCCGAGCACCTCGCCATGGGCGACGACTCCATCCGGGTCCTCGGACCCAGTGGGCAACGGGCCGACACCGGCTCCGTCCGCGATCTCTCCGCGGACGGCCGGGTCGTCCACGCCGTCGGACTGCGGCCGGGGCTGCCGGACGGCACATACACCGTCGCCTGGCAGGCCGTGTCCGCGGACAGCCACCCCATCTCCGGCGCGTTCACCTTCTCCATCGGCGCGCCCTCCGCGACCACCGTCCCGCTGCCCGGCGGCGAGACGGGCGGCGGGCTCGTCGGCTTCCTCTACGACGCCGCGCGCTACACGTCGTACGGCGGCTTCGCCCTCATGGTCGGCGGCGCCGCGTTCATCCTGCTCTGCTGGCCCCGGGGCGCGTCCGTCCGCTCCCTTCAGCGGCTCGTCGCCCGGTCCTGGACCGTGCTGACCGGCGCGACCCTGGCAATGCTGCTGCTCCGCGTCCCCTATACCGGTTCGGGGAAACTGGCGGACGCCTTCGACCTCGCCGGGCTCCAGGAGGTCCTGGAGACGAAGACGGGCGCGGCCCTCGTCTCCCGGCTGCTGCTGCTCGGGGCCGCCGCGCTGTTCATCGCCGTCCTCTTCAGCACGTACGCCCAGCGGGTCCGGGCGGGCGTCGGTGCCGGCGGCGGGACCGGTGACGGCACGGAGGCGGAGGGGACGGACGGCGGGCGGGCCGACCTGGCCTTCGGGCTCGGCGTCGGAGGGGCCGTCGTCAGCGCCGGGATCGCCGCCACCTGGGCGCTCTCCGAACATGCCTCGACCGGTATCCAGACCGGGGTCGCCATGCCCGTGGACGTACTGCACCTGCTGGCCGTGGCGGGCTGGCTGGGCGGGCTGGCGGCGCTGCTGACCGCGCTCCGCCGGGAGCCGTCGATCGAACCGGCGGCGGTACGGCGGTTCTCGGCGGTCGCCTTCGTCTGTGTGGTCGTCCTGGCGGTCACCGGGCTCTACCAGTCCTGGCGGCAGATCGGCTCCTGGTCGGCGCTGACCGGGACGGAGTACGGGCAGCTGCTGCTCGCCAAGGCGGCGCTGGTGGCCGTGCTCGTCGTCATCGCCCGGTTCTCCCGGCGGTGGACGGCCCGGCTGGTCACGGCACCGGCCGTACCCGGCCCGCAGAAGTCCCCCGAACTCAAAGAGTCCACAGCGGCCGCAGCGGGCACAGCGAGCCCCTCGGCAGCCCCGGCCGCAGCACCGTCCAGCCGGCCCGAGGAGCCGGGGGCAGCGGAGGAGAACGTGACCGGGGCGGCGGTCGACCCCGCGCGGGCCGCACAGCTGGCCCGGCAGCGCACCGCCTTGGCCGACACCGCGCGCCGGAAGGCCCGGGACGCCGATCCCGTTCGGTCCGGGCTGCGCCGCGCGGTCCTCGCCGAGGCGGCCGTCGCGGCGGTCGTGCTAGCGGTGACGACGGTCCTGACGGCCACCGAGCCCGGCCGTACCGAGGAGGCGGCGGACCGGGCGGCCGTGAGCGGCAGCTCCCCATCCGCGGACTCCCGGCCCCGGGGACCCGCCGAGGCCACGATCCCCTTCGACACCGGCGGGCCGAACGGCAAGGGCACGGTCCGGCTCACCCTCGGCCCGGCGGCACCGGGCGCCAACGAACTGACGCTACGGATCACCGGCACCGCCGGAAAGCCGCTGGAAGCACCCGAGGTGAGGGCCTCCTTCACCCTCCTGGACCAGGAGATCGGCCCGCTGCCCGTCACCCCCGTGAAGGTGGCGCCGGGGCAGTGGCGCGCCGGGCGGGTCCAGATCCCGATGCCCGGTGACTGGCTGGTCAAAGTGACCGTGCGGACCTCGGACATCGACCAGACCACCGTCGACGAGAACGTGAAGATCGGCTGACGTACCCCATGGCAAAGAAGAACCCCGTGGCAAAGAAGAAGAGGACGGCGACGGCGTCGAGCGCAGGCGCGGACCAGGGCACGACCGTACGGGCCGGGGTGCCGGCGGGACGGACCTCCCGGCCGTCCGGCACCTCCCCCGGACGGGAACCCGGCGCCGGTCATGACGGCGACCGTGCCGAGCACGACGGACGGCGCGATCGGACCGGAGACCGGGACCCCGTCCGTCCCTCACGGCGGCGGATCATCACGGCCGCGGGCTCCGCCGGTGCGGCCGGGCTGGCGCTGGGCGCCGCCGGGGGCGCCTTGGCCCGTGCCGCGGTCTCACCGGAAACCCCGACCGCGCTCACCACGGTCGGCTCGACGGAGGCAATGTTTCACGGGAAACATCAGGCGGGCATCACCACACCCCTCCAGTCCCGTGGCCATCTCGTCGCCTTCGACCTCGCACCCGGCGCGGGCCGCAAGGAGGCAGCCGCCCTGCTCCGCCGCTGGTCGGCGCTGGCTGCGGCGTTGATGGCCGGGAAGCCCGCCCCGGGCGCCGGCACAGGCGCCGATACGGGTGTCGCCCTCGACGCCGGACCGTCGTCCCTGACCCTCACCTTCGGCTTCGGCCGGACGTTCTTCGACCGTACAGGCCTGACCGCCCGGCGTCCGGCCGGTCTGGACCCGCTGCCCGCCTTCTCCTCCGACCAGTTGGACGCCCGGCGTTCCAACGGCGATCTCTGGGTGCAGATCGGCGCGAACGACGCCCTGGTCGCCTTCCACGCACTGCGCGCGGTGCAGCGCACGGCCGGGGACGCCGCCCGTCTGCGGTGGCAGATGGACGGCTTCAACCGCTCACCGGGTGCCACGGACCGGCCGATGACCACCCGCAATCTGATGGGCCAGGTAGACGGCACCAACAATCCCCGGCCGTCCGATCCGGACTTCGACCGCCGGGTCTTCGTCCCGCGCGGCGGCGAACACGACTGGCTGGCCGACGGCTCGTACGCGGTCGTCCGGCGGATCCGGATGCTTCTGGACCCCTGGGAGCGGCTGCCGCTCACCAAGCAGGAGCGGATCATCGGCCGCCGCAAGTCGGACGGCGCCCCGCTGACCGGCGGTTCGGAGACGACACCGCTCGGGCTGGAGAAGCTGGACGCGGACGGCCGGCCGGTGATCCCCGCGAACGCCCACTCCCGGATCTCCGCGCCGGAGCAGAACCAGGGCGCGGCGATGCTGCGGCGCCCGTTCTCGTACCACGACGGCAGTCTGCCGGACGGTTCCCCGGATGCCGGTCTGCTCTTCGTCTGCTGGCAGGCGGACCCGCTGCGGGGCTTTGTGCCCGTCCAGCGGAAGCTGGACCGGGGGGACGCCCTGTCGGAGTTCGTACGCCATGAGGCGAGCGCGCTGTTCGCGGTACCCGGCGGTCCGGCGGAGGGGGAGTACGTGGGGCAGCGGCTCCTGGACGCGTAGGAAACCGGGCGGGGCGGACCGGCGGCCGGACTAGGGTGACTCGTATGTCAGCCACGCGGTACACGTATCTGGGCCCCGAGGGCACGTTCACCGAGGCCGCCCTGCGGACCCTGCCGGAAGCCGCCACCCGGGAACTCGTCCCGATGGTGTCGGTCCCGGCGGCACTCGACGCCGTACGGAACGGGGACGCCGCGGCGGCCCTGGTCCCGATCGAGAACTCGGTCGAGGGCGGGGTGACGGCGACCCTCGACGAGCTGGCGTCGGGCGAACCGCTGATGATCTACCGCGAAGTGGTGCTGCCGATCGCGTTCGCCCTGCTGGTACGGCCGGGGACGAAGCTGTCCGCCATCAAGACCGTCACCGGGCATCCGGTTGCCCAGCCCCAGGTCCGGAAGTGGCTGCGGACCCATCTCCCGGACGCGTTGTGGGAGTCCGCGGCGTCGAACGCGGACGGGGCGCGGCTGGTGCAGGAGGGGCGGTACGACGCGGCCTTCGCCGGCGAGTTCGCCGCGGCCACGTACGGCCTCGAAGCGCTGGTGACGGATATCCACGACGCGCAGAACGCCGAGACCCGGTTCGTCCTGGTCGGCCGTCCGGCCCGGCCCGCGGCACCGACCGGCGCGGACAAGACGTCGGTCGTGATCTGGCAGCGGGAGGACCATCCCGGCGGTCTGCTGGAGCTGCTTCAGGAGTTCGCGGTACGGGGCGTCAACCTGATGCTGCTCCAATCCCGCCCCACCGGGGAGGGCATCGGGAACTACTGCTTCGCGATCGACGCCGAAGGGCATATCTCCGACCGGCGGGTGGGCGAGGCTCTGATGGGGCTGAAGCGGATCTGTCCCGAGGTGCGGTTCCTGGGGTCGTATCCGCGGGCGGGGGTGGAGGCCGGAGACATCGGCGGGGTACGGCCGGGCACGACGGACGCGGACTTCACGGCGGCCTCCGACTGGCTGGCCCGCTGCCAGGACGGCCGGACCTGACCGTTCCCGGCCGGTTCCCCGGGCGCCTCGGCCGTGCGAGCGCCCTGGCCATGCCGGGTGCCAGGCCGTTCGCTGCCTCGATCACCCCGGCCCGGTCGAGCCGACCGGGCCGACCCGTCGGCCGCCGATTCCGGTAGCAGGGCACCGTCGGGCTGACCGGAACTGTTCCTACCTGCTGATTTTCATCATCCACAGAGTTATCCACAGGTCCGGACCCTCGACCTGGGGACAAGTCGACAGCGCGGAGTGACATCGTCGACAAATCGGCTCTCGGGGCCCGGAAGGCCCGGAACCGGACTCCATCCGTCCACAGCCGGCAGGACGCACCCCTGGCACGAGCCTGTCACCCTCATTCCATCGAGCCCCTCTTCGGGGCGAGTAATTCCCACCCGAATGAGTGGGTGGGGAGGGTTTGAGAAGGGAATCCCGAAGATGCGGCAGAGTTCCCAGGAATGATCAGTTCCACAATCCACAGTTTTCTCACACAGCCTGTGGATAACTTTTCGACAAGCGGCCCACCTGTGGACAACCGTCGGCCAAGTCCCGCAGCCCACAAGGAAAATGGGTCAATTCCAGCCGCCCCGGCATGCCCCGTTCCGGCGATGGGCGATGATTTCCCTTGACGGACACCGCCGTGAAGCCGTCCCACTCACGCCCTCCCGTCTTCACCGCCCCACAGGCCACCAAATCCCATAAATAGGGACAAAAGGCTACGCAACGCAATATGAAGTGGCCGAGTGAGAGGCAGGCACCGGTAGCCTGGTGGGGTGATTGACCTTCGCCTGCTCCGTGAGGACCCCGACCGTGTTCGCGCCTCCCAGCGCGCCCGTGGAGAGGACGTCGAGCTTGTCGACGCCCTCCTCTCCGCCGACGAGCGGCGCAGGTCGTCCGGCGTCCGCTTCGACGAACTGCGCTCCGAGCAGAAGTCGCTCGGCAAGCTCGTCTCCAAGGCGTCCCCCGAGGAGCGCGCCGAGCTGCTGACCCGCGCGGAGCAGCTCAAGGCCGACGTCAAAGCGGCCGAGGCCGCCCAGAACGAGGCCGACGAGGAGACCCGCGGGCTGCTGCTCCGCCTGGGCAATCTCGTCCACCCCGACGTTCCGGTCGGCGGCGAGGAGGATTTCGTCGTCCTGGAGACGCACGGCACGATCCGCGACTTCGCGGCCGAGGGCTTCGAACCCCGTGACCATCTGGAGCTGGGCGAGGCGCTGGGCGCCATCGACGTCGAGCGCGGCGCCAAGGTCTCCGGATCGCGGTTCTACTACCTGACCGGTGTCGGCGCCCTGCTGGAGCTGGCGCTGGTCAACGCGGCGATCGCCCAGGCGACCGAGGCGGGCTTCATCCCGATGCTCACCCCGGCCCTGGTCCGGCCGCGCGCCATGGAGGGCACCGGCTTCCTCGGCCAGGCCGCGGAGAACGTCTACCACCTGGAGAAGGACGACTACTACCTGGTCGGCACCTCCGAGGTCCCCCTCGCCGCGTACCACATGGACGAGATCATCGACGCCGAGAAGCTGCCCCTGCGGTACGCGGGCTTCTCGCCGTGCTTCCGGCGCGAGGCGGGCACGTACGGCAAGGACACCCGCGGCATCTTCCGCGTGCACCAGTTCGACAAGGTCGAGATGTTCTCGTACGTGGCGCCCGAGGAGGCCGAGGCCGAGCACCGGCGGCTGCTGGAGTGGGAGAAGCAGTGGCTGACCTCGCTGGAGCTGCCGTTCCAGGTCATCGACGTGGCCTCGGCCGATCTGGGCTCCTCCGCCTCGCGGAAGTTCGACTGCGAGGCGTGGATCCCGACCCAGGGCAAGTACCGCGAGCTGACGTCCGCGTCGAACTGTGACGGCTTCCAGGCCCGCCGGCTGTCGGTCCGCTACCGGGACGGCAAGAAGACGCAGCCGCTGGCGACGCTCAACGGCACGCTCTGCGCCGTACCGCGCACCATCGTGGCCATCCTGGAGAACCACCAGCTCGCGGACGGTTCGGTCCGGGTGCCCGAGGCCCTGCGGCCGTATCTCGGCGGACGGGAAGTCCTGGAGCCGGTCGCCCGGTGAGCACACCAGCACAGGGCCCGCGAGATCCGCGAGAGGCACAACAGGCACAGCAGCCGGGGCCGGAGCGGGAGCCGCGCGGAGCGTTCCCGTACCCCCTGATCGCCACCGATCTCGACGGAACGCTTCTGCGCGGCGACGGCACGGTCTCCGCCCGTAACCGGGACGCGCTCGCCGCGGCCACCGCGGCGGGGGCCGCGCATATCGTCGTCACGGGCCGCGGTGTGCCGTGGACCCGCTACATACTCGACGACCTCGGCTACCGCGGCCTCGCGGTCTGCGGGCAGGGCGCGCAGGTCTACCACGCGGGCGAGCACCGGCTGCTGACCTCCCTCACCCTCGACCGGAAGATCGCCGCGATCGCGCTGGCCAAGCTGGAGGCGGAGATCGGGCGGGTGGCGCTGGCCGCCGGCCGCGACGGTCTCGACGGGGACGTGCTGGTCAGCTCGGACTACGCGGCCCACGACGGGCCGCTGCCGTATATCGCGCTGACCGATGTGGAGCAGTTGTGGGCCGAGCCCCTCAACAAGATCTACATCCAGCACCACCGTCTTGACGACGATGCCCTGACGAAGGTCGCCCGGGAGACCGTGGGCGGTCTCGTCGATGTCGTCATGGCCGGGCCCGGTGTCGTGGAGCTGATACCGCTGGGGCTTACCAAGGCCACCGGGCTCTCCCTGGCGGCCCGTCGGCTCGGGGTGAAGGCGTCCGGCACGATCGCCTTCGGTGATATGCCCAATGACATCCCGATGTTCGCCTGGGCGGCGCACGGGGTCGCCATGGCCAATGCCCACGACGAGCTGAAGGCCGTCGCGGACGCGGTCACCGTCTCGAACGACGAGGACGGTATCGCGGTGACGCTGGAAGGTCTGCTCGCGGCCTGAGCCGAATGGTTCCTGCGGCCCCTGGCGGGCCCCTCCCGCGGCGGCTGCCGGGGGAAGGGGGCGGCCCGCGCAGTTGCGCGCTCGAAGCGGCCGCCCCCTCGGGCCGTGCCGTGGCGCGGACACCCGCCGATACGGCGGCTCCGCAGCCTTCCGGCACCGCCCGGACGGAAGCGCGTCGGACGCTCGCATCGCGTCGCGCTCCTCTCCCGGTCCCGGGCTCGCCGGCTGAACCGGCTTCCCCACTCTCCTCCCAACCACCTGGGCCCGCCACCCAATTTCCGCCCGGCGAGCGGCATCGGGGAGCGCCGCCGCACACCTGTGAGGCGGTACGGCGAAGGCCCCCGTCCGGATGGCCGGAGGGAGCCTTCGCCGCAGGACGCCGGGGGGCGGATCACCTCGGCCGCAGGTGCCGGACCACTGCCGGACCTTCGGCCGCCGCGGCCCGTCGGGGCGGGGCTCTCACTCCTCCCCGGCGAGCTTCAGCACCTTCAGCCGCTGACCCGCGTACCACGTCGCCGCCACCGTGACGACGGTCAGCAGGACGACCGCCACCGGCAGACCGACGGCGGAACCGATGAGTCCGTCAGCGGCGATCCGCTCGGCGAGCGCCAGCGACCACTGCTGCACACTGAGCGCGCGGGCGCCCTCGACCAGCCGGCCGAAGAGGCCTTCCCAGACCAGGGCGTAGATCAGGCCGATGACGACGGCGTTCCGGCTGACCGTGCCGATGAGCAGGAACAGCGCGCTGTAGGCGATCGACGCGAAGAGCGCGGCGACGGTGTAGGCGATGGCGATCTGCTGGCCGTTGTTGTTGAGGATGAAGCCCGCGATCAGGGTCGGGACGGCGGAGAAGGCAATCGTGACCGCTATCGCGACGATCAGCTTGGTGAAGATGATCGTCGGCCGCTTCACCGGTTTGGCCAGCAGATAGACGATGGAACCGTCGTCGATCTCGGGGCCGATGGTGCCGGTGCCCGCGATGACGCCGATCAGCGGCACCATCGTGGCGAGGGCGAAACCGGAGAGCAGTTCATTGGCGGTGCCGTCGTCCGCGCCGTTGAAGAAGCGGATCGCGATGGCGATGATCAGCAGCAGTCCGGGCAGGGCGAAGAGGATCGCGGCCCGGCGGCGGCCGAGTACGGCCCGGTAGGTGAGCCGGGCGACCGTGGGGTTGTACATGGCGTCACAGCTCCTTTCAGGCCGTTACGAGATAGGAGAAGACCGATTCGAGGGATTCGTCGGACGGCGAGACCGTGAGCAACCGGATGGAGTTGTCCCGGGCGACACGCGGCAGCAGTGCGGTGAACCGGCCGAAGTCGACGGCCTGGATGCGCAGGGCACCCTCGGTGAGATCGACTTCGATACCGGAGGTCGACGGGTCGGCGATCAGCGCGGCGGCGAGGGCGCGGTCGTCGCTGGAGCGGACGAGATAGCGGTGCGGGCGGTCCGTCATCAGCCGTCGGATGCGGCGGAAATCTCCCGATGCGGCGTGCCGGCCCGCGACGACCACCTCGATATACGCGGCGAGCTGCTCGACCTCTTCGAGGATATGGGAGGAGAACAGCACCGTACGGCCCTCGGCACCCATGCGCCGCAGCAGCTCCATGAGCTGCATGCGCTGCCGGGGGTCCATACCGTTGAACGGTTCGTCGAGCAGCAGCACGGACGGATTGTGGACCAGCGCCGACGCCATCTTCACGCGCTGGCGCATGCCCTTGCTGTACGTCGAGATCTGCCGGTCCTGGGCGTACTCCATCTCGACCGTCGCGAGGGCGTGGGCGGCCTCCTCGGCGCCGAGGCCGTGCAGTTCGGAGTTGGCTACGACGAACTCGCGGCCGGTGAGGAAGTCGTACATCGCCTCACGCTCGGGTACGACACCGATCTCGCGGTAGGCGGATTCGTTGCGCCAGATCGGAGTGCCGTCCAGAGTGACACTGCCCGTCGACGGCGCCAGGAAACCACCCATCATGTTGATGAGAGTGGACTTTCCGGCTCCGTTGGGTCCGAGCAGTCCGGTGACGCCCGGTCCGATGGACATGGTGACGTCGTTGACGGCGACGACATTTCCGAACCACCTGGAGACGTGGTCGATGGAGATGGTGGTCATGGGCGCGGCCCGTTCTCTTGGAGCTGCCTGAACTCGGGTAGTTCGCGGGGGGCTCGGTGGGTGTCGTTCACAGTCCCGCCTTCGCGTAGCGGCGCATCAGCGCGGCGTACGATCCGGCGATCAGCGCGAGGACGACCAGCAGATAGACCACGCCGACCGCGGCTCCCGGGCCCTCACCGCCGGGATATCCGCTGGTGGCGCCGAGGAAGGCGGTCTGGAAGCCGTCGATCAGGCTGAACGGCGAGAAGAGGCCGATCCACTGGACCAGATCGCCGGATCCACTGTCATCGGCGATGGCCTGTACGGAGGTCACCGCACCGAAGCTGATCACCAGCATGCCGATGATCGCGGCGACGCCGAAGCCCCGGCGGGGCGTGGTGGCGGCCAGCACCAGGCCGATTCCCGCGTACAGGACGGAGAGGACGGCGACGGAGACCAGGCCCTGGCCGAACTCCTTCGTCTGGTCGAGGAAGTCCATCCTGGCCAGCAGCGCCCCGATGTAGAGGACGACCAGGGGCAGTCCTGTGAGGAGGAACATGGCCGACGCCATCGCCCCGTACTTCGCGACCACGTAGTCGACGCGCTCGATGGGGCGGGAGAAGTAGAGGGGCACCGTACGGAACCGCAGGTCACGGGAGACGGTCTGCGGTGCCTGGGCCGCCAGGAAGAGCGCGATCACCATGGAGAGGGCACCGGCGTACTGGGTGTACTCCAGGGGCAGTTCGTCGGCTTCGATACTGACCGCGACCGCCACCATGATCAGTGCGGGTACGCACATCAGGGCGAACAGCAGCATCGGCATGACCTTGGACTTGGCCGAGCGGCCGAGGCCGAAGGCGCCGCGCAGGGACTGCACATAGAGGGAGCGGCGCACATAGGCGCGGCCGAGGCGGCGGCCCGAGTAGTTGCGGTAGCCGATGTTGTGGATACGGGCGGATTCGGGCGCCGTGTCCGCGCCGCCGGCCGGGGAGGGGGTCGTGGTGCTCATCGGGGCTGCCCCTTCATGGCCTGGGCCGGGTCGGCGGCCGGGGAGCGGCCGGTGCCGGGCGCGGTGGAATCGGTGGGCGCGGGTGCGGTGGGCGCGGGTGCGGGTGCGGGCGCGGTGGGCGCGGGTGCGGGCGCGGGTGCGTGGGAACGCGCGGCGGACGGCATCCCGGCCGGGGGTTCGGCGGCCGATTCATCCGGACTCGTCCGGAAGACTTCCGCTATGTGGTGGCGGCGCTGTTCCATCCGTACGAGGCCGAGGCCGAGCGCCGCGACGGTGTCGCGGACGATGTCGTACGTCTCCTCGCCCCGCGCCTCCATGAGGAGGACGTGGCCGGCTCCGGGCAGGCCCTCCTCCGTCCGGTCGTGGAGGGTGACCCCGGCGGCGACCAAGTGCTCCCGCAGGGCTGCGGTGCCGTCCGGGTGGGTGTCGGAGTCGGTGACCTCGACGGCGAGCGTGGTGGTGGCCTGGGTGAAGTCGCTGGTGGAGCTGGAGCGCAGCAGGGAGCCGCCGTCGATGACGACGACGTGGTCACAGGTGCGTTCGAGTTCACCGAGGAGGTGGGAGGTGACCAGGACGGAGATACCGAAGTCCGTGTACACGCGGCGGATCAGGCCGAGCATCTCGTCCCGGCCGACCGGGTCGAGGCCGTTGGTCGGCTCGTCGAGCAGCACCAGCTTGGGGTCGTGGACCAGCGCCTGGGCGAGTTTGACGCGCTGCTTCATACCGGTCGAGTAGCCGCCGATGGGGCGGTACCGCTCCTCGTAGAGGCCGACGTGGCGCAGGGTGTCGGCGGTGCGCTCGCGGGCGGCGGCGGCCGGAAGACCGGACATACGTGCCATGTGGACGACGAATTCGGTGGCGGAGACATCGGGCGGCAGGCAATCGTGCTCGGGCATATAGCCGACCTGCTCGCGGATGGAGCTGCCCTCGGTCGCGACGTCGAAGCCGAGCACGGAGGCCCGGCCTTCGGTCGCGGGGGAGAGCCCCAGCAGAATTTTGATCACCGTGGACTTACCGGCCCCGTTGGCACCCACCAGCCCGGTCACACCCGGTCCGATGTCCAAGGAGAGCCGGTCCAGTGCGGTCACCCGGGGGTACCGCTTGCTGAGGCCTTCAAGGGCAATGACATTCACGGGACCGACCGTAGTGGTGCCGGGCGCCGCGGGCGTCAGACCTGGCGGTCGGATCTTTCTCCGACTCCAGGTGGACGGGCCGCGGGATCGCCCTACGAAAGTGAGCGGCGCGACGGTGGCCGTTGTCGTCCGATGGGCGACGGAGCGAGTACGTCCGGAGGAGCAGGAGCCGCGCCGCCCCGGGTTTTCCACAGGCCGGTGTACGGACCTTGACGCAGCCGTCGGCCATTGTCACATTCATCCATGGCAGCCGTTGAGTGCGGAGCGCGACCGCATGTTCACGGAAAGGCAGGGGCGGAGTGTCATGAGGCGGAGTGTCATGAGAGGGGGACGCGCAGGGCCAGGGCGGATGGCAGGGAACGGATGACGGAGACCGGGTGGCAGGGACACGGGCCGGACACCGGCGAACGGGTCACGGCGGGCGCGGAGTAGGCGCAGGGGCACGGAGTACGGGCTTACGGAGTGCAGGGGAGGCACGGAGATGGCTGGGGGTGACCGGATGGGTGCTGCGGCGGACGGTTCGGGGGTGCCCGGGGTGCCCGGGGCGCGGGAGCGCCGGGTGCGGACGGGTGGTGTCGAGCTGTGCGTGGCCGAACTGGGCGTGGCCGGACCGGGCGAAGCGGATCGGCCGACGGTCGTTCTCGTCCACGGCTATCCGGACAGCAAGGAGGTCTGGTCCGAGGTCGCCGGGCGGCTGGCCGCGGACCACGGGCTGCATGTGGTGCTGTACGACGTCCGGGGGCACGGGCGTTCGTCGGCGCCCCGGCCGCTGCGGGGCGGTTTCACCCTGGAGAAGCTGACGGACGACTTCCTCGCAGTGGTGGACGCGGTGAGCCCGGACCGGCCGGTGCATGTCGTCGGCCACGACTGGGGGTCCGTGCAGGCCTGGGAGTTCGTCACCGTGGCGCGTACGGAGGGCAGGATCGCCTCCTTCACGTCGATGTCCGGGCCGTCGCTCGACCATCTGGGCCACTGGGTCAGACGGCGGGCCGCCCGGCCCACCCCGCGGGCGCTCGCCCAACTGCTGGGCCAGGGGACGCGCTTCTGGTACGTCGGCGCACTGCACATCCCGGCCCTGCCCGAGCTGGTCTGGCGCGGGCCGCTGGGGCGGGCCTGGCCGGGGCTGCTGGCCCGCAGCGAGAAGGTGTCGTCGGCGGACTATCCGACGGCCTCGCTCCCCACGGACGCAGCGCACGGGGCCTGGCTGTACCGGGACAATGTGCGGTCCAGGCTGTCCCGGCCCCGGGCGGATGCCCGTGCGCACTGCCCGGTCCAGCTGATCACGGCCACCGGGGACGTCTTCATCTCCGAGCGGCTCAACGACGATCTGGCGGAGTGGGTGCCTCGGCTGACCCGTCGCTCCGTGGTGGCCAAGCACTGGATGCCGCGGAACCGGCCCGATCAGTTGTCGGCGTGGATCGCCGGGTTTGTGCTGGCCCAGGAGGGCGGACCCGGAGGTGCCGGGGCCGCGCCGTCCGGCCGGGTAGCGGCGGTCGGCCCTCGCGCGGAGCGGTTCGGTGGCCGGTTGGTGCTGGTGACGGGGGCGGCGAGCGGTATCGGCCGGGCGACGGTCCTGGCCTTCGCGGAGGCGGGGGCGCGGGTGGTGGCCGTCGACCGGAACGCCGGGGACGTGGCGCGGACCGTCGAACTGGCGCGGCGGGGCGGGGCACTTGAGGCCTGGGCCGAGGTGGTCGACGTCTCCGACGAGGGGGCGATGGAGGAACTGGCGGCCCGGGTAGCCGGGCAGTACGGCGTGGTCGACGTCCTGGTCAACAATGCCGGTATCGGGATGTCGGGCCCCTTCCTGGAGACGTCGTCCGACGACTGGCGGAAGGTCCTCGACGTCAATCTGTGGGGGGTGATCCACGGCTGCCGGCTCTTCGGGCGGCAGATGGCGGACCGGGGGCAGGGCGGCCATATCGTCAACATCGCTTCGGCGGCCGCCTATCAGCCCTCCAGGTCCCTGCCCGCCTATGGAACGTCCAAGGCAGCGGTGCTGATGCTGAGCCAGAGTCTGCGGGCCGAGCTGGCGGGCCGGGATATCGGGGTCTCGGTGGTCTGCCCGGGGTTCATCAACACCGGCATCACGTCCACCAGCCGCTTCACCGGGGTCGACGCCGCCGAGGAGCGGCGCAGGCAGCGCAGGGCCGCCCGGCTCTACGAGCTGCGGAACTACCCGCCGGAGAAGGTGGCCGATGCGATTCTCCGCGCGGTGCTGCGCAACAGCGCGGTGGTGCCGGTAACGCCCGAGGCGCGCGTGACCCTGCTGCTGTCCCGGTTCGCCCCGAGGGCACTGCGCGCTCTGGCGCGGGTGGAACCGCGGCTGTGATGGAACGGCCGCCCCCGAACGCCAGGGTTCGGCCCGGAGAGCTACGGAGACGCGAGGGAGGGGACACCATGTCCGAACAGCCGGTCGCGGAGTACCGCATCGAGGATCTCGCGCATCGGAGCGGCGTCACGGTCAGGACGATCCGGGCCTACCAGGACCGGGGTCTGCTGCCGAAGCCGGAGCGGCGGGGCAGATCCAATGTGTACGGCACCGCCCATCTCACCCGTCTCCGGCAGATCGCCGGCCTTCTCGACCGCGGCTACACCCTTGCCTCGATAAGGGAGTTGCTGGAGGCCTGGGACACCGGGCGGGGACTGGGCGGGGTCCTGGGACTGGCCACCGGGGCGGAGGGGGCGGAGTCCGGCGGGGACACGGACACCGCCGGAGCCGCCGTGCCGGTCCGGCGTCCGCTGCCGCTTGGAGAGCACACCACCGGTACCGAACTGGGCGGCTCCGTGCAGATCTTCGCGCCGCGGCGCCTTCATCACCGTCCGGCAGGAGGCGGAGCGGTGGCCGGCGCCGCGGAGCCGGGTCCGGTCGTTCTGCCGGTGGAGACGATCAGGGCCGTACAGAACCTGGTTGGCCCGGAGAACACCGCGGCCTTCATCACCGCTGCCACAGAACGGGAGCTGCAGGCACGGACCTTGGACACCCTGACGGCAAGCTCCCTCCGGAAGAGCTGACTTCGTCAAACGCTGTGAAGTACAGCCCAGTTGTCCACAGAATCGCCAATTCCCTTGTGGATAACTCATGTTCACTGTGGATCAAACCTGGGAGTGCTCACTATTTCGGTGGCATCGGCCACAGGAACGGATCACCCTGAGGGCCATGGACAATAAGAGCGACAAAAAGATCAATAAGGCTGTCGTATCGGCTGACGGACCGACAGCGGGCGGGCAACCGGACGGTGCCCGGCGGGACCGCACCGGACGGCGGGACGGCGGGATACCGGATGACCGGCCGCCCGTCGGAACGCTCGACGGCAGACGGACCGTGCGGGTGTCGAAGTACCTGTCCAAGCATCTGCGCCATCAGCCGCAGCGTCTCGGTATCACCCTGGACGCCCAGGGCTGGGTCGGCGTCGAGACGCTGCTGACGGCGCTCGCCGAGCACCGGATGCCCCTCACCCGCGCCGAGCTGGAGCATGTCGTCGCCGTGAACGACAAGCGCCGCTTCACCCTCGACGGTGACCGCATCCGGGCCAACCAGGGCCATACGGTGGCGGTGGACCTCGGGCTGCCGTCCGCCGTCCCGCCCGCGTACCTCTACCACGGCACCGTCGCGGCCCGGCTCGCCCCCATCCGCGCGGAAGGCCTGCGGCCCATGGCTCGTCACCATGTCCATCTCTCCCCCGACCGGGAGACGGCGACCCGTGTCGGCGCCCGCCGCGGGCGGCCGGTGGTGCTGTCGGTCGACGCCGCGGCGATGCACCGGGCCGGCCATGTCTTCCGGGTCAGTGCGAACGGAGTCTGGCTGGCGGACGCGGTCCCCCCGGCTTTCCTCCGCTTTCCCGGGCCGACGGGCCGGGAGAACGGACCCGGGAAGCCCTGAACCGGTCCCCTGCCCGGGCCGTACTGCCCCGGCCCCGTCAGGTCCGGACCGGCTACCCCTCGCCCTCGTACCGCGTACCGCATCGGCCCCGGAGGCCACCCGCGGGGACGTATGGTCGGGGGTATGCGTCTGAGCACCGTGATCCTTCCCATCCACCGGTGGGCCGAAGGGCAGAAGAACTGGCGGCAGGCCGAAGACCTCGGCTTTCACACCGCGTACACCTACGACCATCTGACCTGGCGCACGTTCCGCGACGGCCCCTGGTTCGGTGCCCTGCCCACCCTGACCGCCGCAGCGTCGGTGACCGGACGCATTCGGCTCGGCACCCTTGTGACCTCCCCGAACTTCCGGCACCCCGTCCCCCTCGCCAAGGAGCTGATGAGCCTCGACGACATCAGCGGCGGCCGTTTCACCCTCGGGATCGGGGCTGGCGGCGACGGATTCGACGCCACCGCCCTCGGCCAGGAGCCGTGGACGCCCCGGGAGCGCGCCGACCGGTTCGCCGAGTTCGTACCGCTGCTGGACCGGCTGCTCACCGAGGAAGCCGTCAGCCATGAAGGCACCCACTACTCGGCCCGGGAAGCCCGGGCCCTCCCCGGCTGCGTCCAGCGTCCCCGGCTGCCCTTCGCCGTCGCCGCGACCGGGCCGCGCGGTATGCGGCTCGCCGCCCGCCACGGGCAGGCGTGGGTGACCACGGGCGACCCGAAGATCGCCAAAACGGGCACGCCCGAGCAGTCCCTCACGGCGATCGGCGCGCAGCTGCGCCGCCTGGAGGAGATCTGCGCGGAGACCGGCCGGGACGCCGCCGGACTCGACCGGATCCTGCTGACCGGCTTCACCCCGGACCGCGGTGCCCCGATGGAGTCCCTGGACGCGTTCGTCGACTTCGCGGGTGCCCACTTCGCCCTGGGGATCGACGAGATCGTGATCCACTCCCCGATCCCGGACTCGGAGTTCGCCGCGGATCAGGCGGTCTACGAGAAGATCGCCTTGGACGCCCTGGCCCAGCTGCGCTGACGGCCCGCCGCGGACCCGGCGGGCCCGCGCCTTCCAGGAGCGGTGCCCGCCCCCGTACCACCGCGGCACGGGAGCACAACCGCATCCCTCCCACCCCTCACGCCGCTATGGCCCCGTCCGCCGCTCCGGCACCCCCGCCGGGGCCGTCCGGTGTCTCATCCGTGCCTCCACTCGCACGCACGTGCGGCTTTGTGCGGAAGAATGAATGGGTGACCCCTGCAACCGATCCCCGCGGCCCGTCCCCGGCCCCTCCGCCCAGGCTGATCGCCACGGATCTGGACGGCACCCTGCTGAACGACGACAAGACGGTCTCGGCGCGGACCGTCGCCGCGCTCGCCGCGGCCGAGGACGCGGGGATCGAGGTCTTCTTCGTCACCGGCCGCCCGGCCCGCTGGATGGGGGTCGTCAGCGACCATGTCCACGGCCACGGCCTGGCGATCTGCGCCAACGGCGCCGCCGTCGTCGATCTGCACTCCGGCGGCACCCTCCTCACCGTCCACCCGCTGGAGCGCGCCACCGCCCTCGGCGTCGTACGGACCCTGGGCACGATCGCGCCCGGCACCACCTTCGGAGTCGAAACCACCGGCGGTTTCCACCACGAACCGGCATATCCGACGCTGTACGCCGACGAACCGGGAACCATCGTCGCCGCGGCCGAGAAGCTCCTCCAGGACGGTGCCGTCGGCGGGGCACCGGTCATGAAGCTGCTCGCCCAGCACCCGGAACTCGCCCCGGACACCTTCCACGCACTGGCCCGGGAGCACATCGGAAGCCTCGCTTCCGTCACCCGGTCCAGTGCGGGCGCGCTGCTGGAGATCAGCGGTCCGGGCGTGAGCAAAGCCAGCACGCTCGCCCGCTGCTGTGCCGAGCGCGGTATCTCCGCCGCTGAGGTCGTGGCCTTCGGGGACATGCCGAACGATGTGGAGATGCTCCGCTGGGCGGGGACGTCGTACGCGATGGGCAACGCGCACCCGGACGTGATCGCCGCGGCGTCGGGGCGGACCGTCGCCAACAACGAGGACGGTGTCGCCGTCGTCATCGAGCAGATCCTGCGCGAGCGGACCTGACCGCGGCCGGGCGGGGGATCCGACGAAGGACCCCGTGAGATCCGACCGGCCGGGACACGGCCGGTGGGACGCACGGCAGTGGGACACGCCGCCGGACCGGGTGCGGCAGCGCAGCAGGACACCGCGAGCCCGGCCCGGGACAGAGGCAGAGGCAGAGGCAGGGATAGAGGCAGGGGCAGGGGCACAGCCCGGCCCCGGTGGTCTCCGGTGTACGGCACTCCGGCGTCAGCCCGAGCGGCGCCCCGGCACGGCCCCGGGTCGGAGCCCACCGCGGCCATGGCCGGGGTACCGGGCATCCCGGGCGGCGGCCGGGCCCCACGCGCCGGCGGTGCCCCGGCGTCAGCCCGCGTCCGGGCCCGCCGACGACGCCAGCCTGACCCCCCGCTCCCGCAGCCAGCCCGCCGGATCCACCCCCGACCCCAGGTACGGGGTGAGCCGCACCTCGAAGTGCAGATGCGGCCCGGTCGAATTGCCCGTCGACCCGGCGAGTCCGATCACCTGTCCCGTACGCACCGACTCGCGCCGCCCCACCGCCACCGACGACAGATGCGCGTACTGCGTGTAATAGCCGTCGGGGTGCCGGACGACGATCTGGATACCGAAAGCACCACCGCAGGACACCGACAGCACCCGGCCCGCTCCCACCGATCGGACGGGCGTGCCGATGTCGACGGCGAAGTCCTGGCCGGTATGGCGGTGGGCCCAGCGTTCACCGCCGCTGCCGAAGCCCGCGGACAGCCGGTAATGGTCGACCGGCGGTACCCAGGCCGGGCCCCCGCCGGACGCGCCCGGCTCCGCCCCCGCGGCACCCCGGGCCGGACCCGCGCACGTCCCAGCCGCAGACCGGGCCGCCGCCTCGTTCCGGAGCGTCCAGCGCGCCGCCTCCAGCCTGCGTTCCAGCCCCCGCCGCACCCGGGCGAGCCGCGCCGTGCGCGCCTCCAGGTCGTGCCGCGCCCGCCGGGCCCGCTCCTCGGCCGCCGCCAGCTCCTCCGCCGCCGCCCCGGCACGTACCAGCAGCCGCTGAACAGCGGTCTCGGCCTGCCGGGCGGCCCGCCGTCCGCGCATCAGCTCATCCGGATCCTTGGCGAGCAGCAGTCCGGCGGTGGCGGTGAGCTGTCCGCCGGTGCGGTACTGGTCGCGGGCGATCGCCCCCACATCGTCGTGCAGGGCGGCGACTTCGGTACGGCGCAGGGCGAGCTGCTCCTGGAGCCGGGCCACCGCTACCCGCTGTCCGTCCGCCGCGCGCCGGCTCCTCTCGTACCCGGCGGTGATCTCCGCCGTCTCCTCGAAGAGCCGCGCCACCTCGGCGGATGTACCGCTGACCGCGGCGCCGTGGGCCGGCGCAGGGGCGGACGGGTCCGCCTGCGGACGGCCCGCCGGGTCCCCGGAGCCCTCGGGCCCTTCGGCTCCGGACGGTTCCACGGATCCGGCGCGATCCGGATCCGCCGAGTCCGCTGCGTCCGCCGAGACCGGGACGCCCGGGCCCTCTTTCGGCGGGTCCGCGGGTTTCTCCGCCGTGGCCGGGACGGCGGTGCCCGACCCGGCCGGTCCCGCGGTCGCCGTCACCGCGGTTCCGCCCGCCCCGACGGCGACCGCGGGACCGGGTACCAGCAGCACACATACCACCATCACCAGGACGGACAGGGGCGACCGGCGGCTTCGGCACAGGCACATGCTCCGGATCGTCACCCGCGGAATCCCCGATCCCGGGGAGCGCCGGGGCTCCGTACGGCCACCCGGACCAGCAAATCCCCCCGGCCCGCCGAAGCGCGGCCATTCGCCGGCCTCTCCGCGGGCCCGGGAGCGACCCGCCCGGCTCCTCCGGTCCCGCCCTCCCCCTACAGCGGTGCCTCCCAGCGGACCGTCGTCCCCTGACCGCCCTCGCCGATGCCCGCCCCGCAGGTGCTCGACCCGCCCAGCGACTCGGCCCGCCGCGCCAGATTGCGCAGCCCGCTGCGCCGCCCCCCGACCGGGATGCCGACGCCGTCGTCGGCGACCGTCAGCCGTACCCCGTCCGTCCCGTCCGGCAGCTTCACCGTCGCGTCCACCACCACGTCGATGCGCGACGCGTCCGCGTGCCGGAACGCGTTCGACAGGGCCTCCCGGAGCGCCGCGATCAGATTCTTCCCGGTCAGCTCTCCGACCAGCGTGTCCACCGGCCCCAGAAAACGGTGGCCGGGGGTGAATCCGAGCGGTACGGCCGCCATATTGATCTCGCGCAGGACCCGGGTCCGCAACCCCGAAGGCGCCTCCGCCGGCCCCTGCTGGAGCGCGAAGATCGCGGTACGGATCTCCTGGATGGTCACGTCCAGTTCGTCGACGGCCTTGCCGACCCCGTCCTGGACGGCGGGCACCCGGGACCGCCGCTGGGCCCCCTCCAGCATCATCCCGGTCGCGAACAGCCGCTGGATCACCAGATCGTGCAGATCGCGGGCGATCCGGTCGCGGTCCTCGTAGACCGCGAGCCGCTCCCGGTCGCGCTGCGCCTCGGCCATGATCAGGGCCAGTGCGGCCTGGGAGGCGAACTGGGTGGCGAGGGTCCGCTCCGCCTCGGTGAACTGGCGGGCGCCCCGGGCGCGCGGGGTGGCCAGCGCCCCCAGTACCCGGCCGCCGCTCTGGAGCGGCAGCATCATGCAGGGCCCGTACCGTCCGGCACTTCGGGTGATCACCCGCGGATCGGTGGCCGCGTCCGCGACGAACACCGGCTCCCCGGCCAGCAGCCTCTCGATCACCGGGCTCTCCGACGGCATCACCTCGCCCAGCGCCGTCTTGGGCCGGTCGGCGGCGACGGCCACGATCTCCAGGCCGCCCTCTTCGGCCGGGAGCAGCACGATCCCGGCGGCGGCGTCGGCGAGCCGGCGGGCCTGTTCGGCGACGACGGTCAGCGCGTCCTCGGCGTCCCCGCCGGACAGCAGGGCGGTGGTGACGGCGACCGAGCCGTCGATCCACCGCTCGCGCTGCCGGGCGGCCTCGTAGAGGCGGGCGTTGCCGATGGCGATGCCCGCCTCGGTCGCCAGTACCCGCACCATGTGCAGGTCGTAGTCGTTGAACTCGGCCCCGCCGCGCTTCTCCGCGAGGTAGAGGTTGCCGAAGATCTCGCCTTGGACGCGGATGGGGACACCGAGGAAGGTCCGCATCGGCGGATGCCCGGGAGGGAAACCCGCCGAACGGGGGTCGGTGGTCAGATCGGCGAGCATCACCGTCGCCGGATCGTGGATCAGCGCACCGAGCAGCCCCCGCTGGCCGTCGGGCCGGTGACCGATCAGGGCGGCTGTCTCCTCGTCGATCCCGTGGGTGACGAAATCGGAGAGCCCCCGGCCCTCCTCGTCGACGACACCGATCGCGGCATAGCGGGCGTCGGCGAGTTCGGCCGCGGTCTCGCAGATCCGGTCGAGGGTGGTGTGCAGTTCCAGACCGGTACCGACGGACCTCATCGCCTCCAGCAACTGCGGCACCCGGGCGGTCAGCTCGGTGGACAGCCCCTGGAGGCTGCGGGTCACCCGGGTCGCGGCCTCCAGTGGATCGCCCGTCGCCCCGGGGTCCTGCGCAGGGTCCGGCACCTCGTCGGCGTCGACGTCGGCGTCGGTGGGGTCCGGGGCGGGCTCTGTCATGCCCTTGAGCCTAGTAATTCCGATTTGGCGAGAAAAGTCGGCTCCCTCGGGCGCGGTGGGGCCGCGGCGGCGCCCGGCCGGGCCGGGGCGTCCCCGAACGCGCCCCCGACCGGGCCCGGGGCCGTCCTCGTGGGCCCGGCAGCCGGCGCAGGCCGCCGACCCGGACACCGTCCGTCTCTCAGACCGCTCCGGCCGTCGCCGGCGCGTCCTCCGCCGTCACGTCCGTGGCCCGTTCCCGGTCCAGCATCCGCCGCAGCGGTCCGTCGATCGCGGCCAGTTCGGTGTACGGACCGCGCTGTACGGCCCGTCCGTCCTCCAGCACCACCACCTCGTCGACCATGTCGAGCCCCCGGAGCCGATGGGTGATCAGTACGGTCGCCCCGCCCCGCCCGGTCCGTCCCTCCGTCGCCGCCAGCAGGTCCGCGGTAAGGGCGTCGGCCGTGGCCAGGTCGAGGTGCTCGGCCGGCTCGTCGAGGATAAGGACGGGGAAGTCGGCGAGGAGGGCACGGGCCAGCGCGAGCCGCTGCCGCTGGCCGCCGGAGAGCCGTGCGCCGTGCTCCCCGACCAGGGTGTCCAGGCCCTGCGGCAGCCCGTCGACCCAGTCCAGGAGCCGGGCCTCGTCGAGAGCCTGCCGCAGTTCGCCCTCCGTGGCACCGGGGCGTCCGATGCGCAGGTTCTCGCGGACCGAGCTGTCGAAGACATGGGCGTCCTGGGCGCAGAGCCCGACGAACCCGCGGACGGTGTCCCCGTCGAGGGTCCGGGCATCGGTCCCGCCCAGGGTGTACGAGCCCCCCGGTCCGGCCGCCGGATCGGGAAGTCCCGCCTCCGGGCCGGGAAGGTCGCGGGAATCGCGGGAATCGCGGGAATCGCGGGAATCCCGGAAATCGAGGAAGCGCAGCAGCACCTGCGCCAGCGTGGTCTTGCCGGAGCCGGACGGGCCGACGATCGCGATCCGGCTGCCCGCCGCGACGGTGAGGTCGATACCGTCGAGCGCGTTCCGCCCCTGATCCGGGTACCGGGCCCGCACACCCCGCAGCTCCAGCGGGAACGCCGTCGCGGGCGCCGCCGCGGGCACCTCCGGTTCCCGCACCGGGACGGGCGCGTCCAGCACCTCGTACACCCGCTCCGCGCTCCTGCCCACCCGCTGCCGGTACTGGACGGCCAGCGGCAGTGCGTTGACCGCTTCGAAGGCGGCGAGCGGGGTGAGGACGACGACCGCGAGGCTGACGCCGTCGAGCCGCCCGTCCCGTACGGCCGCGACTCCGGCCAGTGCCACGAGAACGACCGTCAGGCCGCAGGCGAGCGCGGTGAGTCCGGAGCCGAGCGCGGTGGCGGCGGCACCCCGTGAGGCGATCCCGGTCAGCCGCCGGTCGGCTTCCCGTACGGCTTCGGTACGGGTCCCGAGCGCCCCGGCGACGGTCAGTTCGGCGGTGCCGCGCAGCAGGTCGACCGTGCGGGTGGCGAGCACGCCCCGGGCGGGTGCGAGCTGTCGTTCCGCCCGCCGCGCGATCGCGCCGCTGAGCAGCGGTACGGCCAGTCCCGCGGCCAGCAGTCCGGCGGCAAGCAGGGCGCCCGCCTCGGGCAGCAGCCAGGCCGTGAAACCGACGGCCCCGGCGCTGACCAGCACCGCCGATCCCGCCGGGAGCAGCCATCGCAGCCAGTAGTCCTGGAGCGCGTCCACATCGGTGACCAGCCGGGACAGCAGATCACCGCGACGGCTGCGGTTCAGCCCGCCCGGGGCGATCCGCTCCAGTCCGCGGTGGACGGCGACCCGCAGATCGGCGAGCATCCGCAGCACGGCGTCGTGGGAGACGACGCGTTCGGCGTAGCGGAAGACGGCCCGGCCGATGCCGAAGGCGCGGGTCGCGGTGACGGCCATCATCAGGTACATCACCGGCGGCTGCTCGGACGCCCGGGAGATCAGCCAGCCGGAGACCGCCATGAGTCCGACGGCCGAGCCCAGCGCCAGGCTGCCCAGCAGCAGTGCCAGTCCGAACCGGCCGCGCCGGCGGTCGGCGGCCCGGCGGACCCGGGTGAGGGCCGGGACCCGTACCCCCGGCACCGCCGCCCGTTCGTCGTCGAACTCGCAGAAATCACGGAAATCGCCGGACAGTCCGCCGTGCTGCCCGCTTCCCGGGTCCCCGGCCGTCCTCGGACCCTCGGCACCGGCGTACGGACTCGCGTACACGCCGGTCTCCGCGGCCCCGGCGCCCACCGGCTCCAGGGCCCCGGCGTCCGCCGTACGCGTCCGGGTCAGGCGCACGACCCGGTCCGCGAGCGTCAGCAGCGCCGGCCGGTGGACCACCAGCAGGACGGTCCGCCCGGCCGCGAGCCGCCGTACCGCCGCCACGACCTCCTCCTCCGTACCCCCGTCCAGCGCGGCGGTGGGCTCGTCGAGCAGCACCACCGGCCGGTCCGCGAGGAACGCCCTGGCGAGCGCCAGCCGCTGCCGCTGCCCCGCGGAGAGTCCGGAACCGTCCTCACCGAGCACGGTTCCGGTGCCCTCGGGCAGCGCGGCGACGAATTCGTACGCCCCGGCCTGCCGCAGGGCCTCCCGTACCGCCGCGTCATCGGCGTCCGGCCGGGCCAGCCTGACGTTCTCGGCGACGGTTCCCGCGAAGAGGTGCGGCCGCTGGGGCACCCAGGCGATCCGCTCCCGCCAGCGTTCGGCGTCCAGTTCCGCGAGCGGGACGCCACCGACCGTGATCCGGCCCTCGGCGGGTTCGGTGAAGCCGAGGACGATATCGAGCAGGGTGGATTTGCCGATCCCGCTCGGGCCGACCAGGGCGACCGTCTCACCCTCCTCGACGACCAGGGTCGCGGAGTCCAGGGACGGTTCGGCCCGGCCCTCGTGGCGTACCGTGACGCCGGTCAGCTCCAGCCGTACGGAAGCGGGTACGGGCCGCGTTCCGGCGCGGCGCGGTTCGCTCTCCAGGACGGCGAAGATCTCCTCGGCGGCCGCCAGCCCCTCCGCCGCCGCGTGGTACTGCGTGCCCACCATCCGGATCGGCAGATACGCCTCGGGCGCCAGGATGAGAATGACCAGCCCGGTGTACAGGTCCATTCCGCCGTGCACCAGCCGCATACCGATGGTGACGGCGACCAGGGCGACGGAGAGGGTGGCGAGCAGCTCCAGCGCGAAGGAGGAGATGAAGGCGACCCGCAGGGTGCGCATGGTGGCCCGCCGGTACTCGGCGGTGATCGTACGGATCGACTCCGCCTGCGCCTTGGCCCGGCCGAAGATCTTGAGCGTCGGCAGACCGGCGACGACATCCAGAAAGTGCCCCGACAGCCGCGAAAGCTGCCGCCACTGACGGTCCATCCTGGCCCGGGTGTACCAGCCGATCAGCACCATGAAGAGGGGGATCAGCGGCAGGGTCACCACGATGATGGCCGCGGAGACCCAGTCCTCGGTGACGATCCGGGCCAGCACCGCCACCGGGACGACGACCGCCAGACCCAACTGGGGCAGATAGCGGGCGAAGTAGTCGTCGAGGGCGTCGATACCGCGGGTGGCCAGTGCGACCAGGGACCCGGTGCGCTGTCCGCTCAGCCAGCCCGGCCCCAGGGCCGCGGCCCGCTCCAGCAGCCGCACCCGCAGCTCCGACTTGACCGCCGCGCCGGCCCGGTGTGCCGCCAGCTCGGTCAGCCAGGAGACCAGCGCCCTGCCGACCGCGACCGCCGCCAGCAGGGCCAGCGGGGTCAGCGCCTCCTCGACACCGAGCCCCTTCTGGAAGGCTCCGACCACCACTTCGGCGATCAGCATCGCCTGGGCGATGACCAGCGCCGCCCCGATCAGGCCGAGCAGCACGACCGCGGCGAGAAAGCGGCGGGTGGTTCGGGCGTAACGGAGCAGACGCGGGTCGATCGGTTTCACGTGAAACATCCCCTACGGACGAGCAGTCCTATGGACGGGAGGTGGAGCGGAAGGAGGGACCGGAACGGGGCGGCGGCACGGAAGCCGTACACCGGCAGCCCGGCCCGGCCGATGGCCCGGGGCCACAGCCCGGCCCGGCCCGTGACCTGGGGCCGGAGCCCGGCCTGGTCGGCGGCCCGGGACCCGTACGGCGCAGGCCCCGGGCCGGACCATGACCGGCGGTCAGTGTGCGTCGGCAATGTGCTGTGTCCCGATCCGCTTCCGGAAGACCCAGTACGTCCACCCCTGGTAGAGCATCACCAGCGGGGCGGCGATCCCGGCGCACCAGGTCATGATCTTCAGGGTGTACGGGGTCGACGAGGCGTTGGTGACCGTCAGGCTCCAGGCCTCGTTGAGCGACGACGGCATGACGTTCGGGAAGAGCGTGAGGAAGAGCATCGCGACGGCGGCCACGATGGTCACTCCGGAGAAGGCGAACGACCAGCCCTCGCGCCCGGCCAGATTGGCCCCGATTGCCGCCACCAGGGCCACCACCGCCACGATCATCGCGACCAGGCTCGCCGTATCGCCCCGGTCGGCCTGGGTCCAGCCCAGGAAGCCGAGCGCGAGGACCGCGGTGAGCAGCCCCAGCTTGGTGGCGAGCGCCCTGGCCCGGCCCCGGATGTCACCGACGGTCTTGAGCGCGGCGAACACCGCGCCGTGGAAGGTGAACAGGGTCAGCGTGACGAGCCCGCCGAGCAGCGCGTACGGGTTGAGGAGATCGGCGACATTGCCGACGTACTCCATATCACCGTTGATCTTCACGCCCCGGACGATATTGCCGAAGGCCACCCCCCAGAGGAAGGCCGGGATCAGCGAGCACCAGAAGATCGCGTGCTCCCAGTTGGTCTGCCAGCGGTCCTCGTCCCGCTTGTGCCGGTACTCGAAGGCCACCCCGCGGACGATCAGACAGAACAGGATGATCAGCAGCGGAAGGTAGAAGCCGGAGAAGAGGGTGGCGTACCACTCGGGGAAGGCGGCGAAGGTGGCACCGCCCGCCGACAGCAGCCAGACCTCGTTGCCGTCCCAGACGGGACCGATGGTGTTGATCAGCACGCGCCGCTCCTTGCGGTCGCGGGCGAGGAGTTTGGTGAGAACGCCGATGCCGAAGTCGAACCCTTCGAGGAAGAAGTAGCCCGTCCAGAGGAAGGCGATCAGCACGAACCAGACGTCGTGGAGTTCCATGACTGCGCAGCTCCTTCGGCCTCAGTAGGAGAAGGCCATCGGCCGGTCGGCGTCACGGTCGTCGCCGCCGATCTTCGTGGGCGGGTTGAGATCGGCCTCGGTCAGTTCGGGCGGTCCGAGCTTGACGTACTTGACCAGGAGCTTGACTTCGATCACGGCCAGCACCGCGTAGAGCAGGGTGAAGACGATCATCGAGGTGAGGACCTCGCCCTGGGAGACACCCGGGGAAACCGCGTCCTTGGTACGCAGTACTCCGTAGACCACCCACGGCTGGCGGCCCATCTCGGTGAAGATCCACCCCCAGGAGGTGGCGATCAGCGGGAAGGTCATCGTCCACAGGGCGGTGATCCAGTACCAGCGGGCGAAGCGCGGGCTGAGGGCCTTGCGACGGAAGAGCACCAGATTCGGCACCTCGTCCTCTCCCGTCCGCAGTGCGGCAGGGAGCAGGAACTTCTTCCGGGTCAGCCAGAGGCCGAGCACACCGAGGGCGAAGGAGGCCATACCGAAGCCGATCATCCAGCGGAAGCCCCAGTAGGCGACCGGGATATTCGGCCGGTAGTCGCCGGGCCCGTACTTCTCCTGCTCCATCTTGTTGATGTCGTTGATTCCGGGGACGTACGAGTCGAAGTCGCCGTTGGCGAGGAAGGACAGTATCCCGGGGATCTCCAGGGCGACCTCGTTGTGGCCCTTGTCGACGTCGCCGTAGGCGAAGAGCGAGAAGGGCGCCGGTGCCTCGCCGTCCCAGAGGGCTTCGGCGGCGGCCATCTTCATCGGCTGCTGCTTGAACATCACCTTGCCGAGGAAGTCACCGCTGACGGCGGTGAGCAGTCCGGCGGCGATCACGGTCACCAGTCCGAGGCGGAGGGAGGTCCGCATGACGGGGATGTGCTTGCGGCGGGCCAGATGGTAGGCGGCGATGCCGACCATGAAGGCGCCACCGACCAGGAAGGCGGCGGTGATGGTGTGGAAGAACTGGGTGACGGCGGTGTCCTGCGAGAGCACCCGCCAGAAGTCGGTCAGCTCGGCCCGGCCGCGCTCCTCGTTGATGCGGTAGCCCACGGGGTGCTGCATCCAGGAGTTCGCCGCCAGGATGAAGTAGGCGGAGAGGACCGTGCCGATCGACACCATCCAGATACAGGCCAGGTGGATCTTCTTGGGCAGCTTGTCCCAGCCGAAGATCCACAGCCCGATGAACGTCGACTCGAAGAAGAAGGCGATCAGCGCCTCGAAGGCGAGCGGGGCGCCGAAGATGTCACCGACGAAGCGAGAGTAGTCCGACCAGTTCATCCCGAACTGGAACTCCTGGACGATGCCGGTGACGACACCCATGGCGATGTTGATCAGGAACAGCTTGCCCCAGAACTTGGTCGCCTTGAGGTACTTCTCCTTGTTCGTCCTGACCCAGGCGGTCTGGAGCCCCGCGGTCAGTGCGGCCAGGGAGATCGTGAGAGGGACGAAGAGGAAGTGGTAGACGGTCGTGATGCCGAACTGCCATCGCGCCAGGGTCTCCGGCGCCAGAGCCAAGTCCACGTCGTCATCTCCTTACATCGACGAGGTCGATCGGCAGTTTGCCTGATTAATCCCATCCATTGCGGGATGAACGAGACACGCTTGTGAAAGCGTTCACATTCACATGAGATTATGTCTCATACGAAATCCACACTGATGACCGGGGGGTACCTCTTGACGCGACGGCCCGGCCGGCGCTAGTCGTCCCCGGCGGATCCTGCCCCGCCGCCCCGCCGCCCCGCCGCCGGGGCTCCGGGGGCTCCGGGGGCTCCGAAACGTTGCGGCCGGACCGGGAGCACCCCCGGCCCGGCCGTAAACACCGACGGCCCGGGTCCTCGGAGGACCCGGGCCATGACTGCGACGCGATATCCGCACGCGCGTAAGGACGGGGGGCGGCGGCGCCCCTCCCCCCGCTACAGCTTCTTGTCGAAGTCCCCCGCCACCCGCAGGAACAAATCATTCGCCTCCGGCTCGCCGATCGTGATCCGTACCCCCTCACCCGGGAACGGCCGCACCACGACCCCCTCCTTCTCGCACACCGCCGCAAACTCCTCCGTCAGCTCGCCCAGCCTCAGCCAGACGAAGTTGGCCTGCGTCTCCGGCACGGTCCAGCCCTGCCCGACCAGGGCCCCATGAACCCGGTCCCGCTCACCGACCAGCATCCCGACCCGCCCCAGCAGTTCGTCCTCCGCCCGCAGCGAGGCGACGGCCGCGTCCTGCGCCAGCTGGGTCACCCCGAACGGCACCGCCGTCTTGCGCAGCGCCGCGGCGACCGGCTCATGGGCGATCGCGAACCCGACCCTCAGCCCGGCCAGCCCGTACGCCTTGGAGAACGTCCGCAGCACCGCCACATTGGGCCGGTTCCGGTAGATCTCCACCCCGTCCGGAACGTCCGCGTCCCGGATGAACTCCCGGTACGCCTCGTCCAGCACGACCAGCACATCCGACGGCACCCGGTCGAGGAACCGTTCCAGCTCCGCCCGGCGCACCACCGTGCCGGTGGGGTTGTTCGGATTGCAGACGAAGATCAGCCGGGTCCGGTCGGTGATCGCGGCGGCCATGGCGTCCAGATCGTGCACATCGCCGGAGGTCAGGGGCACCTGCACCGCCGTCGCCCCGCTGACCCGGGTGATGATCGGGTACGCCTCGAAGGACCGCCAGGCGTAGATCACCTCGTCACCCGGGCCCGAGGTCGCCTGGAGCAACTGCTGGGCCACGCCGACGGAACCCGTACCGGTCGCCAGATGCGACAACGGCACCCCGTACCGGTCCGCCAGCTCGGCCATCAGCTCCGTACAGGCCATATCCGGGTAGCGGTTGAACTGGTGCGCCGCCGCGACGGCGGTCTCCAGCACCCCCGGCAGCGGGGGGTAGGGGTTCTCGTTGGACGACAGCTTGTACGCGACGGACCCGCCCGCGGCCGCCGCCGGCCGACCCGGCTTGTACGTGGGAATTCCGTCCAGCTCGACACGTAGCTTCGGGCTCGTCTCGCTCACCGCAGATCCTCCTCGAACGACCGTCCGTCCACGGCCCCGGCACGGGAAATCCGGCCCGGACCCCAATACTGCACACCCTATGAGGATTACCTCCGGAGGGAACCCCGTGAACCCCCGCGGACCCCCGCGGAGCCGGGGGAGCGCAAGCTCTTCCGGCGCGCGCCCGTGGCTCGCTCCGTGGCGCGCGTCCCCCGTAGAGGTGAGTTGAGACCTCTTCGCAACCTCGAAGCAGCTTCAGGCTTGGACCGCACTACACCTCGGCCGCCCTATGACTAGCGGATAAGTGCCTTAAATTCCAAGGCAGTTGATGGCTTATGATCATGCAGAATCGTGCCTGTCAACGAGTGCAATGGCGATCGGTCCCACCGCCCGCACGAGCCCTAATATCGGCACGCCATGACAGCAGCAGGGAAGCACCAGGTGAGCCGGACGGACACAACCCGCCGGGGCAGCCGGCAAGGTCGGGCAGGCATCCGAGATGTCGCCGCCGCAGCCGGTGTCTCCATCACGACTGTCTCGGACGCGCTGAACGGGAAGGGCCGGCTCCCGGACGCCACCCGCAGACATGTGCGCGAGGTCGCCGACCGGCTGGGCTACCGCCCGTCGGCGGCCGCGCGCACCCTCCGTACCGGAAAGTCGGGCCTCATCGGCCTGACCGTGACGACGTACGGGGATGAACCTTTCACCTTCACGGAGTTCGCCTACTTCGCCGAGATGGCGCGGGCGGCCACCTCCGCCGCGCTCGCCCGCGGCTATGCGCTGGTGATCCTCCCCGCGACCTCGCGCCACGACGTCTGGTCCAACGTGGCGCTCGACGGGACGGTCGTCATCGACCCGTCCGACCACGACCCGGTGGTCACCGAGCTGGTCCGCCAAGGCCTGCCCGTCGTCTCCGACGGCCGCCCGGCCGGCACTCTCCCGGTCACCGCCTGGGTGGACAACGACCACGAGGCGGCCGTCCTCGACCTCCTCGACCATCTCGCCGACGCGGGCGCCCGCCGGATCGGACTGCTCACCGGCACCACCACGGACACCTACACCCGGCTCTCCACCACCGCCTATCTGAACTGGTGCGAGCGGGTCGGCCAGGACCCGGTCTACGAGTCCTACCCCGCCCACGACCCCTGCGCCGGGGCCGTCGCGGCCGACCGGCTCCTCGCCCGCCCCGACCGCCCGGACGCCGTCTACGGGCTCTTCGACCCCAACGGCACCGATCTGCTGGCCGCCGCCCGCCGCTACGGACTGCGCGTACCCGAAGATCTGCTGCTGGTCTGCTGCAGCGAATCGACGGTCTACGCCACCACCGAACCGCCCATCACCACGCTCTCGCTCAAGCCCCGCCGGATCGGCACCGCCGTCGTCCAGCTCCTCATCGACGCCATCGAGGGCATCGACGAGGACCGACCGGTCGAGCAGGTGATACCGACGGAGCTGATCGTCCGGACCTCATCGCAGCGCCGCTCCCCGCGGACCACCGTCAGCCCGCCGCGCTCCCCCGCGCCGGACTAGGCCGTTCCGCACGGACGCCCCCGGCCGACTCCCAGCCGGCCCGGGGCCGTCCGGGCCTCGGCGTGTCCGGAAACGTTCCGCCGCCGTACCGAAGGGCCCCGGACCGGCCCCGGACCGTCACCACGACGTCACCAGTACGTCCCCGGTCGATATCCGGCGCGACGCCGGGCATCCCCAATTGGGGCCCTATTGGGGCGAAACAGCCGACGTGTCAGGGGTACGGCGGGATTCACCACCCCTGGTGCGTCACAGAGCGCGGACCTCATTCCTATGATGGGCGGACGACACCGCGGACCACCCCGACCAGGCTGGGCCGAGAGGTGAACGGCGGCGCGACGGTGGTGGAGGGGTCGATGACTCAGGGGGCCGGTCAGGGACCCGTGGTGCGCACGGCGACGTTGCGCGATTTCCGCGTTCCGCCCTATGCGCAGATGCCCGTGCAGTCGGAGCCGGCGCAGGACGACGAGCGCCCCGAGAACATCCCGGCGCCGCGCGCGCCCGAGGCCGCGGCGCCGCCGCCCGCCGGGCCCGGGTCCGAGCCGCACCAGGCCGTCCGGGAGTACCCGGCGGCCGCCGTGCCGCAGCACGAGCAGGGGCAGCAGCCGGCGCACCGGACGGACATTCCGGGGTACGAGCAGGAGCCCGCCCCCTACCCCGGACCCCAGCAGGACCACCGGGTGCACCCGGCCGCCGAACCCCCGTCTGCGCACCGGCCGCACCCGGAGCCGTACGCCGACCCGGCCCCGGCCGGGCACCCCGGTGGCGACCGGCCGTACCCCGCGCAGACGCACCCCGGAGACGCCCTCACAGGACAGGCGCACGCCGCGGAGGTGCATCCCGGGAACGCCGTCCCCGAGGACGAGCTGCCCGAGGGCTACACCCCCACCGAACGGGACCTGCCCGTCATCGGCCGCGCCGAGCCCGACCCCGGCACCCTCCCCCTGACCGGCACCGCCGAGGCCCCCGTACCGACCGAACGGGGCCCGCTCTACGTCGTCGGCGACGTCCACGGCTATCTCGACCAGCTCGTCGCGGCCCTCACGGCCCAGGGGCTGATCGACGCCGAGGGGAACTGGGCCGCGGGCAATGCCCGGCTCTGGTTCCTCGGCGACTTCACCGACCGCGGCCCCGACGGCATCGGCGTCATCGACCTGGTGATGCGGCTCTCGGCCGAGGCAGCGGCCGCGGGCGGCTACTGCAAGGCCCTGATGGGCAATCACGAACTGCTGCTGCTCGGCGCCAAACGCTTTGTCGACACCCCGGTGAACTCCGGTGCGGGCACCGCCACCTTCCAGGCCGCCTGGCTGCTCAACGGCGGCCAGAAGTCCGATATGGACCGGCTCCAGGACGTCCACGTCCAGTGGATGGCCCGGCTCGACGCGGTCGCCGTCGAGGACGACCATCTGCTGCTGCACTCCGACACCACCGCCTATCTGGACTACGGCGATACCGTCGAGGACGTCAACGAGGCCGTCCAGGACGTCCTCACCCGCAACGACCCCGACGAGTGCTGGGACCTCTTCCGGAAGATGACCAAGCGGTTCTCCTTCCGCGACGAGGAGGCGGGACCGCCCGCCGTCCGCGAACTGCTCGGCGCCTACGGCGGCAGCCGGGTCGTCCACGGCCACAGCCCCATCCCGTATCTGCTCGGCGAGGTCGGTACGGAGGACGGCGAGGACGGCGAACGCCCGGTCGTCGAGGGCCCGCACGTCTACGCGGACGGGCTGGCGATCGCCATGGACGGCGGAGTCACCATGGCCGGAAAGCTCCTTGTCGTCCAGTTGCCGGTGGCCGGCTGACCCAAGCCGGTTGGGCGTTTTACCGAAAGTCCCTGTCACCCCGTGCCGTAACGGCTCTACCATCTGCTTATCCGTTGCAGGCTCTCCTCCGTCTATCACCGGAAGTCCCGCTTTCTTATGGGCCTTTCGGGCGTACGGAGTATCGGGGGATGCACATGAACAGCGTTCCGCCCCTGCTCAGCGAGGACCGCGCCGAATTCCAGCGGCTCCTTGACGACGTACTGCGCACTGCCCATGAACGACCGGATCTGGCCACGATCGGCGAACGGCTCAACGCCACCCAACTGCGGACGATGGCGCTCAACAACACCGCGCTGATCACCGCTTCCGCCGCACCCGAGTACGCCCACTATGTACGGATCCGCGAGGAGGCCCACTCCCCCTCGCCCCAGGCCACCGGAGGGTCCGGCGCCGCCGAAGCGGTACCCGGCGGCGGGGACCACGACGGCACGGGCGCCGGTATGGGGGCCGTCTTCACCGTGCTCGCGCCGGTCCTCGCCGGTACGGCGGCCCTGATCTTCCTGCTCGTCGGCCATCTGCTGAAGATGCTCGACCCCCCTCCCTCCTTCGCCTCACCCCTGGTCTCAGCGGGCTGGTTCTTCGCGGCCCTGACCGCGGCGGCCATTCTGACGGCGGCGATCGGACTGCTGATCACCGCCGTGCGCAACAGCTCCACCCAGGTACCGGCCGCGGAGCATGCGGAAGAACTCCCCGACGAGGTCGCACGGGCCAAGGACGCCTGGCTCCATGCCGTACTGGAACGCGGTCTGCTGCCCTTCCTGCGGATCACGCTGGAGGACCCCAGCTCCGATCCGCTCTCCCCGGCACCCCCGCGGCAGCCGAACCGGATACCGAAGATCGGCTACGACAGCCCGGATTTCACCAGCCCCGGCGAAGGCGCCACGGCCGGTCAGCGCCCCACCTTCACCAGCCCCGACTTCACCAGCCCGGACTTCGGCGGCCCCGATCACCCACCCGAGTGACCGGGGTGCCCCGGCGCCGACGGCGCCCAACTCGGCTTACGGCCCTGATCAGTCGGCCAGCGGCAGATAGACGCGGTTCCCGCTCGCCGCGAACTCCTCCGACTTCCGGAGCATGCCCTCCGCGATCTCCTCGTCGCTCGCCCCCTGCGCCGCTGCCTCGTCCCCGCCGAACTGCTCGGCGATCGAACGACTGATCTTCATCGAGCAGAACTTGGGACCGCACATGGAACAGAAGTGCGCCGTCTTCGCGGGCTCGGCGGGCAGGGTCTCGTCATGGAACTCCCGGGCCGTATCGGGGTCGAGCGCCAGATTGAACTGGTCCTCCCAACGGAATTCGAAACGGGCGTCCGACAGCGCGTCGTCCCACTCCTGGGCATCCGGATGCCCCTTGGCGAGATCGGCCGCATGCGCCGCGATCTTGTAGGTGATAACACCGGTTTTGACGTCGTCCCGGTTGGGCAGACCGAGGTGCTCCTTGGGCGTCACGTAACAGAGCATCGCCGTGCCCCACCAGGCAATCATCGCAGCCCCGATACCGGAGGTGATGTGGTCGTAGGCGGGCGCCACATCGGTGGTCAGCGGGCCGAGCGTATAGAAGGGGGCCTCCTCGCAGATCTCCTGCTGGAGGTCGATATTCTCTTTGATCTTGTGCATCGGAACGTGACCGGGGCCCTCGATCATCGTCTGCACATTCATACGCTTGGCGATCCGGTTGAGTTCCCCGAGCGTCCGCAGCTCCGCGAACTGCGCCTCGTCGTTGGCATCCGCGATCGACCCGGGCCGGAGCCCGTCACCGAGGGAGTAGGTGACGTCGTACGCCGCGAGGATCTCGCACAGCTCCTCGAAATGCTCGTACAGAAACGATTCCTTGTGGTGCGCCAGACACCAGGCGGCCATGATCGAACCGCCGCGCGAGACGATCCCGGTCTTCCGGCGCGCGGTCAGCGGGACATACCGCAGCAGCACCCCGGCGTGGACGGTCATATAGTCCACCCCCTGCTCGGCCTGTTCGATCACGGTGTCCTTGTAGACCTCCCAGCTCAGCTCCTCGGCCCGGCCGTCGACCTTCTCCAGCGCCTGGTAGAGCGGCACCGTGCCGATCGGGACGGGGGAGTTGCGCAGCACCCACTCGCGGGTGGTGTGGATATTGCGCCCGGTGGACAGGTCCATGACCGTGTCAGCGCCCCAGCGGGTGGCCCAGGTCATCTTCTCGACCTCCTCCTCGATGGAGGAGGTGACCGCGGAGTTGCCGATATTGGCGTTGACCTTCACCAGGAACCGCTTGCCGATGATCATCGGTTCGATCTCGGGATGGTTGACGTTGGCGGGGAGCACCGCCCGGCCGGCGGCGATCTCCTCCCGTACGACCTCGGGAGAAACGTTCTCCCGCAGCGCCACGAACTCCATTTCGGGGGTGATCTCGCCCCGGCGGGCGTACGCGAGCTGGGTCACCGCCTGTCCGTCGCGGCCCCGGCGCGGCTGGCGCGGCCGCCCCGGGAAGACCGCGTCGAGGTTGCGCAGCCCTCCGCGCGGCGAAGTGTGCCGGACGCCGTCGTCCTCCGGGCGCACCGGACGGCCCGCGTACTCCTCGGTGTCGCCGCGCGCGACGATCCAGTGCTCCCGCAGGGGCGGCAGCCCGCGGCGTACGTCCGTCTCGACGGTGGGGTCGGTGTACGGGCCGGAGGTGTCGTACAGCGTCACGTCCCGGCCATTGGTGAGGTGCACCTGACGGACCGGCACCCGGAGATCGGGGCGCGAGCCCTCGATGTACCCCTTGTGCCAGCCGGGCGTGCGAACACCGTCGGCCGCCACCGGGGCGGCGGGTACGACGGCAGGCGTGCGTGCATCCTGAACGGTCATGAAGACCTACTCCCTACGCCGGCATTACCCGGTAACAGGTTCGGCGGTCGACGCAGCGATTCCCGTGACCGGCACCTTCGGCGCGTATATGTCCCGCATATACGTCCGATGGTGCGTCGACGGAGGTCAGCGCCCTCTCAGCCCGGTGCTCCGAGCTCCCGCGTGTGCAAAGGTGACACCACGCTAGCGTCATTTCTGGCGTGCTGAACAGGGGCCCCCGTCCGTTCTTGCGATGATCGGTCGGTGACGTCATCAGCGCCCGGTCCCCAGGGGGGTCCCGACTCCCGGTTCGCGTACGGTGCGGCGGACGGCGGCGGTCAGGGGTACGGCCCCGGTCCGGACCCCGCCCCCGTCCCTGCCTCCGCCGCGGCACCTCCCCCGACGCCCGCCCGGGCACCCGCCCGCAGCCACGAACACGCGCACGCGCCCCCACCGCCGACGACTCCGGTGCCCGCACACCTTCACGGGCACAGTCATGGGCACAGCCACAGCCATGGACCGGCCGCCCCCGTCTCACGCCATCTGCGCCGCATCATCGCCGCGGTGCTGATTCCTTTCGCCGCGGCCGTCGTCGTGGGTCTGGCCGTCCTCTGGCCCGGCTCCGCCCCAGGTCATGAACGCACCGGCGTCGGCTTCGACCGCCAGACCGAACAGGCGGTCGTCACCCGCGTCGACCCGGTCGACTGCAAGTCGGTCAACTCCGCGCAGGTGCCTCCGACCGGTGACACCAGTACGCCCCAGGGCCGTGAGGCCGTCGCGGCGCAGCAGGGCGACTGCAAGAAGGCGACCATCAGGATCACCTCCGGGCCTCATCTGGACCGGATCATCGCCGAGATCGTCCAGCCGGACGCGTCACGGCAGTTGGAGCGGGGGCAGCAGCTCGTGGTGGCGTACGCCCCCGATGCGCCCCGCGACCTCCAGTACTCGGTCATCGACGTGAACCGCCGGTTCCCGCTCGCCGTGGTGGCCGGGGTCTTCGCCCTGGCCGTGGTGCTGGTGGGGCGGATGCGCGGGGTGATGGCGCTGATTGCGCTGGCCGCGTCCTTCGCCGTGCTGACGCTGTTCATCCTCCCCGCGATCCTGGAAGGCTCCAATCCGCTGGCCGTCGCGGTGGTCGGCTCCAGTGCGATCATGCTGATCGCGCTCTACGCCTGTCACGGCATCACCGCCCGTACCTCCGTCGCGGTCCTCGGCACGCTGATCTCGCTGCTGCTGATCGGGCTGCTGGGCTCGCTGTTCATCGACTGGGCGGCGCTTTCGGGCAATACCGACGACAACACCGGGCTGATCCATGGGCTCTATCCGGGCATCGACATGAGCGGACTCCTGCTGGCCGGTGTGATCATCGGTTCACTCGGGGTGCTCGACGATGTGACGGTGACCCAGACGTCGGCGGTATGGGAGCTGCGCCAGGCGGATCCCGGCATGGGACCGCGCGCGCTGTACCGCGCCGCCATCCGGATCGGACGCGACCATATCGCCTCCGTGGTCAACACCCTGGTCCTCGCCTATGCGGGCGCCGCACTGCCCTTGCTGCTGCTGTTCAGCATCGCGAAGAGCGGGGTGGGGACGGTCGCCAACAGCGAACTCGTCGCCGAGGAGATCGTCCGGACGCTGATCGGGTCGATCGGTCTGGTCGCGTCGGTTCCGGTGACCACGATCCTGGCCGCTCTGGTGGTCTGCGCCGACCGGCCGGATGCCCGCGTCCGGGACGGCGCCGAAGGCACTTCCGGGCACCCGGCCGAAGGGTCCGGGGCCCGGCTGCCGCAGATGTCCGCCGAACCGGCGGCCGGCGGGCCGGTTCCGGAGATCCGGCCCGCGGGCCGGGGCGGGCTGCCGGGTCTGGGCGGCGGCAAGGGCCGCCGCCGCAAGCGGTAGCGGTACGGGTCCCCGGGCGCGCCCGGGGACCCGTACGGTCAGCCCGCGTTCTCCTCCGCGAGGATGCTCCGCAGCACCTGCTCCAGTTCGGCGCCGAAATCCCCGAACGCCCGCTCCTGGCCCAGCGGAACCAGCCGGTCCGTACGGTCCAGGAAGGCCACGACGGGTGCCGCGCTCACCTGGAAGAGGGCGAGTTCTCCGCCCACCTGGAGCCGGATCCCGAGGTCCGCCGACTCGTCCGGCCCCAGCGGTGCGATGTGCACATCGCCGTCGCCGCTCGGCCCGACGATCCCGTCGAGCAGCAGATCCCGGCCGAAGGCCCAGGTCACCGGCGCGTCTCCGGGCAGATGGAAGGTCATCCGCACGGCGTACGGATCCGCGGCCGCATAGCGGAGCTCCACCGGGATCCGGAACGACAGCTCCTCGGAGACGAGGAAGCTCATCAGTACCTCGGCCTGGACCGACTCGTGCATCGTGTACCCCGCAGTGACGGAAGCCCGGATGGGCCTGGTGGGCAGCCTTCTTGCTGAAGCCTGGCGAAACGGGTCAGGAAGGACTCCCCTGACGCTCTCCTCATAATCGTGCGCTAAGTCACCAGAGGACTACAAGGAGTGATTTTTCAGATACTGATAGACGCCTCGAACGAAGGGCCGTCAAGCGTCCGGCAGACGAGCGGCGAAGGCGAGTGAACCGAGCAGTCCGCCGACCCCCGACCGGAGCTGCCCGATTGCCGGAAGCAGCCGTTCCGATCGGTCGAGGGGGAGGGATATCGCCATCGCCGCGGCACGGGCGCCCGCGGGCGGCGGTACGGCGATCGCGGCACAGACCGTGTCGAGCGTGTACTCCTGCCGCTCCACGACGGGTTCCGCGCGCCCCCGGGCCACCAGCCGTTCGAGCAGGCTGCGCCGGTCCCGTACCGAATACGGCGTCAGGGCGCGCACCGGGTGCCGGTCGAGATGGTCGTGGAGTTCGGCGGTGTCCAGCCGGCCGAGCAGACACTGGCCGATCGCATGGGCATGGCCGGTCTCGCGGAAATCCGCCCATTCGCTGACGGCGGGGGCGTACGGGGTGTCCGATACGGCCACCACCTGGATTTCGCCGTCGCGGTAGACGCCGAAGTAGACGGGGGCTCCGATCGCGTCCCGCCAGTGCTCCAGGGAGTCCGCCGGCCTGGTGCCGGGGCCGGGCTCCGGCCGTAGCCCCGGGCGGAGGACCGGAGGCGGATCGCCGTCCGCCCCGGCGACCGGTTCTGTTCCTGACGCGCCCGATTCCACACCAACTGTGCCCGCTTCGGGACTGCTGCGACGATTCTGCACAGCGGAAACAAGGGAAGCGGCAGGTGCAGAAGGCACATGGGGCACATGGGGCGCCATGGAAGCAGTGGACACAGCGGATTCGGATGCCTTCGGCGCTTCCGGCCCTTCCGGCCCTTCGGGTGCTTCGGGTGCTTCGGGGCCCAGCCGTCCCACCGCGTCGCCGAGGACGAACACGCCGCTCTCCCTGCGGAGATAGCCCTCGTGCACCAGGGTGCGCAGCAGGTGGTACGCGGTGGGGAGCGGGATCGTCGCCACCCGGGCCAGCACCTTGGCGGGCGCGCCCGCGGGGTACGAGGAGGCGGCCTCCAGCAGCCGCAGGGCCCGCTGCACCGAAGTGATCAGGGTGGGTGTGCCGACGGCCGGAGGCCGGGTGACACCGTCCGCCGGGCCGGTGCCGCGCTCGTCCGGTGGCATGGCCACGGTTCACCCCCTGACATGGTGGCGGGTCGGCGCCCGCCCGCGGGGTCGGTCCCCGTGCGCCCGCCGCCGCACCGGGCACGCGGCCCTGCCGGAACCCGGAACGGTCCGGTACGTGCGGTCCGCACCCGTACCGGTCGTACGGGCCCACAGGGGGCGCTCACCGGCGTACAAGAGGGCGCACAAGGGTGGTGAATCCGCATACCCAGCGGCGGACTGCCACTGTAATGGCCATTCAACCGAGTGTGACCTGGTAAGGCCCGGGGTTCCCCCGGCCGGGTTAACGCCGGACCCGGGCGGCTACCAGTCCCCGCGGGAGTTCGACGACCCCTTGAACTTCCTGACGACGAACACCAGTCCGCCGACGAGGGCGACCAGGGCGAGCGCCTTGAAGAGCAGTCCGATCAGCACCCCGACGACATGGGCGACCAGTCCGCCGAAGAGCAGCAGCACCAGCACCGGCGCCACCACCCACTTCACCCACCACGGCAGCCCCGTGACGATCTCCCGTACAGCCATGGCCCCTACCTCGTCTCTCCTTCGGCTCCCCCGGCGGAATTTCCGGCGCTCCGCCCTCGATGCTAGGCGGGCCGGAAGGCGGGCGGGACGGTCCGGGCCCTTGATCTCCCCTGAGCTGCCCCTTAGGGATTCCGGGGGCGTGGGCTCAGCTCTCAGGGGGAGAGAAGACCACCATGACCCGGAGGTCCTCGGTGATGTGGTGGAACTTGTGCGGCACTCCCGCGGGTACGTAGACCACACTGCCGCGGGCGACCGGAGTCGTCTCCGTGCCGACGGTGATCGCCGCCCGCCCGCTGACGACGAAGTAGACCTCGTCCTGGCGGTGCGGCTGCTGGGGGTCGAGGGCCCCGGCGTCCAGCGCGTACAGACCGACGGACATGTTCCGCTCACGCAGGAACTGCAGATACGCGCCGTCGTTGGCGGCGCGCTCCGCCTCCAGTTCGTCCAGCCGGAATGCCTTCATCGTGCGCCGCCCCTGCCGCTCGTCCCGATCATGTCTGCCACGATCAGACACAGGAAGGAATTGCCTCGTCAAGGGCGCCGGAGCGGCGGTCCGGCGGCCCGCTGCGCAAGGGTGTGGCCGTCCCATCCGGCGGACGGAGGAGGAACGGAAGCTTCCGGAGAACGTACGGTCGGAGCACGAACGAACGGCGCGGGGATCGCGCACGGCCGGTCACCGGACGCCCGGCGCGGGCGGACCCGGGCGGAACCCGGCTGACGAGAGGAGCACCACGGCCATGGAAACGGGCATCGGAGACGGCACCAGAGCGGTACGGGCGGGGCTGCCCGAGCCGGTGAAATACGAGCCCACCCTGCCGGGCCCGGCGTTCGCCGCCCACTTCCATCTGCCGGGCGAGCCCACCGGGCCGTACACCTACGGCCGCGACACCAACCCGTCCTGGACCCTGCTGGAACGGGCCATAGGTGAGCTGGAAGCGCCGGGCGAGTCCGTCGAGACCACGGTATTCGCCTCCGGTATGGCGGCCGTATCCGCGGTGCTGTTCTCCACGCTGCGGGCCGGCGACACCGTCGTCCTGCCGAGCGACGGCTATCAGGCGCTGCCCCTGGTCCGCGATCAGCTGGAGGCGTACGGAATCGAGGTGCGCACCGCGCCGACCGCGGGCGACGCCCAGTTGTCGGTTCTGGAGGGGGCCAGGCTGCTCTGGGTCGAGAGCCCGTCCAATCCGGGGCTCGACGTCTGCGATATCCGGCGCATGGTGCGGGTCGCCCATGCGCACGGTGCCCTGGTCGCCGTCGACAACACCCTGGCCACCCCGCTCGCGCAGCGGCCGCTGGCGCTGGGCGCCGACTTCTCGGTGGCCAGTGACACCAAGGGCATGACCGGCCACGGCGATCTGCTGCTCGGGCATGTGACCTGCCGCGACACCGCACGGGCGGCGGACGTACGGCGCTGGCGGAAGGTGGTCGGGGCGATTCCGGGTCCTATGGAGACCTGGCTGGCCCACCGGTCTCTGGCCACCCTGCATCTGCGGATCGACCGGCAGTGCGTCAACGCCCTGGCCCTGGCACGGGCGCTGGGCGAGCGGGCGGAGGTGACGGGGCTGCGGTATCCCGGGCTGCCCACGGACCCCTCGTACACCCTGGCCGGACGGCAGATGCGGCGGTACGGAGGGGTGCTCTCGTTCGTCCTGCCCGACCGCGACCACGCCGAACGCTTCCTCGACGCACTCCGGCTGGTCGACGACGCGACCAGCTTCGGCGGGGTCCGCTCCTCGGCGGAGCGGCGCGGGCGGTGGGGCGGGGACGCGGTCCCGGAAGGCTTCATCAGGCTGTCGGCCGGTGCCGAGGACACCGACGATCTGGTCGCCGATGTGCTGCGGGCCCTGGACGAAGCCGCAGGCGCGGTCGGCTGAGAAACACCTTCCCGGCAGGCCCGGTCCGTCTCTCGGCGGGCGGTCCGAGCCTCCCCCCTCATGGCTCGGACCGCCCCGGTTCCTCCCCGAAGAACCGCCCCACAAGGCTAGTTGACTGTGCGTCAGTGTCCAATCACAGTAGCGGCAGCAACCAATCGACTTATTTATCGTTGTCCGATCCCCGGACACCGTCGGTGGAGGAGGCGCTCGGCAATGGATCTGGCCCTGCTGCGGACGTTCGTCACGGTGCACCGGGCCGGTTCGTTCACCCGCGCCGCGGCCCTCCTCGGGCTCTCCCAGCCCGCGGTCACCGGACAGATACGCACCCTGGAACGGCAACTGGGCAAACCCCTCTTCCTGCGGCAGGCCCGGGGGGTCACCCCCACCAGCGTCGGCGACGAACTCGCCCACCGGGCCGCCCCGCATCTCGACGCCCTGGTGGAAATCGCCGAATCCGGGCTCGACGAGGAGGCGGGCGTACGGACCCTGCATCTGGCCGGCCCGCCCGAATTCACCTCCCTGCGCGCCCTGCCCGCGCTCACTCCGCTGCTCTCCCAGGGGCTCGCGCTGCGCGCCGCGTTCGGCAAGGCCGAGGAGTCCCTGGAGGGACTGGCGGCCGGGCACCACGATCTGGCCATCACCACGGCCCGGCCGCGCGGCGGGCTCCTCACCGCGACCCCGCTCTGCGACGAGGAACACGTCCTGGTCGCCTCGCCCCGCTGGGCCGCCCGTCTCGGGCCGGACGTCCTGCGCGCCGGACAGGTGGTGCTGGAACAGCTGCCGGTCGTCGAGGTCCATGAATCGCTGCCCTTGGTCTCCCGGTACTGGGCCACCGTCTTCGAATCCCCGCCCGCCGCCGCGGGCACCGTCATCGCCCCCGATCTGCGGGCCGTCCTGGAGAGCACCGCCGCGGGCGCCGGGCTGGCCGTCCTGCCGCGCTACCTCTGCGAGGAGGCGCTGGACCGGGGGCGGGTGGTGACCCTGCTGGAACCTCCGGTACCCCCGCTGCGGACCTACTTCCTCGTCGTACGGGCCGGGACACTGGCCCTCCCGCATATCTCCCGGGCGCACGACTGGCTGATGCGGGCCGCCGCGGACTGGTGACCGCCCTCCCGTACGGACGGCCGAAGCCACCGGGAGTTTCAGGACACGCCGAACGGGCCATGGTCCTGGCATGACCGAACGTCCCGTGGTCAAGCGCACCGCCCGTGCCGTCCTCCTCGACGGCGACGATCTCATCCTGATCAAACGCACCCGGCCCGGCGTGGATCCGTACTGGCTCACCCCCGGCGGCGGAGTGGAGGCGGCGGACGCCAGCGTCGTCGACGCGCTCCACCGGGAGATGAACGAAGAGCTGGGTGCCAAGGTCACCGATGTCGTGCCCTGCTTCGTCGACACCGTGGAGCACCACACCGGCAGTGGTGTGACCGGGGTCAAGGTGCAGCATTTCTTCGTCTGCCGGCTGGTGTCCATGGACCCGGCGCAGCGGCACGGCCCGGAGATCGACGAGCCGCGGGGCGAGTACGAGATCGTCCGGGTGCCCTTCAGCCGGATGGGGATCGCCGGGGTCCATCTGGTCCCGCTCTCCCTCCGCCACTACCTCGACGGCAATATCGAGGGCGTCCGGGCCCTGCACGCACCCGATCTGGGCTGAGACCTCGCCGGCCTCCCGACGGTCCTTCCGGACCGGGACCGGCCCGCCCGGCGAGAGCCGTCGTCCGGCGGGGCGATGCGCCGCTCGACGAGAGCCGTCGTCCGGCGGGGCGATGCGCCACGAGATCCGGCCGACCCCGGGCCTGGGCGGACACTCCCCGACGCCGAACCGGGACCGCCCTGCCTACTCCCGGGCTCGTACCGCAGATGCCTCCCGGGGGCGGACGCGGGGTTCCGGCCGCCCCCGGCACGGTGTTTCACGTGAAACGTCTGTTCATGACGGCCGTCTCCGTGCTCAAGCCCTGGGGACCGACACCGCGCGCCCGTCGGTTGCGGGCAGAGATCAGTTCCCTGAAAGCACTGGACGAGCGATCACCACGGCGTACAGTCTGGCCCCTATGTCGACAGCGCTCCCCGAACTGCCCATCCGCCGACTCACCAGGGACGACCTCGCAGCCTGCGCCGACCTCTCCGAGGACCGCGGCTGGTCCCGGGAGGAAAGCACCTGGGGACTGCTTCTGGCTGCGGGAACCGCCATGGGGATCGACGACCCCGAGGACAAGGGGCTGGCGGCGTGCTGCGTCCTGACCCCGTACGGCAGCGGACTTGCGGCCGTCGGCAAACTGCTCGTCGCCCGCCGGTACGGGCACCAGGGCATCGGACGCCGCCTGATGGACCGCGTCATGGAGGCAGCGGGCGGAACCCCGCTGGCGCTGTACGCGACGCCGTACGGGCAGCCGCTGTACCGGAAGCTCGGCTTCGCCGATATCGGGCACGTCGAACGGATCAGGGGCCGGTTCTCCCCGTCCGCGGCCGGGTCGGTCGCGGAGGTGAGGACGCGGCGGGCGACCGCCGAGGACATGCCCTCCATCGTGGAACTGGATGCCGAGTGTTTCGGCCTGGACCGTACCTCGGTGATCACCCGGCTGCCCGGTATGACCGAACGGCTGTGGGTGGCGGAGGACAGCCGTGGCCTCACGGGCTTTGCGGCGGTCTGGGACAGCAGCGAGCAGCACAGGGTCGGGCCGTTGACCGCGAAGGACTCCGGGACGGCCCGGGCGCTGCTCGTCGCGGCGGCGGGATCAGCCGAAGGGCCGATCCGTACCGATATCGACGGCCGGCACCGGGATCTGCTGGACTGGGCCGTGGCACACGGGATGGAGCCGGTCGGCTCGACCGCCCTGATGACCTACGGAACCGACAGGCTTCCCGGCGACTGGCGACGGTCCTTCGCTCCTCTCTCGGTCGCCACCGGCTGACCGCTGTCTCTGCGACACCGACCGCCGCGGGATCTGCACCGATGTGACCGAAGCCGGACTGGCCCTGCTCGTCGAAGGCCCGCCCCACCCATGGCACGGCGCTGCGCCGGGCCTTCGACGAGGCCGCGGCGGATCTCGCGCTCGCCCCGCTGGCGCGGACCGTCGAGCGGCTGGCCCCCTCCGTCCGGGCCGGATCCGTTGTGGTCCCCGCTCAGGGCGTACCGCGCCAGCCTCCCGGGTCCACATCCCCCGGAACCCCGGCGCCGGGCTCGTAGGGCTCACGGGTGAGGACGAACGAACCGAGGTCGAGATGGCGGACCGAACCGTCCGCCCGCCGGACCACCCTTAGGGTTTCCCCCGCGTAGTACCCGTCGAGCCCGGTCCAGGTACCGTCCTCCGCCGCCCGGAAACGCGCCCCCCGCCCGTATCCCCCGACCGGGGTGAGCAGCAGACCCCGCTCCAGCAGCAGCCGCAGCTCATGGGGTTTCGCCCCCCAGTACCAGGGGCCGGTGAGGGCCAGCAGTTCGGGATCCGCCTCCGGCAGCGGACGCCAGGGCTCGGGCAGCTTCGGCTCGGCCTCCGCCACCGTCCGGACGAGTTCGGCGGCGACGGCCCAGGGCTGAGGGCCGGAGGTGGCGTTCGCCAGGGTCGCCGCCGCCACCCCGTCGGCAGGGCTCACCCAGAGCCCGGCAACGTACCCGGGCAGCGAACCGGTATGGCCGACCATGGTCCGGCCGTACAGCCGGGCCACCTGCACACCGAGACCGTAGGTGCCGTCCCACTCGCCGTTCTCCAGCGGTGCGGCCGGGGTGGCCATCTCCTGTACGGAGGCGGTGGAGAGTACCCGGTCGTCCCCCTCGGCGAGGAATCCGGCGAACCGGCACAGGTCCCCGGCGGTGGACCACATCTGCCCTGCGGGGGCCATCACTCCGAGGTCCTCCACGGGCTCCGGCAGCAGGACGTCCGCGTAGGGGTGAACGGCCCACCCCTCCGCGTACGGAGCGCTGGGCTGCACGCCGGTCCGCTCCAGACCCAGCGGCTCCAGGATCTCCTCCCGTACGGCATCGGCCCAGCCGACTCCGCGCACGGCCCCGACGAGGGAGCCCAGCACCGTGTAACCGGGATTGGAGTAGTGGAAGCGGCGTCCGACGGGGTGCTTGAACGGGGCGTCCCCGAGAACCTCCGCCAGACCGGGCCGCAGGCCGGCCGGGGTCCGCTCCCACCAGGGGCCGGGCGTCTCGGCGGCCAGACCGGCCGTATGGGACAGGAGTTGGGCGATGGTCGCCTCGCCGAGGTCCGTACCGGGCAGATGCTTCTCCAGCGGATCCCCGAGGTCCAGCAGACCCTCGTCACGCAGCCGCATCACCAGCACCGCCGTGAAGGTCTTGGTGATGGAGCCGATGCGGTACTGCGGATCGGGGCCGGGCCCCGTGCTCCCGTCGGCGGACCGGATACCGCTCCAGACGACGCGGCCCCCGCGGGCCACCGCCGCGGAGAACGAGGGCGTCCGCCCTTCGGCCTGCGCCGCGGCCAAACTGTGCAGCAGAGCCCGTTCGGTGGTGGGCAGCAGGCGTTCCGTCGGAGATGAAGAGATCATGGGACCAGGTCTACCAACCGCAGGCCTCGATGTCCGACGGCACCCTGGGGTTTATCCGATGCGCCGGGCCCGCGTACCGTGCTAGGCCATCTCCATGGAAGATCTTGTGACCGAGCGACTCGTCCTGCATCCGCTGACCCCGGAGGAGGCCGGGAAGTTGGCGGAGGGCGTCCCGTTTCCCGGAGCGGTGTGGGCGCCGGGCTATCCCATGACGGACGACAGCTCCGCGGCCCGCCGCTTCCTCGACACCCGTATCCGTGCCACCGCCGCCCGTCCGCATCCCGGCGCCTTCGAGATACGGCTCCGGTCCGACGGGCGGGCGATCGGCGGGGTGGACTTCCACGGCCCCGCCGACAGCACCGGCAGCGTCACCGTCGGCTACGGACTGATCCCCTCGGCCCGGGGCCGCGGCTACGCCTCCGAGGCCCTCCGCGCCGTCCTGTCCCATGCCCGTGCCCTCGGCATCACCCGGGTCAAGGGCGACGCCGACCACCACAACACCCCGTCCCACCATGTGATGACCGCCGCGGGCATGCATCTGACCGGCGAGGACCACCGCGTCCGCTACTACGAGACCGTCTGGCACCGAACCGGTCCTGAAACCCCGGTGTAGGTTCTCACTTATCGGCAGCCATCCGTTCCACCCACTCCCGCACGGACACTGCTCGGTCGATGCGGCTGACGATGTCCTTCTTGGATGCCGTGTCCAAGGTTTCCGGGATCTTGTCGAAGGTGCCGGGAAGAACGTCGAGCAGACCCAGGATCTGTTCGCCGGTGCCGACGGTCAGCAGTTGCCGGCACCTCCACTGCACCGGTGTCTCGGGACGGTGAGTGAGGTGCTGCACGACCGTCGGGAACAGGTAGTGCGTCGCCTCCGCGGCAAGGTGCTCCCGGAGCCAGTCGACCGGGAGCCGCTGGCTGAAGCCGTGCCGGGCGGCCTCTTGGGCCAGGTCCAGGAGCTGAGCGGTGTCGACGGCTCGGACGGTGCGGGGAAAGGTCGGGGTCATATCGGCGATGATGCCAAGAAGCCTCCGCCGTGCCGAGAGGTCGGCCGGGCCGGGACGCGATCTGCCAACGGTGGTGTCCCCCATCTCTTCGAACCGCTCGGAGGCGAGTTGTTCGGAGTCGTGGCCTTCGAGTTCGACCTGCCGGACCAGCCGGCCGTCGGCGTCGGCCTCAACGGAGAACCGGACCCGGGGTGATCAGGTCTGGGCCATGTCCACAAAGCGGGAGTAGTGGCCCTGGAAGGCGACCGTGATCGTGGCCGTCGGACCGTTACGGTGCTTGGCCACGATCAGATCGGCCTCCCCGGCGCGGGGGGACTCCTTCTCATAGGCGTCCTCGCGGTGCAGCAGGATCACCATATCCGCGTCCTGCTCGATGGAGCCCGATTCACGCAGGTCGGAGACCATGGGCTTCTTGTCGGTGCGCTGCTCGGGGCCACGGTTCAGCTGGGAGAGCGCGATCACCGGAAGCTCCAGTTCCTTCGCCAGCAGCTTGAGGTTTCGCGACATGTCCGAAACCTCCTGCTGACGGCTCTCGGCGCGTTTGGAGCCGCCGGACTGCATCAGCTGGAGGTAGTCGATGACGACGAGCCGGAGGTCGTTGCGCTGTTTCAGCCGACGGCACTTGGCGCGGATCTCCATCATCGAGAGATTGGGGGAGTCGTCGATGTACAGCGGCGCCTGGGAGACGTCCGGCATCCGGCGGGCCAGCCGGGTCCAGTCGTCGTCGGTCATGGTGCCGGAGCGCATATGGTGCAGCGCGACCCGGGCCTCCGCCGACAGCAGACGCATCGCGATCTCGTTGCGCCCCATTTCGAGGGAGAAGATGACGCTCGGCAGATTGTTCTTGATCGACGCGGCTCGGGCGAAGTCCAGCGCCAGGGTGGACTTTCCCATCGCCGGACGGGCCGCGATGACGATCATCTGACCGGGGTGGAGCCCGTTCGTCAGGGAGTCGAAGTCCGTGAAGCCGGTCGGCACCCCGGTCATCTCGCCGCTGCGGGAGCCGATCGCCTCGATCTCGTCGAGCGCGCCCTCCATGATGTCCCCGAGGGGGAGGTAGTCCTCGCTGGTCCGCTGCTCGGTGACGGCGTAGATCTCGGCCTGGGCGGAGTTGACGATCTCGTCGACGTCGCCGTCCGCCGCATATCCCATCTGGGTGATCTTGGTGCCGGCCTCCACGAGCCGGCGCAGCACCGCCCGCTCATGGACGATCTCCGCGTAGTACGAGGCGTTGGCGGCGGTGGGGACCGACTGCACCAGGGTGTGGAGGTAGGACGCGCCGCCGACCCGGGTGATCTCACCGCGTTTGACCAGTTCGGCCGCGACCGTGATCGGGTCCGCGGGTTCCCCGCGGGCGTACAGGTCCAGGATCGCCGTATAGACGGTCTCATGGGCGGGGCGGTAGAAGTCGTGCCCCTTGATGATCTCCACGACGTCCGCGATGGCGTCCTTGGAGAGGAGCATGCCACCGAGCACCGACTGTTCGGCGTCCAGGTCCTGGGGCGGCACCCGCTCGAAGCCTCCGCCGGCTCCGTCCCAGCCGCCGCCGTCCCGGCCTCGTTCGTGCTGGTCGTCCCGGCCGCCACGGCGGTCAGGGCCGCGGTCGTCACGGCGGGAACGGGAGACGGGCAGACGGTCGCCGGGGATTCCGTCGGCCGCCCACGGGTCGTCCAAGGGCTCGGAAATGCTCACCCGGGCCACCTTCCTCCCGTCCGCTGAGCGGACCTCGCCGTGCCCCTTCTTTCTACGGCACAGCACTGACAAATCGAGTGGCCCGACCCGGCTTCCGGCGCGTCGAGCAACGGTCCACGTTAGGCCGCTCGCCACCGTCAGCCAATCTGGTTATCCACAGGCCATGTGGATGAGCGGTCAGATGCTGTGGAGAACTCCCCGGAACCTGTGCACGGACCGGGGGACAGCATTGTGGACAACCCGGCCCTCGCCTGGGGAGACCACCCCTGACCTGCACCTTTTCCATCCACGGGCTGTGGGGGAGAAAAAGTTTCCCAAGCGGAGCACGAACGGAACAAACGGCCCAGCGCCAAGCCGTCACCCTGAGTAGAGGTAAGGATCACAGAACACTTGCATCTCTTACCTGTGGACGATTACCTTGTGCATATGACTCAGGCCTCCGCACCGCCGAAGGCGATCCGGCGACGCCATGACCGAGAGATCATCACCCTCGCCGTTCCCGCGTTCGGCGCCTTGGTCGCCGAACCCCTCTTCGTCATGGTCGACAGTGCGATTGTCGGCCACCTCGGCACCGCGCAGCTCGCGGGGCTCGCCATCGCTGCCGCTCTGCTGATGACCGCGGTGAGCGTCTTCGTCTTCCTCGCCTACGCCACCACCTCCGCCGTGGCCCGCCGGGTCGGAGCCGGAGATCTGCCGGGGGCGATCCGCCAGGGAATGGACGGCATCTGGCTCGCGGTCATCCTGGGCGCGGCCGTGGTCGCCCTCACCCTCCCGCTGGCACCCCGGATCATCGACGCCTTCGGAGCCTCCGACACCGCCTTCCCCTACGCCGTCACCTATCTGCGCATCTCCCTCATCGGCATCCCCGCCATGCTGATCGTGCTGGCCGCCACCGGAGTGCTCCGCGGCCTCCAGGACACCCGTACCCCGCTCTATGTCGCGGTCGGCGGCTTCAGCGCCAATGCGGTACTGAACGTTCTGCTCGTCTACGGCGCCGGCTTCGGAATCGCCGGATCCGCCTGGGGCACCGTCATCGCCCAGTACGCCATGGCCGTGGCCTATCTGGTCGTCGTCGTCCGGGGCGCCCGCCGGCACCAGGCCTCGCTCCGCCCCGATGCCGCGGGCATACGGGCCAGTGCACGGGCCGGGGTCCCCCTGCTGATCCGTACGCTGTCCCTGCGCGCCGTACTGATGATCGCCACCGCCGTCGCCGCCCGCCTGGGCGACACCGAGATCGCCGCCCATCAGATCGTGCTCTCCCTGTGGAGCCTTACGGCCTTCGCCCTGGACGCCATCGCCATAGCCGGCCAGGCGATCATCGGCCGCTACCTCGGAGCCGGGGACACCGAGGGAGCCCGCCAGGTCGGCCGCCGGATGGTGCAGTGGGGCCTGGTCTCGGGGATGGTCTTCGGTCTGCTGCTGGTACTGCTGCGCCCGCTCTTCCTGCCCCTGTTCAGCAGCGATCCCGCCGTCCACGATGCGCTGCTGTCCGCCCTGCTGGTCATGGCGCTCACCCAGCCGGTCGCCGGGATCGTCTTCGTCCTCGACGGAGTTCTGATGGGAGCCGGAGACGGCCCCTATCTCGCCGGCGCCATGCTGGTGACCCTGGCGGTCTTCGCCCCGGTCGCCCTGCTGATCCCCGTATTCGGCGGCGGTCTCACCGCCCTGTGGTGGGCGATGGGCCTGATGATGGCCGTACGGATGGCGACGCTCTGGGTACGGACCCGCTCCGGGCGCTGGCTCGTCACCGGAGCAACCCGCTGAACCACTGTTTCACGTGAAACGGTGGCCGCCCGACGACGATATTGCCCGGTGCTCCACCGGCGGGCGCGCCGGACAGGAATCCGGACAGCACAGTGGGCCGTACCCGACGGGTACGGCCCACTGCCTGCTCAGTCGGAGACTGACGTCAGCCCGCGACGACCTCGACGCCGAGCTTGGCGTCGACCTCGGGGTGCAGACGCACGGACACCTGGTGCGAGCCCAGGGTCTTGATCGGCGCACCGAGCTCGACACGGCGCTTGTCGACCTCCGGGCCCCCGGCGGTCTTGATCGCCGAGGCGATGTCGGCCGGGGTCACGGAGCCGAAGAGACGGCCGGCGTCGCCGGAGCGAACAGCCAGACGCACCTTCACGGCCTCAAGCTTGGCCTTGACCTCGTTGGCCTGCTCGATGGTCGCGATCTCGTGGATCTTGCGGGCGCGGCGGATCTGCGCCACGTCCTTCTCGCCGCCCTTGGTCCAGCGGATCGCGAAACCGCGCGGAACCAGGTAGTTGCGAGCGTATCCGTCCTTGACCTCGACGACGTCTCCCGCGGCACCGAGCCCGGAGACTTCCTGGGTGAGGATGATCTTCATTGTGCGGTCACCCTTCCCTTATCGCGCGGTGGACGTGTAGGGCAGCAGCGCCATCTCACGGCTGTTCTTCACGGCCGTGGCGACGTCACGCTGGTGCTGCGTGCAGTTGCCGGTAACGCGGCGGGCACGGATCTTGCCGCGGTCGGAAATGTACTTCCGCAGCATGTTCGTGTCCTTGTAGTCCACGTATGCGGTCTTGTCCTTGCAGAACGCGCAGACCTTCTTCTTCGGCTTGCGCACAGGCGGCTTCGCCATGGTGTATCTCCTGTGTGATCAAGAATGGGGAGTAGCGAGCACCCCTGGTGTCCCGGCGCGGGACGCCTAGAAGGGAGGCTCGTCCGAGTAGCCGCCGCCGGAGTTGCCGGAAGCGCTGGAGCCACCGGAGTTTCCACCCCAGTTGCCTCCGCCGCCCTGCTGGCCGCCGCCGGAGGGAGCACCGGTGGCCCAGGGGTCGTCGGCGGGAGCCCCGCCGCCCTGCTGGCCGCCGGGGCCGGAGCCCCAGTTGCCGCCACCCTGCTGGCCACCGCCGTAGCCACCACCCTGACCACCGCGACCGGCGGTCTTGGTGACCTTGGCCGTGGCGTTCCGGAGGCTGGGGCCGACTTCCTCGACATCCAGCTCGAAGACCGTGCGCTTCACACCTTCGCGGTCCTCGTAGGACCGCTGCTTCAGCCGGCCCTGCACGACGACGCGCATGCCGCGCTGGAGCGACTCGGCGACGTTCTCCGCCGCCTGCCGCCAGACCGAGCAGGTCAGGAACAGGCTCTCGCCGTCCTTCCACTCATTGGTCTGACGGTCGAAGGTGCGCGGGGTGGACGCGACACGGAACTTCGCGACCGCCGCACCGGAGTTGGTGAAGCGCAGCTCGGGGTCGTCGACGAGATTGCCGACGACCGTGATGACGGTCTCGCCTGCCATGGGTGAACCTCTCGGCGGGGATTGCTTGGCTGCTTGCTGCTACTCGAACCCTTTGACCTCTGAGCGGATGCTCAGTGGGTCTCGGGGCGGAGGACCTTGGTCCGGAGGACCGACTCGTTCAGGTTCATCTGGCGGTCGAGCTCCTTGACGACCGCAGGCTCGGCCTGCAGGTCGATGACCGAGTAGATGCCCTCGGGCTTCTTCTTGATCTCGTACGAGAGACGACGACGGCCCCAGGTGTCGACCTTCTCGACCTTTCCGTTGCCCTCACGGACGACGGAGAGGAAGTTCTCGATCAGGGGGGCGACAGCGCGCTCCTCCAGATCGGGGTCGAGGATGACCATCACCTCGTAGTGACGCATGTGGAACCCACCTCCTTTGGACTCAGCGGCCACGGTCGTTCCGTGGCAGGAGGGTCGTGATGCGTTGTTGCAACGGTGTCGAGTAAAGCAGGGCCCACTGACACTCACCGGCTGTCGATGCCGGATCGGTCGGCAGCCTGGGCCGACACCGCGCAGACCGTTCAGAGTACCCGGAGAGGTGCTTGCGGTTGAAATCCGGCAGCCGGAGGGCGCAATCTGTACACATCGGGTGTGCGCGGCACTACGATGCGCCGCGCTCGGCAACGCCAGGAGGTGCCGCATGGCACAGGCAGTGCGACGTCAGACATCCCTCTTCGCCACGGACGGCAAGCCTCATCCCCTTCAGGACACCCTGGCCGGGGTGACCCTGGTTCTGGGCGTGCTGGCCTTTGTGTCGTCGTGGTTCCCCTCCCTCCATCTACTCAGCTCGTGGACGGGCCTGATCGGCATCCTCACGGGCGGCTACGGACAGTTCATCTCCGCGACGACCCGTGAGCGGTTCATCCTGATCGTGGGGCTCGGGATGTCCGCCGCGGGCTTCTTCCTCGGTATGGCGCACGGCGGCCTCTTCGGCGGCCTCATCGGCTGACCGCCGCCGGGCGGCACCACGGCCGGGGTACCGGTGATCCACCGGCACCCCGGCCCTTCACGGCCCGGACCGCCGGCGCCCGCGTTCCCGGCAACCCCGTCCGCGAATACGCAAGATCCAGCACGAGCCGGGCCGGGTGAGTCCGGGGTCCGGTGGATCACCCCAACGGCCGACAGGCCACGTCGAACGGGTACATCGAACGTGCCCATTCGGGGCGCTCCTCCAGCCCAGTAGGCTTCGGCGCGAGAGCCGGAGCCCCTGACCCATGGGGACACACCTGCCGAGGAGCGCCCCATATGAGCCTGACACTGAGGACCATCAGCCGAGAGCAGCATCTGGCGTACATCCAGTCCCTGCCGTCGGCAAGCCACTGCCAGGTCCCCGCATGGTCGGATGTGAAGACCGAGTGGCGCTCGGAGAACCTGGGCTGGTTCGACAAGCACGGTCAGCTCGTGGGTGCCGGACTGGTCCTCTACCGCCAGCTCCCCAAGATCAAGCGGTATCTCGCCTATCTCCCCGAGGGCCCGGTCATCAACTGGTACGCCCCCAATCTGGACGACTGGCTGCAGCCGATGCTCGCCCACCTGAAGCAGCAGGGCGCGTTCTCCGTGAAGATGGGCCCGCCGGTCGTCATCCGCCGCTGGGACGCTCCCGCCATCAAGGCCGGTATCCAGGACCCCGACGTCAAGCGGCTGCGGGACGTCGAGGCGACGCATATCGAGCCCCGCGCCTTCGAGGTCGCCGACCGGCTGCGCAAGATGGGCTGGCAGCAGGGTGAGGACGGCGGTGCCGGCTTCGGTGACGTCCAGCCCCGCTACGTCTACCAGGTGCCGCTGGCCAACCGCTCCCTCGACGACGTCCTCAAGGGCTTCAACCAGCTCTGGCGCCGGAACATCAAGAAGGCCGAGAAGGCCGGGGTCGAGGTCGTCCAGGGCGGCTACTACGACCTGGAGGAGTGGCAGCGGCTGTACGAGATCACCGCGGTGCGCGACCGGTTCCGCCCGCGCCCGCTCTCGTACTTCCAGCGGATGTGGACCGTCCTCAACAACGAGGACCCCAACCGCATGCGCCTCTATTTCGCCCGGCACAACGGCGTCAACCTGTCCGCGGCGACGATGCTCGTCGTCGGCGGCCACGTCTGGTACTCCTACGGGGCTTCCGACAACATCGGCCGCGAGGTCCGGCCCTCGAACGCGATGCAGTGGCGGATGCTCCGCGACGCCTATGCCATGGGCGCCACCGTCTACGACCTGCGCGGCATCAGCGACTCCCTCGACGAGACCGACCACCTCTTCGGTCTCATCCAGTTCAAGGTCGGCACCGGCGGCGAGGCCGTCGAGTACGTCGGGGAGTGGGACTTCCCGCTCAACAAGCTGCTGCACAAGGCCCTGGACATGTATATGTCGCGCCGCTGAGCCGACGGGACCACCGGTGCCCCGGCCGCTTCCGCCGCCGGTGGTCCCCACCCCGTAACCTCGTAGATCACGTGTTCCCCCGTCTCTGTCCACACCTTCGATACACCGCAGCCACCAGAAAGGTTCCGGGCCGGCCATGGCGCTCTCCCTGTACGTCGACACCAACCGCTGGCGGATGCACCAGAATTCGGTGACCGACCAGTTCCCCGGGCTCGTACCGGTCTGCAAGGGCAACGGGTACGGCTTCGGGCACGAGCGGCTGGCGGAGGAGGCGACCCGCTTCGGGTCCGACATGCTGGCCGTCGGCACCACGTACGAGGCCGCCCGCATCAAGGACTGGTTCAGCGGCGATCTGCTGGTCCTCACGCCCTTCCGCCGCGGTGAGGAGCCGGTGCCGCTGCCGGACCGGGTGATCCGCTCCGTATCGTCGGTCGACGGGGTGCACGCCCTGGTCGGCGCCCGCGTGGTCATCGAGTGCATGAGCACCATGAAGCGCCACGGCGTCTCCGAGCAGGATCTGGCCCGGCTGACGGCCGCCATCGAAGATGTGCGGCTGGAGGGCTTCGCGCTCCACCTCCCGCTCGACCGCACCGACGGCTCCGACGCCGTCGAGGAGGTCATCACCTGGATGGACCGGCTGCGGTCCGCGCGGCTGCCGCTGCACACCATGTTCGTCAGCCATCTGCGCGCCGAGGAGCTGGCCAAACTGCGCCAGCAGTTCCCGCAGACCCGGTTCCGGGCCCGGATCGGCACCCGCCTCTGGCTGGGCGACCACGACTCGACCGAGTACCGCGGCTCCGTCCTCGACGTCACCCCCGTCGCCAAGGGCGACCGGTTCGGCTACCGCCAGCAGAAGGCCGCGTCCGACGGCTGGCTGGTGGTCGTCGCCGGGGGTACGTCCCACGGCGTCGGCCTGGAGGCGCCCAAGGCGCTGCACGGGATGATGCCGCGGGCCAAGGGCGTGGCCCGGGCCGGTCTGGCGACGGTGAACCGCAATCTGTCGCCCTTCGTCTGGGCGGGCAAGCAGCGCTGGTTCGCCGAGCCGCCGCATATGCAGGTGTCGATTCTGTTCGTCCCGGCGGACGCGCAGGAGCCGCGGGTCGGCGATGAGCTGGTGGCGCATCTGCGGCACACCACGACCCAGTTCGACCGCATCGTGGAACGCTGACCGGCAGCCTCTGACAAGGCCGCCCCGGGAGCCGCGTACGGCAGCTCCCGGGGCGGTCCTTATGAGCCGCTCGGCGGCACCGTACGGCCTTCGGGGCCTGCAAAGCCCCAGGCCACCTTCGGCCCGTCCGCATCGCCGTGGCCGGTTCCGTACGCCCCTTCCCGGCCCAGCACGAACACGTCGTCCGCCCGGTCGAGCACCCCGCCCGAGGGGTCGTCCGCCCCGTCCTGGCGTACGACGTCCCGCTCGGGCCGCAGGATGTCCCGTACGACGACGGCGCAGAGGTAGAGCGTCCCCAGCAGATGCAGGGCGATCGCGAAGTGGTACCCCTCGGGCGGCAGGCCCTGCCGCTGGTTGCCGCTGGTGGTGTAGGCCAGGTACATCCAGATGCCGAGGTAGTACGCCACTTCGCAGGCCTGCCAGATCAGGAAGTCCCGCCAGCGCGGCCGGGCCAGCACCGCCAGCGGGATCAGCCAGAGCACGTACTGCGGCGAGTACACCTTGTTGGTCAGGATGAACGCGGCCACCACCAGAAAGGCGACCTGCGCGAATCGCGGCCGCCGGGGTGCGCTCAGGGTCAGCCAGGCGATACCCGCGCAGGCCAGCACCGCCAGGAACAGGGAGTAGCGGTTGACCTCCTCGGGCGTGATCGTGATGTCGAAACGCTGGGCGGCGATCAGCCAGACGGACCCGAAGTCGATATCCCGTTCCTGGTTGAAGGTGTAGAACTTCCGCCAGCCCTCGGGCGCCGCCAGCAGCACATACAGATTGGCCACCAGCCAGGAGCCCGCGGCGCCCAGAACCGCCAGGCCGTACTCCCGCCATTTCCCGGCCCGCCAGCAGAGCACCAGCAGCGGTCCGAGCAGGAAGAGCGCGTAGAGCTTGGCGGCGGTCGCCAGCCCGATCAGCACCCCGAAGGCCAGCGGGCGGCTGCGGGACCACATCAGCATCGCCGCGGCGGTCAGGGCGACGGCGAGCAGGTCCCAGTTGATGGTGGCGTTCAGGGCGAAGGCGGGGGCCAGGGCGACCAGGAGGGCGTCCCAGGGGCGGCGGGCGTGGGTCCGCGAGACACAGACCGCGATGATCACGGCGCAGACCATCAGCATGCCCGCGTTGACCATCCAGTAGAGCTGCTGCTGGTCCTGGAGGGATCCGCCCGAGGGGGTGAGCCAGGCGGCGATCTGCATGAAGAGCCCGGTCAGTACGGGGTACTCCAGGTACTCCATATCGCCGGGGAGCCGGTCGAAGTACGGAATCAGCCCGTCCGAGAAGCCGCGCCCGACGAAGAGGTGCGGAATGTCGGAGTAGCAGGCATGGGTGTACTGGGAGCTGGCGCCGCGGAACCAGGCCCAGTCGTAGCACGGCATCTTCTGGACCATGCCCAGGGCGAACATCCCGATGGCGGTGAGCGCCACCACGCGTACGGGGGTCGGATAGCCGCCGCGGACGCGCAGGGCCCAGCGGCCGGCCGGGCCACCGATCAGCTCGCTGCCGGCCGCCGCGACGGAATCGCGCCGGGTGGGCCGTACATCCGGGCGGTCGTCCGGGGGCACGGTCGTCTTCTCTGCGCTGGGCATGGTGCACATCCTGCCGTACGGGTGGGGGTACGCCGCGAGGGCCGTGGAATCCGGTGCGGCCGGGTACGGGACACGGAACCGCGGGTGCCGGATGCCACGGCCCTCGCAGGGGCGCGGACGGGCCGGAGGGCTACTCCTCCTGGGGCCCGCCGATCACGAGGCCGTTGCTGTTGCCACCGTTGTTGTTGGAGTTGCCGCCGTTATTGGAGTTGCCGCCGTTGTTGGCAGTGCTGCCGTTATTGGCGTTACCGCCGTTGTCGGCACTGCCGTCGGTGCCCCCGTTGTTGTTGCTCCCGTCGGTGCCGCCGTTGTTGTTGCTGCCGGTGTTGGTACCACAGCTCCAGTTGTCCCAGGGCTTGCAGGAGTTGCTGGGGTCGGGGGAGTTGCCGGTGGCCGGCGGGGACTTCGACTCCTTCTGGGTCTGCTGGGTCTTCGACGGCGCCTTCGTCGAGGACGTGGCCGAGGGCTCCGCCGACTTCGACGGCGGCGGGCTGGACGCGCCGCCGCCCCAGTACGCCTCGCCGATCGGCTCGGGCTCGGGGAACTTCAGCGCCTTGGTGCCCTTGAGCGCGTTCTTCATATAGTCCGCGAAGATGTCGGACGGGAACGACGAACCGTGGATCTTGTCCTGGCCGCCGGTGCCGAACATCTTCAGGAACTCGCGCTTGGTGTTCTTCTCGTTGTCGTCGAGGCGGTACATATCGATCGCGGTCGACAGCTGCGGGGTGTAGCCGACGAACCACGCCGACCTGTTGCCGTCGGTGGTACCCGTTTTGCCGGCTACCTGGCGGCCCGGGACCTTGGCGTTCGTACCGGTGCCCTTCTCGACGACGTCGACCAGCACATCGGTGACGTTGTTGGCGACGGCGGGGGAGAAGCCGTCGGTCGGCTTGTCCTCGTGCCGGTAGATCTCCCGGCCGCTCTTCTTCACGTACTCCACCGAGTACGGGTCGCGCTGCTGGCCCTCGGCGGCGAAGGTGCCGTAGGAGCTGGCCATGCGGATGGCGCTCGGGGTGGAGATGCCGATGGAGAAGGAGGGCACGTCGGACTTGTTGAGCGAGCTCTCCAGCAGTCCGGCCTTGACCGCGGCCTTGCGGACCTCCGAAACGCCGATGTCCATACCGAGCTGCACGAACGGGCTGTTCGCCGAGTCGATCATCGCGTCGCGGAGGTTGATGTTCTTGTAGTCCGTGTCACCGTCGTTGACCTGGAGCCACTCCTTGCCCTCCTCGTTGCGCCAGATCGACCCGTCGTAGTTTTTGATCTTGAGCTTGTTCTTGCCGTTGTAGACCGTCTTGTCGGGGTCGATCTTGGTGCGCTGGGACTCCGTCTGGACCCGGCCGCCCTCCGGATCGCGCACCCCGACCTCCATCGCGGAGGCGAGGACGAACGGCTTGAAGGTCGAGCCGACCTGGGCACCGGTGCTGTCGGCGTTGTTGGTGAAGTGCTTGGTCGCGTCGGTTCCGCCGTAGATCGCGACGATCTTCCCGGTCTTCGGTTCGATCGAAGCCCCGCCGAACTGGACGTGGGTGTCCTTGTCGGGACGCTTCTTCGGGTCGATGTTCTTGTCGTAGACCTTTTTGACGGACTCTTGGAGCAGCTTGACCTGGTTCTTGTTGAAGGTCGTGTAGATCTCGTAGCCGCCGAGGGAGAGGTCCGCGGCGGTGAGCTGCTTGTTGTTCGAGAGGAAATTCGCCTTGGCGAGGTCCACGAGATAGCCGACCTGGCCGCCGAGCTTGGCCTGCTTGGCGGGGTCGAGGACCTTCGGGAAGACCGTCTTGTCCCGCTCCGCCTTGTCGAGGTGGCCGTCCTTCACCATCTCGTCGAGGACCCAGTTCCAGCGCTCGGTCACCCGCTTGGTATTGGCCTCCGCAGTGGCCGCCTCGTCGAAGTCGGTGGCCCCGGCCGGGTCGTAGTAGGTCGCGCCCTTGAGCAGGGTGGTCAGGAAGACGGACTGGGCGACGGTCAGCTTGTTGGCGTCGACACCGAAGTAGGTACGCGCCGCGGCCTGGATCCCGTAGGAGTTCCGGCCGTAGAAGGAGGTGTTCAGATAGCCGGCCATGATCTCCGGCTTCTTCATCTCCGTGCCGACCTTTATGGAGATGAACAGTTCCTTGAACTTACGGCTGATGGTCTGCGACTGGTCGCCGAGCCGGGCGTTCTTCACATACTGCTGGGTGATCGTGGAACCACCCTGGGTCTGCTGACCGCGGGCCATGTTCACCAGGGCCCGGCTGATCCCCTTGGGGTCGATGCCGGAGTCCGAGTCGAAGGTCTTGTTCTCCGCCGACTTCACGGCGTTCTGCAGATGCACGGGGATCTGCTCGATCCCCACGTTCTGCCGGTTGACCTCACCGCCGGTCGCGGCCATCTGGGAGCCGTCGGACCAGTAATAGACGTTGTTCTCGGCCTCCGCCTGCTTACGGGGGTCCGGGACGTCCACCCAGGCGTACGCCAGCGTCGCCGCGCCCATCAGGGTGCCGAAGAAGGCCAGCGCCAGCCCGGCCACCAGCTTCCAGGAGGGCGTCCAGCGGCGCCAGCCGTCCTTGTCGTACCGCGGGTAGTCGACCAGTCGCCGTTTGCGAGGGCCGCCACCGCCCGGGTCATGGTGGCCCGCGCCACCGGCGCGGCGGCCGCCGCCGCGCCCGCCCCGGCCGCCTCCGGCGGCAGTGGGATCCACCCGGCGGCGGCCGCCGCGCTGGGCGGCCCGCCGGGCCTCGGCGCGGCCGCCGTAAGGGCGCTCCTCACCGTGGGAGGCGGCAGGGGAGACGGCGCCGGTGTCCCCGGTGGGGGCGGCACGGCGGCCGGATGGCTGCTGGGCTTCGCGCCTGGCAGCGGCCCGTCCGCCGGTCTGCGGCGGTTTGCGACGGTGCTCGCTCATCGAACGACTACTCCTCGGGCAGGCGAAACGCCTGGAAGCGGCAGTTGACTTCCGGTCCCCCCGGCATGGATGCGGACCGGCCGCGTGAAGGGCTCGTCCGCAGTGCACCCACGGCGATGACGACTGGGGCCGTCATGTGGTTCCCGGCGGTCTGCATCCGCACAGACTACGCACGAACAAATCCATCCCGACGCTGAAGTTCATCCCAAAACAGGCAAGTTGGCCAGAACGAATTGACGATGTGACCCCGTTCACCATGACCCCCCTTGTCGCAGGAGCCCCGCCGTCCTATCGTGCTGATGTATCGAGTCGATACATCAGCACGTCATAGAGAGTCGGGGCCGTACGAAGGGAGGCCGAGGTGAGCAGGCGCTCGGGAATTCTTGAGTTCGCTGTGCTCGGCCTCCTCCGTGAAGCCCCGATGCACGGGTACGAGCTGCGGAAACGGCTCAACACTTCGTTGGGGATCTTCCGGGCCTTCAGTTACGGGACCCTGTATCCCTGCCTCAAGACGCTGGTCGCCAACGGCTGGTTGATCGAGGAACCGGGAAATGCTCCCGACGACGCCCTGGCCGCTCCACTCTCAGGGCGCCGCGCCAAGATCGTCTACCGGTTGACGGCGGAAGGGAAAGAACACTTCGAGGAGCTGCTTGCGCATACCGGCCCCGACAGCTGGGAGGACGAGCACTTCGCGGCTCGCTTCGCCTTCTTCGGGCAGACGGAGCGCGAGGTGCGGATGCGGGTGCTGGAAGGCCGCCGCAGTCGGCTGGAGGAGCGTCTGGAGAAGATGCGCGCCTCCCTCGCCCGCACCCGGGAGCGCCTCGACGACTACACGCTGGAGCTCCAGCGCCACGGAATGGAGTCCGTGGAGCGCGAAGTGCGCTGGCTGAACGAGCTCATCGAGAGCGAGCGGGCGGGACGGGATCAGCGACGCTCCTCCCCCGGCTCCGCAGCACAGCAGCAGAACACCGCGGGGCCCGGGGACGGCCTGCCCCGGCGTGGGGACGCGGAGACCTCCGGGCCCGCCACCCCGCCGGATCCGTCCGACGGCACCGCCAACTGAGACCCCGCGGTCCGCAGGGTCTCATCCGGAATACCGAAATCACACAGGGAGCAACCGGAATGGGTTCGGTTCGCGTAGCCATCGTCGGCGTGGGCAACTGCGCCGCCTCGCTGGTGCAGGGCGTCGAGTACTACAAGGACGCCGACCCGGCCGGCAAGGTGCCGGGTCTGATGCACGTCCAGTTCGGGGAGTACCACGTCCGGGACGTCGAGTTCGTGGCGGCCTTCGACGTGGACGCCAAGAAGGTCGGCCTCGACCTGGCGGACGCCATCGGCGCCAGCGAGAACAACACCATCAAGATCTGCGACGTGCCGAACACCGGTGTCACGGTGCAGCGCGGCCACACCCTCGACGGTCTGGGCAAGTACTACCGCGAGACCATCGAGGAGTCGCCGGAGGCCCCGGTCGACGTCGTCCAGGTCCTCAAGGACAAGCAGGTCGACGTTCTGGTCTGCTACCTCCCCGTCGGCTCCGAGGACGCTGCGAAGTTCTACGCGCAGTGCGCCATCGACGCCAAGGTCGGCTTCGTCAACGCGCTCCCCGTCTTCATCGCGGGCACCAAGGAGTGGGCTGACAAGTTCACCGAGGCGGGCGTCCCGATCGTCGGTGACGACATCAAGTCGCAGGTCGGCGCCACCATCACGCACCGTGTGATGGCGAAGCTCTTCGAGGACCGGGGCGTCGTCCTGGACCGCACGATGCAGCTGAACGTCGGCGGCAACATGGACTTCAAGAACATGCTGGAGCGCGACCGGCTGGAGTCCAAGAAGATCTCGAAGACGCAGGCCGTCACCTCGCAGATCCCCGACCGCGAGCTGGGCGAGAAGAACGTCCACATCGGTCCGTCCGACTACGTCGCGTGGCTCGACGACCGCAAGTGGGCGTACGTCCGCCTGGAAGGCCGTGCCTTCGGTGACGTCCCGCTGAACCTGGAGTACAAGCTCGAGGTCTGGGACTCCCCGAACTCGGCCGGCGTCATCATCGACGCCCTGCGCGCCGCGAAGATCGCCAAGGACCGCGGTATCGGCGGCCCGATCCTCTCGGCCAGCAGCTACTTCATGAAGAGCCCGCCGGTCCAGTACTTCGACGACGAGGCCCGCGAGAACGTGGAGAAGTTCATCAAGGGCGAGACCGAGAGCTGATCCCCGCCCTACAGGGCAGTGGCGCAAGGCTACGGAGGGTCTCCGGTGGTTCACCGGGGACCCTCCGCATCTGTGCCGGGCCGGTGTGTGACGCTTGGCCCCATGCCCGTCGTAGGTGATCTGCGCGTACTCCTGCGCCTGACGAACTTCCGCCGACTGCTGACGGTCCGGCTGCTGTCCCAGACAGCGGACGGCGTCTACCAGGTCGCGCTCGCCACGTATGTGGTGTTCTCGCCGGAGAAACAGACCTCGCCCGCGGCCATCGCCTCGGCCATGGCCGTTCTGCTGCTGCCGTACTCGCTGATCGGCCCCTTCGCCGGGGTGCTGCTGGACCGCTGGCGCCGCCGCCAGGTGCTGCTCTACGGCAATCTGCTGCGGGCCCTGCTCGCCTGCGGCACCGCCTTGCTGATCCTGGCCTCCGTACCGGACTGGCTGTTCTACGTCTCGGCCCTGTCGGTCACAGCCATCAACCGCTTCGTCCTCGCCGGGCTCTCCGCCGCACTGCCCCGGGTGGTCGACGACGAGCGGCTGGTCATCGCCAACGCCCTCTCGCCCACGGCCGGCACTCTGGCGGCGACCGCGGGCGGCGGGCTCGCCTTCGTCGTACGACTGGTCGTCGCCGACTCCGATGCGGCGGTAGTCCTCCTGGGGGCCGCCCTCTACCTCTGTGCCGGACTGGCCTCCCTGCGGATGGGGCGCGACCTCCTCGGCCCCGATCCGGAGCGGGTCCAGCCCCGTCTGGCGACCGCCCTCGTCTCCACGGCTCGCGGTCTGACCGACGGGCTGCGCCATCTGGCCCGACGGCCGGCCGCGGCCCGGGTCCTGACCGCAGTCACCCTGATGCGCTTCTGCTACGGGGCGCTGCTGGTGACCGTGCTGATGCTCTGCCGCTACGCCTGGTACGCGGACGAGCGGGACGGGCTGGCGCTCCTCGGGGTGGCCGTCGCCGTATCGGGGGCCGGCTTCTTCGTCGCCGCCGTGATCACCCCTTGGACCATCGGGCGGTTCGGACCGTACCGCTGGATGATCTTCTGCGCCGCGACCGCGGCCGTACTCGTCCCGGCGCTCGGGCTCCCCTTCGCGAAGGCACCGATACTCGTCGCGGCCTTTGTTCTGGGCCTGGTCACCCAGGGGGTGAAAATCACCACCGATACCGTTGTCCAGATCTCGGTGGACGACGCCTATCGGGGCCGGATCTTCTCCCTCTACGACGTTCTGTTCAATGTCTCGTTCGTCGCGGCGGCAGCCGTCGCCGCACTGATACTGCCGCCCGACGGCCGCTCGGCCCTGCTGGTGGTGCTGATCGGCGCGATCTACGCCGGAATCGCCCTGATGCTTCTGCGCTGGAGCAGGACCACCCCCGCGCTTCCCCGGTCGACCGGCCGGGCCGGCTGAGCTTCGCGGTGGGGCGGGCGATGTTTCACGTGAAACATCGCCCGCCCCGGAGGCGGTTTCCCGGAACGGCTGCCCAACGGGTGCGGGGCATGTTTCACGTGAAACATGCCCCGCACCCGGCCATCGGCCCGATCCGAAAGAAGCGCCCTATCCCTGAGCGGCCCACCACTCGGTGAGCGCCTTGACCGCGTCGTCGCGCTCCATCGGCCCGTGCTCCAACCGCAGCTCCAGCAGATGCGCATACGCCTTGCCGATCAGCGGTCCCGGGCCGATGCCGAGGATCTGCTGAATCTCGTTGCCGTTGAGGTCGGGCCGGATGGCGTCCAGCTGCTCCTGCTGCTGCAGCTGCGCGATGCGCTCCTCCAATCCGTCATACGTGCGGGAGAGGGCAGCCGCCTTCCGCTTGTTCCGGGTGGTGCAGTCCGAGCGGGTCAGCTTGTGCAGCCGGTCGAGCAGCGGTCCGGCGTCGCGCACATAGCGGCGTACCGCCGAGTCGGTCCACTCCCCGTCCCCGTAGCCGTGGAAGCGCAGATGCAGCTCCACCAGCCGGGAGACGTCCTTCACCAGCTCATTGGAGTACTTGAGGGCGGCCATCCGCTTCTTGGTCATCTTCGCGCCGACCACCTCGTGATGGTGGAAGGAGACCCGGCCGTCCTTCTCGAACCGACGGGTGCGCGGCTTGCCGATGTCATGGAGCAGCGCGGCGAGCCGGAGCACCAGATCCGGCCCTTCCTCCTCCAGGGCGATGGCCTGTTCCAGCACGGTCAGGGAGTGTTCGTACACATCCTTGTGCCGGTGGTGCTCGTCGCTCTCCAGCCGCAGGGCGGGCAGCTCCGGAAGCACCCGGGCGGCCAGTCCGGAGTCGACGAGGAGGGCCAGTCCCGTCCGGGGGTGGCGGGAGAGCAGCAGTTTGTTCAGCTCGTCCCTGACCCGCTCGGCGGAGACGATGTCGATGCGGTCGGACATCTCCGTCATGGCACGGACGACCTCGGGCGCCACCTCGAAATCGAGCTGGGCCGAGAAGCGGGCGGCTCGCATCATCCGCAGCGGATCGTCCGAGAAGGACGCCTCGGGGGTGCCCGGGGTCCGGAGCACCTTGGCCGCGAGGTCTTCCAGACCGTGGTGCGGGTCGATGAACTCCTTCTCCGGGAGCGCGACGGCCATCGCGTTCACCGTGAAGTCCCGGCGGACGAGATCGTCCTCGATGGAATCGCCGTAGGACACCTCCGGCTTGCGGGAGGTGCGGTCGTAGGCCTCGGAGCGGTAGGTGGTGATCTCGATCTGATAGCCGCTCTTCTGGGCCCCGACAGTGCCAAAGGCAATACCGACGTCCCATACCGAATCCGCCCAGGGGCGGACAATCTTCAGGATGTCCTGGGGGCGGGCGTCCGTGGTGAAGTCGAGGTCGTTGCCGAGCCGGCCGAGGAGCGCGTCCCGTACCGAGCCGCCGACCAGGGCAAGACGGAAGCCGGCTTCCTGGAAGCGGCAGGCGAGATCGTCCGCGACGGGAGCTACCCGCAGTAGCTCCGTCACCGCGCGGCGTTGCACCTGGTTCAGTGCGGAGGGAGTGTCTTCATTGGCGTTCGGCACAACAGAGAAGGTTACGTCCCCCGGGCCCGCAGGGGTCCCCCGTAGACCGTGACGATCATGTAGGGCAGTCCGCGGCACTTCCGCCCGGCGCACCTCGTTACCATGCGTGGACGCAATGAGCGACAGCGACCTGACGACAGCAGACGACGAGGGACGGACGAGCGCGTGGCCGAGGCGGCAGACTTCCGGAGGATGACCCCCGCGCCTGCCCGTCGATGGCTCCGCAGGGCCGTCTGCGCGCTCGCCGCCGCCCCCATGATCGTGGGGCTCCTCGGGTCGTCCGCGCCCGCCGCTCAGGCCGCTCCGGCCGCCCCGGGTCCGACCACCGTGGATGTGAGTCTCACCACAGTCACCCCGAGCGTGCCGGAAGAGGACGGAACACTCACCGTATCCGGCACGGTGGTCAACAAGACCAAGGGACCGGTGACGAGCCCCGAGATCGACCTCCATGTGGGGCCCCCGGTCAACGGCCGCACCGGGATAGACCGGGCCGCGAAGCGCACGGGGTACGACCGGGCTGCCGACGGCCCCGCCGTGGGCGGCCGGTACACCGTGAAGCTGCCCTCCCTGGCTCCGGGCATCAGCCGGGACTTCACCGTGTCGGTGCCCGTCGAGGAGCTCGAACTCGGCGAGGCAGGCGTCTATCAGCTCGGGGTCAGCCTCTCGGGGCGGAGCCGCGGCTCGTCCTACCGGCAGGTCCTGGGCATCGAACGGACCTTCCTGCCCTGGCAGCCCGACACCCTGGAACAGCGCACCCGCCTCACCTACCTCTGGCCGCTGGTCTCCTCGACCCATCTGACGTCCGAGGTCGGCTCCGACGAGCAGCGCACCCCGGTCTTCGAGGACGAGTCGCTGGCCAAGGAGATCTCCCCCGAGGGCCGGCTGGGACAGATGGTGTCCCTCGGCCGCGAACTGCCGGTCACCTGGGTCATCGACCCCGACCTGCTGGCCACCGTGGACGCCATGACCCGGAACTACCGGGTGAAGGACGGCAAGGGCGGCGAGGAGACCGTTCCGGGCCGTAACCAGGCGGTGGCCAAGCAGTGGCTCAGCTCCCTGGAGGCCGCGGTCCAGAACCGCAAGGTGATCGCCCTCCCCTATGCGGACCCGGATCTGGCGTCCCTGGCCCACCGCGGGACGGGCACTCTCGGGCGGCTGACGGATGCCACCGAGGTGGCGAGCCTGACCGTGGAGACGATCCTGCACGTCAAGCCGTCCGTGGAGTTCGCCTGGCCCGTCGACGGGGCGATCGACTCGTCGATCGTGAAGGTCGCCACCTCCGCGGGCGCCGACCATGTGATCGCCCGCAGCGACAGCCTCCGTGACGATCTTCCGTACACGGCATCCGCGGCCCGGCCGATCGGCGGGGGCACCACCGCGGTGGTCGCCGACGCCCGGCTGTCGAAGGCGTTCGAGGGGAACATGCTGGACAGCGGCGAGTCCACCCTCGCCGTGCAGCGGTTCCTGGCCCAGACCCTGGCGGTGGCGCTCCAGGACGAGGCACCCGCGGGCCGCAGCGTCGTCGTGGCCCCCCAGCGGATGCCCACCACATCGCAGGCGCAGAGCATGGCACGCGCCCTCCAGGGGCTCGCCGGACAGCGTTGGACGCAGCAGATCGACCTGCTCGCGGCAGCGGACGCCAGGCCGGACAGCGGGGCGAACCGCAGGACTCCTTCGGTGTCCCAGTACCCCGAGAAGCTGCGCAAGCGCGAGCTGCCCGACCGGGCCTTCGAGGAGATCCGGGACACCCAGGAGACCCTCGACAACTTCACGCTCATCCTGACCGCCCGGGACCGGGTGGAGACGCCGTTCTCCCGTGCGATCGACCGGGAGATGTCCACCTCGTGGCGGGGCCATCAGCAGGCCGCCGAGGCCTACCGCGCCGATGTGCGCACGACCCTCGGGCGGCTCGTCGGCGAAGTCCAGCTCATCGAGAAGTCGCAGATCACCCTCTCGGGCCGCAGCGCCACCATCCCGGTGACCGTCCAGAACCGGCTGGTCCAGGACGTCGACCGGCTGGTGCTGCGGCTCAGCTCGGACAACGGAGCCCGGCTCAGCCTCGACGGCGGCAAGGGGACCGCGGAGCGCCCCATCGAGATCAAGGGCGGCCACAGCCAGTCGGTGAAGTTCGACGCCAAGGCCAACGCCAACGGCCAGGTCCGGATGACGGCGCAGCTCTACACCGAGGACGGCAAGCTCTACGGCCCTGCCATGCAGTTCACCGTGAAGGTCTCCGAGGCCACCCCCACCGTGCTGCTGGTCATCGCGGGCGGCGTTCTGCTCCTGGTGCTCGCCGGGGTCCGGATGTACACCCAGCGCAAGCGGGCGGCGGCCCGCGACACCCCCGCCGGCGGCCCCGGCACCGAGCCCGGTGGGGACGGTGACCCCGACGGTACGGAACCCTCCGGAGACAGCGGCGACGGCGCCGATCACGGGCAGCCGAGTGACCCGACACCGGACACCCGTCGGGAAAGCGGCAACGGATCGCGCGCGGGTGAGAAAGTGGACCGTTGAGCGATGTCGTGGCCACCGGCCGGGGACGATGAGGTGGGGTAGCAATGAACGCGCCGTACGACGGTGACCGCGGTCAGGGCGCCGGGACGAACCCGGCGGACCAGCCGCCACCGCCGCAGCCCCCGTATGCCCACGATCCGGCCCAGCACCCCTACGCCCACGACGCGGGCACACAGCCTTACGCCTACGACCCCGCCCAGTACCAGCAGCAGGTCCCGTACCCGTACGACCAGACGGTGCAGCAGCCGGGCTACGACACCGCCCACGATCCGTATCTGCGGGACGCCTACGCCCAGGACCCCTACCGGGCGCAGGACCTGTCCGCCCAGGACCCGGTGGCCGAGGCGCTGTACGACCGCGCCTCCCACCCTCCGCCGCCGCCCGGCACCTACCCCGACCAGCAGCCGCTCTACCAGCAGCCCCCGCCCTCGGAGTACGCCCCGGACCCCCGAGTCTGGGCCCACACCCCGCCGCCCGAGCCCGCGGGCCCCTCCCGTCATCTCCCGTACGGCGACGACGCGCGCACGACGCAGTACACGGGCGTGGACGACCTGGTGAGCAACGCGGCCGACGCTCGGCCGCAGCAGGACGCCTTCGCCCATCTCTTCCGGGACCAGCAGGGCACCGGCAGGACCGTCCCGGCCCCCGCACCCGAGCCGATCCCGGCACCGGCCGCCCCCCAGCGGTCCGGGGGACGGGTCGCCAGTCTGGCGAAGTCGAGCGCGGTGATGGCCGCGGGCACGATCGTCTCCCGCCTCACCGGCTTCCTCCGCAATCTCGTGATGGCAGCGGCGATCGGTGTCGGCGTCCTCAGCGACACCTACCAGGTCGCCAACGTCCTGCCCACGATGATCTACGTCCTGGTCGGCGGCGGCGCCCTGAACGCGGTCTTCATCCCGCAGCTCGTACGGGCGATGAAGAACGACGACGACGGGGGCGAGGCCTATGCCAACCGGCTGCTCACCCTTGTGGTCGTACTGCTGGCGGGCGTCACCGTGTTCTGTGTGGTGGCGGCTCCGCTGCTCGTGACCATGATGTCGCCGACGATCGCCTCCGACCCGCAGAAGAAGGAGGTGGCCGTCGCCTTCGCCCGCTACTGCCTGCCCACCATCTTCTTCATGGGTGTCCACGTGGTGCTCGGGCAGATCCTCAACGCCCGTGGCCGCTTCGGCGCGATGATGTGGACCCCGGTCCTCAACAACGTGGTGATCATCGCCTCGTTCGCCGCCTTCATCTGGGCCTTCGGCAGCTTCACCACCTCGGGCGTCAACACCGCCACGATCACCCCGGAGGGCGTCCGGCTCCTCGGCATCGGCACCATGCTGGGACTGGTGGTCCAGGCACTGGCCATGCTTCCGTACCTCCGGGACGCGGGCTTCCGGATGAGGCTGCGGTTCGACTGGCGGGGCCAGGGGCTCGGCAAGGCCGCGGGACTCGCGAAGTGGACGCTGTTCTTCGTCCTCGCGAACCAGCTCGGCATGATCGTCGTCACCCAGCTCGCCACCTCGGCGGGAGCGACCGCCGAGAAGCACGGCTTCACCGGCACCGGTATCACCGCCTACAACTACGCGCTGCTGCTGTGGCAGCTCCCCCAGGCCATCATCACGGTCTCCGTGATGACCGCCGTCCTGCCGCGTATCTCCCGTTCCGCCCATGACGGCGACGCCGCCGCGGTCCGGGACGACATCTCCTACGGGCTCCGTACCTCCGCCGTCGCGATCGTGCCCTCGGCCTTCGCCTTCTTCGCCCTCGGTGTCCCGATGGCGGGTCTGATGTACGCGGGGTCGGGCGCGGAGGGCGCCCGGAACATCGGATTCACTCTGATGGCCTTCGGGCTCGGACTGATTCCGTACTCCGTTCAGTACGTCGTCCTGCGTGGCTTCTACGCCTACGAGGACACCCGGACGCCCTTCTACAACACCGTTATCGTCGCCCTGATCAACGCGGGTGCGGCCGGTCTCAGCTTCCTCCTGCTGCCCGCCCGCTGGGCGGTCGTCGGCATGGCCGCCTCGTACGGTCTGGCCTACATGATCGGAGTCGGGGTCGCCTGGAGCCGGCTGCGGAAGCGGCTCGGGGGCGATCTGGACGGAGCGCACATCATGCGTACGTACACCCGGCTGTGCATCGCGTCGCTGCCTGCCGCGCTCCTCGGCGGGGCCGCGGCCTTCGGCATCATCAAGCTCCTCGGCAGCGGTGCCGTCGCCTCCCTGGCAGCGCTCACCGGTGGCGGTGTCGTCCTCCTCGGAGTGTTCTTCCTCGCGGCCCGCCGGATGCGGATCGAGGAACTGAACTCCATGGTCGGCATGGTCCGCGGCCGGCTCGGCCGCTGAGACACGAGCCGGGGGCGCATTTGCGCCGCGGCCGCACAACCATCGCCAAGGGCCGTGTGTCGTGCATAGCAGTGGACTGTGGGCACAATTGGCATGGCTGTTGGTTGTGCGCAACGGATGGGGAGGCAGGAACGACGGTGGCGGAACGTAGCACGGCTGCCGTCGACGTGGCCGACAACGGCGGGAACGAACCGCCGACCGCGCAGGCGGAAAAGGCCACGGCCGACGGCTCTACCGGACCCGAGAGGACCGCGGAACTGCCCGTCCCCGGCGACCAGGACACCCAGGACGGGGCGGACGAGGCCGAGGAGCCCGTCCTCGCCGTGCCCGAGCTGCACAGCGGCCACAAGCTCGCCAAGCGCTACCGCTTGGAGGAGTGCATCACCCGACTGGACGGTTTCAGCAGCTGGCGTGCTGTGGACGAGAAGCTGCGCCGGGCCGTCGGGGTCCATCTTCTCCCCGCGGGGCACGCCCGGGCCCGCTCCGTGCTGGCAGCCGCCCGCTCCGCCGCTCTTCTGGGCGACCCCCGGTTCGTGATGGTGCTGGACGCGGTCGAGGAGAACGATCTCGTCTATGTCGTTCACGAATGGCTGCCGGACGCCACCGAGCTGACCACCCTGCTGGCCATGGGTCCCCTGGAACCGCACGAGGCCTACCGCCTCGTCGACCAGCTCTCCCAGGCCATGGCTGCGGCCCACCGCGAGGGCCTCTCCCACCTCAAGCTGACCCCCGGCGCCGTCCTGCGGACCTCCAGCGGCCAGTACCGGATCCGCGGCCTCGCCGTGAACGCCGCACTGCGCGGTATCACCGCCGACCACCCGCAGCGCACCGACACCGAGGCGATCGGCGCGCTGCTCTACGCCGCCCTGACCCAGCGCTGGCCGTACGAGAACGACGCCCACGGCCTTTCGGGGCTGCCCAAGGGTGTCGGGCTGCTCCCGCCCGACCAGGTCCGGGCCGGTGTCCACCGGGGGCTCTCCGAGCTGTCCATGCGGGCCCTGGTCAACAACGGCGCCACGGCATCCCGCCAGGAACCGCCCTGCACCACTCCGGAGGAGCTGGTGAAGGCCGTCGCGGACATGCCCCGTATCAAGCCGCCGGAGCCGGCATTCGCCGCACCGCCGGAGTATCAGCGCACCACCTACCAGCAGGGCAACTACGCCCGTCCTGGTGCCATCCGGCCCGGCGGCGCCGTACCGGCGCATGCGGTTCCGGTACCGCCTCCGCCGCTGGAGAGCCGGGCCGGCAAGGCACTGAAGTGGACGGTCGCCGCGCTGCTGATCGCCGCCCTGGGGCTGGGCAGTTGGCAGATCTCGGAGGAACTGCTCGACCGTGACAAGGGTTCCGGCTCCACGCCCGAGGCTCCGCCCCAGGACGGCGACGAGAAGCCGAAGGCACCCGCCGAACCGCTCACCGTCGACCACGCCACGGAGTTCAAGCCGAGTGGCTCCGGCATACAGCAGCACGAGGCTCCCCTCACCATCGACGGTGACCCCAGGACGTCCTGGGTGACCCCCGAGTACCGGAACTACCCGAACTTCGGGAACTACCCCAACCGCCGCCAGGGCAGCGGAATCATCGTCGACCTCGGCACCGTGCGAGAAGTCTCCGGAGTCGATATCGACCTGTACCGGGCAGGGCACAAGGCTGAGGTGCTGGCGGCCGCCGAGAGCGCCTCGGATCCGGGTTCGCTCACGGACTTCGACCGGCGGCTCACCCCCGAGCAAACGGTGGGGAAGCAGCTCAAGGCCTCCTTCGACACACCCACCCGGACCCGATACGTGCTCGTCCGGATCACCGAACTCCCGCCCGCCGAACTGGCGAACCGCTACCGGGGCGGGATCTCGGAGATCAGGATCCTCGGGCACTGACTCCGCTCCGGCGGCCTTGCGCCCGCCGTCCGGGGGCGCCCGGGGACTGCCCTGGGCGCCCTGCCTCTCCCCGGGGGAATCGTGATAGACAGACCGGGCCGGAGCTGATGCTTCCAGGCGCCGAACCGGACCGACCAGAGGGTGGAGGCCGTGACGACGGGGGCGTCCCACACAGTCAGCGACTCCGAGCTTCTCGCCCGCCATGTCGCCGGGCATCCCGACGCCTTCGGTGAACTGGTCCGGCGGCACCGCGACCGGCTCTGGGCCGTCGCCCTGCGCACCCTGGGGGACCGTGAGGAGGCCGCGGACGCCGTACAGGACGCCCTGGTCTCCGCCTTCAGAGCCGCCCACACCTTCCGGGGCCAGTCCGCCGTCACCACCTGGCTGCACCGCATCACGGTCAACGCCTGTCTCGACCGGGCGCGTAAAACCGCATCCCGGAGAACAGCACCCGTCGAAGACACCGAACGGCTGGAGCAACTGCTCGAACCCCATGAGTCCGCGGAAGCGCCCGCAGAGCGTCGCGACCTCAACCGCGAGCTGCTGGCCGCCCTGGGCAAGCTCGCGCCGGAGCAGCGGGCCGCCCTGATCCTCGTGGATATGCAGGGCTACTCCGTCGCGGAGGCTGCAGAGGTCCTCGAAGTGCCCCCGGGAACGGTGAAGAGCCGTTGTGCACGGGGGCGGGCAAAGCTACTCCCCTTGGTCACCCATCTGCGCGGTACTTCCGGGGATAGCGAGGATCCCGGCCGGGGAAGGAACCGGACGCCGGGGGCAGCCGTCCCACCGGCGACGGACCGAAGGAACGCAGGGCCGACCGATCCTGCTGCTGTGAAGGGCGGAGGTGGACGCACGTGACATCCACGGCCGACATGACTCAGCATCCGGATGTCTCCGAGATCTCCGATCTCACGGAGGGACTACTCTCCCCCGCCCGGAGCGCCCCATTGCGGAAGCATCTGGCCGACTGCGAACTCTGCGCCGATGTCCGGGCGTCTCTGGAAGAGATCCGCACCCTGCTGGGGGTCGTCCCCGGCACACCGCGGATGCCGGCCGATATCGCCGAACGGATCGACGCCGCACTGGCTGCCGAGGCATTGCTGGATGCCGGCCGCCCCGAGCATGTTTCACGTGAAACATCGACTGCCTCCGGGCCCGCCGAACCGGGTACGGCTGCCGGTACCGGTACCGGTACCGCGACCCGCCCGGCGGGTCATCCCCGCGGCGCCACCGGTCCCGGCCGGACAGGCGCACAGCGCCGCAGGCGCCGGAATTCGGTGCTGGGCGCCATCGTCGGCATGACCGCGGTGGGAGTGGGTGCGTTTCTCTTCCAGAGCGGGGACTCCGGCAGCACGCCGACGACCCAGGCCATCGCCTCGCCCTCGGACCGGCCCGGAGAGTTCTCGGCGTCGACACTGGAGACCCGGGTACGGGATCTGCTGGACCGTCCCGTACCCCAGAGGGACGGGGGGAACGCCATGGCCACCAGTGAACAGCCCGGCTCACCGGCCGGCGGGGTACCGGGTACGGAGCTGGGGGGCCACACGGGCACCGGGCCCGAGGTTCCTCTCTGTGTTCAGCAGGGCACCGGCCGTACCACGGTTCCGATCGCGGTCGAGAGGGGCCGGTACCGGGGCACGGATGCCTATCTCCTGGTCCTCCCGGTCATCGGAAACATCCAACAGGTCGAGGCGTTCGTCGTCGACGCCGGTTGTACCGGCAGCTCGCCCTCGGACACCGGGGAACTCCTGCTGACGGACTCCTTCCCCCGACGCTGACAGCTCCGAGCGCGCTGCGTGACAGTACGGGAATGCATCCGCCGTAGGATCCGTTGGGTGGGGTGAGAGCCATTGCCCCGGCCAACAGTCAGCAGACAGCCTGCAGAGACGAGGAAGAGACCCGTGAGCGACGTCCGAAACGTGATCATCATCGGCTCCGGACCCGCCGGTTATACGGCGGCGCTCTACACCGCACGGGCCTCCCTGAAGCCGCTGGTCTTCGAAGGCGCCGTGACCGCCGGTGGCGCACTGATGAACACGACCGACGTGGAGAACTTCCCCGGCTTCCGTGACGGGATCATGGGACCGGACCTCATGGACAATATGCGGGCGCAGGCCGAGCGCTTCGGTGCGGAGCTGATCCCGGACGATGTGGTCTCCGTCGACCTCAGCGGTGAGATCAAGACGGTCACCGACACCGCGGGCACCGTTCACCGCGCCAAGGCCGTCATCGTCACCACCGGATCCCAGCACCGCAAGCTCGGCCTGCCGAACGAGGACGCTCTCTCCGGCCGCGGGGTCTCCTGGTGCGCCACGTGCGACGGCTTCTTCTTCAAGGACCAGGACATCGCTGTGGTCGGCGGTGGCGACACCGCGATGGAGGAGGCCACCTTCCTCTCCCGGTTCGCCAAGTCCGTGACGATCGTCCACCGGCGGGACAGCCTGCGGGCGTCGAAGGCCATGCAGGACCGCGCCTTCGCCGACCCGAAGATCGCATTCGCCTGGGACAGCGAGGTGGCCGAGGTCCACGGCGACCAGAAGCTCACCGGACTGACCCTGCGGAACACCAAGACCGGGGAGACCTCCGAGCTGCCGGTCACGGGGCTGTTCATCGCCGTGGGCCACGACCCGCGGACCGAGCTGTTCAAGGGCCAGCTGGACCTGGACGACGAGGGGTACCTCAAGGTCGAGGCACCTTCCACTCGCACCAACCTCACCGGCGTCTTCGCCGCGGGCGATGTCGTCGACCACACCTACCGTCAGGCCATCACGGCCGCCGGTACCGGATGCTCCGCGGCGCTGGACGCCGAGCGATTCCTGGCCGCGCTGGCCGACGCCGAGAAGTCCAACTGACCCGAGCAGCACCCCAGGGTCTGCTCGGGTCATTCCCCACCCCACACCCCAGATTGATCAAAGGAGGCCCGCCGTGGCCGGCGCGCTGAAGAACGTAACGGATGCCACCTTCGAAGAAGAGGTCCTCAAGAGCGAGAAGCCCGTTCTGGTGGACTTCTGGGCGGCCTGGTGCGGCCCGTGCCGTCAGATCGCGCCGTCCCTTGAGGCCATCGCTGCCGAGCACGGTGACAAGATCGAGGTCGTCAAGCTCAACATCGACGAGAACCCGGCCACCGCTGCCAAGTACGGCGTGATGTCGATCCCGACCCTGAACGTCTACAAGGACGGCGAGGTCGCGCAGACCATCGTCGGCGCCAAACCGAAGGCCGCCATCGTCCGCGATCTGGAGAACTTCCTCAGCGAGTAAGCGCCGCCTGCACGCACATGTTTCACGTGAAACATGACGGAGGGACTCGCCCGATCGGGCGAGTCCCTCCGTTGTTGTCCGGTCAGAGCGGCCGTAGTACCGGCTCCTTCTGTACCGCACCGAGCAGCCGGTCCAGAGCCTGCTCGACGTCCTCCTTCCAGGAGAGCGTGTTTCTCAGCCCCAGCCGCAGCCGCGGATACGAGAAATGCGGGCGGACCGTTTTGAATCCCACCGCGGTCAGATGGTCGGCCGGAAGAAGGCAGGCAGGCTCCCGCCAGCGGGCATCACCGAAGGCTTCGACCGCCTTGAAGCCCCGCCGCAGTGCGTCCTTGGCAACGGTCTGCACCAGGACCCGGCCAAGCCCCTGCCCCTGGTATCCCGGGTTGATCCAGGACGTCATCAGCTGAACGGCGTCAGCTGATACGGGACTGGTCGGAAAAGCCAGGGAACGCGGCACATAGGCCGGTGGGGCGTAGAGAACAAAGCCGACCGCGACCTCGTCGACATAGACGACCCGGCCACAGGATCCCCATTCCAGCAGGACCGCGGAGAGCCAGGCTTCCTTCTCCAGCTCGGACCGACCGGCCCTGACAGCGGCATCACCGCTGACCGGATCCAGCTCCCAGAAGACACAGGAGCGGCAGCGCTTGGGGAGGTCCGACAGATTGTCCAGCGTGAGAGGTACCAGCCGACGCCCCATAGAGACCGCTCCTCCGTTCCGTCCCCGTCCGCCCGGCCAACGGCAGCCTCAGTCGTCGGCGTCCTGCCCGCCCTGGGTGAGCCCTCGTTCCAGGGCACGGTCCTCACCAGGAGCAAGGGTTCCGAGAATGCGCTCCAGATCCTCCATCGAGGCAAACTCGACGACGATCTTGCCGCGCTTCTGGCCCAGGTCGACCTTGACCCTGGTCTCGAAGCGGTCGGAGAGCCGGGAGGCCAGATCGGTCAGTGCGGGGGAGACCCGAGTACCGGCACGAGGGCCCTTCTTCGGCTTGACCGTGCTCTTGGGGTCGGAGCCGAGCAGAGTGACGATCTCTTCGACGGAACGCACCGACAGTCCTTCGGCGACGATCCGGCGCGCCAGCCGGTCCTGCTCCTCGTGGTCCTCCACCGACAGCAGCGCACGAGCGTGCCCGGCCGTCAGCACTCCCGCGGCCACCCGCCGCTGGACCGTGGGCGCCAGCTTCAGCAGCCGCAAGGTGTTGGAGACCTGAGGGCGCGACCGCCCGATCCGATCGGCGAGCTGATCGTGGGTGCAGTTGAAGTCTCTCAGCAACTGGTCGTAGGCAGCGGCCTCTTCCAGCGGATTGAGCTGGGCGCGGTGGAGATTCTCCAACAGCGCGTCCAGCAGCAGCTTCTCGTCCTCCGTCTCCCGGACGATCGCCGGGATCCGTTCCAGACCGGCCTCACGGCAGGCACGCCAGCGACGCTCGCCCATGATGAGCTCGAAGCGCTCCGGGCCGGTCTGCCGGACGACGACCGGCTGAAGCAGGCCGACCTCCTTGATGGAGGTGACCAGTTCGGCCAGGGCGTCCTCGTCGAAGATCTCACGGGGCTGCTGCGGGTTGGGCGTAATCGCATCCAGCAGCACTTCGGCGAAGTGGGCACCGGACGGCGTCATCAGTGCGGAACTTTCATCCGCTCCGATGGAGTCGATGGTGGTGTCAAGGGGGACGCCCGCCGAGGGCAGGGTGGCGACCTTGGCCGCCGCGACACCACGCTGCTCGGTCAGCACCGGAATCGCCCCGGGTGAGCTGAGCGTGGCGCCGGAAGAAGCCGGCCTCTCCTGGGGAGCGCCAGGGATCAGGGCACCGAGCCCACGCCCCAACCCTCTACGTCGCTCGCTCACTGGATCCCCTCCGAGATGTTCTGCCGGCTGTTCTCTGTGCCCACATGGGCATGGTGCGGGTCGTACTGAAGGCCCACCCCGCGCAAGGCGATCTCGCGGGCCGCTTCCAGATAGGACAGGGCGCCGCTGGAGCCCGGGTCGTAGGTCAGTACCGTCTGTCCGTAACTCGGAGCCTCCGAGATCCGGACGGATCGCGGGATGTTGGTCCGCAGTACCTCTTCACCGAAGTGGCTACGGACTTCGTCGGCCACCTGGGAGGCAAGCCGGGTCCGGCCGTCGTACATGGTGAGGAGGATCGTCGACACATGGAGCGCGGGGTTGAGATGGCCCCGTACCAGATCCACGTTCCGAAGCAGTTGGCCCAGACCTTCCAGTGCGTAGTACTCGCACTGGATGGGGATCAGCACCTCGGCCCCGGCGACCAGGGCATTGACCGTCAGCAGACCGAGCGACGGCGGACAGTCGATGAGGACGTAGTCCAGCGGCTGCTCATAGGCCTGGATCGCCCGCTGCAGTCTGCTCTCCCGCGCCACCAGGGACACCAGCTCGATCTCCGCACCGGCGAGATCAATCGTGGCGGGGGCGCAGAAGAGTCCTTCGACGTCCGGAACCGGCTGGACCACCTCGGAGAGCGGCTTGCTCTCCACCAGGACGTCGTAAATCGAGGGAACCTCGGCGTGATGGTCGATTCCCAGCGCCGTGGACGCATTGCCCTGCGGGTCGAGGTCGACCACGAGTACACGGGCGCCGTGCAATGCGAGGGAGGCGGCCAGATTGACCGTGGTCGTGGTCTTGCCCACCCCGCCCTTCTGGTTGGCAACCACCATGACCCGGGTCTGCTCCGGCCTGGGAAGACCTTCACCGGCCCGCCCCAGTGCCTGGACGGCAAGCTGGGCAGCTCGGCCGATGGGGGTGTCATCCATCGGGGCCGGTGTTTCACGTGAAACATCGTCTCCGGGCGACTCGGTACGGGGACCGGGGACCGGATCGGTCATCGGTCCCGCGATGTTGGCGTCGGACCGCAAGGATTCACTCTCCTCGACTTCAGGCTCGCGATGAACAGAGCCTGCCATGCTTTCGGGGTCATGAACCAGCGAGGCCCGTGCTTCTGTGGATGAATCCACCTCTGTGGACAACTTCGTGACCCCTCCGAGGGGCCTCCGGTTCCGAATCGGGGCGGCAGCACGCCCGCGGCTGATGATTCCGTGCAGCAGTGAGCGACGTTTCACGTGAAACACGATGCCCGGACCGTGGAGCGGCATCCGGACGACACTCCGGCATACGTACGTACGGGAGCCTCAGCGGCGGCGTCGGGTGCGGCTGGTACGGGCAGCCTTGGCCCGCTTCGCCGCGAATCGCACACCGCCGGGGCTCTCTCCGACCTCCACCCGGACCACCGTGGAAAGAGGGTCGACCAGACCCTCGCCGACCTGGAGCACGGACGTCTCGACCACACCGAGCTTGCTCAGCGCGGCTCGGGCTCCACGCAGCTCCTCCTCGGCGGTATCCCCCTTGAGCGCCAGCATCTCGCCGTAGGGACGGAGCAGTGGAACGCCCCAGCCGGCCAGACGGTCGAGGGGAGCCACGGCCCGGGCCGTCACCACATGAACCGGAGGCACCGTCCCGAGGACTTCCTCGGCCCGGCCCCGGACCACGGTCACATGGTCGAGCCCGAGCAGTTCGACGACTTCCTGGAGGAAGTTGGTACGCCGCAGCAGCGGCTCCAGCAGGGTGATCTTGAGATCAGGACGGACCAGGGCCAGCGGGATACCGGGCAGACCCGCACCGGAACCCACGTCGCAGACCGTGACACCCTCGGGAACCACCTCGGAGAGCACCGCGCAGTTCAGCAGATGCCGCTCCCACAGCCGGGGCACCTCGCGGGGGCCGATCAGACCGCGCTTGACCCCGGCGTCGGCAAGCAGCTCCGCATAGCGCACGGCTTCCGGAAAGTACTCTCCGAAGACCGTCCGCGCCGCTTCGGGCGCCTGGGGAAGCTCCGCTGCCTCCGTCACGGGAACCGTCCTTCCGTACCGCACTATCGCTTCATGGACCGTGGTGGCTGACTATCAGGCTGACAAAGATCGGCCCCGTCTGCGCTACAGACGGGGCCGAGGAAACGATCGGGGTCAGGCAGGGAGGACGACGACGAAGCGCTGCGGCTCCTCGCCCTCCGACTCACTGCGCAGACCCGCCGCGGCAACCGCGTCGTGCACGACCTTGCGCTCGAAGGGCGTCATCGGCTCAAGCTTCACCGGCTCACCGGTGTTCTTCACCTCGTCGGCGGCCTTGGCGCCCAGCTCGGCCAGCTCGGTCCGCTTCTTCGCCCGGAAGCCCGCGATGTCCAGCATCAGCCGGCTGCGGTCTCCGGTCTCGCGGTGCACGGCGAGACGGGTCAGCTCCTGAAGAGCTTCCAGAACCTCGCCGTCGCGTCCCACCAGCTTCTGAAGGTCACGACCGCCCGATTCACTGATGATCGAGACAGCGGCCCGGTCGGCCTCGACGTCCATGTCGATATCGCCGTCGAGATCGGCGATATCGAGCAGACCCTCAAGGTAGTCGGCGGCGATCTCCCCCTCCTGCTCAAGGCGGGTCAGGGTGTCGCCTTCCTCCGCGGCAGCGGGGATGGTGCCTTCCGTCACGGATGGACTCCTTCTACTACTTCTTGGACGACGGGTGCTTGGGACGCTGCGGGCCCTTGCGCTGTCCGGACTTGGGCTGCTGACGGCCCGAGTTGGCCCGGGGCTGCTTGGACTTGGCGCTCTGCGACGAATCCTTGCGGAGCGAAGGCTTCGACTCGGTGTCGCCGGAGCCGGATTCGTCCTGGTCCGCTGCCTTGTCCGTGGGCTGCTGTGCACCGGTGGACTGCCGCTGGGACTTGCTCTGCCGCTTCGGCTGCTGGCGCCTGGTGGTGCCGCCCTCGGCCTCGGTCTCGACGGTCTCGCTCTTCACGATCGACCCGTCCGCCTGCGCGGCGAATCCGGCCTTGGCCAGACCGGTGATGAACTTGCGCTCGTTGTCGTTGCGGTCCGAACCCTTGGCGACGACCGCCTGGACGACCTTGCGGCGACGGCGGGAACTGATCTCGCCATGCTGCGTGGCGGTCTTCAGCAGCCGGGTCAGGTAATGATCCTGGGCCTTGCTGCCCGGTGTCGGGTTCTGGTTGATCACGTACATCTGCTGACCCATGGTCCAGACGTTGGTGGTCAGCCAGTAGACGAGGACGCCGACGGGGAAGTTGATGCCCATGACCGCGAAGATCACCGGGAAGATGTACATCAGCATCTTCTGCTGCTGCATGTACGGGGTCTTCACCGTCAGGTCGACGTTCTTCTGCATGAGCTGGCGCTGCGTGTAGAACTGCGACGCCGACATCAGAATGATCATGATTGCGGTGACGACGCGGACATCCGTCAGCGAGGCGTCCAGAGCCTGGACCTTCTCGGGGCTGTCCGTGAACTTGGCCGCCAGCGGGGCGCCGAAGATATGCGCCTGCCGGGCACTGGCCAGCAGCGGCTCGTTGATGACACCGACGACATCACCGGATGCGATCTTCGAGAGCACGTAGTAGAGCGCGAAGAAGAACGGCGACTGCGCGAGGATGGGCAGACACGAGGAGAGCGGGTTGGTACCCGTCTCCTTGTACAGCTTCATCATCTCTTCGGACTGACGCTGCCGGTCGTTCTTGTAACGCTCCTGGATCGCCTTCATCTTCGGCTGGAGCGCCTGCATGTTCCGCATCGACTTGATCTGCTTCACAAAAAGCGGGATCAGGCAGATACGGATGAGGACCACCAGCGACACGATGGACAGTCCCCAGGCCCAGCCCGTGTCGGGGCCGAAGATCGCCCCGTAGAGCTTGTGGAACTGGACGATGATCCACGAGACGGGCGTGGTGATAAAACTGAAGAGACTGGCAATCGTGTCCACTAATCAGGCTCCTTGAGCTTTGGGCGAGGTCTCTGCGGCCGGACTCGGGGGTGCGGAATCCCCTCCCGACGGCACCGAAGGCTCTCCGGAACCGTGCCCGCCCTCTGTGCCGGCATGGCCGTCCTTGCCCCGAAGGGCATTGCGCAGCGTCTCGTGCCACCGTGGACGCTTCCGCGGAGGCACATGATCCACTCCACCTGGTGACCACGGATTGCACCGCAGGATCCGCCAGGCGGTGAGCACCGTGCCTTTCACCGCACCGTGCCGGTCGATGGCCGTGTATCCGTAGTGGGAACACGACGGGTAGTACCGGCAGACGGGCCCCAGCATGGGGCTGATCGTCCACTGGTACAGCTTGATCAGAGCCAGCAGCGGGTACTTCATCGCGCGCCCCCTCCCAGGAGCCGCTGAAGTGCGGCGTCCAGGTCCCGGGCCAACTGTGCGTGATCGGCGTCGCCCGCTCCGGGCAGCGCCCGTACGACCACCAGGCTACCGGCGGGAAGCTCGGCGAGCCGGTCGCGTATCAGATGCCGCAGTCTGCGCTTGACCTTGTTGCGCACAACCGCGCCACCCACTGCCTTGCTCACGACGAAACCCGCACACGTCGGGGGAGCGCTCTCCCCAGGCGCGTGCGGGTCCGGTGAACCGCTGCGTAGATGGACGACGAGAAGCGGGCGTCCGGCCCTGCGCCCTCGTCGTACCGCGGCCGCGAAGTCCTCGCGCCGCCTCAGCCGATTCTCGGTAGGCAGCACGTCATGACCTGTACGCGATCAGGCGGACAGGCTCGCGCGACCCTTGCTGCGGCGAGACGCGAGAATCGCGCGGCCGGCACGGGTACGCATGCGCAGACGGAAACCGTGGGTCTTCGCCCGGCGACGGTTGTTCGGCTGGAAGGTGCGCTTGCTCACTCGGGGGCTCCAGATGAAGATTCGTAGGTGGCGGGGTATCGCCTGGCTGTCACCGTGCGCCCACGAGAAGCTCGCGTTTCGCCCGAGTGCACCGCTTCACAACCACGGAAAGTGGTCTTTGCCCATCGGAGGCAGGCGGCAGCAGCCATCGACAACTCGACCTGGTTACGGTACGCGCGGCTACGCCATCCGGTCAAACCAGCCTCCGGCCACCCCCCGGGCCGCCCGCCGTGCGGGCCCCTCTGTGCACAGGCTGTGGACAACAACTTGAACCAGCCGGGTCGCGCTGACTACCTTGGCTGAACTCCGAATCTTTCCTTTCTGTCCTTGACTGTCCTTCCCCCACCGCCCCGGACCACCCTTTCGGCAGCGTGCGGGACCTTCGAGAGAGCGTGGCTCGTGGCTGACGTACCTGCCGATCTTGCCGCAGTGTGGCCACGAGTGCTGGAACAGCTCCTCGCCGAGGGCCAGCAGGGCATCGAGCCCAAGGACAAGCAGTGGGTCGAGCGCTGCCAGCCGCTGGCGCTGGTTGCCGACACCGCACTGCTGGCCGTCCCCAACGAGTGGGGCAAGCGGGTGCTCGAAGGCCGGCTGGCGCCGCTGATCAGCGAGACGCTCAGCCGGGAGTGCGGCCGTCCGATCCGGATCGCGATCACGGTCGACGATTCGGCGGCCGAGCCCCCGGCCCAGCACCAGCCGCCGCCCGCCGGGCCGCTCTACGACGAACCCGGCGAGCCGGGCCCCGAGCGGTATCGGCAGGGTGATCCCTACGGGGGCTACGGCCACCGTCCCGCCGAGGACGGGCTGCCGGAGATCCGCCCCGCCTACCCCGAGTACCAGCAGCAGCGCCCCGAGCCGGGCGCCTGGCCGCGTACCCCGGAGGACCTGTCGTGGCAGCAGCCGCGCCTCGGCGGGTTCCAGGACCGGGATCCGTACGCCACTCCGGGCCGGCACCGGATGCCGCACGAATACCGCGGCCCGCAGCAGTCCGAGCGCCCGGCCTACGAGCCGCAGCGCCAGGACCGCAGGGAGTCCGAGCCCCCGCAGCAGCCGCACCGCACCGGGCCGCAAGGACTCCAGGTACCGGGGCGGCCGTCGGGTGCCATCGACGGTCCGGGCGGCCCGGGGGCATCGTCGCCGACCTCCGGCGGGCCCGGGGAGCCGCACGCCCGGCTGAACCCCAAATACCTCTTCGACACCTTCGTCATCGGCGCTTCCAACCGGTTCGCCCACGCGGCCGCCGTCGCGGTGGCGGAGGCCCCTGCCAAGGCGTACAACCCCCTCTTCATCTACGGGGAGTCGGGCCTCGGCAAAACGCATCTGCTGCACGCCATCGGGCACTACGCGCGCAGCCTCTATCCCGGCACGCGGGTTCGGTACGTGAGCTCGGAGGAGTTCACCAACGAGTTCATCAACTCCATCCGCGACGGCAAGGGCGACACCTTCCGCAAGCGCTACCGCGATGTGGACATCCTGCTCGTCGACGACATCCAGTTCCTGGCGAGCAAGGAGTCGACGCAGGAGGAGTTCTTCCACACCTTCAATACGCTCCACAACGCCAACAAGCAGATCGTTCTCTCCTCCGACCGGCCGCCCAAGCAGCTGATGACGCTGGAGGACCGGCTGCGGAACCGTTTCGAGTGGGGTCTGACGACCGATGTCCAGCCGCCCGAGCTGGAGACGCGGATCGCGATCCTCCGGAAGAAGGCGGTCCAGGAGCAGCTGAACGCTCCGCCGGAGGTTCTGGAGTTCATCGCCTCGCGCATCTCCCGCAATATCCGCGAGCTGGAGGGGGCGCTGATCCGGGTCACCGCCTTCGCTTCGCTGAACCGGCAGCCGGTCGACCTCGGGCTGACCGAGATCGTGCTGAAGGACCTCATCCCCGGCGGCGAGGACTCGGCGCCCGAGATCACGGCGGGCGCGATCATGGCGGCGACCGCGGACTACTTCGGGCTGACCGTGGAGGACCTCTGCGGTTCCTCCCGCAGCCGGGTGCTGGTCACGGCCCGGCAGATCGCCATGTACCTCTGCCGCGAGCTGACCGATCTTTCACTGCCGAAGATCGGCGCGCAGTTCGGCGGCCGGGACCATACGACGGTGATGCACGCGGACCGCAAGATCCGCGCGCTGATGGCGGAGCGGCGCTCCATCTACAACCAGGTCACCGAACTGACCAACCGCATCAAGAACGGCTGAGGGGCGGCCGCAGGGCGGGATCGGCGGCCCTTTCACGACAGTGGACGAAGCGCCCCGGGACTCCGGTCCCGGGGCGCTTTTCCATGGGCGTACGGACCCTGCCGAAGATCGGCGCGCAGTTCGGCGGCCGGGACCATACGACGGTGATGCACGCGGACCGCAAGATCCGCGCGCTGATGGCGGAGCGGCGCTC
>NZ_JBIWGU010000011.1:0-76818 GCF_044763775.1 Streptomyces sp. NPDC094448 | reverse complement strand
CGGCCGCAGGGCGGGATCGGCGGCCCTTTCACGACAGTGGACGAAGCGCCCCGGGACTCCGGTCCCGGGGCGCTTTTCCATGGGCGTACGGACCCTCCCGGACCCGTCCAGGGGCCGTCGGGCGGGCCGGTGGAGGCGTCCGGCGGGGGACGGCGGGCCGACGGCGACACGGCCGGTGTTCGATTACGGGCCCGGTCCGCGCGGTTCTCCACAGAACACGGGAGAATTCACCGTCCACACCCTGGGGACCGGGGAGTTGTCCCTACGGTGTCCACAGGCGAACCGACCCTCTGATGATCACAGCAGGTCAGTGGGTTGGGGATTTGTGGTCAACCGTGATCCACAGCCTGTGGACAACGAATCCGTCCACAGGAGGCGGAAAGAGTTGTCCACCGGCTGCCCACAGGAAGCGCCGGGTTGCCCACAGCTTGTCCACACCGCTGTCCACTGTTCGGCAACACAACACCCGCTCTCACCGGGTCGAGTGAAAGCCGTCACACCAAGGGGGCGGATTGGGCTGTGGGGAACCTGGGTAAAGCTGGGGACAGGACTGGGGAGAACTCCCCCCGGGCTGTGCATGGCCTGTGCAGAACTTTCCGGTGTCCACAGAAACCCCTGGTTATCCACTGCCTCCACCCACAGGTCCAGTGGACAAAAAACCGCCTCTGACCTGCGAAAACAGGGTTATCCACGGTTTCCACAGGCCCTACTACTACTCCCACTCAGAGTTACCGGGGAATTCGCTTCGAAGTGGGTCCTGTGCACAACTCGACCCGGCGGCCCGGACCGCCCCTCGTCACGACTTGACCCCGAGGCGCACCCGCTGTCAGCGCCGTACGTCAGACTGGTCCCCGGCGACACAGCCGACGACAAGAGCCAGCAAGGGCGAGACGGCGACAGCAGCAGGAGGCGGTTCCGGTGAAGATCCGGGTTGAGCGCGATGTACTCGCGGAGGCGGTGGCCTGGGTGGCCCGGAGCCTCCCGGCCCGTCCCCCGGCTCCCGTGCTCGCGGGTCTGCTGCTGAAGGCCGAGGACGGCGCGCTGAGCTTCTCCAGCTTCGACTACGAGGTCTCGGCGCGGGTCTCGGTCGAGGCCGAGGTCGAGGAGGACGGCACGGTCCTGGTCTCCGGCCGGCTGCTGGCCGATATCTGCCGCGCCCTGCCCAACCGCCCGGTGGAGATCTCCACGGACGGGGTACGGGCGACCGTGGTCTGCGGCTCCTCCCGCTTCACCCTCCACACCCTGCCGGTGGAGGAGTACCCCGCGCTGCCGCAGATGCCGACCGCGACCGGGACCGTCCCCGGTGAGGTCTTCGCCGCTGCCGCCGCGCAGGTCGCCATCGCCGCGGGCCGTGACGACACCCTCCCCGTCCTCACCGGCGTCCGGATCGAGATCGAGGGCGACACGGTCACCCTCGCCTCCACCGACCGCTACCGCTTCGCGGTCCGCGAGTTCCTCTGGAAGCCCGAAGACTCCGGGGCCTCCGCGGTCGCCCTGGTGCCCGCAAAGACCCTCCTGGACACCGCCAAGGCGCTGACCAGCGGTGACACCGTCACTCTGGCCCTGTCCGGCAGCGGTGCCGGTGAGGGGCTGATCGGTTTCGAGGGCGCCGGGCGGCGCACCACGACCCGTCTCCTCGAAGGCGATCTGCCGAAGTACCGCACGCTCTTCCCCACCGAGTTCAACTCGGTGGCCGTGATCGAGACCGCGCCCTTTGTGGAGGCCGTGAAGCGCGTCGCCCTGGTCGCCGAGCGGAACACCCCGGTCCGGCTGACCTTCGAGCAGGGTGTGCTGATCCTGGAAGCCGGTTCCAGCGACGATGCACAGGCTGTGGAGCGCGTCGACGCCCAGCTCGACGGCGACGACATCTCCATCGCCTTCAACCCGACGTTCCTGCTCGACGGGCTGAGCGCGATCGACTCCCCGGTCGCCCAGCTGTCCTTCACCACGTCGACGAAGCCCGCGCTGCTCAACGGCAAGCCGGCCGTCGATGTCGAGGCCGATGAGGCGTACAAGTACCTGATCATGCCGGTCCGGCTCTCCGGCTGACCCCAAGACCTTCGGGTAAGTCGCAGGTCAGGGGTGTGACGACCGTGGTGTTTCGGCGGGTCGACCGGTATCCCCGGTGGACCCGCCGGGCCGCGGAGGTCCCCCCGGCGTAGGCTCGACCCAGGTCAGGTACGGAAAACGTCGGACTATGTGTAAGGACAGTGAGATGCAGCTCGGCCTCGTCGGCCTCGGGAAAATGGGCGGCAACATGCGCGAGCGCATCCGCCGCGCGGGCCACACCGTCGTCGGATACGACCGGAACCCCGATCTCGCCGATGTCCACAGCCTCGCGGAGCTTGTGGAGAAGCTTCCGGCACCCCGCGTGGTCTGGGTGATGGTCCCGGCCGGTGCCGCGACCCAGTCGACCGTCGACGAGCTGGCCGAGCTGCTCTCCCCCGGCGACATCGTCGTCGACGGCGGCAACTCCCGCTGGACCGACGACCAGAAGCACGCGGTCGAACTCGGCATCAAGGGCATCGGCTTCGTCGACTGCGGTGTCTCCGGCGGTGTCTGGGGCCTGGAGAACGGCTATGCGCTGATGTACGGCGGCGACGCCGAGAACGTCGCGAAGGTCCAGCCGATCTTCGACGCGCTCAAGCCCGCGGGCGATTTCGGCTCTGTCCACGCGGGGAAGGTCGGCGCCGGCCACTTCGCCAAGATGGTCCACAACGGCATCGAGTACGCCATGATGCAGGCCTACGCCGAGGGCTGGGAGCTGCTGGAGAAGGCCGACGCCGTCACCGATGTGCGCGAGGTCTTCCGCTCCTGGCAGGAGGGGACGGTTATCCGCTCCTGGCTGCTCGACCTGGCGGTCAACGCCCTCGACGACGACGAGCACCTCGACAAGCTGCGCGGCTACGCGGAGGACAGCGGCGAGGGCCGGTGGACGGTCGAGGCCGCCATCGACCACGCCGTACCGCTCCCGGCGATCACCGCGTCCCTGTTCGCGCGCTTCGCCTCCCGTCAGGACGACTCCCCGCAGATGAAGATGATCGCCGCGCTGCGCAACCAGTTCGGCGGCCATGCGGTGGAGACCAAGAAGTAACGGCCTTCGGCCGGGAAGCAAGACGGCTTCGGCCGGGGAGGTCGGCGTACATCCATGCACGTCACGCATCTGTCGTTGGCCGACTTCCGCTCGTACGCCCGGGTCGAGGTTCCGCTCGACCCGGGCGTCACCGCGTTTGTGGGGGCGAACGGACAGGGCAAGACCAATCTGGTCGAGGCGGTCGGCTATCTCGCCACCCTCGCCAGCCACCGGGTCTCCTCCGATGCCCCGCTGGTCCGCTCCGGCGCCGAACGCGCCGTCATCCGCGCGGCCGTCACCGAGGGCGAACGCTCCCAGCTGGTCGAGCTGGAGCTGAACCCCGGCCGGGCCAACCGCGCCAGGATCAACCGGTCCTCGCAGGTCAGACCCCGTGATGTGCTCGGGATAGTGCGGACCGTGCTCTTTGCGCCCGAGGATCTCGCCCTGGTCAAAGGGGACCCGGGGGACCGCCGGCGCTTCCTCGACGAACTGATCACCGCGCGTTCGCCCCGGATGGCGGGCGTCCGCTCCGACTACGAACGGGTCCTCAAACAGCGCAACACCCTGCTGAAGTCGGCGGCGCTGGCCCGGCGGCACGGCGGCCGCGGCGCCGATCTGTCCACGCTCGACGTCTGGGACCAGCATCTGGCCCGGACGGGCGCCGAACTGCTGGCCCGGCGCGGCGAGCTGATCGCCGCCCTGCAGCCGCTGACGGACAAGGCGTACGAGTCGCTGGCACCGGGCGGTGGCCCGGTCACTCTGGAGTACCGTTCCTCCGCCGCGGCCGCGGCCCCATCCGATGACGAGCCGGGCAACGAGCCCGGCGCCGACCCGCTGCCGCACGGCCGCGAGGAGCTGTACGCCCTGCTGCTGACAGCCCTGGGCGCATCCCGTAAACAGGAGATCGAACGCGGTGTGACGCTGGTCGGCCCGCACCGCGACGATCTGGTGCTCCGGCTCGGGCGGCTGCCGGCGAAGGGGTACGCCAGCCACGGCGAGTCCTGGTCGTACGCGCTGGCGCTCCGCCTGGCCTCCTACGATCTGCTGCGCGCCGAGGGCAACGAGCCCGTGCTGGTCCTCGACGACGTTTTCGCCGAGCTGGACGCGCGGCGCCGGGAACGGCTCGCGGAGCTGGTGGCACCGGGCGAGCAGGTACTGGTGACCGCGGCGGTCGCCGAAGACGTACCCGGTGTACTCACCGGGGCGCGGTACGCGGTCGCGGAGGGCGAGGTGACCCGGCTGTGAGCGAAAGCACACCGTTTCCGATGCCGGGCACGGGCGGCTCCGGGCTGTCCGGCGGACCGGCCTCCGGTCTTCCGGGACTGCCGGGACTGCCGGGACTGCCCGAGACGCCCCGGGTCCCGGAGGCGTCCGGAGTGGACCTGGCCCGGGTCGCGCTGCGCGCCGCCAAGGAGCAGGCGCGGGCCAGGGGGGCCGCCGCCCAGGAGCGGCGGCAGGCCCGCCGGGGCGGAGGGCTGCGCTCCGGCGCCCGCGCGGACGGCCGCGATCCGCTGCCGCTGGGCGCCGCGATCAACAGGCTGATCACCGAGCGCGGCTGGGAGACGCCCGCCGCGGTGGGCGGGGTGATGGGCCGCTGGCCCCAGATCGTCGGCGAGGGGCTGGCCAATCACTGCGTACCGCAGCGTTACGACGAGGACGAGCGGGTCCTGACGGTCCAGTGCGACTCCACGGCGTGGGCGACCCAGCTGCGGCTGCTCGCGCCCCGGCTGGTGGCCCGGCTCAACGAAGACCTCGGCCAGGGCACGGTCAGGCTGATCAAGGTGCTGGGCCCGGGGGCGCCGCGCCGCGGGTTCGGACCGCTGCGGGCGCCCGGCAGCACCGGCCCCGGCGATACCTACGGCTGATTCCCGGCGGTCGGCTTCCGGCCGCATCCGTACGGCTCCGTACCGCTCCGTACGGTCCGATACGGCTCCGCTCTTCCCGCACCCCCCCGCGGTCCCGGCTGCCCGCGGCCAGGCCCGCCGGGGCGGTCCCGAAGTGCCGGGGCAGCCCTCGCTACCCCATGTGCACACCTCACGCAGAAGCACTCCGCCTCGGTCGCGACCGAGGCGGAGTGCGGTATTCCGGGGGGCCTTCCGGAGCCTTCCCTCACCGTGACGAGCGGTTGACAGGCCGAAGCGCTCAAAGCCCGCGTGAGCCTCTTGGATCCCCTGCCCGAATATGGGGAGTCGGACAGGACGGTCTGAGGGCGGCACATGAGGACTCAGCTACCGGCAAACCCCCATTCGTGTCGGCGGTACCGGTAGACTGGTGGACAATCCCGCCACCTTGCGGAACATGTCGAACGACGCAGCCGTCCCCGCCTGCCCGGAGAACGGCTTGTGCTGTGCCAGAAAGGGCGCTTCGTGGCCGATTCCGGCAACCCCAACGAGATCAACCCGTCCACTCCCGCCGACGGAGGCGGCGAGGTCACCGCCTCGTACGACGCCAGCGCGATCACCGTCCTGGAGGGCTTGGACGCGGTCCGCAAGCGGCCCGGCATGTACATCGGCTCGACCGGTGAGCGTGGGCTTCATCACCTGGTGTACGAGGTCGTCGACAACTCCGTCGACGAGGCGCTCGCCGGACACGCGGACACCATCGACGTGACGATCCTCGCCGACGGCGGGGTCCGGGTCGTGGACAACGGCCGTGGCATCCCGGTGGGGATCGTGCCCTCGGAGAACAAGCCCGCCGTCGAGGTCGTGCTGACCGTGCTGCACGCGGGCGGCAAGTTCGGCGGCGGCGGCTACGCCGTCTCCGGCGGTCTGCACGGTGTCGGCGTCTCGGTCGTCAACGCGCTCTCCACCAAGGTCGCCGTCGAGGTCAAGACGGACGGCCACCGCTGGACCCAGGACTACAAGCTCGGTGTCCCCACCGCGCCCCTCGCCCAGAACGAGGCGACGGAGGCGACCGGCACGTCGGTGACCTTCTGGGCCGACGGCGACATCTTCGAGACCACCGAGTACTCCTTCGAGACGCTCTCCCGGCGCTTCCAGGAGATGGCCTTCCTGAACAAGGGCCTGACCCTGACGCTGACCGACGAGCGGGAGTCCGCGCGCGCCACCGCCGGCGCCGACTCGGCCGAGGAGCAGGACTCCGACCAGGCGCGTACGGTCACGTACTACTACGAAGGCGGCATTGTCGACTTCGTCAAGTACCTGAACTCGCGCAAGGGCGAACTGATCCACCCCACGGTGATCGACATCGAGGCCGAGGACAAGGAGCGCATGCTCTCGGCCGAGATCGCGATGCAGTGGAACTCTCAGTACACCGAGGGCGTTTACTCCTTTGCGAACACCATCCACACGCATGAGGGGGGTACGCATGAGGAGGGTTTCCGCGCCGCGCTCACGGGGCTGGTCAACCGGTACGCCCGGGACAAGAAGCTGCTCCGCGAGAAGGACGACAACCTCTCCGGTGAGGATATCCGCGAGGGTCTGACGGCGATCATCTCGGTCAAGCTGGGCGAGCCGCAGTTCGAGGGCCAGACCAAGACCAAGCTGGGCAACACCGAGGCGAAGACCTTCGTCCAGAAGGTGGTGCACGAGCACCTCACCGACTGGTTCGACCGCAACCCCAACGAGGCCGCGGACATCGTCCGCAAGGCCATCCAGGCGCAGACGGCACGGGTCGCCGCCCGTAAAGCCCGTGATCTGACCCGCCGCAAGGGGCTGCTGGAGTCGGCTTCCCTCCCAGGAAAGCTCAGCGACTGTCAGTCGAACGACCCGACGAAGTGCGAGATCTTCATCGTCGAGGGTGACTCCGCCGGTGGTTCGGCGAAGTCCGGCCGCAACCCGATGTACCAGGCGATCCTGCCCATCCGCGGCAAGATCCTCAACGTCGAGAAGGCCCGGATCGACAAGATCCTCCAGAACACCGAGGTGCAGGCGCTGATCTCGGCCTTCGGTACCGGAGTCCACGAGGACTTCGATATCGAGAAGCTCCGCTATCACAAGATCATCCTGATGGCGGACGCCGACGTCGACGGCCAGCACATCAACACCCTGCTGCTGACCTTCCTCTTCCGCTTTATGCGTCCGCTGGTCGAGGCCGGTCATGTGTTCCTCTCCCGCCCGCCGCTCTACAAGATCAAGTGGGGTCGGGACGACTTCGAGTACGCGTACTCGGACCGTGAGCGCGATGCCTTGGTCGAGCTGGGCAAGCAGCAGGGCAAGCGGATCAGGGAGGACTCGATCCAGCGCTTCAAGGGTCTGGGCGAGATGAACGCCGAGGAGCTGCGCGTCACCACGATGGACGTGGAGCACCGGGTGCTCGGCCAGGTGACGCTGGACGACGCCGCCCAGGCCGACGACCTCTTCTCCGTACTGATGGGTGAGGACGTCGAAGCCCGCCGCTCCTTCATCCAGCGCAATGCCAAGGACGTTCGCTTCCTCGACATCTGAGTCGGCCCCAGCCGTCCGAGCTGACCGTACGAAAGGACAGAAGACCGGCTATGGCCGACGAGAACAATCCCGCCACCACCGAGGAGCCCACGGGCGCCGCCGCTGCCGCGGAGGAGCCGCAGATGCGGATCGAGCCCGTCGGGCTCGAAACGGAGATGCAGCGGTCGTACCTCGACTACGCGATGTCCGTGATCGTCTCGCGTGCGCTGCCCGACGTCCGGGACGGGCTCAAGCCCGTCCACCGACGGGTGCTCTACGCGATGTACGACGGCGGCTACCGGCCCGAGAAGGGCTTCTACAAGTGCGCCCGCGTCGTCGGCGATGTCATGGGTACGTACCACCCCCACGGCGACTCCTCCATCTACGACGCCCTGGTCCGGCTGGCCCAGCCCTGGTCCATGCGGATGCCGCTGGTCGACTCCAACGGCAACTTCGGTTCCCCGGGCAACGACCCGGCCGCCGCCATGCGGTACACCGAGTGCAAGATGATGCCGCTGTCCATGGAGATGCTCCGGGACATCGACGAGGAGACCGTCGACTTCCAGGACAACTACGACGGCCGCAACCAGGAGCCGACGGTCCTCCCGGCGCGCTTCCCGAACCTGCTGGTCAACGGCTCCGCCGGTATCGCGGTTGGCATGGCGACCAATATCCCGCCGCACAATCTGCGCGAGGTCGCGGCCGGTGCCCAGTGGGCGCTGGAGCACCCCGAGGCCACGCACGAGGAACTCCTCGACGCGCTGATCGAGCGGATCAAGGGCCCCGACTTCCCGACCGGGGCGCTGGTCGTCGGCCGTAAGGGCATCGAGGAGGCGTACCGTACCGGCCGCGGCTCCATCACGATGCGCGCGGTCGTCGAGGTCGAGGAGATCCAGAACCGCCAGTGCCTGGTGGTGACGGAGCTGCCGTACCAGGTCAACCCGGACAATCTCGCGCAGAAGATTGCCGACCTGGTCAAGGACGGCAGGGTCGGCGGGATCGCCGACGTCCGCGACGAGACCTCGTCCCGGACCGGCCAGCGACTGGTGATCGTCCTCAAGCGGGACGCGGTCGCCAAGGTCGTCCTCAACAACCTCTACAAGCACACCGACCTCCAGACCAACTTCGGCGCGAACATGCTCGCGCTGGTCGACGGTGTTCCGCGGACGCTCTCCCTGGACGCGTTTATCCGCCACTGGGTGACCCACCAGATCGAGGTCATCGTCCGGCGGACCCGCTTCCGGCTGCGCAAGGCGGAGGAGCGGGCGCATATCCTGCGCGGTCTGCTCAAGGCGCTGGACGCGATCGACGAGGTCATCGCGCTGATCCGGCGCAGCGACACCGTCGAGATCGCGCGCGGTGGCCTGATGGACCTGTTGGCGATCGACGAGCTCCAGGCCAACGCCATTCTGGAGATGCAGCTGCGCCGGCTGGCGGCCCTGGAGCGGCAGAAGATCGTCCAGGAGCACGACGAGCTGCAGGCCAAGATCAACGAGTACAACGCGATCCTGGCCTCCCCCGCCAAGCAGCGGGAGATCGTCAGCGAAGAGCTGGCTGTCCTGGTCGACAAGTACGGCGACGACCGGCGCTCGCAGCTGGTGCCCTTCGACGGTGATATGTCCATCGAGGACCTGATCGCCGAAGAGGACATCGTCGTCACCATCTCGCGCGGCGGCTATGTGAAGCGCACCAAGACCGACGACTACCGCTCCCAGAAGCGCGGCGGCAAGGGGGTGCGGGGCACCAAGCTGAAGGAGGACGACATCGTCGACCACTTCTTCGTCTCCACCACCCACCACTGGCTGCTCTTCTTCACCAACAAGGGCCGGGTCTACCGGGCCAAGGCCTATGAGCTGCCGGACGCCGGCCGGGACGCCCGCGGCCAGCACGTGGCCAATCTGCTGGCGTTCCAGCCGGACGAGCAGATCGCCGAGATCCTCGCCATCCGGGACTACGAGGCCGCGCCGTACCTGGTGCTCGCCACCAAGGGCGGACTGGTCAAGAAGACCCCGCTGAAGGACTACGACTCGCCGCGCTCCGGCGGTGTCATCGCGATCAACCTCCGGGAGACCGAGGACGGCAGCGACGACGAGCTGATCGGTGCAGAGCTGCTGTCCGCCGAGGACGATCTGCTGCTGATCAGCAAGAAGGCGCAGTCGATCCGGTTCACCGCGACGGACGAGGCGCTGCGGCCGATGGGCCGGGCCACCTCGGGCGTCAAGGGGATGAGTTTCCGCGAGGGCGACGAGCTGCTCTCGATGAATGTCGTCCGGCCGGGTACGTTCGTCTTCACCGCCACCGACGGCGGGTACGCGAAGCGCACCGCGGTCGACGAGTACCGCGTCCAGGGCCGCGGCGGCCTCGGTATCAAGGCCGCCAAGATCGTGGAGGACCGTGGATCCCTCGTGGGCGCGCTGGTGGTCGAGGAAACCGACGAGATTCTGGCCATCACCCTCGGCGGTGGTGTGATTCGTACGCGAGTCAATGAAGTCCGGGAGACCGGGCGTGACACCATGGGTGTCCAGTTGATCAACCTGGGCAAGCGCGATGCCGTCGTCGGGATCGCACGCAACGCCGAGGCCGGTCGGGAGGCCGAGGAAGTCGACGGAACCGAAGTCGGCGCCGACGGAACCGAATCGACCCCGGTGACCTCTGAAGAGGTCAGGGGGATTGGTGTGGCCGGTGCTGGACCGGCCGAGGCGGCCGCCGAGGGCATTGAGCCCTCGGCCGGGGAGCACGAGGAGTAAGCGCGTGAGTGGAGCCACGGGAGCCGGACCGGCTGCTGCCGGAGCTGCGAAAGCCGCGAAGTCGAACGGTCCCCGTGGCTCTGCCACGGACTCCCAGGGGGTTTCGGTGACAGGAGCTGCGGACAGGTCGTCCCCGGTGTTCGACGGAAAGCGCCCGGCGGCGCAGGCCCCTGCGGGCCCGTACCACCCGCCGCAGGCGTATCGGACGCCGGAGGACGGCGACGCCCACGCGGGCGTCAGAATGCCGCGTACGGGTGCCCGGACCACCCCGCGGACGCGCAAGGCGCGGCTGCGGGTGGCGAAGGCGGACCCGTGGTCGGTGATGAAGGTGAGCTTCCTGCTCTCCATCGCGCTCGGCATTTGCACGATCGTCGCTTCGGCGGTGCTGTGGATGGTCATGGACGCGATGGGCGTCTTCTCGACCGTCGGCGGCACGATCAGCGAGGCCACCGGCTCCAACGAGAGCAACGGCTTCGACCTTCAGGCGTTTCTGTCGCTGCCGCGGGTGCTGATCTTCACCTCGGTGATCGCGGTGATCGACGTGGTCCTCGCGACGGCGCTGGCCACGCTGGGCGCGTTCATCTACAACCTCTCCGCGGGCTTTGTGGGCGGCGTCGAGCTGACCCTGGCGGAGGACGAGTAGTCCGCTCTGCATCGCCGCTCCGCCCTCCCGCTGCCATGCGGGTGGGCGGAACGGCAGCGGTCCGGTCGTCCGGGCCGCCTTCCGGGCACGGGTCCGGATCGCGCTGAGCGGTCCGGACCCGTGCCCGGATCCGTTCGGGACCCTGTGGTGGGGGCTGTCCGTCGGGAGCTGTGTCCGGTGTCACTCGGATGGCGCTGGGCGGGTGGTGGCCCGGGGCCGGCGGAGAGCCGCCGATGGGCATTCGCAGGCGCCTCACGGGCCGTTCAGGACGGCTGCCGGGTGGGGCGGGGCGGTCGGCGGTCACCCTCTCCGGGGCCCTCGCAGGGCCCTGGGGCGGTGCGGCGGGATACGGATTTGGGAGCTGCGCCGCAGGTGCGCTAATCTTCAGAGGTCAGCGCGTAGCGCGGCGGGGCTATAGCTCAGTTGGTTAGAGCGCATCCCTGATAAGGATGAGGTCACAGGTTCAAATCCTGTTAGCCCCACAGAAGAAGTAGCAGTTGAGAAGGCGTCTCCCTAAATGGGAGGCGCCTTTTCGGCGTATGCGGTGATGGTCTGTGTCCCTTGGGGGGAGGGCTGCCTCGTCGGTGGGCAGCAAGATCGTCTCCCGGATTTCTCCCAGGGTTCCGCCCCGGAAACGTCAGGTCCTGTCGGTCGGGCGGGTGCCTTGCTCTCGTCGGGGGTGGGTCGTAGCCTGGCATTCCGGATCTGATGGGTCGTCAGATAGGGAGGGTGTGGCGTGGTCGGCACCGAGCGGGAGCACGGCGGCAGGGACCTACCCCGGGTCATCAGCGTGGACGACCACGTGATCGAACCGGCGCATCTCTTCGAAACCTGGCTTCCGGCCCGGTACCGGGACCATGGGCCCAAGCCGTTCACCGCGGGGATCGGGAAGCTGGCGTACGTGGGAGGGAAGTACCGTTTCAGCACGGATCCGGACGGCCAGCGGACCGATTGGTGGCGGTACGAGGACGAGATCTTCCCGTACAAGAGGATCATTGCCGCCGTCGGCTTCTCGCGCGACGAGATGACCCTCGACGGCATCACCCGCGAGGAGATGCGCCGCGGCTGCTGGGATCCGAAGGCCCGGCTGGCGGATATGGACCTCAACCATGTCGAGGCCTCCCTCTGTTTCCCCACCTTCCCCCGTTTCTGCGGGCAGACCTTCGCCGAGGCCCGGGACAAGGAAGTGGCCCTGGCCTGTGTGCGTGCATACAACGACTGGATGGTGGAGGAGTGGTGCGGTGACAGCGGCGGGCGGCTGATCCCGCTCTGTCTGATCCCGCTGTGGGACGTGGGGCTCGCGGTCGCCGAGATCCGGCGGAACGCGGCGCGCGGGGTGCGGGCGGTGACCTTCTCCGAGATTCCGACCCATCTGGGGTTGCCGTCCATCCACTCCGGGTACTGGGATCCCTTCTTCGCGGCCTGCGAGGAGACCGGGACGGTGGTGAATATGCACATCGGGTCGTCGTCGCAGATGCCGGCGGCTTCGCCGGACGCCCCGCCCGCCGTGCAGGCCGCGCTCAGCTTCAACAACGCGATGGCGTCGATGATGGACTTCCTCTTCAGCGGGGTGCTGGTGCGGTTCCCGGCGCTGAAGCTGGCGTACAGCGAAGGACAGATGGGGTGGATCCCGTACGCGCTGGAACGCGCCGACGACGTATGGGAGGAGCACCGGGCCTGGGGCGGGGTGCGGGATCTGATACCCGAGCCGCCTTCCGTGTACTACTACCGGCAGATCTTCTGCTGTTTCTTCCGGGACCGGCACGGCATCGAGGCCATCGAGACGGTGGGGGTGGACAACGCCACCTTCGAGACGGACTATCCGCACGTCGACTCCACCTGGCCGGAGACGAAGCGGGTCGCGGCGGAGCATGTCGGAGGGCTCTCGGACGAGGTGGCGTACAAGCTGCTGCGCGGGAACGCGATCCGGATGCTCGACCTCCCCTTCGACCGGGGCCGTCCCTTCGGCCGGGGCTCGGACCCGGGCCGGGGCGGGCCGCGCGGGGCTGCCGCCTGACGGGCCCCGGCGACTGCGGCCACCTGGGGGAACGGGCCCGGACCGGGCGATCGAACGGATGGCCGTGAGCGGTAAGGGCCGCCGGGGCAAGGGGTACACAGGTCACCGATCGGTATCGGTCGGTGTGTATAGTCGGGCGCCAGAAGTCCTCATACGTCAAGGAAAGACGAGGTCGCGCGGTGAAGAAGCTTCTCCTGGTCGCACTGGCCGCCATCGGCGGGCTCCTCGTGTACCGCCAGATCCAGGCGGACCGCGCCGAGCAGGATCTGTGGACGGAGGCGACCGACTCCGTGCCCGCAGGCTCCGGTGTGTGAGATCCAGCGGTCGTAGTCGTAAGACTCCGCAGGGCCCCGGTCGTCGCAAGGCGCGACCGGGGCCCTGTGCTGTCCGGAGGCGGTACGGGTGAGGGCCGGGCCGCGTCGGGAGTGGATCAGATACTGCCCAGGGCCCAGAAGCCGACGGCGTAGCAGACCAGGGCCAGGACGAGGAGCGGGATCGCGAACCTGAGGGGCGGGAGCGCCCGTTTGCGGCGGCGGGCGGCCCGGCGGATTTCGGCGCGGGAAAGGGGAACCCGCGGGCTCTGGGCGGTGTAGGTACGAGTAGGAGGTGTCCGAGGAGTTCCGTACGGCAGCGGGGTCGTCGGAGCGGTCTGCCCGCGCGGACGGGATGGATCGGATGCCCGGGCCGAAAGAGGGTGCGCGCCGTGGGCGACGGCGGGTGCGGCGGGGGCCGGAGGGAATCCGGGAGGGGGCGCTTCCGGTGGCGCGTTCGGTACTGGCAGGGGGGAAGCCGGTGCCGCGGCGAGCGGGATACCGGGAGTGGCGCCGGGGGTGCTGCCGATCGGGAACGACGGTGGGGTCGGCGGCTGGCTGGGCGGGGCCGGGACCATCGCGACGCCGCCGGTGTGCGGTGGCACCGGAGGTACGGGCGGGAGCGCGGGGAGGGCGGAAGAGCTGCTGCCCTGGGCGGGACTGGCGGGGCCTACGGGACTGGCAGGGCCGGCGGGGGCCGGAGCGTCGGACGGTACGCCGCTGCTGCCCGTGCCGTGAGGGTTTGTGCGGTGAGGGCCTGCGTCATGAGGACCGGTGGTTCCGGCCGGGTGGGAGGGGGAGTTCCCGGGGAGGAAGCCCCCGCTGCCGCCCGTCCGGTCGGGGGCTCCGGACCCGCCGGGGCGGGCAGGGCGAGGGGCCGGTGCGGGGGCCGTGGTGGTGGTGCGGCCGGTTCCGACGGTACGGGGAGCCGGTCCCTCGGGGCCGTTGGGGCCGAAGCCTTCCGGAAGCGGCTCCAGTTGATCGAAGATCTCCACCGGCTCGTCGTCGGGGCCGGGCTCCGGAAGGGCGTCGATCGCCGCGAGAAGCGCCTTGCGGGCCCCGGCCGCGGACTTGAAGCGGTCCTCAGGGTCGGGCTGGAGCAGTCCGGCCAGCACCTGCCACAAGGGTTCCGCGATCCCGAGCGGGGCGCCCGGGGTGCCGTGTTCGACGAAATGCTCGACCAAGGCGTCCGCGTCGGGTTTCTGCCCCTGGAGGAGATAGAGGCCGACCAGGCCGACGGCGAAGAGGTCCGCGGGGAAGTCGGGCTCCGCGCCGGTCATCTGCTCGGGCGCGAAGTAGCCCGGCGTACCGACCACATAGTTGGTCTCGGTCAGCCGTGGTTCGCCCTTGCGCATGGCGATGCCGAAGTCGGAGAGCCGCAGATGGGGACGGCCCGTTCCGGTGGCCTCCAGCAGGATGTTCGCGGGCTTGATGTCCCGGTGGACCACGCCCTCCGCATGGACCGCGGAGAGTCCGGCGAGCAACTGGTCGAGCAGGGCGCAGACATAGTGCGGCGGCAGCGGACCGTAGTCGCCGATCACATGTGCCAGCGAGCCGCCGCCCACCAGGTCCATGGTGAACAGGACCTTGTCGTCGTCCGCCGCCCAGCTGGCAGGGGCCAGCACATGGGGGTGGTCGATCCGCATCGCCTGCTCACGGACGAACCGCAGCAGGGTGTGGGCGTCGCTCTGCTGGAGCACCTTGGCCGCGACATACCGCCGGCGCCGGTGGTCCCAGGCACGCCAGACGGCGCCCACACCTCCGTGCCCGATCGGGTCGATCAGCTCGTACCGAGCGGCGAAGACCTCACCCATGGCGCTGTGCCCGCTCCTCGTTCCCTTGTGAGACGCCTGCCCCGCCTCGCTGCTGACCCGCGGCCGCTCCCGGGAGCCGCGGGATCCGCCGTATCCCCGTGGGCGGTCAGCTCTGGTGCGACTCGTAGTGGGCGACGGCGTCCGCGGTGCGTCCGGCCCCGTACACCCGGAGGAACTCTGCCAGCTCGGGGTGGGTGGGGGCGAGCGAATCCGCGGCGTCGATGATGTCCCCGGCGGCGGCCACCGACCGCAGCAGCGACTGGATCTCCCGCACCACCCGGCGTACGGTCGGCGCGCCCGAGCTGGTGGTGGTCTGTCCGGTGCCGGTCAGTACGGATCCCCCCTGGGACTTCTTGATTTCTTCCATCCGGTCGGCCGCCTCGACGGCGCTGACGCTGCCGTCCGCGACCTGGCTCGCCAGCTCCTGAAGCGCCTGCACCCGCTGGACGACGGCAGGGTTCCCGATCTTGGCCCGCTGGCCGCTCATCAGCTGGGAGAGCATCGGCGCCGAAAGACCGAGCACGGCCGCGAGCCGGGCCTGGTTCAGCCCCAGATCGTCGATGAGCCGGCGGAAGAGCGCCCCGAGCGGCTCCCCGTACCAGTTCCGCTGCAGCTCCCTGGCTCTGGCGGTCGTCTCCTGCTGAGCGGCGTCCATGTGCGTCTCCCCATCGCTTCCCCGAGGCGCGCTTCACTGCTGCGAACCACGCCGTGCATCTTACGGAGAGTGGTCGTTCACCGGGAGTCCCAATCCCTTTGCAGGATGACGCCGAATACCCGGTATTCTGGTGCCCGGCGACGGCCCGGATCCTCGATCCGGTACCCCGCTCCCTTACCCGGGGCCTTAGCTCAGTTGGTAGAGCGCTGTCTTTGCATGGCAGATGTCAGGGGTTCGACTCCCCTAGGCTCCACAAGCAGGGAGAGGTCCCTCCGCGATCGGGCGGAGGGACCTCTCGGCGTTTACGGGGTGATGCCCCCTGCCCCCGGCGGGGCCTGTCGCCGGGGACGCGAGATTGGTCCGCTGTGGAGTCGCCCGGCCGGCCCCGCACCGGATGCCGGTGCGGCGGAGACGCGGCAGGGTGGCGATGCGCAGGGTTTCTACGCCTTCCCGCGCGGACCTGCCGCCGCGCAGACAAGGACTGGTCATGGCCGTCATCCGCCGCCCGTGTTCCCCTTCGAACCGTGTCCGGCGGTCTGCCGCCGTTGCAGGGGCCGGTCTGCTGGTCGTGCTCCTCGGCGGGTGCTCGGGCCTCGGGCGTACTTCCGTCGGGATCGTCGCCTACGACACCGACAAGAAGAACCACGTCCTGGTGAACAGCCCGCCCGTGAAGGGCTGCCATGGGATCAGCGGCACGGGGGCGGTGGCGCTGACCAACGACACCCTGGTCGATCTGATCGCCTATCCCACGGCCGACTGCTCGGGGAAGGACTCCATCTATGTGGCGACCATGACCTCCGACGTGGTCGCACCCGGTGCGGGGGCCTGGAAGAGCTATTCCTTCGTGCACTGAGTCAGCTGAGCCGGCTCACTGAGTTCGTGTACTGAGTCCGTGCACCGGGTTCATGAGGACCGAAGAGAGGGGCGCCGAGCCGTGCCGGGGCTGTTTCACGTGAAACAGCCCCGGTTCGCTTCCGCGGGCCTTGTGCACCGGCTCGTCAGATATCGAGGGCCGTCAGATCCAGCGCCGCGAGCCGATCCGCTCCGGCCAGGGCGTCGATCTCGGTGATCTTTCCGTCCCGGACCGTGAAGGCCATAACGGAGAACGGCGATCCGTTCGCGGCCAGGGACACAAACCCCGCCGCACCGTTGACGAGCGCCGGGCGGGCACCCGCGGCGAGGCGGGTGTAGGTGATCGCGTTCCTGGCCACCTGCTCGGCGCCGCGGACGATATCGCCCGGCCGTAGACCGCCCCAGTCGGACCTGACGACGACATCCGGGTCCAGGACCGCGATCAGCCCCTCGAAGTCGCCCTCGCGGGCGGCTGCGAGGAACGCGTTCACGACGGCCCGCTGACGGTGGATGTCGGTGTCCGGTGCCGGAGTGCCCTGGACGCGCCGCCGGGCCCTGCTGGCGAGCTGCCGCGTTGCCGCGGGGGTGCGGTCCACGATCGGCGCGATCTCGTCGAAGGGCACGGCGAAGAGATCGTGCAGGACGAACGCGAGCCGTTCGGCCGGTGCCAGGGTCTCCAGTACCACGAGCAGGGCAAGCCCTACGGAGTCGGCCAGCTCTGCCTCGCGCTCCGGATCCCGGCCCTCGGGCTTGCCGATCACCGGATCGGGCAACCGGACGGCGTCCAGCGAGTCCTCCTGCCGCCGGGCGCGGGAGCTGAGCATGTTCAGACAGACCCGGCTGACGATGGTGGTCAGCCAGCCGCCCAGATTCTCCACATCGCCGGCGCCCGCCCGGCTCACCCGCAGCCAGGCCTCCTGGACCGCGTCCTCCGCTTCGCCGGTGGAGCCCAGCATGCGGTAGGCGACCGCGCGCAGACGCCCCCGGTGCTCCTCGAAGCGCTCCGCCAGCAGGTCGTTCTCGTTCATCCGTCCTCTTCCTCCGTAACCGTGTCCCAGAGGCCTGACCACCCGGAGGCGGCCGATGTGACACATCCGGGGAACTATCCCGGGCGGCCGGGGCCGATCGGATGATCCGGGGAGCGGTCGGTACGACGGGGTGACGATCGGACGGGTCGCCGGGCCGGATTGTGCGCAACGTAAGGCCCCGGCTCCGGTCCCGCCACCCGGGATGGACCGTTCGGGTGGTGTTCATCAGAAGAACCGCTTAGCAACGGCGTCGGTCCTTCGCAACTCGGGATCCGTACACATCATGAGAAAGGTATGCAGATCACCCAAGCGGAAAGTGAGAGGTCATGACCGCCCAGAAGGTCAGAGACATGGGGAACGCGGTCCTTGCCGCGCTCGTCGCGCTGCTGGCGGCGCTCGGGTTCGCCCGGCCCGCCGCGGCTCGGCTTCAGTCCGCCGGCGCTCCGGTCGAGCCGGTGCTCCCGACGCTCGGCGCGGACTCGCCCGCCGGGGCCACCGCCGCGACAGAAGGGGCTGCTCCGGATCAGGCGGATCAGCCGGATCCGGTCCGTCCGGACCCGGCCGGGAGTCCGGGCGCCGGGCAGCGGGACCGGACCCGGAGCCTGCGCCCGGAACGGGTCAGGGAACTCGTCCGAGAGCGGGAACGGGAGCGCGGAGGGGCCGTACGGTCACTGCTGTCGATGCTCATCCCGTCCCAGACCCAGCGGTGGCACGCCGGGCCGCGTGAGAAGTCGCTCCCGCCGACCATCAAGCAGCGCATCGGCGCCGAGGCCCACGGCTCGTCCCCGTCGGTCCGCAGGATCCCGCTGTTCGACACCGACACCCCGGACGCCGCTCCGGAGCCGGAGAGCGCCGGCCGTGCGTCCGCTGTGGACGGGTCCTCGGGCCGGGGTGCCGGTGCCGGGACGCGTGCCTCCGGCCGGACCGCCGACCGCACTGCCGTTCCGGCGGCCCGTTCGTCCTTCACCACGGCCGCGTGAGACGCCGGTTTTCGCGTACGCGACACCCCGACGGCTCCGACAGGGCACGGCCGGCACGGCTGTCCCCACCGGACCGGCGGCTCCGACCACCGGAACCCGCCGTACGTGAAGAACCCGCCCCGGGCGGAGAAGCCCTCGCCTGCACAGGACACGTCGTACCCGGAAGACATGTCGCACGCACAAGACATGTCGTACGCGGAGGACGACTCGTATCCGGGGTGAGCGCCGCCGGCGGGCAGCGCGCGATCACCGGAGAGCACGCGGCAGCCCCCGGGCACCGGAACTCATCCGGAGGACCGCAGGGGACGGCTGCTCGGGCAGCGCCGAACGCCACGGCCGGTACGCGATGCGATCAGGGACGGTCGTCCCGCTCCGCGTCCGCCTCGTCCTGCTTGGCCCGTACCTCGGGATCCAGCGCCTCCGGACTGCCGTCGACGGACGACAGCGGATCGCGGCCCGGGTCCGGCACCTCGGTCGCCTCGGGCGGTTCCACCAGCCAGTCGGGATTCGCCTGCCGGTCCCACCACTTCCATGCCACGACCGCCACGACCGCCACCCCACCGACGATCGCGAGCCCCTTGACGAGCCGGCCGGCCTTCGCCCGCCGCCGGTGTTTGCGCACCAGTCCCTGAATCTCCCCCGCCGTCACCCCGCCGCGCAGTGCGGCCAGTGCGGCATTCGACCTGACAACGGCTTCCTCGCCCACGGGCTGAGCCACGGCCACCGCGTGTTCGATCCGCGGACGGCTGTAATCCGCCGCCTGACGTGCGGCCTTCCGGGCCTCGTACACGGTCCGGTGCGCTGCCGCGTCCACCTTCGGCGGCACATGCGGCGCCACATGCGCGCCGTACTGCAGACGCGCCTGAGCGGCGGTCCGCCGCGCTGCGTCCGAGACGCGGGGCGCGACGCGCGCGCGGGCTTCCTGCGCGTAGTGCACGGCGTGGTCCCGGGCCGTACCGGCATAGGGCGCCACCACCTCCGCCGCGTGGAGCACGCTCTCCTTCGCCGTATCGGTAGCGGTGCGAACGCTGTCCATGCGGGTCACAGGAACCTCCTCATCGGTGGCTTTACGGGACACATCCGGGTGCACCCCGCTTCCCACCCCAGTTCGGTGCATGTCGTCTGATCGCCTATCCGTCTATGGGAAAATCATGCCGTCAGGCCGGGGCCTCGGCATGCGGTGCGGGCATCCGGGTCATTCGGCCCGTACCCCGCTCGTGGCGTTCCATGGCTTTCCGGCCGCTTTTCGGCCGGTGCGGTCCATCCGTGCGAGGATTCGGGGCGACCGACAAGACCATGCGGAACCAGCGGAAGGCAGGATCGTGGCCGAGCAGCTTTACGCCACCCTCAAGACCAACCAGGGCGACATCGAGATCCGGCTGCTGCCGAACCACGCGCCCCAGACCGTCAAGAACTTCGTCGAGCTGGCGAACGGCGAGCGCGAGTGGGTCAACCCGCAGACCGGCCAGAAGACCACGGACCGTCTCTACGACGGCACGGTCTTCCACCGGGTGATCAGCGGCTTCATGATCCAGGGCGGCGACCCGCTGGGCAACGGCACCGGTGGCCCGGGTTACAAGTTCAAGGACGAGTTCCACCCCGAGCTGGCCTTCACCAAGCCGTACCTGCTGGCCATGGCCAACGCCGGCCCGGGCACCAACGGCTCGCAGTTCTTCATCACCGTCTCCCCGACGACGTGGCTGACCGGCAAGCACACCATCTTCGGCGAGGTCACCAGCGACGCCGGCAAGAAGGTCGTGGACGCGATCGCCGGTGCCCAGACCAACCCGCGCACCGACCGCCCGGTGCAGGACGTGGTGATCGAGTCCGTGGTGATCGAGACCCGCGAGGGCTGATATCCGGCTTCCGGGAACAACCCGCCCCGCCCGTCCGTCTGGATGAGCGGGGCGGTGTGTTGCCGGGCCCGGGCCGGGGAAGCCGACGGAGAGACTCGGCGCCACCGGGCCACCGGGAGTACCGGACGGGAGCGCCGGACAGAAATGCGGGGACGGGCCGGGACACCGGCCGTCCGCACGGAGCCGGGACGCCCGGCCGGGATGCTGAAGGACGTGGTGGAAGCTCATGGACCAGGCGCCAGGCCATCCGCAGGAGTCGCGCGGAGCGCACGGCCTGCCCGGCTGCTACCGGCATCCGGACCGCGAGACGGGTATCAGATGTACCCGCTGTGAGCGGCCGATCTGCCCGGAGTGCATGATCAGTGCCTCCGTCGGCTTCCAGTGCCCGGACTGTGTCAGAACCGGTTCGGGTACGGGGCACGGTCCGGCCGCCAACCAGCCGCGGACCATCGCGGGCGGGGCGATCGCCGACGACTCCTTCCTGATCACCAAGATCCTCATCGGGATCAACCTCGCGGTCTTCGTCGCCGTGCTGGCGCTCGGTGACCGGTTCGTCGACGAGATGAGCCTGATCGGTCTGGCCTACAGCCCCTTGCTGGGGGAGGTCGTGGGCCTCGCCGACGGCCAGTGGTACCGGCTGCTGACGTCGATGTTCCTCCACCAGGAGCTGTCCCATATCGCGTTCAACATGCTGGCCCTGTGGTTCCTGGGCCGGATGGTCGAGCCGGCGCTGGGCCGGAGCCGCTTCCTGGTGCTCTATCTGCTCTCGGGCCTCGGCGGCGATGTCTTCGTCTATCTGCTGAGCGAGCCCAACCAGGCCACGATCGGCGCATCCGGTGCGATCTTCGGGCTGGTCGGCGCCTTCGCCGTACTGCTGCGGCGGATGAATCTCGACCTGCGGCCGGTGGGCCTGATCATCGCCATCAGTGTGGTGCTGACGGTGGTGCGGCCGGGGGAGATCTCCTGGCAGGCGCACCTCGGCGGGCTGCTGACCGGCGGACTGCTCGCCCTGGCGATGGTGTACGCGCCCCGGGCGCACCGGAACGCGGTCCAGTGGGCCGCCGGGGCCGCGGTCCTGGCGGCGATCGTGGTGGCGCTGGCCGCCCGGACTGCCTATCTGACCTGACTCCGGCGCTCCGGAGCCGCGGATCCGGGTGTACCGGGTGTACGGAATCGGAACCGCGGCATACAGGGGCAGGGGCCAGGACCGGATCCGGGCCGGCCGGAGCCGGATCTCCGGATAGGGCCGGGCGGACCGGTCCGCCCCGACGCCACCGGGGACTCACCGTCCGGCCCTCCGCTGAGCAGGGTTTTTCCCGGTACCCCGGATAGTTGTCCACAGCATGTGCCGAATCTTGTGCACGGTGTGGTAGAGCACGGCGCCCCTTGTCGCCGCCGGGCTACTGCCCAGCAGGCACAAGGGGCGGAGGGTGGTCACCGGGATGGCGGACCATGATGCGTGCAATCACACCGGCGTCAACATCCGGAAGGTTATCCACAGATCGTCAGACCTTTTCCCCACTGTGGACAAGTTTGTGGACAGGTCTGTGGATAACTTGGGGAAAGGGCTCCGGTCGAAGCTACTTCCACTGGGTGGAGACGGCGAAACCGGCCGCGATAAAGCCGAAGCCCACCACGATGTTCCAGTTCCGGAGGTCCTCGATGGGCAGGCTGCCGTCGGTCACGTAGAACAGAACGATCCAGACAAGACCGATCAGAAACAGTGCAAGCATGACCGGTGCGACCCAGCTGCGATTGGTCAGCTTGATGTTCGTTGCTTGCTTGCCCGCCGGCGGCGTGTAGTCGGCCTTCTTGCGGATCCGTGACTTCGGCACGAGGGACTCTCCTGTCGATGCGCTGCGTGACCGCGCAGTGAACGGTGGCTGGCGCCGGGTCCGGAGGAAGCGAAGGGGCCCACTGCCTCCCCCGGGCGTCCGTTAGCGTAGTGCTTCCGCGGCGCCTGGTGAGATAAGGGTACGCTGAGCAATTCTGCCGGTGGGCAGGGGCGCAGGGACAGGGGGCTGACCGGGATGTGGACGAACAACACGGCGTACGGGTCTCCCGGCCCGTTCCCCGGGATCATGTGATGGGTGCCCGCCGGGTCGCGCTCCGGGCACTGACCGCCGCCGTCTTCGCCCTCGCCGGACTGATCTTCGTCACCAGCTTCAACACGGCCAAGGGCACCAACCTCCGCACCGACGACTCCCTGCTCAAGCTCTCCGACCTGATCCAGCAGCGCAGCGACCGCAACGGCGAACTCGACGACTCCACGGCGAAGCTCCGGAACGAGGTCGACTCCCTCGCCCGCGGCGACGACGGATACACCCGCGAGGAGGACGCCCGGTTCGGCGCCCTGAAGCGGGCGTCCGGCACCGAGAAGGCGACCGGCGGAGCGCTGAGCGTCACCCTCGACGACGCCCCGCCCGACGCCCGCGCCGCGCCCGGCTACCCCGAGCCCGGGGCCAATGACCTCGTCATCCACCAGCAGGACCTCCAGGCCGTCGTCAACGCCCTGTGGGCGGGCGGCGCCGAGGGCATCCAGGTCATGGACCAGCGGCTGATCTCCACCAGCGCGGTGCGCTGCGTCGGCAACACCCTGATCCTCCAGGGCCGGGTCTACTCGCCCCCGTACAAGATCACCGCGGTCGGGGACCAGGAGCGGCTGCGCAAAGCCCTCGACCGCTCCCGGGCCGTCCAGAACTACCAGCTGTACGTCAAGGCGTACGGCCTCGGCTGGAAAGTGGACCAGCACGACACCGTGACTCTTCCGGGGTACTCCGGCACAGTGGACCTCCATCACGCGAAGCCCGTCGCCCCGTCGAGCCGAGCCGACTGAGCCCGGCACCGAGCCGACCGAGCCGGCCAGCCGACCGAGCCCGCCGGGGCCGCCGAGCCCGGGGCGGCTGCCGGAGCGGCCACACACCCTGGGGGTCCGCGGTGCCGGTGCGGCTGATCGTCCGCAGCCTCAGCGAGCTGTGCATCACGGCGGGCACGGTCACCGTGCTGTTCGTGGTCTATATCGTCCACTGGACCGGAGTGAAGGCCTCCGCCGCCGGCGACGGGCAGATCGCCGTGCTCCAGGAGCAGTGGGCCCGCGGCCCGGCCGAACCGCCCGGCACCCCGGCCGCCCCCACTCCCTCCCCCGCCACTTCGGCGGAACCGGCGGAACCGGCGGAACCGGCGGAACCCGCGGAACCGGCGGAACCCGCCGGTGCGCCGGCCGCAGCCGGATACCGGCCCGGCAGACCCTTCGCCGTGATGTACATCCCCCGTTTCGGCCGGGACTGGGACTGGCCCGTACTCGAAGGCACCGGGGTCGGCACCCTCAAGAAGGGCCTCGGCCACTACCCCCGTACCGCCGCCCTCGGCCGGACCGGGAACTTCTCCGTGGCCGGACACCGCCGCACCTACGGCGATCCGTTCAAGGACTTCCCCGAGCTGCGTCCGAAGGACGCGGTCGTCCTCACCGACGGCACCAACTGGTACACCTACCGGATCGTCGAAAAGCCCTACCGAACGGTCCCAACCGATATCGGAGTGGTCGATCCCGTTCCGAAGAAGTCACCTTTCGCACAACCCGGGCGCTACCTCACGCTGACCACGTGTGATCCGGAGTGGGGCAGCAGCCACCGGCTGATCGCCTGGGCGCGGCTGGAGGCCACCCGGCCTGTGACGCACGGCAAACCGGAAGCTTTGCGCGGCTGACCCGCAGCACCGTGCCGCCCCGTAATCTGGAGCGGTACCGAAACGAGAGGGACGGCATGTACGGCTGGATCTGGCGGCATCTGCCGGGCAACGTGTGGGTGCGTGCCCTCATCGCGCTCGTCCTGATCCTGGGGACCGTCTACCTGCTTTTCCAGTACGTCTTCCCATGGGCCGAGCCGCTGCTCCCGTTCAACGACGTCACGGTCGACGGGACCGGATCCGGAACCGGAACCGAAGGGACCGAGGGGGCCACCCGATGAGCGAGCGGCGCACACGCATCCTGGTCGTGGACAACTACGACAGCTTCGTCTTCAACCTGGTCCAGTACCTGTATCAGCTCGGCGCGGAGTGCGAGGTGGTACGGAACGACGAGGTCGCGCTCGCCCACGCCCAGGACGGCTTCGACGGCGTCCTGCTCTCCCCCGGCCCCGGCGCGCCCGAACAGGCCGGCGTCTGCATCGAGATGGTCCGGCACTGCGCCGCCACCGGTGTGCCGGTCTTCGGGGTCTGTCTGGGTATGCAGTCGATGGCCGTGGCGTACGGCGGAGTGGTCGACCGGGCGCCCGAGCTGCTGCACGGCAAGACCTCGCCGGTCGTCCACGAGGGCAAGGGCGTCTTCGCCGGGCTGCCGTCGCCGTTCACCGCCACCCGCTACCACTCGCTGGCCGCCGAGCCCGCGGCCCTGCCGGACGAGCTGGAGGTCACGGCGTGGACGGCGGACGGGATCATCATGGGACTGCGGCACCGTGAACTCCCGGTCGAGGGGGTCCAGTTCCACCCCGAGTCGGTGCTTACCGAGCACGGGCATCTGATGCTGGCCAACTGGCTGGAGCAGTGCGGGGACACGGGGGCGATCGGCCGTTCGGCGGGGCTGGCGCCGGTGGTGGGCAAGGCCCTGGTGTGACCGGGCGGGAGCCGGACCGGGGGGAGGGGCTCTCGCCGTGGTTCACGGCGGGCGCCCGGGTCACCGGAGGCAGCGCCGCCGCGCACCGGCAGGACCCTCAGCAGCAGCCGGACCCACAGGCCCAGCGGGCCCGGCAGACGCAGCAGGCCCCACACCCTCAGCACCCTCAGCAGCCCCGGCAACAGGCCCAGCAGGCCCAGGAGCCTCAGCAGCAGGCCCCGGGGGAGCCCGCGCCCCGGCCCATGCCCCCGCCGCGGTCCCGCGGCGTGGGGGACACCGCGGTCATGCCCGTGATCGGTGACGCCCCCCAGGCCCCCCAGGCCCCCCAGGCCCCCCAGGCCCCCCACACCTTTCAGGTCCCCGGAGCCTCTGCCGTCCCCGACACCTCTGCCGTCCCCGGGGCCTTCGACGAGCCGTCCGTACCGTCCGCGGACCGCACTCCCCCGCTCCCCTCCGGTCCCGGCCGGGCCGAACGCCGCCGGGCCGCCGCGGCGGCCGCCAGAAAGGGCCGTGGCGGACGCCGACAGGGCCCCGCGGCCCCCGCCGGCGCCGCGCCCGGAGAACCCGGCCGCCCCCTCACCCGGGTCGAGGCACGCGCCGCCGCCCGCGCGGCCAAGGACAGCCCGGCCGTGATCGCCAGCCGGGCCATGGGCGAGCTGTTCATCACCTGCGGTGTGGTCATGCTGCTCTTCGTCACCTACCAGCTCTGGTGGACCAACGTCCGGGCCGGGATGGAGGCGGGCAAGGAGAAGCAGCGCATCGAGCAGAGCTTCACGGACACCGAGCGCGCCCCCGGGGCCTTCCGCCCCGGCGAGGGGTTCGCCATCATGTACATCCCCAAGCTGGACGTCGTCGTCCCGGTCGCCGAGGGCATCGACAAGAAGAAGGTCCTGGACCGGGGAATGGTGGGCCGCTATGCGGAGGGCCGTCTCGCAACGGCGATGCCGTCCGACCGTACGGGCAACTTCGGGGTCGCGGGCCACCGCAACACCCATGGCGAACCGTTCCGCTACATCAACCGCCTCAAGCCCGGTGACCCGATCGTCGTCGAGACCCGGGACGCGTACTACACCTACGAGATGGCGAGCATCCTGCCGCAGACCGCGCCGTCCAATGTCGCGGTTCTCGACCCCGTACCCCGCGGTTCGGGATTCACGGGACCCGGCCGGTACATCACGCTCACCACCTGCACGCCCGAGTTCACCAGTACGTACCGCATGATCGTGTGGGGCAGGATGGTCGAGGAGCGGCCGCGCAGCAAGGGCAAGCCCGACGCCCTCATAGGCTAAGGTCCGGCCCGGTTGCCCACCGGGCCGCCCGCCGCCTCACGCGCCACCAGGAAACAGACGGGAACAGGTGCAGCAGTGTCACGTGCACGCAGCCGGATCGCCGGTGTCATCAGTGTCCTCGGCGAACTGCTGATCACCGCGGGCGTGGTGCTCGGTCTCTTCGTCGCCTACTCGCTGTGGTGGACCAATGTGATAGCCGACCGGGAGGCGGCCCGCCAGAGCGGCGAGGTACGCGACGGCTGGAAGGCGAACAACGCGCCGCGCGGCCTCGACACCAAGGACGGCATCGGCTTCCTCCACGTACCCGCGATGAAGAACGGCGAGGTGCTGGTGAAGCGGGGCACCGACCCCGAGGAGCTGAACGACGGGATCGCCGGCTACTACACCCAGCCGGTCAGATCGGCGCTGCCGTGGGACGCCCGGGGCAACTTCACGCTGGCCGCCCACCGCGACGGCCACGGCGCCAAGTTCCACAACATCCACAAGATCAGGACAGGTGATCCGGTCGTCTTCGAGACGAAGGACACCTGGTACGTCTACAAGGTCTACAAGACGCTGCCGAAGACCTCCAAGTACAACGTGGAGGTGCTGGACCCGGTGCCGAAGGAGTCCGGGAAGGCCAAGCCGGGCCGGTACATCACCCTCACCACCTGCACCCCCATCCTCACCTCGGACTACCGCTACATCGTCTGGGGCGAGCTGGTGCGCGAGGAGAAGATCGACCGGGAGCGCACCAAACCGGCGGAGCTGCGCTGAGCCGTAAACCAGCGGCATAAGCAGTGCTTGCGTGCTTGCACTGCAAGCGGTAAGGGCCGGTGCAAGCAGTAGAAGCCGGTGCAAGCAAGCGGTAGAGGCAGTGCGGGCGGTACCGGCGGAACAAGCAGGACAGACGGTACGGGAAAGGCCCCGGCACCCTCGTAGGTGCCGGGGCCTTCCCCGTACTCCGTCAATCCGCTCCGTACCCGCCGGGGGACGGAGGGCCGGACCGGTGTCAGTCGCCGCCTTCGCCGCCGCCGATGATCAGGCCGCCGCCGTTCCCGTTGCCACCGTTGCCGTTCCCGCCGTTGCCATTGCCGTTCCCGCCGAAGTCCTGGGTCTCGACATTGACCGGATCGCCCTGGTTCAGCTGGGTGCCGGGCTGCGGGTCCTGCTTGATGACCCGGGCGTTGCCACCCTGCGGGCCGCTGACGTTGCCGAGCTGGAGCCCCTGCTGCTGCAGGGCCTGCCTGGCCTGTTCCACGGTCAGCGTCAGCAGCATCGGCGCCTGCGTCTGCTGGGCCTGGCCCTTGGAGACCTTCAGCTTCACGGTGGAGCCCTTGGCGGCCTTGCCGTCGCGCGGGCTCTGCTCGACGATCTCGTTGGTCGGCTTGTCCGAGTCGATCATCTCGACCTCGACCTTGAACTCCAGGTCCTCCAACTGCCTCTGGCCCTGGCCGAGCTGGCGCGTCACCACATCGGGGACGGTCACCTGGGCCTGGCGGGCCACCGTGATGGTGACGGTGGAGTTCTTCTCGGCCTCGCTGTTGCCCTCCGGCTGCTGGCTGATGACCTTGCCGGCCTCCACCTCGTCCGATTCGGAGGTCTTGACCTCGACCTTGAAGCCCTTGCGGGTCAGCGCGTCGCGGGCGTTCTCCTCGGACTTCTCGGTGACATCGGGCACTTCGACCTTGGGCGAACCCTCGGAGACCACGACCTGGACCGTGGCGCCCTGCTCCATCTCACCGGTCTCCGGCGTCTGCTTGCAGATAGTGCCCTTGGGCTGGTTGTCGCAGGGTTCGGTGCCGGTCTGCTCGACCTTCACCTTGGCGTTGTCCGCCAGCGTCTGCGCGTTCGCCATGGTCTGGCCGACCAGGACGGGCACCGGCACCTTGACCGGTCCCTCGTCGCCGCCGAAGACGGAGCGGCCGATCAGGATCGCGCCGACCAGGACCAGCACGGCGGCGACGCCCAGCAGTATCGTCGAGGTGTTGGACTTCTTCGGCCGGCCGCCGCGGCGGTCCGGACGGTCGTCGTAGTTGCCGAAACCGCCGTCGTCGGGGTTCATCGGCGGCAGCATCGACGTCTGGGCCACGGCCGGGTCGGCCTGCCGCAGCGCGGTCGTCGGCTGGTCCTGCGGACCGCCGTAACCACCGCCGTAGCCGACGGCACCCAGCGCGGCCGTGGCGGCCACGGGCTGTCCGTCGAGACAGGCCTCGATGTCCGCGCGCATCTCGTCGGCGGACTGGTAGCGGTAGTCCGGGTCCTTGACCAGGGCCCGCAGGACGATGGCGTCCATCTCGGGCGTGATCTCGGGGTCGTAGACGGAAGGCGGCTGCGGCTCCTCCCGGACGTGCTGGTACGCCACGGCCACCGGCGAATCGCCGACGAACGGCGGCCGTACGGCCAGCAGCTCGTACAGCAGACAGCCGGTGGAGTAGAGGTCGGAACGGGCGTCGACCTGCTCGCCCTTGGCCTGCTCGGGGGAGAGGTACTGCGCGGTGCCGATGACGGCCGCGGTCTGGGTCATCGTCATCCCCGCGTCGCCCATGGCGCGCGCGATGCCGAAGTCCATCACCTTGACCTGACCGTTCCGGTTCAGCATCACGTTCGCGGGTTTGATATCGCGGTGGACGATGCCGTTGCGGTGCGAGTACTCCAGCGCCTGGAGGATTCCGGTCGTCATCTCCAGCGTGCGCTCGGGCAGCAGCCTGCGCCCGGAGTGCAGCAGCTCGCGGAGCGTCGAGCCGTCGACGTACTCCATGACGATGTACGGGATCGACACCCCGTCGACATAGTCTTCGCCCGTGTCGTACACGGCGACGATCGCCGGGTGGTTGAGCGAAGCGGCGGACTGGGCCTCACGGCGGAACCGGGCCTGGAAGGACGGATCACGGGCGAGATCGGCCCGCAGCGTCTTCACGGCGACGGTGCGGCCGAGCCGGGTGTCGTGGGCGAGGTAGACCTCGGCCATGCCACCACGGCCGAGCACCGAGCCCAGTTCGTACCGGCCGCCGAGGCGACGCGGCTCTTCCATACTGTTCCAGCCCTCTCCGTCAGTCCCCACCGCACTTGTCTCCGTCACCGCACCCGTGTCCGGTCCGGCAGGTGTGCCGCTCCGGCATACGCTACCGGGCCCCTACCACCCGATCGGTCCGTCACCGTCAGCTGATACCCGACCGGTATCGCAATGCGCAGGTATCGGAGCCGGACGTGAGATGTGTCACCGTACCCGTCCGCCGGTCCTCTGGTTCCGACGACCGGGGCGGTCCGGCGGTTCCGCCGGATTCTCGGGAATCCGGCGGTGCGACCGGGCGGCCGGCCCGTTACCGCCTGCTGTCCAGTACCGCCTTCATCACGTCCTTGGCGATCGGCGCCGCCAGACCGCCGCCGGAGATGTCCTCGCGGCTCGCGCCGCTGTCCTCGACGACCACGGCGACCGCGACCGGGGAGCCGTCGTCGGTCATGGCGTACGAGATGAACCAGGCGTACGGACGCTTGGAGTTCTTCTCACCGTGCTGGGCGGTACCGGTCTTGCCGCCGACCTTGACGCCGCCGCCGAGCGCGGCCTTCCGGCCACCGCCGTTCTCGACGACGTTCTCCATCATGTCCCGCACCAGCTGGGCGTTCTCGGAGGAGAGCGGACGGCTCATCTCCTGCGGCTTGGTCTGGGAGATCACATCGAGATTGGGCGCCACCAGCTGGTCGACCATGTACGGCTTCATCAGCTTGCCGTCGTTCGCGATCGCCGCCGCCACCATCGCCATCTGGAGCGGGGTGGTCGCGGTGTCGAACTGGCCGATGGAGGAGAGCGCGTTGCCCGGCCGGTCCATGGTCTCGTTGTAGCGGGACATCGCCGCCCGGACCGGGGTGTCCAGCTCGTCGTTGTTGAAGCCGAACTTCTTCACCGTCTCCAGCATCTTGTCCTTGCCCACCTCGTCGCCGAGCTTGGCGAAGACGGAGTTGCAGGAGATCTGGAGGGCGAACTTCAGGCTCGCGTTCTCACAGCCGGTCACCATGTTCTTCATGGGGGTCCGGGTGTTGGGCAGGATGTACGGCTCTTCGGTGTCCGTTTTGGCGTTGATGTCGTCGACCTTGCCGTGCTCCAGCGCCGCCGCCGCCGTGACCACCTTGAACACCGAACCGGGCGGGTAGACCTCCCGCAGCGCCCGGTTCAGCATCGGCTTCTCCTTGTTGTCCTTGGAGGACAGCGTCGCCCAGGCCTTCTCGTCCGCCGTGGCACTGCCGGCGAAGGCGCCCGGGTCGTACGAGGGAGTGGAGGCGAGTGCGAGGATCTTGCCGGTCTTGGGGTCGATCGCGGCGACCGCGCCCTTCTTGGTGCCGAGGCCCTTGAAAGCGGCGGTCTGCGCGGCCCCGTTCAGGGTCGTGACGACATTGCCGCCCTTCTTTTTGTCGCCGGTGAACATGGCCATCGTGCGGTCGAAGAAGAGCTGGTCCGAATTGCCGGTGAGGATGCCGTCCTCCAGCTTCTCCAGCTGGTTGGCGCCGAAGACCTGGGAGGCGTATCCGGTGACCGGCGCCCACATGGGGCCGTTGACATAGGTCCGCTTGTACGCGAAGTCCGCGCTGTCCGTCTTCACGGAGCCGGTGATGGGCTTGCCGTCGACGATGATGTTGCCGCGCTCGGCGGCGTACCGCTCGATCAGCACCCGGCGGTTCTTGTCGTGCGTGTTCAGCTTCTCGGCCTCTACGTACTGGAGCCAGTTGGCCCGTACGAGCAGGGCGAGGACGAGGAGTCCGCAGAAGATCGCGATCCGGCGCAGGGGCTTGTTCACGGGCGGACCACCTGGGTCATCTCGGCGTCGGGGGACGGGGCGGGCGCGGGGGCCGGGCGGCGCGCCGTATCGCTGATCCGGATCAGGATGGCGATCAGTGCCCAGTTGGCGATCACGGAGGAGCCGCCGGCCGCGACGAACGGCATCGTCATACCGGTCAGCGGGATCAGGCCCATCACACCGCCGGCGACGACGAACACCTGGATCGCGAAGGCGCCGGAGAGGCCGATCGCCAGCAGCTTGCCGAAGGGGTCGCGGGCGGCCAGCGCCGTACGGATACCGCGCTCCACGATCAGCCCGTACAGCAGCAGGAACGCCATCATCCCGGCCAGGCCGAACTCCTCGCCGACCGTGGCGAGGATGAAGTCGGAGTTGGTGGCGAAGCCGATCAGATCGGAGTTGCCCTGGCCGAGGCCGGTGCCGAGGGTGCCGCCGGCGCCGAACGACATGATCGAGTTGGAGACCTGCTCACAGGCGGCGGTGGCGCAGCCGAAGGGGTCCAGCCAGGCGTCGACCCGGGCGCCGACATGCGGGGAGACCGAGGCCACGCCCACCGCGCCGGCCGCGGACATCAGCAGGCCGAAGACGATCCAGCTGGTCCGCTCCGTGGCCACGTACAGCATGATCACGAACATGCCGAAGAACAGCAGGGAGGTGCCGAGGTCGGTCTCGAAGACCAGGATCAGGATGGACATCGCCCAGACCACGAGGATCGGGCCGAGGTCGCGTCCGCGCGGCAGGTAGAGGCCGAGGAAACGGCGGCTGGCCAGGGCCAGCGCATCCCGTTTCACCATCAGATAGCCGGAGAAGAAGACCGCGATGATGATCTTCGCGAATTCGCCGGGCTGGATGTTGATCGGGCCGAGGCTGATCCAGATCCGGGCGCCGTTGCGGGCCGGGAAGAACATCGGCAGCGCCAGCAGGACCAGCGCCACCGCCATCGAGATGTACGTGTAGCGCTGGAGGATCCGGTGGTCCTTCAGCAGCAGCAGCACACCGACGAAGAGCGCGATCCCGATCGCCGAGTACAGCATCTGCTTGGGGGCGTCCGGGGAGAACGAGCCCCAGGCCGCCTCGGCCCGCCGGATCAGCCGCTTGGACTGGTCCAGCCGCCAGATCATCACCAGCCCGATGCCGTTGAGGACCACGGCCAGCGGCAGCAGCAGGGGATCGGCGTACTTGGCGAACTTGCGCACCACCAGATGGGCCACGGCGGCCAGCAGGGTGATCCCCGCGGTGTAGCCGAAGACGCCCGCGGGCAGTTTGCCGTCGATGGCGAGGCCCACATTGACGTACGCGAAGACCGCGATGGCCACGGCGAGGCCGAGCAGCATCAGCTCGGTGTTCCGGCGGCTCGGTGCGTCGATCGCGCCGATCGTGGTGGTGTTGGTGACAACGCTCATGGTCGAGAAGGCCCCCTACGGCTGAGTTACTGCTTACCGCAGTTCGAGGCCAGCTTCTGCTCCTCCTCCGAGAGGGTGGGACCCGGAGCGGGAGAAGCGGTGGTCGGCGGCTTTTCGGTGGTCTTGCTGTCGCCCTCGGCGGCCTTCCGCGCCTTTTCGGCTTCGGCGGCCTTGGTGGCCTGTGCGGAGGCCTCGCGGCGCTCCTCGTTCTTCCGGCAGGCGGTCGCCTGGACGGAGAGTTCGGCGATCTTCGCCTTGGCCCGGCCCAGGCTGTCCTGGGTGATCGTGCCCTCGACCTGCTTCTGCTGGTACGGCGGCAGGTACTTGAGTTCGATCTCGGGGTGGTCCTTCTTCACCTTCGAGAGCGACACCCAGCCCAGATCCTGGTCGATGCCCTGGAAGAGGGCGACGTGCCCGTCCTTGGTGCCGACGTAGTACTGGGTCTGGGTCCAGCGGTAGCCGCCGTAGAGCGCGCCGCCGACGACGGCCAGGGCGAGGGCTGCGCCCAGCGACCTGGTCAGCCACTTGCGGCCGGCCGAACGCGGTTTGTCGTAGTCGCCGTCGTACACATCGGCGTACGCGTCCTGGCTGCCGTCCGGGGCCCGGCCGCCGTAGCCGCCGCGGCCGCCGCTGCCGGGCGGGCCGAAGCCGCCCGCCGGGGGCGCCGGGCGGCCCAGGCCGGACGCCCGTCCGGCCGGGGTCTGCATGGCGCCGCCGTCGTTGAGCGGGTACTGGTTCTCGGCGACCGCGCCGACGACCACCGGGGTGTCGCTGAGCTGCCCCGCGAGCCCGTCGTCGGCCTCGGTGTCGAGGACGTCCGCGACGATGCAGGTGATGTTGTCGGGCCCGCCGCCGCGCAGGGCGAGCTGGATCAGGCTCTGGACGGTCTCCTGGGGGCCCTGGTAGCCCGCGAGGGTGTCCTCCATCGTCTGGTGGGACACCACTCCCGACAGACCGTCGGAACAGACGAGATAGCGGTCGCCGGCGCGGACCTCGCGGATCGACAGATCCGGTTCCACGTGGTCGCCGCTGCCCAGCGCGCGCATCAGCAGCGAACGCTGCGGATGCGTGGTGGCTTCCTCTTCGGTGATCCGGCCCTCGTCGACGAGCCGCTGGACCCAGGTGTGGTCCTGGGTGATCTGGGTGAGCACACCGTCGCGCAGGAGATACGCACGGGAGTCGCCGACATGGACCAGACCGAGCCGCTGACCGGTCCAGAGCAGGGCAGTCAGGGTGGTGCCCATGCCCTCCAGCTGGGGGTCTTCCTCGACCATGACGCGCAGCTGCTCGTTGGCGCGCTGCACAGCGGTGCCGAGGGCGGTGATGATGTCGGAGCCGGGAACGTCGTCGTCGAGCCCGACGAGGGAGGAGATGACCTCGGAGGAGGCGACCTCGCCGGCCGCCTGGCCGCCCATGCCGTCGGCGATCGCGAGCAGCCGGGGACCGGCGTAGCCGGAGTCCTCGTTGCCCTCGCGGATCATGCCCTTGTGGGATCCGGCGGCGAAGCGCAGAGACAGACTCATACGCACCTGCCCCGGGAAACCTGGATCGGGGTACAGCCGGTCTCTCGCCACACTGCCCACCCTCCGGTCGATGGCCCTGGCCCGCCCCGGTCCGCCGAGGGGTCCGCGGCTCGCTCGCTCCGCTCGCGCGCTGTCATGGGTCCTGTCTACTTCCGCAGCTCGATGACGGTCTTGCCGATACGGATCGGCGCGCCCGGCGGAATCGGCGTCGGGGTGGTGAGCCGGGTCCGGTCGAGATAGGTGCCGTTGGTGGACCCGAGGTCCTCGACGATCCACTGGCCGTCACGGTCCGGGTAGATCCTGGCATGCCTGCTGGACGCGTAGTCGTCGTCCAGCACGATCGTGGAGTCATGGGCCCGGCCGAGGCTGATCGTCTGCCCCTGGAGCGCGACGGTGGTCCCGGTGAGGGTGCCCTCCGTGACGATCAGCTTGGTCGGGGCGCCGCGCCGCTGGCGGCCGCCGGACGGCGGCGGCTGCTGCTGGCGCTGCTGCGGCGGGGCCGTGGCGGCCTGGCGCTGCTGCGGCCGTGGCTCGGCGCCGCGGCGCGAACCGCGCTGGGTGACCCGCGTACCGAACAGGTCACTGCGGATGACCTGGACGGCCACGATGACGAACAGCCACAGAACGGCCAGGAAACCCAGCCGCATGACCGTCAGGGTCAGCTCTGACATTGCCCCCGCTTCACCCTTCGGCTTGCCGGTAAACGATGGTGGTGCTGCCCACGACGATCCGCGAGCCGTCGCGGAGCGTAGCGCGGGTGGTGTGCTGCCCGTCCACCACGATGCCGTTGGTGGATCCGAGATCCTGGATCGTCGGGGGCGTTCCGGTCCGGATCTCGCAGTGCCGGCGCGAGACGCCGGGGTCGTCGATCCGCACATCGGCTTCGGTGCTGCGTCCCAGCACCAGCGTCGCGCGGGAGATCTGGTGGCGGGTGCCGTTGATCTCGATCCAGCACCTGACCTGGGCTCCGGGCAGCGGGCCCGGTCCGCCGGGCCTGCGGTCGGAGCCTACGGCCGCCAGGCCGGGGCGTCCGCCCGGGGGCGGCGTGGAGGGCATGGGCGGGGCGCCGGGAGGGCCGCCCGCGGGGCGGGACGGATAACCGGCACCGCCCCGGTCCGGGCCGCGGTCGGGCACCTGTGACGTACTCGACGCCAGGGTGCGGCTGCGGACCCGGTAGAGCCCGGTGTCGAGATCGTCGGCCTTCTCCAGATGGACCTTGATGGGGCCCATAAAGGTGTAACGCTGCTGCTTGGCGTAGTCCCGCACCAGACCCGCCAGCTCGTCGCCGAGCTGGCCCGAGTACGGGCTCAGCCGTTCGTAGTCGGGGGTGCTCAGCTCGACGATGAAGTCATTGGGTACGACCGTGCGGTCGCGGTTCCAGATCGTGGCGTTGTTGTCGCACTCGCGCTGGAGCGCGCCGGCGATCTCCACGGGCTGGACCTCGGACTTGAACACCTTGGCGAAGGTGCCGTTGACCAGACCTTCGAGACGCTGCTCGAAACGCTTCAGAACTCCCATCGGGCACCTCCTCCGGCGCTGCCGTCCTCATACTGCTTACTGATCGTATCCACGCGTCGGGAAATCGGCTGGTTCCCCTTGTCTGCCCCGTCTATGAGTGTCACCTCTCACACGGATCGTAGAGGCGGCTCGCTGCCAGTGTCCCGCACCCCGGGGGGACCGGGCAGGAGCGGGGCGGACAGCCGCCCCGGCGCACCCGCCGATCCTCCGCTTCCGGGCGGCGCCGGGTCCCGTGCGGGGCCGCCGGGAAGCCTTCCGCTTGGGCTCGGGAGACGGTCGGGCGCTGTCGGGAACCGGTTTCCCGGCCGTCCGGTCCTCCGCGGGACTCCGGGCCCTCTTCCCGGGCCCTGGGAGAGGGTTTCCCCGGGGGACCCGTTCCCTGTTCTCCGTACCGCATTCTCCGGGAGGGCGCGGGTGGTGCTCTCCGTGAGGGGCGCGGTCACGATCCGGCCCGGGTGCCGGCCGGGGCGCATCCGGCTTTCCGGGGCCCCGCGCCGGAACAGCCCGGCCCCGGGGGCGGGCCGTCCGGCATTCCGGCCGTCGCCGTCGCCGCCGGAAAGCAGTGTGAACCCACCCTCCCCAGCGTGCTAATCTTCTGATGTCGCCAGGCGAACGCACCGGAAGGGGCCGAAGCCGAACGGCAACACCCAATGCGCGGGTGGCGGAATAGGCAGACGCGCTGGATTCAGGTTCCAGTGCCCGCAAGGGCGTGGGGGTTCAACTCCCCCCTCGCGCACCAGGGGACACCGGTGAAAGTGTCCTTGTAGCACCGACGAAACGGTCGGCATCGTGATCACGATGCCGACCGTTTCGCTTTTCCCTGCTGGTCAGGCGGGGTGTGACCTCTCTCACGCAGCCGTCTCGGCCCAGGTGGCGAGCTTGTGTTTGTCGGCGTGGGCGAGCTGGAAGGCCAGGAGGATGGCCTGGGCACCGATGCGGCGGGTGCCGCCGGGCTCCAGGCACTCGTAGAGGGGGTCCTTGCTGAAGCCGTCCATGCACTTGATGGCGTTGCGGAGCCGGAAGCAGACGCGCTGCCATGCCGCGGTGCCGTACTGGAGGGGCTCTGCCAGAGCTGGGCACCGGCCTCGGGCGGGAGGTGATGGTGCGCTGGGTGCAGGCGGTGGGCGAGCCGGTGGGGCGGTGGCTGGGCTTGTCGGGGGAGAACGCGACGACCAGGGACGGGACGACGTCGGGGTTGTCCGAGCCGTCGGGCACGGTACGCCGTCATGGCCGGGGCCGCGTGCGACGACGCTTGTTGAGGCGGCAGCGGCGGCTGGAACGGGACGACTTCTCGGCGCGCAGGTAGCCGGTCGCCGGGTACTGCTCGATCGCGTCCATCGTGACTCTCCTCCAGGCCCGAGGCACCTGTCGCGCGACGTCCGCCAAGCAGCGGTCCGGCTTCGTGATTTCGGTCTTCGTGGGGCGGGGCGGGGTGGTCCCTTGATCTCGATGAGGCGCCCGCAGGCCTCGGAGCGGATGGGGCCTCGGTCGCACCATCGCCCGGTTCGTCGAACTCCGAGCCATGGCAGCCGTGTGCCCGTGTGCCCTCCCCGCAGTGCCGGGAGAGACAGCGCCACGGGCATGTGCCCCGTACCCCGCTGAAACAAGCATCCGGAAACCGGATGGTGTCGAACGATCAGTGGTCTGATCAGCGGACAATCTCCTGGACGAGCGCGTCGACTTCGACCCGCCAGGCCCTCACCTGTCCGTACGTGGGCCCGAGCTCGTACAGGTGGTAGTGGCAGCCCAGGCTGAGCTGGGCCCAGAGGGCCTTTGCACGCCGGGCCGTATCCGCCGGCGTGAAGGAGTGCAGGAGGAGCAGCTTGGCGCGGCCCGTGGTGCGGGACGAGCCGGGTACCGCGTTCTCCAGCACCTGGTTGACGCGCAGTTCCAGCGCGGTCCGCAGTGCGAGGCAGGCGCCGCGGTGCCTGCCGGCGTTCGTGGCGTCGGTGAGTTCGCCGTCGAGCAGCTGGTCGGCCGTCAGCAGCAGACCTTCGACGGTAGCGGGGGAACGAGTGGTCACGCGGTCACCTCCGGCTTGCGTACCTTCTTCGCCAGGTCCTCGACGTCCGAGACGAAGCGGTGGCGGTCGTGGATCGCGGCGCCGTCGGGGTGGGCTCCCCGCTGGCACCTCCGGATGAGGGAGTACGCCTGGTTCCCGTACAGGCGGCGTACCTCGGACTCGACGTCGTTCTCACGTCCCACGTCCCCGAAGAGGGCGAAGGCAGCGACCTTGCGGAACCTCTCCGCGCTGTCGATCGCGTCCTGGAGATCGTGTTCCGACCCGCCGGCGCGGTGGTGACGGATCCACGCGGCCTCCAGGAAGGCGTTCTCCAGGGCGATACGGCACAGGCCGGGCAGCACGTGACTGTACGTCTCGGGGGTGAGGCCCTGGGTGGAGGCGATGGCCCGGGCGTCGGCTACGGCCTGGGCGACCGGGTCACTGACGCGCTCGATCTTCACCCGGGACTTCTCACTCCGCGTGACCTGGAAGACCGTGACCGGCAGCTCCTGGTCGGTGAACGCCTTCTGCAGCCGGGTGTCATGGGTGAAGACGACGATCTGCCGGTGCCGGCCCATCTCGTACAGGACCTGGGCGAGTCCGTGCACCTTGGTCGGGTCCATGGACTGCACCGGGTCGTCGATGACGAGGAAGCCGAACGGGCTGTCGGCCGTCGCGGCCCTGGGCAGGAAGAGGGAGAGCGCGAGGGAGTGCAGCTCCCCCTGGCTCATGACGTCGAGCGCCGGGGCGTCCTGGCCGTCGACGGAGGCCGCCATGACGAGCTTCCGGACGTTCGCCCTCTCGCTGCCCTTCAGGCTCACGGCCGTGAGGTCGACGTTGCTCTCCTGCCGCAGGCGCTCCCAGATGCCCTGAGTGGCACCGGTGAACCGCTCCATGCGCTGCTCCCGCAGCTCGGTGGAGAGCGCCTTGAGCCAGCTCAGCGCCTTGCGAAGGTGACCCAGCAGAGGCTTGTCCTGTTCGACCTGGCGCGCCTTGTCCGCCCAGGCGGCGAGCTGGGTGACGAGCGCGCGCCACCGCTCGTCGCGCTCCTCCAGCTCGCGCACCGCGTGCCTCCTGACGGTGTCGCAGGCGGCGGCCAGGACCCTGGCGGCCTCCTCGGCGCTCCGTGCGAGCTCGACGGGGTCGGTGATCTGCCGGCAGGCGGCCCACGCCTTCCAGGGGCCGGTCAGGGGGCCGGGGATCCGCGCCGGGACTTCGACGAGGTTCTGAACGTTCCGTGCGCCCGTCCGCGCGGCGGCGCGCGCGTCCTCGGCCGCCTTCGCCTTACGGCGCAGCTCCGAGACCTGCCGGGACGCGCGGTCGTACCACTCCCGGCCGAGAGCCCGCTCCGTTCCGCACGCCGGGCACCCGTCGTCGTCGGGGTGCCGGTCGGCATGGGCCAGAGCCCGCTCCAGCAGGTCGGCGTGGAGCCGGGCGTTCTCGGCGTCGGTGCCGCGGAGGTCCTCCACGTCGGAGAGGGCGGTCCGCAGCCGCTGAACGGCCTGCCCCACCTCGGCCGGGTCGGGACCGCGTACGTCGGCCTCGACACGGAGTTCGGCGAGCCGGCTGTCATCGGCCGGGGGGAGACCGGCTACGAGGTGGTCGAGGGCGTCGAAGTCCGGCGTTCCGCTGGTGTCCACGGCGACCAGGGCCTGTACGGCACGGTCGTCGTCCTCCAGCTCGTAGAGGGCGCTCTTCAGACCCGGCAAGGCGTCCTTCGCGTCCTTCGCGGCGGCGGCAAGGGCCTTCTCCCGCAGGCTAAGCCTGTTGGTCGTGGTGGAGAGCAGTTCCATGCCGAGGATGGCGGCGATCGCGTCGTACCGCTCGGACGGCTTGCCGTTGAGCATGAGGTCGAGGTCGGTGTACGAGAGGAACGGCCGGTGGTCGGCGAGAGCCTTGTCCCAGCCAGCCTCCGCCAGGGGCACGGGTCCGTGGCCCGGGCGCTTGAACGTGGCCGCGGAGCTTCCGAACTCCCCGCTCGCCCAGGTACGGGTGAGGGTGCTGCGGCCGGTGTCGCCTTCGATCGCGAGCTTGACCTCGATCGCGGGGTCGTTCCCGTCATGGAGGTTGGACCAGTGGCCGCCTCGCGTGGCGTCCTGACCCGGCCGGTGGGCCCGGGCGCCGGTGAAGGCGGCCTCGACGGCTTCGGCGAGGCTGGACTTGCCGCAGCCGTTGCGGCCCACGACGAGGTTCACCCCGGGGCGAGGGCTGAGACCCAGCCGGGCACGGGGGCCGATGCCCCTGAAGCCGTTGACGGTGAGGGAGTGGAGGTAGACCCGACCGGGGAAGGCAGACGATGACGTGGTCTTGACCGTGTCGCTCTCGAGTGCCTCACGCAGAAGGATCTTGACCGGCTCGGTGAGGGCCGACTCGATGAGGCGCGTCGCCACCGTCTCGGCGAGGGAGAACTCGGTCTGCTGGTGCTGTTCCGTTCCGGTCACGAAGGGCCTCCTGCGCGGTGGTGCATGGGATGCGGCGGCGCCGTGCACCGCCTTCTGACAGGACGGAACGTTAGAGAGGAAGTGAACTTGGAAGATTCCTGTTTGCTGGTAACTGGGGTTATCAAGTTGTTGGTTTGAGACCTGCGCTCGGAGGTTCCTTTTCCTCTCTGTCTCTCGGCGCGACGAGGCCCAGCACCGGATGGTTCGACAGATCCGGACCACCAGTGCCAGGACGTCGTCGTTCAGTCGTTGCCGAGAGTGAACCCGAGTTCACCAGAGCGCAGTTCGGCCTCGGTCCGGGTGAGGCCGCCGCGGTGGGACACCTCCACCGTGTAGAACTTGGAGTCCTGAGGTATCCCCTCGATCTCGAACGGGAATTCGCAGCCCAGTGCGGTCTTCGTCCCGCCTCCCAGCTCGCCGGCTGCGACGAGAGTGCCGTCCGCGCCGGTGATGTTGACCTGCGCACCGCGGTGGATGTCCGAGTAGCCGTCCAGTCCGGCGCACACCTCTCCCTCTTCGAGGAGGGAGAGGGACGAGTCGACGAGGGTGAGCGTGCCGCTCGTGCTGAAAGTCTTCTCGGTGGAGGACTCGCCGCCGACCAGGGAGACGATCAGCCAGCAACCGCCCGTGACCGCGGCGCCGAGGACCACGCCGACGGCGAGGACCGCGGGGCGGAACAGCCGGGACCAACGCGAGCCGACGGTCGGCGCGTCGGGAACAGGGGGCGGCTCTTCACCCTCCGGCGCAGGCGGCTGCGGAGGTGGCGGCGGAGGGTGCGTGGGCGGCTCCGGAGGTGGCGGGGTGTGCGGAGGTTCTTCGGGAGGTGTGGTCATCGGGCGCTCCTACCGTCGGGGGTGCGGCGGTACTCGTCGAGCGCCGCCGCGGCCCACAGGGGTACGAGCCGCGGGACTTCGTCCGGGGGGACGGTGCCGCGTACGGTGCGCAGGCCGAGCTTGGCCAGGGAGTCGGCGGCCTCGTTCAGGGGGTTGCCGACGTGGGCCTTCTCGTGGACGAACGTCAGGTTCGGGGTGTACTCGACGCACATCTGGAGCTGGAGGAGGCTGGGCCTGCGCCCCTGGGAGCGCAGCCCCGTCTCGTACCCCTCCGGCATGCGGGTGCCGCCGTTCTGCCAGGCGCGGAGGTAGCGAAGTGCGTCGAGGCTGTCGACGCGCACCTCGACGGGGCTGCCGGGGCGTGCGGCGAGTACGGGCTTCAACCCCCAGTGGACCGCGCGTAGTTCGGAGACGGTGACGCGAGTGCGAGGGCGCGCGAGGTGCTCCGGGTAGAGATGGGCACGCAGTCCGGTGTGGCCGGTCGTGGCGAGGAAGCCGATGGCGGCGTGCTTCCTGCCTACAGAGGCGTCGGTGGCGAGGACGACCGGGCCGGGTACGGCCCTGGTCACCTGGTCGACGATGATCCCCCGTCGGCCACGGGGCGTGGAGCGGGGCGGATGGGCGAGCGGAGAACGGCGGCCCACGGTTCCTCCGGTTCGGGGCGGGACGGCTCGGGTGGGACGGGGCGAGGCGAGATGCGGCAAGGCGCGGTGTGCCGGGATGCGAGAGGACGGCCGGCGCAGGCCGTGGTGAGGCGGGAGCCGGGTTCGGCGGCTCAGCCGGCCTTCTTCCACGGCTGGCAGCCTTTGACTTCCAGGTACTCGCCCTTGTTGACGGTCACCCGCGTCTGCCCCTTGACGTTGTCGTTGGCGATGATCGAGGCGAACTCGCCGGAGGCGTCCTTGTGCCGGGCCCAGTAGCAGTTGGATATGAGGTCGTCCTCCACCGCGCCGTCGGTCCTGTACGTGCCGGCCGCGATGTCCTCGCCGACCAGGTACATGCCGTCCCCCTCGAAAGAGGTCGCCGGTCCGGGCTTCGCCGTCGGTGTCGGCTTCGGCTTCGGCGGGGGAGGTGTCGTCTGGGGGGCGGTCGTGCGAGGGGGCTCCGGCGCGGTGACGGTCGGTGCGGGCCGCTCTCCGTCCGCCTCTCCCACGCCGCCGCCGGAGCCGCCGATCGCGATACCGATGATCAACGCGACGGCCGCCGTCGCACCGTGGGTGAGCCAAGGCTTCACGCGGGACGGCTCCGGGGCGGACGCCGGCGGTGTCGGGGGTACGGGGCCCCAGCCCGCTCCGGGCGGAGGGGTGCCGGGCGGGATCGGAGGCGTGCCGGTCATGGTGGACTCCCTGCTGCTCATCGCGTGGACCTCACGCGGACGCTGTGATGAAGGGAACCTGCCATCTCCCAGCGAGATGAAATCTCTTAGGGCTTGGTAAGGGGGGTTATCAGGAGAAGAGACAAAAGATGTGCCTCCAGCGGTAGGCTTCTGCCTCACGTCGACGCGGCGGCTCAACCGGTGCCGCCTCGACGGACACGAATCCAGGGAGGGGAGGACGATGAGCGGTCCCGTGCCGGGCAGTGTCTCTTTCATCCTGTCCGAGACCCCGGCCTGGTGTATCGGTTACGCCGAGATCGCCGCCCTTGCCCAGGTGAAGCGGCCCGTCCCCACCACCTGGAGCCGTCGCCACCCCGACTTCCCCGCCCCGGTGACCCGCGAGGGCGGCAGCCCGCTCTTCGACGCCCGAGAGGTCGTGGACTGGCTGATCCGGACCGGCCGAGGCAACGCCGAGCCCCGCCGCCTGCGGGCCGAGACGGCCCTGCACACCCTCTCCGCCTGGCGGTCCTCCGGCCTTCCCGCCCCCGTCCTGGTGGGCGCGCTGACGGCTCTGATCTGTCTGCGCCAGCAGTACGACGCCCCCGTCGGAGAGCGCGCCTGGGCCGACCTCCTCGCTCAGGCCGCCGACCTCGACGCGGAGGACAGCTTCCTCCTTTCCGAGCTGCGGGCCCTCCCCGCCCCGGAGCGCCTGGGCCCGGCCCTGGGGGCACTCGCTGACGAACTGACCGAGGCCGCCTACACCCCCGCCGAAGCCTTCGGCTGGATCTTGGAAGCCCGCCGCCGCCTGGGCTCCCACGATCTGGCCGCCGACGAGCCCACCCCGACGGTGGCCCGCGCCCTCGCGGCCCTGGCCGGCGTCGGCACCCTGCCCGACGAGTCGGTCCTCGCGACCCCGTACGCCCACAGCGGCGACCTGCTTGCCGCCCTGCACACAGCCGCGCCCGAGGACTCCGGTCACACCTACCTCGCGGCCGAGGCCGACCCGGCCCTCGCCCGTCTCGTCCGGCGCCGGATGCTCGTTCGGGGCGTGTACGAGTTCTCGCTCGATGTCACCGAGGGCACGGAGCTGTCCACGGAGGACTGGGGCGACCCCGACGTCTTGGTCTGCGCGCTCCCGTACGAAGCGGGCGAGACCCGCAGCGCACGCCGGACGCTGGAACGGGTCCAGGACCTCACCGACTACCTCGGCGACGGCTCGACGGCGGTCATCCTCGGCCCGGCTGACGCGCTGGTCCGGCCTCTGCCCCGGCACGGCGACGCGGACCGGCTGCGCCGCTCCTTCCTCGACAAGGGCCTCCTCAAGGCGGCGATCAGCCTCCCCGACGGAGCCTTCGCCTACCGCCCCGGCTACCGCACCGCCGTCTGGATCCTGGCCCGCACGCCCAAGGACGAGCGCGCCGGCCGCGTCCTCCTCGCCGACTATTCCGCCCAGCCGCTCACGGAGGCGGTCCTGGACGTGCTCGCCGAGGACGTCACCATCTGGAAGGCTTCGGGATGGCGCGGAGACCGCCGCCACGAGCTCCGCCAGGCAGCTGTCGTACGGGCGAAGGACCTCGACGACCGGCCGGGTTCGGCCTTCACCCCCCAGCACCGCTCGCCCGAGGCCCGGTACACCAGGGCGGTCGTGGAACGCCCCGCCCGCATCGCCGACGTGGAACAGCACCTTGCCGAACTTGATGAGCGGGCGGTGCGCCGGGCCGAGGCCGACGGTCCCCTGATGAGCGGGGCGGTCCTCCGCCCCGAGGACCAGCGGGTCCGACGCACGACCGTGGGCCGTCTCCTCAAGGATCGCCGGTTGCGTCGCCGCCCGGGCCACCGCATCGACCCCGAGCACCTCACGGCCGACGGCCACTACGCGGTGATCGGACCGGAGGAGATCCTCGGCACCTCACGATTCGGCAGCCGTCGCATCGACCGGGGCCTGGTCCTCACGGCGTACGAGCACATCCAGTTCACCGAGCCCGGCGACCTCGTCGTCACCACCAGCCCGCGCTTCGGCGTCCACGTCGACACCGAGGGCCTGTCGGTCGTCGTCACCCCCGCCCGCATCCTGCGGGTCCACTCCGACGCCGACCCGCCGGTACGCCCCCGGGCCCTGGCGGCGCTCCTGCGGGCCGCTGCTTCCGACCACGTCCGCACCAGCGGAGCCGTACGGGCGTCGTACGGCATCGAGGACCTGAGCGTCCCCGACTTCGGGCGCGAGGAGCTGGAGCGATACGAAGCCGTGCTCGCCGACATCGAGCGCCGGGCCGAGCTGCTGCGGCAGCAGGCAGAGGCCCTTGACGACCTGGCCCGCATCACAGCCGCCGGCATGGCCGACGGCACCCTGACGATCACCCCGCACTTCCCCGACCCCGCCGGCTGAAGGAGACGACCCACCCCATGCCCCCGCGCAAGAAGAAGCCCACCGAGCAGGAGGAGCTGTTCAGCGCCTCTACCGCCAAGGAGATCCAGGCGATCCTCTGGAAGGCGGCAGACAAGCTGCGCGGCTCCATCGACGCCGCGCAGTACAAGGAGTTCGTCCTCGGCCTGATCTTCCTGAAGTACGTCTCCGACGCCTTCGAGGAGCGTCGCAACGAGCTGGCCAAGGAGCTTGCCGAGGACGGCATCTCCGAGGACCAGATCGGCGACTTCCTTGAGGACCGCGACGAGTACACCGGCGCCCACGTCTTCTGGGTCCCGGAGACCGCCCGCTGGTCCTGGATCGCGGCCAACGCCAAGAGTCAGGGCGTCGGCAAGCTTCTCGACGACGCGATGGACGCGGTCATGCGCGAGAACGCCGCCCTGACCGGCGTCCTCCCGAAGATCTTCAACCGCGACAACGTCGACCAGAAGCGCCTGGCCGAACTCGTCGACCTCATCAGCGACGCGCGCTTCGGCGGCACCGAGGACAAGCCCGCGCAGGACGTGCTCGGCGAGGTGTACGAGTACTTCCTCGGCAACTTCGCGCGGGCGGAAGGCAAGCGGGGCGGTGAGTTCTACACCCCGCAGTCGGTGGTCCGGCTGATCGTGGAGATCCTGGAGCCGTACAACGGGCGGGTGTACGACCCGGCGTGCGGCTCGGGCGGCATGTTCGTCCAGGCCAGCAAGTTCATCGAGGCGCACCGAGGCCGCGGCCACAAGGCCGATATCGCGGTCTACGGCCAGGAGCTCAACGAGCGCACCTGGCGCCTTGCGAAGATGAACCTCGCCATTCACGGCATCGACGGCAACCTGGCCGCCCGCTGGGGCGACACCTTCGCCGACGACAAGCACCCGGACCTCAAGGCCGACTTCGTGATGGCCAACCCGCCCTTCAACATCAAGGACTGGGCGAGGGACGAGAGCGACGCCCGCTGGAAGTACGGCGTCCCCCCGAAGAACAACGCCAACTACGCGTGGCTCCAGCACATGGTCTCGAAGCTGGGCGAGCGCGGCACGGCTGGCATCGTTCTGGCCAACGGCTCCATGAGCTCCCAGTCGAGCGGCGAGGGCGAGATCCGCCAGTCGATGGTGGAGGCGGATCTGGTGGCGTGCATGGTGGCGCTGCCGGCTCAGTTGTTCCGCACGACGCAGATCCCGGCGTGCCTGTGGTTCCTGGTGAAGGACAAGTCGCCGCAGGGTCCGAAGGGCTTGGCGGACCGGCGCGGGGAGATCCTGTTCATTGACGCCCGTGAGATGGGCGAGATGGTGGACCGCACGGAACGCGCGTTCACGGACGCGGACCTCGCGAAGATCGCGGGTGTCTACCACGTGTGGCGGGGGACGGAGTCTGCGAAGGCCGAGGGGCTGACGTACGAGGACGTGCCGGGGTTCTGCTTCTCGGCGGGGCTGGAGACGGTGCGGGAGCACGGGTATGTGCTGACGCCGGGACGGTACGTGGGGGCCGTCGAGGCGGAGGCGGAGGACGCGGAGGCGGTGGCTGCGCGGATCGCCTCGCTGACAGAAGAGCTGTTCGGGCTGTTCGAGAAGTCCGAGGAGCTGGAGAAGACGGTTCGGGAGCAGTTGGGGAGGGTCAGTGCCTGAGACGTCGACCATCGCGCAGCTCATGCATCAGGGATCCCTTACCTTCGGCGATGGATACCGCACGAAGAAGTCCGAACATGGACGGCCGGGGCTCCCGATCCTGCGGGTTGCGGAGGTACACAACGGATTCATCCGGCCGGAATTCTCCGACTACGTGAGTGACTCCTACCGGAGCGCCATGAGCGCGAAGATCTCTCAGCCTGGCGACATCGTCCTCACGACGAAGGGCACAGTTGGTCGCGTTGCGATTATTCCCGATGGTTCCCCTCAGTTCGTCTACAGCCCGCAGGTCTGTTACTTCCGCGTCAGCGATTCAGGCGCACTGGACCGCCGCTATCTCTACTACTGGTTCAAGGGGGCGGAGTTTTGGGGGCAGGCGGGGTACCGCAAGAGCCAGACCGACATGGCTGACTACTTGAACATGGCGGATATTCGCTCGCTTCACATCACTGTTCCTGATCGGGAGTTGCAGAATTCCGTCGTCTGCGTCCTCGGGGCGTTGGACGACAAGATTGCCGTCAACGAGCGCATTACCGGCGTGGCCGACCAGCTGTCCGCAGAGATCTTCCGGTGCGTGCTAGCGGGGTCTCCCGAGCGGTTTAGCGGGCAGGCATTGTCTTCTACTGCGGAGTTCATTAACGGCCGGGCTTTCACGAAGGGCGCCACGGGCACTGGGCGCATGGTCGTGCGGATCGCTGAGATTAATAGCGGTCCTGGTAGCTCCACCGTGTACAACGATATCGATGTGCCGGAGAAGCACCTCGCGCGGTCGGGAGACGTACTCTTCGCCTGGTCTGGCTCGCTGACCGTGACCCGCTGGTTCCGCCCCGAGGCGATCATCAATCAGCACATTTTCAAGTGCGTGCCCAAGAACGGTTTCCCGCAGTGGCTAGTGAGTCAACTGGTTCACCAGAAAATCGACGAGTTTCGGGCGATCGCTGCCGACAAAGCGACGACCATGGGCCACATCCAGCGCAAGCACTTGGACGAACCAGTACTAGTGCCAACACAAGAAGTTCTCTCCTCGTTGGATGGGCGGATCGCTCCCCTCTGGGAGAGGGCCCTACTCGCGGAGCGGGAAAATCTGGCCCTCGCCACCCTCCGCGACACCCTGCTCCCCCAGCTCATGTCCGGTCGCCTCCGCGTCCGTGATGCCGAGAAGATTGTCGAGGACCACGTATGACCGACGCCCCCGACGACAGAACGAACCACCGCCCCTACGAGGCCGACTGGGAGTCCCTCGCCCGCGAAGAGCTGGGCGAGCTCGCCTGGCAACCCGCCCCCGGCAACGAGTTTGCCCCCGGCTCCGGGTACCGGAAGTCCTGGGACGACCTGATCCTGTACCCGGACCTCCGCGACGCGGTCGAGCGGCTCAACCCGGACCTCCCTCCGGACGCCGTCCGGGACGCCGTCGGTATCGCGGCGACCCCGTCCTCCCAGGACACGTACGAGGAGAACCGCACCGCCCACGACTATCTGACCGCCGGCATCCGGTCCGTCACGTACACCGACGCCTTCGGCGCCGAGCACAACCCCACCATCCGGGTCGTCGACCTCGACAACCCGGACAGGAACGTGTACCGCGTGCTCAACCAGGTGACCGTCATCGACGGCGAGAAGCGCCGCCGCTTCGACGTCGTGCTGTACGTCAACGGGCTGGCGCTCGCCGTCCTGGAGCTGAAGCGCGCCGGCGACGAGGACGCGACCCTCCAGGACGCACACACCCAGGTCACCCGCTACGTGGAGGAGTTCCCGACCGCGTTCCGGTACAACGCGGTCGTCCTCGTCTCGGACGGCATCACCGCCAAGTACGGCACGCCCTTCACCCCGTACGAACACTTCGCGCCGTGGAACACGGACGAGTTCGGCGAGCGCGTCGCCCCGTTCTCCGCCGAGGGCATATGGGACTCGGGCCAGAACCTGGCCCTGCACGGCCTGTTCGCGCAGGACCGCTTCCTCGCCCTCATCAAGTCCTTCATCAACTTCGTGCCGTCGAAGCGGATGAAGCGCATCGCGAAGCCGCACCAGTACCACGCCGTCACCCGCGCCGCCGAAGCCGTACGCGTGGCAGCCGCGAGCGACGGGAAGGCCGGCGTCGTCTGGCACACGCAAGGCTCCGGCAAGTCGGAGGAGATGGTCCTCACCACCACCATGGTGATGAAGGACCCGGCCCTCCTGAACCCGACCGTCGTCGTGATCACGGACCGCACCGACCTCGACGACCAGCTGTACTCGACGTTCCTGGAGAGCGAGATCCTCCCGGAGGCGCCGAAGCAGGTCCTCACCCGGGCCGAGCTGCGCGAGGAGCTCGCGGCCAAGCGGGTGGGCGGCATCCTCTTCACGACGCTGCAGAAGTTCGGGCGGACGAAGGAGGAGAAGGAGTCCGGCGCGGACCACCCGCTCCTCTCCGACCGCCGGAACATCATCGTGGTCGTCGACGAGGCGCACCGCAGCCACTACGACAACCTCGACGGCTACGCCCGCCACCTGCGCGACGCGCTCCCGCACGCCACGCTCCTCGCCTTCACCGGTACGCCGATCTCCGAGGCCGACCGCAACACCCGCGAGGTGTTCGGCGACTACATCGACGTCTACGACCTCAAGCGGGCCGCCGACGACGGTGCGACGGTCAAGGTGTTCCACGAGAGCCGGGTCATCCAGCTCGTCATGGACCGGGACGTCGACCCGACGACCATCGACGAGGAGGCCGACCGGATCACCGACGGGCTCGACGATGTCGAGCGCACTCGCGTCGAGCAGGCCGTCGCCACGATGAACGCGATGTACGGCGCGCCCGCCCGCATCCGGGACCTCGCCGCCGACCTCGTACGGCACTGGGAGACGCGGCGGACGGCGATGCAGCCGTTCGTCGGCGTCTCCGAGACAGGCGGTGCGCCGGGCAAGGCGATGATCGTGTGCGCCACCCGTGAGATCTGCGTCAGCGTGTACAACGCCCTGCGCGAGCTACGGGAAGACTGGCACAGCGACGAGATCGACAAGGGCGCGATGAAGATCGTGTTCTCGTCGAACACACGCAAAGACAGTGACCGGCTCCTCGCACACGCCCTGAGCGACAGCCGCCGGAAGGCCGTCATCAACCGGGCCAAGGACCCGGAGGACGAACTCCAACTGCTCATCGTCAACAACATGCTGCTGACCGGCTTCGACGCGCCGCCCGTCCACACCATGTACCTGGACCGGCCGCTCAAGGGCGCGGGCCTGATGCAGGCTCTGGCCCGCGTCAACCGCCGCTTCCGGGGCAAGGAGGACGGCCTCCTCGTCGGGTACGCACCGCTCACCGAGAACCTCCAGCGGGCGATCGCCGAGTACACGGACGCCGACCAACAGGACCGCACGCTCGGCCAGGACCTCGACCAGGCGCTGGACGAGCTGCGCAACGAGTACGACATCCTGAACGACATCCTGCGGGGCTTCGACTGGCGGGCCCGGCTGGACATCCCCTCCAAGACGGCGTTCATCGACGCTGCGCTCCGGACCGCGAACCACCTCCTCGACCCGGCCACCGCGGGCAACAACCCCGAGGCGCTCGACGATCCCCGGCAGACGCTCGGCCGGCGCTACCGCGAGCACGCCCACCGCCTGGAGCGCTTCTATGCGCTCTGCGGCAGCTCCACCGACATCGGCGAACGCTTCCCGGACCATCCGGCCTGGCGGCGGGACATCCAGTTCTTCGTCGAGGTCCGCGCCTACATGGCGAAGATCGACGCGATGAACCGCGAGGCCCGCGGCCTTCCCGTCGCCCGCGATGTCGAGCTGTACCTGGCGCAGCTGACGTCCTCGGTCGTCGAGACCGGCGGAGTGACCGACCTCCTCGCCGAGGCCGGCCTGGAGACCGCCGACCTGACCCACCTCAACGAGGCGCTCGCCGCGAAACTGCAGAACAGCGAGACCCCGCACCTGGCGGCGGAGGCCCTGCGGCGGCTCATCGAGCGGAAGATGCGCGAGGTCACCCGGCATAACATCGTCCGCCGGACGACCTTCTCAGAGCGGCTGCAGGACCTCATGGTCCGGTACATGCGGCAGCAGTGCACGAGCGCGGAGCTCATCGCCAAGCTCGTGGAGATGGCCAAGGAGGTCATGGAGGACGCCCGCCGCGGTGAGAAGTTCGAGCCGCCGCTGGACTGGCGCGAGCTTGCCTTCTACGACGCGGTCGCCGACCACGGCACGGCCCGCTCGGTCATGGGCGACGAGGTCCTGGCCTCCATCGCTCGCGAGCTGGTCGCGGAGGTCCGCAGCAAGCTCAAGCCGGACTGGATCGCCCGCGAGCCGGTCCGCGCCCGGCTCCGCAGCGCCATCAAGCGCCTCCTGGCCCGCCGTAACTACCCGCCGGACGGGACGCCGGAGGCCATCGACCTGGTACTGAAGCAGATGGAGCACTTCGCCAACGAGTGGTCCACGAACGGCACTGGGGAAAGCTGAGCCGAGAAGAGAACGCACGGGCTGGTGCGAGTCAGGAGAATCGTTTCGCACCGGCCTGTGCCGTCTCCTGCAGCGATGGAACTCTCCACAGGATCTTGTGGCTTCGTGTACGAACTCCTGCGTTGAGCGTCCATGTGGAGTCGTCCACGAAGTCGCAACTGGGGGAGTTCGCCATGGAGCACGCGACCATGCGAGCGGCGGTCGTCGCCGCGCTCGTCGACGTCGAAGCACTGCACGACAAGCTGAACAGACTGCTTGCCGATATCGACGGGACCGAGACCGCTGTCGATCTCGGTCGCCAAGGTCTGTGACCCAAGGCTCAGGTCTCGCTGCTGTGGAGCAGAGTGAACCATCTTCCGGGCGTCCGAGCCCTGTTCGAGGCCACTGCCGAGTGCCCCGACGAGAAGATCACCTTCGCGGAGGTCCTGCAGCGCTCCGGGCTTGCGGCCTGACGTCCGTGCGGTGCCTCGCAGGGGGGAGGTGCTGGGCCAACCAACCACCAGATCCGCCGGTACCCGTGATCGGCCCTCCGGCCAAGGCGGCGGGAAAACGGCGGTACAGCGCCGGAAACGATCTCGAGGACGCCCGCATAGTCGCTGACCAGCGCGTTTCGTCGGTACCCCACCAGAGGGCATCGCCGGTTGCCGACGGCGTGCCTTGTCGGTGATCCCCGCTTTGTCGGTGATCGCCGCGGCCGCGGTCCGTCAGCGTACTGCCGTGCACTTCACCAGGCGGGGCGCAGCGGGGGGACCGAGTCGCCTGCGAAGGTACGGATGATGGCCGCGAGTTCGGCTCGCGGGACCTGCCGGCCGGCCTCGTGGAGTTGGTTGGTCAGCTGTGACTCCAGCTCGTGCAGGATCCGTCCGGCTACGGCGAGGTGCTTCAGCGCCTTGTCGGTCAGTACGACGAGCTTGCGCCGGCCGCCGGCGGGATGGGGCCGGCGTTCCACGTACCCCCGCTTCTCCAGGTCGTCGATGGTCTGGCCGGGGTCAGCGAGAGCGAGCAGCGGACGACCAAGACGCCCGCCGCTTCGATGTTCGGCCTGGCGGCCCCCAGCCAGGGGAGCGCCGAGGTCAGCACCTGGCGGGTGGAGATGGCCGCCGACTCGGTCACGCCGGACCACATCATCGACCGTGAACAGGTGTGGATGCCGCTGTCGGGCGAGTTCGAGGTCGAGGTGGAGGGCGAGGCCGGCCGGGCCAAGGCCGGACAGGCCGTCGTCGTGCCCGCCGGTGCGGTGCGGAAGCTGAAGGCCGTGGGCGGCCCGGCGGAGGCGCTGGTCGCCATGGCCGTGGGCGGCAAGGCGATGATCCCCGGCAGCGAGGACAGGATCCCGCTCCCCTGGCCGAGTGAACCTCTCCGAACCGACGAAGGACAGGCACGAATCCCGAGTGAGCAGTGGGCGGCGCCGCGCGCTTCCGGCTCTGCTCGCCATAACGGGGCCGCCGGTGCGGGTGACGGCGGTGTCCTCGAAGGGCCGGCCGGTCGCTTGTCGGAGGGGCTTGGCCGGGGGCGACGTTCGTTGTTGCGGGGCGGGACGAAAGGGGGACGTCCGCGTCGGTGCGGTGTGCTTAGGGTGCCGGGGTGGAGGTGGCGATGAAGTACGGGGCGGAGAGGCTGCGGCGGGGCTGGGGATGGCTGATGGAGCCCGATCCGTGGTCACGCCGCCGGCCCTGGACGGAAGCGGGGTACGCGCTGCTCCTGGCGGCGTCGGCGGTCGGTATCGGGCTGCTGTTGGACAAGGCTTCCGCGCTCTGGCTCGGCCTCTTCGGAGCCGCTGTCGTGGTGCTCGCCCTGCTGCGGCGGCGCTATCCGGCGACGGTGTTCCTGGTCACCAGTGCCTGTGCCGGTCCGCTGGCCGCCGGAATGCTGGTGCTGACGGCACTCGCCTGGTCGGCCGGGCGGCGGATCGAAGCGTCCGGGCGGGCGCTGGCCACGTTCGTCGGTTCCTATGTCGTGGTCAGCCTGGCCGGGCTGCCTGCGATACGCGACAGCGGCTTCCCGCCCGTCTGGGGCCTGGCGCTGGGCGCCCTGGTCTATCTCGCCCTGGTCATCGTGCCGGGTCTCGCGGGCCGCTATCTGGCGCAGCGGCAGACGCTGCTGGACACGCTCCGGGAGCGCAATGCCCAGTTGCTGTGGGAGAGCCGGATGGTGGCGGGGCAGGCGCGGCTGCTGGAGCGGCAGCGGATCGCCCAGGACATGCACGACAGCCTCGGGCACCAGCTCGCGCTGATCGCCGTGCATACGGGGGCGCTGGAGGTGGACTCCGAGCTGACCGGCCGGCAGCGGGAGGCCGTGGGGGTGCTGCGGCAGGCGTCCGTGGGTGCGATGCACGAGCTGCGGGAGGTCGTCGGCATCCTGCGGGAGGACGAGCAGCCCGGAGCGGCGGCGGCCGACGAACCCGGGCGGGCCGCCCGGGGCACGGCCGGGGTGGAGGCTCTGGTGGCGGCCGCCCGGGGGGCGGGCCGGAATGTGGCGCTGCGGCACAGCGGGGAGCGCCGGCCGCTGGCCGCGGCGGCCGATCATGCGGCGTACCGGATCGTCCAGGAGTCGCTGACCAATGCGTACAAGCACGCTCCGGGCGCGGCGATCGCGGTGGAGCTGCGGTACGAGCCCGATTCGCTGGTGGTGGAGATCGTCAGCGGTCCGGCGGAGCCCGGACGGGCGGGGGAGGTCGTCAGCGGGGGGCAGGGGCTGACCGGGCTCCGGGAACGGGCGCGGCTGGTCGGTGGCATCGTCCATGCGGGCGCCGCCGACGGGGGCGGCTTCCGGGTGGCGGGAGTGCTGCCGTACGGGACGGGCGAGAAGGCGCCTTTCGTTGCTCCGCAGGACGACTTTCCGCGGCAGTCCGCGGACGTCTCCCCGACCGATGGTGTTCCGGCGATGAACTGGAATGTCTCGGGACAGGAGCCGGTGATGGGCGAGATGTACGGACCGCGGGCGCCGCGGCGCAGCACGCTGGGCGGGGTGGGCCTGGGGTGCGGCATAGCGCTGCTGCTGGTGCTGGTCGTGGGGGCCGTGGTCGCGGTCGGGGGGTACTTCCTCATCACGTCCGCGGACGACAACCTGGTGAGCCGGGAGCGGTACGACGAGATCGCCCTCGGCGCCGCCGAGGAGGATGTACGGAAGGAGATGCCGTCCGGGGACTCCTTCTGGTCCTACGGCGTCGACGACGCCAAGGGGCACCCGAGGGAGCCGGTGAACTCCGACTGCCTGGTGGTGGTCTCGGACGAGACCAGCGACGATTTCGACCGTGAACCGGTGTTCAGGTTCTGCTTCCGGGACGGCAGGCTGATCGAGAAGACCGCGTACGAGGTGACGGTGGAGCTGTGAGGTCGTGCGGCGGGCGTCGTCCGGGGTGGGGCGGACTAGGGTCTTCCTTTCGGGCGGTGTGACGGTGAGGACGGGACATATGGCGGGGGAGCGGATCCGGGTCGTTATCGCGGACGACGAGCCGTTGATCAGGGCCGGTATCCGGATGATTCTCACCTCCGACCGGCAGATCGACGTGGTGGCCGAGGCGGCGAACGGCCGGGAGGCGGTGGAGGCCGCGCGTTCGTACGGAGCGGATGTGGTGCTGCTGGACATCCAGATGCCGGTGATGGACGGGCTGACCGCGATGGCGGAGCTGCGGCAGGTGGTCCCCGGCACCAGGGTGATCATCCTGACCACCTTCGGTGAGCGGGAGAACGTCCTGCGGGCTCTGGAGTCCGGTGGTGCGGGCTTTCTGCTGAAGGACACCGCGCCCGCGGAGCTGATCGCCGCGGTACGGGCCGCGGTCGCGGGTGACGCCTATCTCTCCCCCGGAGCCACCCGGCACGTGATCGACCAGCTGGCGACGGGCCGGGCGGCCGGCCGGGCCGAGCAGGCCAGGGCCCGGATCGCCCAGCTGAGCGCCCGGGAGCGGGATGTTCTCGGTCTGCTCGGTGAGGGGCTCTCCAACGCCGACGCGGGCCGTCGGCTGCATATGAGCGAAGCCACCGTGAAGACCTATGTCAGCCGGATCCTGGCGAAGCTGGAGTGCGATAACCGGGTTCAGGCGGCGCTGCTGGCGCGGGATGCGGGGCTCGGTCTGCAGGAGTGATGCCGGGCCGGTGGCTGCCGGTCGGCGGATGGCCGGTGTTTCACGTGAAACACCGGCCCTGGGGTCCCCTTGCCGGGGCGGGCGGCTCCTGTCGAGCCCCTCGACGGATGCGTATACGTCGCGGTGTCCCTCGTCGGGCAGGTGCGCGCGGTGTCCGGCACCGGGCCTGGTGCCCGTCGTGGCGACCGCCGGTGCCGGAGCGGCGGAGGCCGGGTGATCGGGGCGCGACCGGGTCTGGGAGCGCCGGGGGACATGGCGGTACGGTCGGGGCGCCGGGAGACGGATCCCGGCCGTCGATTCCGGCCGTGGATCCGGTGTCGGGGGTACGGAGTGGGGGAGGCGGCGCGCGATGGGCGGGGCTGAGACGGTGACGGCAGCGACGGCGGGGGTGCCTGCGACGGGCGGGGCGCGGATCCCGGCCGGGGTGTTCCCGAGCGGTGCTGTGCAGGACGGTGGCGTGCGGATACCGGCCGTGCCCGGGTTCGCACCGCGCGGCGGGGCGGCCGACGGGGTCGGCACCGGCCCGAAGCACAGGGGGAAGGCGCTGCGCGACCGGGTGCCGCGGTCCTCCCATGCGGCCCTGGTCCTGCCCGCCGGCCGCCCGGATGCGGTGGCGGCCGTGGAGCAGTCGAGTCTGGGCCGGGTGCCGGAGCTGACGCCGATCCGGGTGGGGCGGATGGCGGCCTCGCCGTTCGCCTTTCTGCGGGGTGCGGCCGGGCTGATGGCGCACGATCTGGTGGGCACACCGGTAACGGGCGTGAGCGCCCAGGTGTGCGGTGACGCCCATGCGGCCAACTTCGGTCTGTACGGGGACGCCCGGGGCAAGCTGGTGATGGACCTCAACGACTTCGACGAGACCGTGCCCGGTCCCTGGGAGTGGGATCTGAAGCGGCTGGCCGCGTCCCTGGTGCTGGCGGGGCGGGCCGCCGGTGCGGACGAGACGGTCTGCCGCAGCGCGGCCTTCGACGCCGTGGGCGCCTACCGCCGCACCCTGCGGCTGCTGGCGAAGCTGCCCGCACTGGACGCGTGGAACGCGATCGCGGACGAGGAACTCGTCTCGCACACCGCTGCCCGCGATCTCGTGGGCACGCTGGAGCGGGTGTCGGAGAAGGCCCGTAACAACACCAGTGCCCGTTTCGCGGCGAAGTCGACGGAGGCCGTGCCGGAGGCCGAAGGGGGCGGACGGCGGTTCGTCGACGCGGCCCCGGTGCTGCGCCGGGTCCCGGACGCGGAGGCCGCGGCGGTCGCCGGTGCGCTGGCGGAGTATCTGACGACGGTGGCGCCGGACCGGCAGCCGTTGCTGGCCCGGTACGCGATCCACGATGTGGCGTTCCGGGTGGTGGGCACGGGCAGTGTCGGCACCCGCTCGTACGTGGTCCTGCTGCTGGACCACCGCGGCGATCCGCTGGTGCTCCAGGTGAAGGAGGCACGGGCGTCGGCGCTGCTGCCGTATCTGCCGGCCGTCGGGTTCCCGGTGCCGGACGCGGAGCACGAGGGGCGGCGGGTCGTACTCGGGCAGAAGCGGATGCAGGTGGTCAGCGATCAGCTGCTGGGCTGGACCACGGTCGGCGGACGGCCTTTCCAGGTACGGCAGTTCCGGAACCGGAAGGGCAGCGTCGATCCCGCCGAACTCTCGCCCGGCCAGCTCGACGACTACGGGCGGATGACGGGCGCCCTGTTGGCGCGGGCCCATACACACAGTGCCGATCCGCGGCTGCTCGCCGGCTACTGCGGACGCAGCGAGGAGCTGGACGAGGCGGTGGCCGCGTTCGCGGTGCTGTACGCGGACCGTACGGAGGCGGATCACGCGGCCCTGGCGGCTGCGGTCAAGGGCGGACGCATCACGGCTGAGCAGGGAGTGTGACGGGAGCGGGCGGTGCGCCCGTAGGCTGGGCGGGTGACCCAGGAAGCGCCCGGCGGGCCGGTGGCCCGTAACGCCGACCAGAACGCCGACGAGAACGCAGATCGGAACCCCGACCACGGCACAGCACCGAGCGGATCCGGGAGCGAACTCCCGGACCAGGGCTCCGGCGCGCCGGAGGCCGGTGCGGCCGACGGCGGACCGGACACCGGAGCGGGCTCGGTGCCCGGTGCCCGGTCGGAGTCCGGTGGCGGCGCCGAGGCCGCGGAGGCCGCTGCCCACGAGCGGCCGGAGGCGCGGCTGGAGAAGGCGGTGCGCGCAGCCGAGCAGGCGCTGATCGAGTTCGAGATCGCGGTGGAGACGTTCCGGGTCGAGGTGGAGAACTTCTCCCGGCTGCACCACCAGAAGCTCGGGCCCATGTACACGCGGCTGGACGAGCTGGAGGCGCAGATCGCGGAGGCCCGGGCGGCGCGTACGGGCGATCCGGAGGATCTGCGCAAGGCACAGGAGGCCCGCGCGGCGGTGCTGCCGATGCCGGGGGTGGAAGAGCTGTTCCACGGCTGGATGGACGACAGCGGAATGTCTCCCGAGGCCGTCGCGATGCTGACCGGACGGCCGGTGCGGGCGCCGCAGCGGGTGCGGCCGAGCGAAGAGGCCCGCCGGCTCTACCGCGAGCTGGCCCGGAAGGCGCATCCGGATCTGGCGCAGGAGGAGACGGTGCGGGCGCGGCGCGAGGAGTTCCTCACCCGGGTGAACGCCGCTTATGCGCTGGGCGACACCGAGGGGCTGCGCGCTCTGATCGCCGAGTGGGACGCCGGTCCGCTGCCCGCCGAAGCGGGTCCGGGTGCGGCCGAGGAGCTGTACGCCCGGCTGGAGTGGCTGGCCGAGCGCAAGGAACTTCTGGTGGTGATCGCCCGGGAGCTGGAGGAGGGGGCGATCGGGTCGATGCTGCGGATGGCCCCGGACGATCCCGACCGGTTGCTGGACGAGATCGCGGAACAGCTGCTGGCGCAGGTCGCAGAACGCGAGCGGGAGCTGGGCGCGCTTCTCGGCTAGGGTCGAGCGGACGGTCCGTTGCTGTACGAGAAGAGGCTTGACCCATGAACTTCGCCCCGCTGCCCACGGTGACCGTCGCCGAGGTGCCGGACGACGGGCTGATGCTGGACGTCCGCGAGGCCGACGAGTGGCAGGCAGGCCATGTCGAGAGCGCGCTGCATGTGCCGATGAGCGGTTTCGTGGCGCGTTTCGGTGAGGTGACCGAGGCGGCCGAGGACGGGCGGCGCATCTATGTGATGTGCCGGTCGGGCGGTCGGTCGGCGCAGGTCACGGCCTATCTGGTCCAGCAGGGCATCGACGCCGTGAATATCGACGGCGGCATGTTCGCCTGGGAGGCCGCGGGCCGTCCGATGGTGACGGACGACGGCAGTCCCGCGTTCGTGGCCTGACCCGCTGACCCGCCGGTAGGCGTTGGTAGGCGTCGGTCCGATGGCGCAGGCGTCAGCCGAGGGGGTGGGCGGCCAGCAGATCGCCGAGGGCTTCCTCATGGGCGGCTGCCGGGCCCAGGGAGAGTTCGAGCTGTTTGGCCCAGGCGTGGTAGCGGTGCAGGACGTAGTCGGTGTCCGCGCCGAAGCCGCCGTGCAGATGCTGGGCCGTCTGGACCACCCGGCGTACCCCCTCGGAGGCCCAGATCTTCGCCACGGCGACATCCCCGGCGATCGGCAGCGGGCCGCCGACCGCGGCGCCGTCCCGGGCGGGTGAGAGCCGCCAGGCGGCCTGCCAGAGCGTGGCCTCCATGGCCCGCAGATCGACAAAGCGGTCGGCCGCCTGCACGGCGACCGCCTGGAATGTGGCCACGGGGAAGCCGAACTGCTCGCGCTGCGCGGTGTAGGCACCGGTCATCGACAGGACCCGCTCGCCGACACCGAGCGCAAGGGCACAGACGCCGGTGGTGAGCAGCAGCCTCAGCCACTCCCAGGCCTCGCCGTCGTCGATCATCCGCCCGGCCGGTACGCGGACGGAGTCGAGGGTCACCTCGGCGTACCGCTCGCCGCTGGTGGAGAACTGGTCGGCGAGGGCGACGCCCCGCTGTCCCGGCTCGACCAGGGCGAGAACGGAGCCGCCCGCTCCGCTGTGTGCGGGGACCGCGATCAGATCGGCGGAGTGGCCCCAGGGCACGGCCGTCTGGACGCCGTCGAGGATCCACTCCGGTGCCGTGCCGTCCTCGCTGCCGGTCGTCTTCCGTGCGGTGACAGCGAGTTCGGCGGGATCATGGCCCGTACGGCCGCTTGTCGCGGCCGTGAGGACACATGCGCCCCGGCCCACCTCGGGCAGGAGCCCGGCGCGCAGTCCGGCGCTGCCGTACCGCTCCACGGCCATGGCGACCGCACCGGTCTCCAGCAGGGGAACCCGGGCGAGTACCTTCGCGGACTCGCGCAGCACCAGACAGAGTGCGACGGGGTCGGGGCCCGCGCCACCGTACTCGTCCGACAGCACCAGGCTCAGCAGATCGGCGGACGCGAGCAGGGACCACAGCGGGCGGTCGAAGGTGTCGGCCACCGCGCCCGGGGTGAGCGCCGGGCTCGGTACACCGTCCGGGACGACCTTCGAGAACACCGCCCTCGCCGCCTCGACGGCCGCCTGCTGCTCCTCGGTGAAGGTGAAGTCCACAGTCCTGCCCTCCCGCGCACCCGAGCCGGCTCCACCGGCCGTATCTGACGGACCGTCAAGATATGGCAGTGTTGAGGAAATAACCACAGGTACGGCAGCGCGGGGCGAGGTGCCGGGCCGGGCCGGGACGGTCAGCGGTCGAAGTCCAGCTCCACCTCCGGAGTCATCGGGTGGGACTGGCACGCCAGCACATAGCCCGTCTCCGTCTCCTCCGGCTCCAGGGCGAAGTTCCGGTCCATCCGGACCTCGCCGGAGACCAGGAAGGCCCGGCAGGTGCCGCAGACCCCGCCCTTGCAGGCGTAAGGGGCGTCCGCGCGGCTTCGCAGCACGGTCTCCAGGAGCGATTCCCGGTCCCGGACGGTCCAGGTGCCGGAGCGCCCGTGCAGGGTGGCCGTCAGCGCGGCCCCTTCGGGGGCCGGCAGCGGGGCGGGAGCGGGCGCCGAGCCGTCGTCGACATGGAAGATCTCCTGGTGGATCCGGGACCGGTCGACTCCGAGCCCGCGCAGGGCCTGTTCGGCCGCGGACACCAGCCCCAGGGGGCCGCACAGGAACCAGCCGTCCACCTCCGGCACCGGCAGCAGCGCGGGCAGCAGGGCCGTCAGTCTCTCCCGGTCCAGCCGCCCGGACGGCAGCCCGGCGGACTGCTCCTCCCGGGAGAGGGCCGTGACCAGCTGGAAGCGGTCCGGATAGCGGTCCTTGAGGTCCGCGACCTCGTCGAGGAACATCGTCGATGCGGCGGTCCGGTCACTGCGCACCAGACAGAAGCGGGCCTCCGGCTCCCTGGCCAGCAGGGTCGCGACCATCGAGAGCACCGGGGTGATCCCGCTGCCGCCGACGACCGCCGCGAACCGGCCGGGGCGCGGGGCCAGCCGGAACCGGCCCGTCGGGGGCATCACCTCGACCAGCTCACCGGGGGCCAGCTCCTTCAGGGCCCAGGTGGAGAATGCGCCGCCGTCGACCAGCCGGATGCCCACCCGGAGCACGGGCGCGGCGGCCCCCTCGCCGTCGTCGGCGGGGGTGCAGACCGAGTACGTCCGCCGGATCTCCTCGCCGTCGATCACCCGGCGCAGGGCGAGATGCTGACCGGGGGTGTGCCGGAAGTCTGCGGCCAGTTCGGGCAGCACCTCGAAGGTGACGGCGACCGAATCGTCCGTGAGCCGTTCGACCTCGCTGACCCGGAGCGGATGGAACATCTACAACTCCTTGAAGTGGTCGAAGGGTTCACGGCAGGAGACACAGCGGCGCAGCGCCTTGCAGGCGGTGGAGGAGAATCTGCTGAGCAGCTCGGTCTCCGTCGAACCGCAGTGCGGGCAGCGGACCGAGAGCCCCACCGGGACCGGCCCCGACGCCGTGTGGGGCCGGGGCGGGGCGATGCCCGACTCGGCTAGTTTGCGCCGTCCTTCGGCGGTGATGTCGTCCGTCGACCAGGCGGGGGAGAGCACGGTGACGACCGAGATCTCCGTCATTCCGTGGCCGCGCAGGGCACGCTCGATATCGGCGCTCATCGTCTCGACGGCGGGGCAGCCCGTATACGTCGGGGTGAGGGCCACCTCGACCCGGCCGGGGCCGAGGATCTGGATATCGCGCAGCACTCCCAGCTCGGCCAGGGTCAGCACCGGAAGCTCCGGATCGGGCACCGCCCCGGCGATCAGGCGCAGCTCCGCCTCCAGGCCCGAATCGCCGTCCGGCCCCGAACCGCCGTTCAGGCCCGAATCGCCGTTCAGGCCCGAATCGCCGTTCGGGCGGCCCGGCGCCCGCACCGGCCGGCGGACCGTGTCGCTCACCATGACGCCCCCGGGTGGCTGCGGTGGAGGTGCTGCATCTCGGCGAGCATCCGGCCGAAGGGCTCGGTATGGATGCCCTGGCGGCCCGCGCCCGCCGTCCAGCCGCCGGACCGGGGGCCTTCGGGAACGGTCAGCGTCGCCTTGGTGAGCACCGCCGTCACCGACGCCAGCCACTCGGTTTCCAGGGCCGCTCCGTCGACGGGGGCCCCGGAGCCGGACCCGTCCCGGAACCCCTCCGGCTCCGGCGGTCCGTGCCGTCCCGGACCGTCCTCCCGGGTATCCGGGCCGATCAGTCCGCCGAAGGGCCGGAACGGCTCGTCCGTGAACCGCCACAGCGCCTCGCAGGCCCGCTGCATCCGCCGCCGGCTCTCGTCCGTGCCGTCGCCGAGCCGGAGCGTCCACTGCTCGGCGTGGTCCCGGTGGTAGGCGACCTCCTTGACCGCCTTGGCCGCGAGAGCGGTGAACGGCCCGTCCACCGCCGCCAGCCGGGTGTACAGCAGATGCTGGTAGGTGGAGAAGAAGAGCTGCCGGACGATGGTGTGCGCGAAGTCGCCGTTCGGCTGCTCGGCCAGCTGGAGATTGCGGAAGGCCCGCTCCTCGCGGAGATACGCCAGCTCGTCCTCGTCGCCGACGAGGGAGAGCAGGATCCGGGCCTGGCCCAGCAGGTCGAGGGCGATATTGGCGAGGGCGACCTCCTCCTCCAGCACGGGGGCGTGACCCGCCCACTCCCCCAGCCGGTGCGACAGCACCAGCGCGTCGTCGCCGAGGGCGAGGGCCGCTTCACGCGGCACGCCGGCGCCGGGCGCCCGGCGGGCTCCTTCCACGGTGGCCGTCACAGGTGCTTCACCCCCTCGGGGATCTCGTAGAACGTCGGATGGCGGTAGGGCTTGTCGGCGGAGGGTTCGAAGAAGGGGTCCCGCTCGTCCGGCGACGAGGCGGTGACCGCGGCCGACGGTACGACCCAGATCGACACGCCCTCGCTGCGCCGGGTGTACAGATCGCGGGCATTGCGCAGGGCCATCTCCGCGTCCGGCGCGTGCAGGCTGCCGGCGTGGGTGTGGGAGAGGCCGCGCCGCGAGCGGACGAAGACCTCCCACAGGGGCCAGTCCTTCGAACTGCTCATGCCGTCGCCTCCCGGGGGCCCGTGCCGTGCTGGTCCGTGCTCGGGTCCGCCGCGGGGTGCGGCGGACCGGTGGCCGTGTGCTTCGCGGCATGGGCCGCGGCGGCGTCCCGCACCCAGGCGCCGTCCTCGTGCGCGCGGCGGCGCTGGTCCAGCCGCTGTTCGTTGCAGGGGCCGTTACCGCGGAGGACGGCCTGGAACTCCGCCCAGTCGATCGCGCCGAAGTCGTAGTGCCCGCGCTCCTCGTTCCACCGGAGATCGGAGTCGGGGAGGGTCAGGCCGAGGCTCTCGGCCTGGGGGACGCAGATATCCACGAACCGGCGGCGCAGCTCGTCGTTGGAATGGCGTTTGATCTTCCAGGCCATCGACTGCGCCGAATGCGCCGATTCGTCGTCCGGCGGGCCGAACATCATCAGCGACGGCCACCACCAGCGGTCCACCGCGTCCTGCGCCATGGCGTGCTGGGCGGGGGTGCCACGGGAGAGGCTCTGGAGCAGCTCGTACCCCTGGCGCTGGTGGAAGGACTCCTCCTTGCAGATCCGGACCATCGCGCGGGCGTACGGACCGTAGGAACAGCGGCAGAGGGGGACCTGGTTGGTGATTGCGGCACCGTCGACCAGCCAGCCGATGGCACCGACGTCCGCCCAGGTCAGCGTCGGATAGTTGAAGATCGACGAATAACGCTGACGGCCGGAGTGGAGCTTGTCGAGCAGTTCGTCCCGACCGACGCCCAGGGTCTCCGCCGCGCTGTACAGATACAGGCCGTGGCCCGCTTCGTCCTGCACCTTGGCCATGAGGATCGCCTTGCGGCGCAGTGACGGCGCACGCGTGATCCAGTTGGCCTCTGGCTGCATGCCGATGATCTCCGAGTGCGCGTGCTGCGCCATCTGCCGGATCAGGGTCGCCCGATACGCGTCGGGCATCCAGTCGCGCGGCTCGATGCGCTCGTCGGCCGCCACGGTCGCGTCGAAGACCTCCTGAGGGGAGCCGCCGGGGGCGAGCGGCCCGCGCGGACCGGAGCCGTCACCGGGCACCGACCCGTACATCTCCGGCTTATCCGCCGTCACTGACGCCATCCGAACCCCCTACCGACCGATCGTTCGGTTCATTGACTTCAATGGTGAGTCGACGGCCCTTAAGGTGTCAACCCTGTGGATAACCGAGCTGGGACCGGCGGGATCGGGGCGGGATGGACTCCTACGAGCACGAGGGCACACAGGGACCGGGGGGCCGTCGGCCGGATACACCGCCGGACGCACTGCCGGACACCGCGCCCGCACTCTCCGGCGACCGGGCCGGACGCGCCGTCGACCAGCGGGAACGGGACGGCGGCGCGTCAGGTGCCGGGTCCGGCGCCGGTGCCGCCGGTGGGGTGACGGCCTCGGCCGCGAAGGACGCCCCGGCTTCCCCCGACACGAAGGCCGACGGGCCCGGCGGTACCGAAGCACCCCCCCTCGGCGGCGGGCCCGCCGAGGGGCCCCGGGCCGCTGAGCCCGAGGGGGAGGCCGCGGCGGCGCCGGTATCCGGGATCGCCGCGCTGTCGCTCCCGTACCAGATCACCGCCGCCGTCGTCCTCGGGCTCGTCGCCCTGGTCGCCGGGGTCCATCTGCTCTTCGTCTTTCTGCACGTCGCTCCGTCCAATACCGCGAGCAAGCAGTACGACAAGGCCATCGACGCCTGGGTCTATCCCGAGTTCGAGCAGAACTGGAAGCTCTTCGCCCCCAATCCGCTCCAGCAGAACATCAGGGTCCAGGTGAAGGCGGAGCTGTCGACCGCCGACGGCGGCAAGAAGATCACGGAGTGGATCGACCTGAGCGCCGGTGACGCCGCGGAGATCCGCGGCAATCTGCTGCCCAGCCACACCTTGCAGAACCTGCTCCGCCGCTCCTGGGACTTCTACACGAGCTGGCACGACAACCAGAACCGCGCCACCGGCCCCCGGGGCGAACTGGCCCAGACCTATCTGAAGCGGATCGTGATGCTCAAACTGGACCAGCGCCATGGCCTCGGTGCCGAGGTGGAGCGCATCCAGGTCCGTGCGGAAACGGAACTGGTGAAGCCGCCTTCGTGGTCGAAGGAGAAGAACGACAGCCGCCCCGTCTACCGGGTGCTGCCGTGGTGGAACGTCACTCCCGCGGACCGCCCGCTGGGAACCGGAGTCCGCGCGGCCGGCCCGGCCGGCGGCCTTCGGAGCAGTGCGGACCTTCGGAGCGGTACGGACCTTCGGAGCGGTACGGGCTCCCCGGGCGGTACCGGCCAGGGCGGGTCCGAGGCGGTCGCAGCGGCCGTACGGAACGGCGAGCGCACGGAGGCGGCCCGATGACCGGCACGGCAGACGGCCCGGACACCGAGCGGACCCGTACCCCCGACACCCCCGCCACCAGCGCGGACGGCGGGACCACCCGGACCGCCCGGGTACTCCAGAAGATCACCTCCACTGCTCTGGGCCCCTATCAGAGCGCCGTCGTCCGGATCGGTTTCGCCGGGACCTGGCTGCTCTATCTGCTCTGGGAGATTCCCAACCGCCATGAGCTGTACGGCCCGGACGGGCCGTGGAGCTGGCAGATGGCGAACCGGTTCATCGAGGGCAACGACGCCTTCACCGTCCTGATGTGGTCGGACAGCGCACTCTGGTTCGAGATCGTCTACTTCGCGGCCGTACTGGCGAGCCTGCTCCTCTGTCTCGGCTGGCGCACCCGCACCATGTCCGCGCTGTTCATGGTCGGGGTGCTGTCGCTCCAGAACCGGTCGATCTTCGTGGGTGACGGCGGAGACAACGTCATCCATCTGATGGCGCTCTATCTGCTGGTCACCCGCTGCGGCCAGGTGTGGTCGCTGGACGCTCGCCGGGCCGCGCGGAGCGCCCCGGACGCTCCCGACCGGGTGGGCCCGGTGCTCTGGGTGATCACCGGAACCCTGCTGCTCACCGCCACCCTGGAGAACCGGACGGGGCTGTTCATCCTGCTCGTGCTCTGGGGTATGTGGGTGGGGCTGGCCCTGTGGGCGCTGGCGAACCGGCTCGGACCCCGCAGCCAGCCGCGGATCCTGCTGGACTGCTGCGCCAATCTGGGCCATAACGCCGGACTCGTGGTGATCATGGCCGAGGTCTGTCTGATCTATGCCACAGCCGGCTGGTACAAGATCCAAGGCTCCCGCTGGCAGGACGGAACCGCCCTCTACTACCCCCTCAAGCTGGACTACTTCACCCCCTGGCCCGCGCTCTCCGATCTGCTGGCCGCCAACGGGCTGATGGTGATGGTGCTCACCTACGGCACGGTCATCGTGCAGGTCGCCTTCCCCTTCACCCTCTTCAACCGCAAGGTGAAGAACGTCCTGCTGGTGGTGATGATCGCGGAGCACGCCGGGATCGCCCTCATCCTCGGCCTGCCGTTCTTCTCGCTGGCGATGATCGCCGCCGACGCCGTCTTCCTGCCGACCGCCTTCCTGCTCTGGCTGGGCGTCCGGGTGGCACGTGGCCGGGACGGTCTGCTGTCCAGGATCGGGCGCACACCGGGCGCGGGCGGCGGGGACGCGGAGCCGGGGCCCGCGCCGATGGTGCCGGAGCAGCGGACCGGCGACGCCGGACAGCCCCGTACGCTCGTGGGGTGAGCACCACCCGAGACAGCAGCCCCGAAGCCGCACCGGCCGGCCCGGTCGGCGTACCCGACCCCGTTTCCGCGGCCGGGGCGCCGGCCGGGGACGAGCCGGTGCAGCCGGTGCAGTACGACGAGGGCTACGGGCCCGAGATCGGTGTCGGACCGCATCCGCTGCCGTGGCCCGAGGACGAGAGGTACGACCCCGAGCTGCTGGCCGGGGGCGATCGCCGCAATGTCACCGACGGCTACCGCTACTGGACGCGGGAGGCCGTCGTCGCGGATCTCGACACCCGGCGCCACGACTTCCATATCGCCGTGGAGAACTGGAGCCACGACTTCAACATCGGTTCCGTCGTGCGCACCGCCAATGCCTTCCTCGCCCGGGAGGTCCATATCGTCGGCCGCCGCCGCTGGAACCGGCGGGGCGCCATGGTCACCGACCGCTACCAGCACGTCCGGCACCACCCGGACACCGAGTCCCTGACGCGCTGGGCGGCGGCCGAGGGCCTGCCGGTGATCGGGATCGACAACCTCCCCGGTGCCGTACCGCTGGAGCGGACCGTGCTGCCGCGCCGCTGCGTACTGCTCTTCGGCCAGGAGGGACCGGGGCTGACGGACGAGGCCCGGGAGCACGCCGCGATGGTCTGCTCCATTGCGCAGTTCGGTTCGACACGGTCCATCAACGCGGGGGCGGCCGCGGCGATCGCCATGCATGCCTGGGTACAGCGGTACGCGGAGATCCCCGGCCCCTCCTGAAGACAGGACGCGAGCCGGTGTCTGCCCGCCCGGTACCCGCCCGTGCCGGGCCCGTGGGCCCGGCACGGCTCACGGGCCCGGTTACGGGCCCGGGCCCGGTTTACGGCCCGGCGGATCGCGGGTGTCAGGCCTGCCTGCGGACCTCCACCACCCGGAAGCGGTTGGCGACGAACGCTCCGTCGCACAGGGCCGCGTTCGCCGCGGGATTGCCGCCGGAGCCGTGGAAGTCGGAGAACGCCGCCGTCTGGTTCACATACACCCCGCCCGTCAGATTCAGCGACAGCTGGGCCGACTCCTCCAGACAGACCTCCTCGATCGCGCGCTCGGTCTTCTCCGACACCGTGTACGCGCCGACCGTCATCGCGCCCCGGTCGCGGATCGTGCGCCGCAGCAGTTCGACCGCTGCGTCCGTCGAATCCACGGCGACGGCGAAGGAGACCGGTCCGAAGCACTCGGTGAGGAAGGCGGACTCGGACTCCGGCCCGACGGCGTCCACCTTGACGATGACCGGGGTACGGACGACGGCGTCCGGGAAGTCGGGGTTGGCGACGCTGCGCGAGGGCAGGGCCACCTCGCCCAGCTCCGCAGCGCCGTCCAGCCGCGCCTTGACGTCCGGATTGACCAGGGCGCCCAGCAGGGCGTTGGCCCTGGCGTCGTCGCCGAGGAGGCCGCCGACGGAGGCCGCGAGGTCGTTCACCACCTCGTCGTACGTCTTGTGGCCCGCGTCCGTGGGGATGCCGTCGCGGGGGATCAGCAGATTCTGCGGGGTGGTGCACATCTGGCCGCTGTAGAGGGAGAGGGAGAACGCCAGATTGGACAGCATGCCGCGGTAGTCGTCGGTGGAGTCGACGAGAACGGTGTTCACCCCCGCCTTCTCCGTGTACACCTGGGCCTGGCGGGCGTGGGCCTCCAGCCAGTCGCCGAAGGAGCTGGACCCCGTGTAGTCGATGATCTTGATTTCGGGGCGCAGGGCGAGGGTCTTGGCGATGCCCTCGCCGGGGTGCTCGGCGGCCAGGGCGACCAGATTGGGGTCGAAGCCGGATTCGGCGAGGACCTCCCGGGCCGTCCGGACGGTGAGCGCCAGCGGAAGGACCGCCCGCGGATGCGGTTTGACCAGCACCGGATTGCCGGTGGCCAGGGAGGCGAAGAGCCCCGGATAGCCGTTCCACGTGGGGAAGGTGTTGCAGCCGATGACCAGGGCGATGCCACGGCCCGCCGTGGTGAACGACTTGTGCAGCTTCAGGGGGTCGCGCTTGCCCTGCGGCTTGGACCAGTCGGCGGTCTCCGGGGTGCGGGTCTGCTCCAGATAGGCATAGGCCACGGCCTCCAGGCCGCGGTCCTGCGCATGCGGTCCGCCCGCCTGGAAGGCCATCATGAAGGCCTGGCCGCTGGTGTGCATCACGGCATGGGCGAACTCGTGCGTCCGGGCGCTGATCCGGGCCAGGATCTCCAGACAGACCAGGGCGCGCCGCTCCGGCCCGGCCTCGCGCCAGCCGGGCACGGCCCGGCGCATCGCGGGGAGCAGCACATCCGGGTCGACGTGCGGATACTCGATGCCCAGCTCCGGCCCGTACGGCGAGACCTCGGCACCGGCCCAGCCGTCGGTGCCGGGCTGGTCCAGATCGAAGCGGGTGCCCTTGAGCGCTTCGAAGGCCGCGAGGCCCTCGGCGGGCGCACTCTCGCCGTATGCCTTGGGATGCTCGGGGTGGGGGGACCAGTAGGCCCGGGTGCGAATCGCTTCGAGGGCCTGGTCGAGCGTCGCACGGTGGTCGGTCAGCCGGATATCGGTCAGCGTCATGACGGACCAACTCCTCGTCGAGCTGGGCGGGGATGAGTGGACAGGGTTAGAGTAACCGAACGATCGGTCGGTACAAGGGGGCCTGTCGAACCTGTGGAAAACCCATCGGGGAGGATCACCTCCATGACCGCCGTCGAGCACGGGACCGCCGGTGCGCACGGCACCGTCGGCGGCCGGGGCATACCCCGGGCGGCCCCGGCCGCCGGACCAGGCGAGGGAGCGGACGGATGACCACCGCGAAGCGGGACACCTACACCCCGGAGACGCTGCTGACCGTCGCGGTCCGCATCTTCAACGAGCGCGGCTACGACGGCACGTCCATGGAGCACCTCTCCCAGGCGGCGGGCATCTCCAAATCGTCCATCTACCACCATGTGGCGGGCAAGGAGGAGCTGCTGCGGCGGGCGGTGAGCCGGGCGCTCGACGGCCTGTTCGGGATCCTCGACGAGAGCGGGGCGCAGCACGGCCGGGCCGTGGAGCGGGTCGAGTACGTGGTGCGGCGCACGGTTCAGGTGCTGGTGGCCGATCTGCCCTATGTGACGCTGCTGCTGCGGGTGCGGGGCAACACCAAGACGGAGCGGTGGGCCATGGAGCGCCGCCGGGAGTTCGACCACCGGGTGGTGGAGCTGCTGCGGGCGGCGGCGGCCGAAGGCGATCTCCGCGCCGACGTGGACACCCGGCTCGCCACCCGGCTGCTCTTCGGCATGGTGAATTCGCTGGTGGAGTGGTACCGCCCGCATCCGGGCGGCGGCTGGGAGGGCGACCAGGTGGCCGAGACGGTGGTACGGATCGCCTTCGACGGACTGCGGACCACGCCGGACGGGCCGGGAGCGGCGGGCCGGCCCGCTTCCTGACGGTCTCCGGCCCGAGCCCGATCCGGGGGCCTCCGGCTCGGCCCGGCGGCTTTCAGCGGTCTTCGGCGGTCCGGCCAGGCGGCTTGCCGCCCGGTTGAAGGCGGGCTCCGCGGGCCCGGGGGCCTGTGTGCTCCGTGGGTTCTGATGTCTTGTTGCTCTGTGTGCTCTGTGTGCCCTGTGGGCCGAGCGGGCTCCGTGGCCGTGGGTTCCCCGGGCGCCCGGCCTCAGACGAAGGCGTCGTCGTCCGGTGGCACGGCCGGTGCCGGGAGTCCGGTGCCTTGGTCGAGGTCGGTCTCCTCGAAGACCAGCAGGGTGCGGGTGGAGAGCACCTCCGGCATGGACTGGAGCCGGGTCAGCACCAGCTCCCGCAGGGTCCGGTTGTCCCGGGTGTGCACCAGGAGCAGTACATCGAAATCGCCGCTGACCAGCGCGATATGCGTGGCTCCCGGAAGCTTTTCAAGCTGCTCGCGCACCGTCCGCCACGAGTTCTGGACGATTTTGAGGGTGATGTAGGCGGAGGCGCCCTGCCCGGCCCGCTCGTGGTCGATACGGGCGCTGAAGCCGCGGATCACGCCGTCGTCGAGAAGACGGTTGATCCGGGCGTACGCATTGGCCCGGGAGACATGGACCCGCTCGGCCACGGAGCGTATCGACGCCCGGCCGTCGGTCCGCAGGATGCGCAGGATGTCCCGGTCGACGGCGTCGAGCGGGCGGGGAGCGGGCGGCTGCCCGGCTCCGGCCCCGCCGACGGCCATTTGTTCAGCTTCCATGTCCCCCCGCTTTCCCGCTCTGGACGGCCTGTGCCCATCACAGGCTGTGGAGAACCGTTTGTCCACAGGCTGAGGCCGCCTGTAGCCAAATTGCGCTGACGACCGAACAATCGGTAGGTGAGGCGGACCACAGTCGGCCGTCTCCTTCGTCGCCCCCACGAGGAGGTGCTCGCGTTGCGTAAGAGCAGCAGCACGACCGTGCAGGAGCTGCCCGGGTCCGCCGCCTACCGGCCCACCCCGCCCCCGGCCTGGCGGCCCCGCACCGACCCCGCGCCCCTGCTCCCCGACCCCGAGCCGTTCCGTGTGCTGGGCACGGACGCCGCGGCCGCGGCGGACCCCGAGCTTCTGCTGAGGCTCTACGCCCAGCTCGTCCGCGGCCGCCGGTACAACGTCCAGGCGACGGCCCTCACCAAGCAGGGCAGGCTCGCGGTCTACCCCTCCAGCACGGGTCAGGAGGCGTGCGAAGTGGCGGCCGCGCTGGTGCTGCGGGAGCAGGACTGGCTGTTTCCGAGCTACCGGGACACGCTGGCGGCCGTCGCCCGCGGACTGGACCCGGTGCAGGCGCTCACCCTGCTGCGCGGCGACTGGCACACCGGGTACGACCCTTATGAGCACCGTATCGCCCCGCTCTGCACCCCCCTCGCGACCCAGCTGCCGCATGCCGTGGGCCTCGCGCACGCGGCCCGGCTCAAGGGCGACGACGTGGTCGCGCTCGCCCTGGTCGGCGACGGCGGCACCAGCGAGGGCGACTTCCACGAGGCGCTGAACTTCGCGGCGGTATGGCGGGCCCCGGTCGTCTTCCTGGTCCAGAACAACGGCTTTGCGATCTCCGTACCGCTGGCCAAGCAGACCGCTGCGCCGTCTCTGGCCCACAAAGCCGTCGGATACGGCATGCCGGGCCGCCTCGTCGACGGGAACGACGCGCCCGCGGTCCACCAGGTCCTCTCCGAGGCGATGGAGCGGGCCCGCTCCGGTGGCGGTCCGACGCTGGTGGAGGCGGTCACCTACCGTATGGACGCGCATACGAACGCCGACGACGCCACGCGCTACCGCGGCGACGCGGAGGTCGAGGCCTGGCGGGAGCACGATCCGATCCTGCTGCTGGAGCGGGAGCTGACCGCCCGCGGGCTGCTGGACGACGGACACCGGCGGACCGTCGCGGACGGGGCCGAGGCGATGGCCGCGCGGCTGCGGGAGCGGATGAACGCCGATCCGGTGCTCGACCCGATGGACCTGTTCGCCGAGGTGTACGCGGAGCGCACCGGCCGGCTCGCGGAGCAGGCGGACCTGCTCCGCGCCGAGCTGGAGGCCTCCGAAGAGACCGGCGACACCGGTGAGGGCCCCCGCAGCCCCCGCGGCGACGAAGGAGACGCGCGATGACCACGGCGACCACCACGGCCCCCGGGACGGCGGCCCCGGCCCGGCCCGCGACCATGGCGCAGGCCCTGCGGCGTGCCCTGCGGGACGCGATGGCCGAGGACCCGGCGGTCCATGTCCTCGGCGAGGACGTCGGCACCCTCGGCGGAGTCTTCCGGATCACGGACGGGCTCGCCGCCGAGTTCGGCGACGACCGCTGTACGGACACCCCGCTCGCCGAGGCGGGGATCCTGGGCGCGGCCGTGGGCATGGCGATGTACGGGCTGCGGCCGGTGGTGGAGATGCAGTTCGACGCCTTCGCCTATCCCGCGTTCGAGCAGCTCTTCAGCCATGTCGCCCGGATGCGGAACCGCACCCGGGGCGCGATGCCGCTGCCGATCACCGTCCGGGTGCCGTACGGGGGCGGAATCGGCGGTGTCGAGCACCACAGCGACTCCTCCGAGGCGTACTACATGGCGACACCGGGGCTGCAGGTCGTCACCCCGGCGACCGTCGGCGACGCCTACGGCCTGCTCAGGGCGGCCATTGCCAGTGACGATCCGGTGGTCTTCCTCGAACCCAAGCGGCTGTACTGGTCCAAGGCCGACTGGTCGCCGGACGCCCCGGCCGCGGTGGAGCCCCTGGGCCGGGCCGCCGTCCGGCGCCGGGGCAGCAGTGCCACGCTGATCACCTACGGTCCGTCCGTGCCGGTCTGTCTGGAGGCGGCGGAAGCGGCGACGGCGGAGGGCTGGGACCTGGAGGTCGTCGATCTGCGCTCCCTGGTGCCGTTCGACGACGAGACCGTGTGCGCGTCGGTGCGGCGCACCGGGCGGGCCGTCGTCGTCCACGAGGCCACCGGTTTCGGCGGACCCGGCGGGGAGATCGCGGCCCGGGTCACGGAGCGTTGCTTCCACCATCTGGAGGCGCCGGTGCTGAGGGTCGCCGGTTTCGATATCCCTTATCCGCCGCCGATGCTGGAGCGGCACCATCTGCCCGGGGTCGACCGGGTTCTCGACGCGGTGGCGCGGTTGCAGTGGGAGGCGGCGAGCTGATGGCCCAGGTGCTGGAGTTCAGGCTTCCCGACCTCGGTGAGGGGCTGACCGAGGCGGAGATCGTGCGCTGGCTGGTAGCCGTGGGCGATGTGGTCGCCGTCGACCAGCCCGTGGTGGAGGTCGAGACGGCCAAGGCCATGGTGGAGGTGCCCTGCCCGTACGGGGGTGTGGTGACCGCGCGCTTCGGCGAAGAGGGCACCGAACTGCCGGTGGGCGCACCTCTGCTGACGGTCGCGGTGGGTGCGGTGGGCGGCGGTCCGGGCGCCGGGCCGGTGCCGGATGCGGAAGCCCCGGAGCCGGGCGGCGGTCACCGTGCCGCGGGTTCGCGTACCTCCGGTGAAGCGCCGTCGGGCGGCGTCGGCGGCAGCGCGGGTGCGGCCGGCGCGGCCTCGGGTGAGACGTCCGGCAATGTGCTCGTCGGGTACGGGACGGGGGCGCCGGCCGCCCGCCGCCGCCGGGTCGGGCCCCGATCCGTACGGCCCGCGCCCGGGACTCCCGTTCTGCGCGAGCCCGGTGTCGTCACCCCCGGACCCGCGGCGGCAGTGCGGGAGCCCGCTCCCGAGGGGCCCGTGCCGGTGATCTCGCCCCTGGTGCGGAGACTGGCCCGGCAGAGCGGTGTGGACCTGCGGCAGTTGACCGGGTCGGGACCGGAAGGGCTGATCCTGCGGGCCGATGTGGAGCGGGCTGCTCAGGTGGCCGCCCCGGCTGCTCCGACGGTGCCCGGTACGGCTTCCGCACCGGCCGCTGCTCCCGCGGCGGCCGCGGAACCGGCGGGGCGGACAGGACCGGTGGCGGGGCAGGAGATCCGGATCCCGCTGCGCGGAGTGCGCGGCGCGGTGGCCGACAAGCTCTCCCGCAGCCGCTCCGAGATCCCCGACGCCACCTGCTGGGTGGATGCCGACGCGACCGAGCTGATGGCCGCGCGGACCGCGATGAACGCCGCGGGGGCACCGAAGATCTCCCTGCTCGCGCTGCTCGCCCGGATCTGTACGGCCGCGCTCGCCCGCCATCCGGAGCTGAACTCCCGGGTCGATACGGCCCGCCGGGAGGTCGTACTGCTGCCCGAGGTGCACCTCGGGTTCGCCGCCCAGACCGAACGGGGTCTGGTGGTGCCGGTGGTACGGGCCGCGCACCGCCGGACGGCGGAGTCGCTCACCGAGGAGTTCGCCCGGCTGACGGAGGCCGCCCGACGGTCCGCGCTGACCCCCGCGGAGCTGACCGGCGGGACGTTCACCCTGAACAACTACGGGGTGTTCGGTGTGGACGGTTCGACCCCGATCGTCAATCACCCGGAAGCGGCGATGCTCGGTGTCGGCCGGATCGTGCCCAAACCGTGGGTGCACCGGGGTGAGCTGGCCGTCCGTCAGGTCGTGCAGCTCTCCCTCACCTTCGATCACCGGGTCTGCGACGGCGGCACGGCGGGGGGATTCCTGCGGTACGTCGCGGACTGTGTGGAGCAGCCCGCGCTGCTGCTGCGCACCCTCTGACGGCGACGGCGACGGCGACGGCGACGGCGATGGCGGCGGCGGCGCCGACGGCGGGGGCGGGGGCTGACCGGCCGCTCCGGTGGGCACTGCCACCGGGGCGGACACGGGGTGACGGATGGTCCCCTGCGACGGGTGCGGATCATACTGCTGGGTATGACTGCGACCTCGGGCGAGTCCGTCCCGGCCGGGCCCGTTCCGTCCGAGCCCGTCCCGGCGGGGCCGGTTCCGACCGGATCCGTTCCACCCGGATCCGTTCCGCCGGGGACCGTCCCGTACGACGCCGTTGTGCTCGCCGGAGGGGCGGCGAAGCGGCTCGGTGGTGCGGACAAGCCGGGCATCGGGGTGGGTGGCCGGGCGCTGCTCGACCGGGTGCTGTCCGCCTGCCGGGAAGCGGGCCGGACGGTGGTCGTCGGCGGGCGCAGGCCCACCGCGCGGCCCGTCGTCTGGGCCCGTGAGGATCCTCCCGGCGGTGGCCCGCTCGCGGCTCTCGACGCCGGGGTCCGGCGGCTCGACACCCCACCGGACGGTGTCGTGGTGGTGCTCTCGGCGGATCTGCCGTTCCTGGACCGGGCGACCGTACGGCGGCTGGTGTCCCCCCTCGGCGCCGCGGTCGAAAGCGGTGGACGGGAGGGCGTCGTCCTCACCGATACCGAGGGGCGGGACCAGTTCCTGGTGGCGGCATATCGTGCGGAGCCGCTCCGCCGTGAACTCGCCCTGCTGGCGACCGAGTACGGTTCGCCGGCCGGGCTGCCGCTGAAACTGCTGGTCCAGGAGTTGGATCCGATCCGGATGGCGGCTGGGCCGTTCGCCGCTTTCGACTGCGACACCTGGGAGGACATCGCCGCCGCCAGGGCCCGGATCAGGGAGCATGGGGCCGTGCTGGAGGAATGGATTACCGCCGTCAAGGACGATCTCGGTATCGAGCTGGACGTGGACACCGGTCTGCTGCTCGACCTGGCCCGGGACGCTGCCCACGGGGTGGCCAGGCCCGCCGCTCCGCTGACCACTTTCCTCGTGGGCTATGCGGCGGCCTCCGCGGGCGCAGGCGGGCCCGAGGCGGTCGCCGCGGCCGTCCGGAAGGCCACCGCGCTCGCCCGGCGCTGGGCGGAGGAGTCACCCGGCCCCGACGGCCCTGCCGGCCCCGGCGGCGCGGGCGGTTCCGGTGGCGCGGGCGGTTCCGGCGAGGGCGGTGCGTGATGGGCGCAGAACGCAGCCCCGGACGCAGCCCCGGCCCGGACCAGGTTCAGGACCAGGACCAGGACCAGAAGCAGGTACAAGTACAGGAACAGGAACAGGACGACCGGGACTGGTGCGCCGACTGGGACCAGGTTTTCGGCCGGGGTCCGGACGGCCCCGGCCGTATTCCGCCCCCCGGGCCTTCCGGACCACCCGCCGGATCACCTTCCGGGCCGGACGGCTCCGGCGGCGCCCCGGCCCCCGTGCCGGGGCACACCCCGGGCCGGGACCAGGACTCCGGCCCGGACACCGGCCCGGCGGACTCGCCCCTGCCGGACCCGGACGTGCCGTTCGTCGACTTCGCCGAGGGCCTGGACGACGATCCCGTCCGGCCCCCGGTCCGTCAACGGACCACCAAGGGCACCGGGGCGGGCGGGCGCGACGCTGTCGAAGACGCTCTCGCGCTCGTCGCACGGCGTCCCCCCGTGCCGGACGGCTCACCGTCCGCGGCACCGCCGCCGTCCCGGCCCGGCAGCACGTCCTCCTCCCGGCACCGGGCCGTCCCATGGCCCGAGGCCCGGAGACTGGCCGCCCGGACCGGCCGGGAGACCGCCCGCCGTACCGGCACCGAAGGCGACCGGGTCCACCGCGCCCCGCTGGAGCACTCCTTGGGGCTGGTGCTCGCGGAGGAACTGCCCGCCCTCTGCGATCTCCCCTCCTTCGACACCGCCGCCATGGACGGCTGGGCGGTCGCCGGGCCCGGCCCCTGGACCGTCGACGGGGACGCCCCGGTGCTCGCCGGAAGCGCCGACCCGCCCACGCTGCCCGACGGCACCGCCGTACGGATCGCCACCGGGGCCCGGATTCCATCGGAGACCACCGCGGTCATCCGCAGCGAGCACGCGCAACTCGACCTCACACGGCAGCTGCTCTCCGCCGACCGTCCGGTCGTCCCCGGCCAGGACATCCGGCCCCGGGCCCAGGAGTGCCGCTCCGGCGAGCTGCTGCTGCCCGCCGGGGCGCTGGTGACCCCCGCGGTCCTCGGACTCGCCGCCGCGGCCGGGTACGACGCCCTGGCCGTCGTGGCCCGTCCCACGGTGGAGGTCCTCGTCCTCGGGGACGAGCTCCTCGACAAGGGGCTCCCCCGGGAAGGGCTGATCCGGGACGCTCTCGGCCCCATGACCGGCCCCTGGCTGCGGGCGCTCGGCGCCGAGGTCGTCGCCACCCGCCGGATCGGCGACGACGAGTCGGCGCTGCACCGTGCGGTGACCTCGTCCACCGCCGATCTGCTCGTCACCACGGGCGGTACGGCCGCCGGGCCCGTCGACCACGTCCACCCGGTCCTGCGGAAGGCAGGCGCCGAACTGCTCGTCGACGGAGTCGCCGTCCGCCCCGGGCACCCCATGGTGCTGGCCGGGCTGCCGGACGGGCAGGGCCCCCGCTGGGTCGTCGGACTGCCGGGCAACCCGCTTGCGGCCGTCTCCGCGCTGCTCACCCTGGCCGCACCGCTGCTGCGGGGGCTGGCCGGACTGCCGGAACCCGCCCCGTACACCGCGCCCGTACGGGACGAGGTGGCCGGCCATCCCCGGGACACCCGCCTCGTCCCCGTGGTCGACCACGGGGAGGTACTGGTGCCGCTGCGCTACGGCGGCCCCGCCATGCTGCGCGGTATCGCCGCGGCCGACGGTCTGGCCGTCGTTCCCCCGGGCGGGGCCCGTCCCGGGGACGAACTGGAGGTACTGGACCTGCCGCTGGGGCGCTGACGAGAAAGGCCGGGGGCCGTGGGGGGGGGGGGGGGGGGGGGGCCCCCCCCCCCCCCCCCCCCCCCCCCCCCGCCGCTACCGGCGCACCGCCGTGAAGCCGCCCTCAGGCGACCGCGCAGGGGCACTCCCGGAATTCGAGGCCCAACTCCCGGTCGACCGGCA
>NZ_JBIWGU010000010.1:264822-339747 GCF_044763775.1 Streptomyces sp. NPDC094448 | reverse complement strand
CCCCGCCGCCGCGTCCACCACATGCTCGCAGTTGTCCACGATCAACAGCATCCGCCGGTACCGGCAATGCTCCACAAGCCGCTCCAGAGGATCGGCGGCGAGGGCTTCGGCCCGCAGCTCCTCGGCGCCCGCGCCGCGCAGCACGGTCTGCCGGGCGCCGAGGGCGAGGAGCACGGTCCCGGGGACGCTCTCGGGGTCGTCGACCGGGGCGAGTTCGGCCAGCCAGACACCGTCCGGGTAGGCGTCCGTCTCCCGTTCCCCGGCCTCCTGAGAGAGGCGGGTCTTGCCCGCGCCGCCGGTACCGGTCAGGGTGACCAGCCGGGCGCTCCGCAGATCGTCGCGGAGCGTGCCGAGGTCGTCCTCCCGTCCGACGAACGAGGTCAGCCGGGCTCGCAGATTGCCGTGCGCGGCGGGCGGAAGCGGTGGGACGGCGGGGGATTCGGCCGGGCCCTCCGGTACGGCCGGGTGCTCCGGTACGGCGGGGGCCGGGGTTTCGGCGGGGGTGAGCAGCTCCGCGTACAGGGTGCGCAGCTCGGGTCCCGGGTCGGTGCCGAGGCGGCCGGCGATCCGGGACCGTACCTCTTCATAGGCGGCGAGGGCCTCGGCGGGCCGTCCGGTGGCTCGCAGTGCGCGGATCCGCAGCGCGTGCAGCGGCTCGTCGAGGGGGTCGGCGGCGCAGGCCGCGGCCAGCTCGGGCAGGCATTCCGCGGCCCGGCCGAGTACCACGAGCGCGGCCAGCCGGTCCTTGACCGCGGTCCGGCGGCGGGCCTCGGCGCGGGCGGCCTCGGCCCGGCCGTCGTCGGGGAGGTCGGCGAGCGCCGGGCCGCGCCAGAGGGCGAGCGCCTCGTCGAGGATGCCCAGGGCCTTCACCGGGTCGTCCGCGGCGAGGGCGCGGGCACCTTCGCCCGCGAGGCGGGTGAAGCGGTGGAGGTCGATATCGTCCGGATCGGCGGCGAGCCGGTAGCCGCCGGTCTCGGAGGTGACCGCGGCGGCTCCGACGGCCCGCCGCAGCCGCCCGATCAGGGCTTGCAGCGCGCCCGTGGCATCGGCGGGCGGCTCCCCGGCCCAGACCTCGTCCACGAGGGTCCCCGGGGGCACGGCCCGCCCGGGGCTGAGTGCCAGCGCGCCGAGGAGCGCGCGCAACCGGGCGCCGCCGAGGGGCACAGGGGTGCCGTCGTCGCGATGGACCTGGGTGGTGCCGAGTACGGAGTAGCGCACCCGGCCATTCTCCCCGCCGGGCGGGGGGTGCGGGCACGGACGGGGGGAGGGCGGGCGGCGGGTCGGAAGGCGGAGGGGCGGGCGGGCCGGAACACCGGGGTCCGGACGGCCGGAACCAGGGCATGGCCCGGTTCGTTCTCCCCTCACCGGCACCGACGGGTACGGTCGGTGACCACGCCGTCACGCCACCGGAGCCGCGCCATGAGCCCAGCAGCCGCCTCTTCCCGGTCCTCCCGCCGGGTCAGCCCCGTCTTCCTCGGCATCGTCGCGATCGGCGCGCTGGCAGGCTGGGCGGTCTGGACGGACTGGTCCGGGACCGCCGGGTTCGCGGTCTTCGTCTTCGTGACCACCGCCTGGGTGGTCTCCCTCTGTCTGCACGAGTACGCGCATGCCCGCACGGCCCTGCACAGCGGTGACCCGACCGTCGTCGACAAGGGGTATCTGACGCTCAACCCCCTCACCTACACCCACGCGCTGACCAGCATCGTCCTTCCGGTCCTCTTCGTGGTCCTCGGCGGTATCGGGCTGCCCGGCGGTGCGGTGTTCATCGAACGCGGCCGGATCCCGGGCCGCTGGCGGCACAGTCTGATCTCCGCGGCGGGCCCGCTGACGAATGTGGCGTTCGCCGTGGTGTGTACGGCCCCGTTCTGGCTGCACGGTTTGGAGGGTGTCCCGCCGCTGTTCCGCCACGCCCTCGGCTTCCTGGCGCTGCTCCAGGTCACGGCCGCCCTGCTGAACTTCCTGCCGGTGCCGGGGCTCGACGGGTACGGGGTGGTCGAACCGTGGCTGTCCCCCGCGATGCGCCGCCGCCTCGCCCCGGTCGGCACGTACGGTCTGCTGATCGTGTTCGCGCTGCTGTTCTTCGTACCGGAGGTGAACCGCGCCTTCTTCGACCTGGTGGACTGGGTGCTGCGGGGGCTGGGGGTGCCGGATCTGGAGACGGCCTGCGGCTACGACCTCTACCGCTTCTGGCAGCAGCCGCCGTCGGTGTGCACGGGCTGATCCCCGGCGGGGCGCCCGGAATGGCCCCGTCCCCCGGGCCGGGTCGCGGCGCGGGGGACGGGGGTTCTCTCGGACGAGATCCCGGTGGGCTTACAGCAGATCACCGGCAGCGGGGTCACCACCACCGTCACCCTCGGACTGTACGAGGGGCAGGGCGGCCAGTCCGCCATGGAGCAGTTGTCCGGGGCGCTGGAAACGTGCGCCGGCGGGTTCGAGGCCTCCGTCCAGGGGACCCGGCAGCAGCTCACAAAGGTCAAGGCCGACCTCGCACCCCAGGGGGCGGAGCAGGCCATGGCCTTCACCACCGAGGTCGAGAAGGCCGGGAAGACCCTGCCCGTCAAGGTCGTCGTCTTCCGCAAGGGCACCACCGTCGGCTACCTCACCGCCACCGGCACCCCCGGCAAGGAACTCGCCTTCCCCACCAAGGTCTTCGAGACACAGCTCATCAAACTCGCCTGACCGGACCAGCGCTACCAGCGTTCCGGGGGCGGTGCCGTCAGATGGTCCACCAAGCGGGCCACCCGGTCGCGGAAGGGGCGGCGGCCGCGGGGCGGGAGCGGGGTGCCGTTCTCGCCCGCCGCCGCGCTCACCAGGTGCTGGACCATGTCCAGGTCGATCTCCTCGGCCGCCGGGTCGACCGTCAGGGACTCATGGGCCAGGGCCCGCACCTCCCGGTCGCCGCCGTCCAGCGCGAACAGGGTCGCCCCGGCGCGGCGCGCCCTGTCGAGGTGGGTGAGGAGCTGCTCCCCCGGGCTGCCGGGGGCGACCACCAGCAGGGTTTCGCCGCGGCGCGCGGCGCGCAGCCGGGCCGGGCCCACGGCCAAGTGGGCCGGGTCCCCGGGGCGGACGCGGTGGCGGACCAGGGTGGGGGCGAGTTCCGGGCGGCCGGACCAGGCGGCCTCGTCCACCAGGTGTGCGGCCAGATGCCATGGCTCGTACTCCTCCGTGCCGACCAGCAGCAGCCCTCCCCCGCGCGGGGTGACCGACGTCCGCAGGGCGCCCGCGAACCGCCGTGCCGCGCCCGGCCATTCCGTACCCGCCAGCACCTCGCGCAGCAGCGCGACCCTCATCGCATCCATGCCCCCGCATGCTGGACCAGGGCGGTTGCCCGGATGACGGGTATCACCCCGGCTCACCCGTACGGGGCCGGCCTACCTCCGAGTAGGGTCGGCCGCATGACTTCCACTGACAGCAGCAGCACCGCCCCCGCCGGTTCGAAGCCCGCCCCCAAGGACCCCTGGGAGCTGCCCGATGTATCGGGCCTCGTCGTCGGTGTCCTCGGCGGCACCGGCGACCAGGGGCGGGGGCTGGCCTACCGGTTCGCCCGAGCCGGGCAGAAGGTGATCATCGGTTCGCGGGCGGCGGAGCGTGCCGAGACCGCGGCGGCCGAGCTGGGGCTCGGGGTCGAGGGCGCGGACAACGCGGAGTGCGCCCGCCGCAGCGATGTGGTGATCGTGGCGGTGCCGTGGGACGGTCACGCGAAGACGCTGGAGTCGCTCCGCGCCGAGCTGGCGGGGAAGCTGGTGATCGACTGCGTCAATCCGCTCGGCTTCGACAAGCAGGGCGCGTACGCGCTGAAGCCGGCCGAGGGCAGTGCGGCGGAGCAGGCCGCCGCCCTGCTGCCGGAGTCGCGGGTGACGGCCGCCTTCCACCACCTCTCCGCCTCCCTCCTCCAGGACACGTCACTCGCCGAGATCGACACGGATGTGCTGGTGCTCGGCGAGGCGCGGGCGGACACGGACCTCGTCCAGGCCCTGACGGCCCGGATGGCGGGGATGCGCGGCGTCTTCGCCGGGCGGCTGCGCAACGCCCACCAGGTGGAGGGGCTGGTCGCCAATCTGATCTCGGTGAACCGCCGCTACAAGTCGCACGCGGGGCTGCGCGTCACCGACGTGTGAGTACCGGCGGGGGCGGGCGGCTGCGCATGCCGCCCGCAGATCCGGGCGGGGCATGGGGGACACTGGGGGAGATACGTCCCCGGGGCCCGACCGCCCCGGCGGGCCGTATGTCCGCCGTCGTCAGTCCGTGGCCGGGCCCCCGCCCGGCCCGCCGATCAGGAGCCGCGCCCCATGCCCCGCCTCGCCCTCTACTCCCTCGCCGTCTGTCTGCTCGCCGTGGCCGCCGCGGTGGTCTCCTTCGTCCAGGGGATGTGGATCGGGATCGTCTGGGTGCTGCTGGCGGGGCTGGCGTCCAATATGACCTGGTACTACTTCCGGCGCGGCAAGGCGGAGCGGGCGCAGCGCACCGCGGGCTGACCCCGGGGCGCAGGACCGCATCCCGGACCGGCTCCGGGCCGCCGAAAACCGGTTGCCCCATGCACCGGGCCGAGCGGACCATGGCATGTTGTGCCCCAGCTCTCCGCGATACTCCCCGATCTCTCCCCCTGGCGTTCCTCCCGCGATTTCCGCCTGCTCTGGACCCAGGGGCTGATCACCTACTTCGGCAGCTTCATGGCGATGATCGCGCTGCCGCTCCAGATCAAGGACCTCACCGAGTCCCCGGTTGCGGTGGGCGCGATGGGTGCGGTCGAACTGATCCCGCTGATGGTCTTCGGACTGTACGGCGGTGCTCTCGCGGACGCCCTGGACCGGCGGAAGCTGATCCTGTGGACGGAGGCCGGGCTCGGGGTGCTCGCGCTGATCCTGCTGGTCAACGCGGTGCTGCCGGAGCCGCTGCTCTGGCCGTTGTACGTGGTCGCGGCCGGGGTCTCCGCGATGGCCGGGCTCCAGCGCCCCGCGCTCGACTCGCTGATCGCCCGGATCGTGCCGCACGACCAGCTGACGGCGGCCGCCGCGCTCAACGCCCTGCGCTGGCAGGCGGGGGCGATCGTGGGTCCTTCGGTGGCGGGTGTGGTGGTGGCGTACGCGGGTCATCCGGCGGCGTACGGGGTCACGGTCGTGACCTTCGCCGTTTCGGTACTGCTCTGCCGGAAGCTGGCGCCCTCCCCCGCGGCCCGCGAGGCGGAGAAGCCGTCCCTGCGGGGCATCGCGGAGGGTGCCCGTTATGCCTGGTCACGGCCGGTGCTGCTGGGGACGTACGCGATCGACCTGGCGGCGATGGTGATCTCCGCGCCGATGGCGATCCTGCCGTTCCTGGCGGACGATCTGGACGCGGAGTGGTCGCTGGGGCTGATGTACGCGGCGATCGGTCTCGGCTCGGTGGTCCTCAGTCTGACCAGCGGCTGGACCTCGAAGGTACGGCGGCACGGTCTGCTGGTCGTCTTCGGTGCCGCGGGCTGGGGTGCGGGGATCGCGGGCGCGGGACTGGTGGACAACGTCTGGCTGGTGCTGGTGTTCCTGGCGGTGGCGGGCGCCGCGGACATGCTGAGCGGACTGGGCCGCTCCACGATCTGGAACCAGACCATCCCGGACGGGCTGCGGGGCCGGCTGGCCGGTATCGAAGTGCTGTCGTACAGCGTGGGGCCGCAGCTCGGTCAGGTCCGGGCGGGTGCGCACGCGGGCTGGTCGGGCACCCGCCCGGCGATCTGGGCGGGCGGGGTGGCGTGTGTCGCGGTCGTGGGACTGCTGGCGGCGGCCCTGCCGAAGCTGGTGCGGTACGACGCATCGACGGACGAGGACGCCCTGTCCCGCCGCGCGGAGAAGGAAGCGGCGGGACGCGTGGAGACCGGCGGAGGCGGCGGAAAGGCAGAGGCGGAGGCGGGGGCCGCGCAGGCGTAGGGCGCCCGTCCGGGGCGCCGCGGGCGGTGAGCCCCCGCCCCGTGGCCGGCGGCCGCCCCGTCAGGTACCCGATGTGCCCTCGTCGTCCCCCCGGCCCGTCTTGTCGTGCCAGCGCGGGTCCGTCTCCCACTCCAGGTTCCGCTCCCGGGCGGTCTCCATCGCGTGGGCCGCCTCCTCACGCGTGGTGTAGGGCCCGAAGCGGTCCTTCGCCGGGCACTCGGGACCCTCCTCGACCTTCTGGTGCTTCAGGCAGTAGTACCACTCGCCGGGCTTCCCGGCCTGCCGCCGCTTGAACAGGGCCATGGCGTCTCCGTCCCTCGTTCCCGTACGACCGTCGTACGGGACCATGCTGCCCCACCCCCGCTGGTTAGACTCGCTGACATGTCTGGCCAGTCGCTGCTCGTGCCCGGGGTGCTCTCCCCCGTCCGTTCCGTTCCCGCCGCCATCGCGCGCCCCGAGTACGTCGGTAAACCGGCGCCCACCCCGTACGCGGGGTCCGAGGTGCAGGATCCGGAGACCGTGGAGCTGATGCGGATCGCGGGGCGTATCGCCGCGCAGGCGATGGAGGAGGCGGCGAAGCACATCGCGCCCGGCGTGACCACGGACGAACTCGACCGGGTCGCCCACGAGTTCCTGATCGGCCACGGCGCGTACCCCTCCACCCTCGGCTACCGCAGGTTCCCGAAGTCCCTCTGCACCTCGGTGAACGAGGTGATCTGCCACGGGATCCCGGACTCCACGGTGCTGCGGGACGGCGACATCGTGAACCTGGATGTGACGGCGTTCATCGGCGGGGTCCACGGCGACAACAACGCCACCTATCTCTGCGGCGAGGTGGACGAGGAGTCCAGGCTGCTGGTGGAGCGGACCCGGGAGTCGCTGAACCGTGCGATCAAGGCGGTGAAGCCGGGGCGGCAGATCAACGTGATCGGGCGGGTCATCGAGTCGTACGCCAAGCGCTTCGGCTACGGCGTGGTCCGCGACTTCACGGGCCATGGGATCAACACCTCGTTCCACTCCGGTCTCGTCGTCCCGCACTACGACGCCCCGCACGCAACGACGGTGATGCAGCCGGGGATGACGTTCACCATCGAGCCGATGCTGACGCTGGGGACGTACGAGTACGACCTCTGGGAGGACGGCTGGACCGTGGTGACCAAGGACCGGAAGCGGACGGCGCAGTTCGAGCACACGCTGGTGGTCACGGAGACCGGGGCGGACATCCTCACCCTGCCCTGAGCGGTCCGGAACAGGGAGTCACCGGGTGCCCCCGGCGCCCGCGGATTTACCGACAGGGCGTCGGGAAGGTATTGACTTAGGTAAGCCTAAGTAGGGAGAATCGAACTGGCAACAGGCGCATCCGAGTGTCGGCGTCGGTGGGCGTTTCGTCCTGCCGTCAGTCGTTTGCGCCCTGTGTCGTACTTCTTCCCCATGCCTCCCGGAGGACCGCTTTGGACACCACCGCAGCCACCCCCGGCACGCCTTTCTCCCAGCTGCTCCGCTCCACCACGCACGACAAGCACGACGAGGCGAATGCCTCCCCCTTCATCGGCCGGCTGCTGGCGGGCGGGCTCGGGGTCGGCGCGTACGCCCACTACACCGAGCAGCTCTGGTACGTCTACCGGGCGCTGGAGAAGGCCGGTGAGGCGCTGCGGAACGACCCCGTCGCGGGCCCCTTCGTCCGGGACGAGCTGCTGCGTACGGCCGAGCTGGAGCGCGATCTGACGTTTCTGCGGGGCGAGGGCTGGCGCGACGGTGTCACCCCGCTGCCCGCCACCGCGGCCTATGTCGCCCGGGTCGAGGAGTGCGCCCGCACCTGGCCCGCCGGGTTCGTCGCCCACCACTACACCCGCTATCTGGGGGATCTCTCCGGCGGCCAGGTCATCCGGGACCAGGCAGAGAAGACCTGGGGCTTCCCCCGCAAGGGCGACGGCGTGCGGTTCTACGTCTTCGAGCGGATCTCCAACCCGGCGGCGTTCAAGCGGACCTACCGCGAACTGCTGGACACGGTGAACGCGGACGATCTGGAGAAGCAGCGGATCGTGGAGGAGTGCCGGCGGGCCTTCGACTTCAACAGCGCGGTGTTCTGGGAGCTGAACGAGGCGTATCCGGTCAGCGCCTGAGCGCGGCCCGTTCCGGCGGTACGGAGGCCGGGGACCCCATGACGGGTCCCCGGCCTCCGGCGTACCGGCGCGGGCGGCTGTCCCTCAGGTCATCAGCCGCAGCGCGTCGGCGACGCTGAGCCTGCGCGCGGGTACCGGGGCGGGCGGGGGTACGGGGGTGAGCAGCCGGGCCTGGGAGATCAGCCGGACCCGGCCGCCGATCTCGACCTCGCCGTCGGGGCCGGGGGCGGTGAGGATCTGCGAGCCCCGGCCCTGGGTGATGTTCAGGGCCCGGCCGAGCCGGTCGGTCAGCAGCAGTGCGGCGCCACCGCCGGCTTCGTCCTCGATGCCGGTGTCCGTGGCGTCGGGGCCGGGGACCGCTGTGATGCCGTGGGCTCCGGCGGCTTCGGCAGCTCCGGTGCCGGGGAAGGCCCGCGCCCGGATCCGGCCCGCCCTCTCGTCCTCCCAGGCCCAGGCGTAGCGCGGGGTGCCGCCGGGCGGCGGGACGGGCAGCGCGTCGACTTCTTCCGGGCTCGCGTACCACTCCAGGGTGTACGGGGGTGCCCAGGCGGCGCGCACGGTGATCCAGGTGAACTCGCCGTCGCCGCGGGTCCAGACCGGTCCGGCGGGCGGGTTCAGCTCCTCCAGATCGAGCAGCCAGGCGGCGCCGACGAGGGCGTGCGGGGCGAAGGGGAGCAGGGCGCCGGGCGCGTGGAGGTCGAGGACACCGCGCTCCGGGTCGTCGACGAACACGGTGTCGCCGCCGCTGCCGCCCGCCAAGGCCCGGCGGGAGGCCGGATCGCGGTAGGGGCGGGGGTCGCGTACGACGGACAGGGCGCTGCCGTGCCGGCCGTCGGCGGCGCAGAAGACGCGCAGGACGTCGAGCTGTTGGCGTTCGTTCACCCGGGCATTGAAGCACCGGTGAACCGTGTACGTGCCCGGTGTCCCCAATCCGTCACCAACGCCACACGGACGGCGGGGCGGGCCGGTATCCCGGGGACGGCACGACAGGGGCGGGGGGGGGGGGGGGGGGGGGGGGGGGGGGGGGGGGGGGGGGGGGGGGGGGGGGGGGGGGGGGGGGGCGCGGGGGCCCCACCCGATGTAGGTCCTGACCACCCCCCGCGGCCCCCCCCGCGGGTTCGGGGGCCCGGGGGCCGCCCCCCCGGGGGGGGGGGCGCCCGGGGGGGGCCCCCCCCCCCCCCGGTCGGTCAGGAGGCCTGCTTGCGGCGGCGCGTCAGGAAGACGGCGCCCGCGCCCGCCGCCGCGATACCCGCCGCGGCGGCGAGCAGTCCGCCGGCCGGGGCCCCGGCGCCGGTGGCGGCGAGGGACCCGTCCGTCGGACCGCCGGTCGAACCGCCCGTGGAGCCGCCGACGGAGCCGCCAGTGGTGCCTCCGGTCGTACCGCCGCCGGTGGACGAGCCTCCGGTGGAGCCACCGCTCGACGCCCCGGCCGAGCCGGACGAGCCGCCGGTCGAACCGCCGGGCAGCTCACCGGACTTGTCCAGGGAGACCGCGACCGTCAGCGGGTCCAGCGCGACACCGGACTTGTACATCCCGCTGAACGCCTTCGTGCTGCCGTCGGCGGTGAGCACGACGGGCACTCCGCTCAACGTGACGACCTTGTCCTTCTCCTTCAGCGCACCCGCGGGCACGGCGAGGGTGCCGATGCCGAGATCGTTGTACGAGGCGGGCTTGCCGGTGTCCTTGTCCTTGGTGGACACATCCGCCGAGAGCACGCCCTTGGTGCCGTCGACCGTCACCCGGAGGTCACTGAGGCGCAGGTCGAGGAGGTACTCCTTGGTGTCCGGCTTCTGGTGGCCGAGGAAGCGCACCTGGCCGTCGAAGGACGCCTTGAGGGTCTTGCCCGCGGCGTCGAAACTGCCCTTCCCCTTGGGGAAGCGGTAGCCGTCGGCGGTGGTCTTCGTACCGCCGGAGACTTCGATCTTCCCCTGGCCGAAGCCGGTGGTGATGTACTCGCGGAAGCTCTTCTTCACACCCCAGTCGAGGTTGCCGTCGACCAGGGCACCGGGGTCGGTCTCGGATCCGCCACCCGTTGCGCCGCCGGTACCGCCACCGGTTGCGCCGCCGTTCCCGGTCCCGGCGGTGGTTCCCGCGCTCGTACCCGCGCTGGTCCCGGTGCTCGTACCGGCACTGGTGCCTGCGCTCGTGCCCGCAGTCGTACCGCTGCTCGTGCCCGCGCTCGTACCGGCACTGGTACCGGCACTCGTGCCCGCGCTCGTACCGGCACTGGTACCTGCGCTCGTACCGGCACTCGTGCCCGCGCTCGTGCCCGCGCTCGTACCGGTGCTCGTGCCGCCGCTCGGGCCGCCGGACGACGAGCCGAGCGTCACGCTCAGGTTCACGGGGTCCAGCACATGGCCCGCCTTGTACGTGAGCGCGAGCGCGTCCGCGCCCGCCGCGGTCAGCTTCGCCGGGATGTTCTTGAAGAGCATCGGCCCGGTCCGTCCGGCGCTGCGCTCGGCCTTCGACACGTCGAGCGCGGCGAGTTCGACGTCCTCCGACTTCTGGTCGCCGGAGGTGATGTCGGCCGTGACGGCGCCGTTGACGCGGTCACCGCTGTACTTGAGGTCCGAGAGGGTGACCCGGAACCCGTGCCTCGTCGAGGCGAAGGTCACGGAGCCCTTGAAGTCGGTGCTGGTGACCGCGGTCGACGTGTCGTAGGTCCCGGTGCCGTCCGGGAAGGTGAACGGGCCGTTGTCCGCGGCCTGGCGGGCTCCGTCGGCGACGGTGATCGTGCCTCCGGCGGCACCGGCGACATAGCCGCGGAAGGTCTCCAGGAAGCCCCAGTCCAGGGTGCCCGCCGTCAGCGGGAGCCCGGCGGCGGCCCCCGTACGGGCGTCGGAGGCGGCCGGGGCAGCGGCGGAGGCCGGGAGGCTGAGAGCGGTGGCGCCGAGCGCGACCGCGGTGGCGGACGCGGCGACGATGGCCGTACGGCGTCGACTCGTTGCTGACATGAGGGTTCTGCTCCTGCGATTCGGGGGTGATTCGGGGGGAGGGGGGGTGGGGTCAGTCGGTGGTTCCGGGCGCCGGCGTCATGCGCCTGCGGCGGCGGACGGCATAGAGGGCGATCGCCAGGGCAGCGGCGAGGACGCCCGCGCCGACGGCGACGAACACACCGGAGGAAGAGGAGGAGTCGGCGGAGGACGCGGCCGGAGCGGCGTCGGTGGCCCGCGCCGCCGAGGGGGACGGGGCTGCCGAAGGGGTCTCGGCAGCCGGTGCGCTGCCCAGATCGGGCAGGGCCGGAAGCCGGGCGCCCGCGTCGACGGCCACGGCGAGGGAGACCGGGTCCATCTCGGTGCCCGCCTGGTACATGTTCCCGAAGGCCTGCGCGCCGCCCGCGGTGAGGGTCGCCGGGGCCTCGGTGAGGGTCGCCAGGCCGTTCTTCGGAGCGAATCCGGTGGCGGGGAATGTGATCAGCGGTACGGCCGGGGTGGTGCGGGTGCCGTTCGCGATATCGGCGCTGAGAACGCCCTTGCCGCCGCTGATCTTCGCGCTGACCTTGGTGAGGGTGAGGTCGAGGTGCTGTCCGGTGAACCGGACGGCGCCGGTGAAGACGGCGTCCAGGCGCTGGGTCTTCGGATCGTACGTGCCCTTGCCGCTCGGGAAGCGGAACAGGGCGCCGCCGTCCTGCGCACCGCCGGAGAGGGTCCACTTGCCCTGGGCGATGGAGCCGGTGACGTACTCGCGGAAGGTGCGGCGGACGCCCCAGTCGACGGCGGCGTCGCGCAGGGCGCCCCGGGCGGTGTCCTTCGCCGTGGCGCTCGGCTTCGTCTCGGGGGTGGGCTTCGGCGGCGCCGCGGACTGCCGGGGTTCGACGACGTCGACGCCGAGGGTGATCGGGTCGAGCGGGGTGCCCGCGGTGTAGAACCCGGCGAAGGCCGTGGCGCCCTGGCCGGTGAGGGTGGCGGGGATGTTGTTCAGCCGGACCGGGCCGCGGCCGCCGCGCATGTTCACCCCGGAGAGGTCGAGCGCGGCGAAGGGCACCTGGGTGGAAGTGGTGACCTTGCCGGTGTTGCGGGCCTTGCTGACCATGTCGACGTGGAGGGTGCCGCGGCCGCCGGAGATCCTGACCGTGGGGCGGCTGACGGAGAGTTCGAGTTCGTTGCCGCCGTCGGGCTTGCGGTGGCCGGTGAAGCGGACGCCGCCGCTGAAGCGGGCTTCGAAGGCGCCGGTTCCGGGGTCGTACGAACCCTTGGCGGAGTGGAAGCGGAACTGGCTGCCGCCGATGGTGGCGGCGCCTCCCGTCAGCCGGTAGTTGCCGTTGGCGATGGGGCCGGTGACATACGTCTGGAACGAGGACTTGATGCCCCAGTCGAGTCGGCCGCCGGAGACCGTGCCTTCGGCCGCCCGGGCGGCCCCGGCCGGGAGCAGCGCCCCGAGCAGGGCCGCGAGCAGCACGGTGGCGAACGCCCGAGCCGGTCGGTACGGCGGCATGGAAACCCTCCTGGGTACGGCGGAGCCCGCGGACGTCCGCGGGCACGGGAACGGGTGGGCTTTCCGCACGGCCGCGGGGGCGGGGGCGGAAAGCGGGCACGGCAGGCGGGGGTGGGGTGCACCACCCTGGCCAGCAAGGTAAGGCTAACCTAAGCTACCTTCGGTCTGTCCGGGTAGCCCCCGTACGCCCCGGATTCGGGACGGCGCGGGCAGCCGGGACATGTCCCCGCACGATCCGGCGACGCCATGCACCAGCCCTGGACGACGCCTCCGCCACGAAGACAGGACGGTGCCCCGGTGCCAACGGACCGCAGAACTCCCCCGGGCCGCGCCCGGACAGCCCCGCCCGGCCCGCGACGCACCGCAGGTACAGGGCGTACGGCCCGTACGGCGCTGGGCGCGCTCGCCCTGGTGTTCGCCCTGGCGGTGACGGGCTGCAACAGCGGCTCCCCCGCGCCGGGCGGCACGGGCGGGAAACCGGGCGCTTCGGCGCCGCCCGACCGGGTCGAACCGCTGGGGTCCGTACCGTCGCCCCGGCTGCCCGCCGCCGTGACCTCCGCCGACGGCCGGAAGGTGACGGTCACCGCCGTCGACCGGATCGTTCCGCTGTCGGGCTCCCTCAGCGAGATCGTCTACACCCTGGGCCTCGGGGAGCGGGTGGTGGCCCGGGACGTCACCGCCACCTTCGAGCAGGCGAAGGACCTGCCGGTGGTGACCCGCGGCCACGACGTCTCGGCCGAGAGCGTGCTCTCCCTCAAGCCCTCGCTGGTCCTCGCCGACACCACCACCGGGCCCGACGAGGCGATCGACCAGATCAGGGACGCGGGGGTGCCCCTGATCACGGTCCCGACGGCCAAGTCGCTGGCCGACGTCCGTACCCGGATCGAAGCGGTCGCCGCGGCGCTCGGCGTCGAAACGGCCGGGGACACGCTCGTCGAACGGACCGAGAAGCGCATCGCGGCCGTGCAGAAGGCCATCCCGGCACCGGCGGACGGCAGGAAGCCCCGGGTCGCCTTCCTCTATCTGCGCGGCTCCGCCTCCGTCTATCTCCTCGGCGGCGCCGACTCGGGTGCCTCGTCGCTGCTGGAGGCGGCGGGCGCGGTCGACGCGGGCAAGGAGTCCGGTCTGGAGAAGGACTTCACCGCCATCACCAGCGAGGCCCTGGCGAAGGCCGCGCCGGACGCGATCCTGGTGATGTCGAAGGGGCTGGCGTCGGTCGACGGCGTCGACGGGCTGGTGAAGATCCCCGGTGTGGCGCAGACCCCGGCCGGGCTGGACCGCCGGGTGGTCTCCGTCGACGACGGGGTGCTGCTGAACTACGGGCCGCGGACCGACCAGGTACTGAAGTCGCTGGTGGAGCAGTTGCACGGGACCCCGGACGGCAAGGGGACCGGCGCATGACGACCATGGCCCGGCCCAGCGCGCCGGTACGGGAGCAGCCGGGGCGCGGCAAAGCCCCCCGCAGGGGCCGCCGCTCCACCGCCTGGCTGCTCACCGCGGGTCTGGCGGGCGCCCTGTTCACGGTGGCGCTGGTGTCCGCCGGATACGGCGCGTACGACATCCCCCTCGGCGACGTCGTCGCATCGGCACAGCACCGGCTCGGCCTCGGCGGCCGGCCGCTGGACCGGGTCGGCGAGAGCGTGCTGTGGAACGTCCGGCTGCCGCGCGTGGTGCTGGCGCTGCTGGTCGGCGCGTCCCTGGGCTGCGCCGGGGCGCTGATGCAGGGCGTGTTCGGCAATCCGCTGGCCGAGCCCGGCATCATCGGCATCTCGGCGGGCGCGGCGGTCGGCGCGGTCGCCTCCATCGCGCTGGGGCTGAGCTTCCTCGGCAACTGGACCATCACTGCCTGCGCGTTCACCGCCGGGCTCGCGACCGTGTTCCTCGTCTACTTCATGTCGCGCTCCGGCGGGCGGACCGAGATCGTGACGCTGATCCTCACCGGGGTGGCCGTCAACGCGTTCGCGGGCGCGCTGATCGGCCTCTTCGTCTTCTTCGCCGACAACGCGCAGATCACCCAGATCACCTTCTGGCAGCTCGGTTCGCTCTCCCAGGCGACCTGGCCGAAGGTGCTGGCCGTGCTGCCGTGCACCCTTCTGGGGCTGCTGGTCGCGCCGTTGTACGCCCGCAGGCTGGACCTGCTGGCGCTCGGGGAGCGGCCCGCCCGGCATCTGGGCGTGGACGTGGAACGGCTGCGGATCACCCTGATCCTGGTGGTGGCGCTGCTGACGGCCGCCGCGGTGGCCGTCGCCGGGATCATCACCTTCGTCGGGCTGCTCGTACCGCATCTGCTGCGGATGGCGAACGGCCCCGGGCACCGGTTCCTCGTCCCCGGCAGCGCGCTCGGCGGTGCGCTGATGCTGGCGGCGGGCGATCTCGCGGCCCGTACCGTCGCGGAGCCCGCCGAGCTTCCTCTCGGTGTGCTGACCGCGCTCTTCGGCAGTCCGTTCTTCTTCTGGCTGCTCCGCAGGACCCGTCGCAGGCAGGGTGGTTGGGCATGAGGTTCTCCGTACGCGAAAGGCAGCTCCCGGCCCGGCCCGCGCCGGGTGCGGTCCTGGCCGAGGCGCGGGGGGTACGGATCCGGCTCGGCGGCCGTGAGGTGCTCGCGGGCGCCGATCTGACGGCCCGCTCGGGCGAGGTGCTGGCACTGGTCGGCCCCAACGGTGCGGGCAAGTCGACCCTGTTCGCCGCGCTCGCCGCGGACCTCGCACCGGATGCGGGTACGGTCCTGATCGCGGACCGCCCGGCCGGGTCCTGGACCCCGCGCGAGCTGGCGCTGCACCGGGCCGTACTCCCCCAGTCGTCGGCCCTGTCGTTCCCGTTCCCGGTGGCGGACGTCGTCGCCATGGGCCGGGCCCCGTGGGCCGGTACGGCCCGGGAGGACGAGGACGATACGGCGGTCGCGGAGGCGATGCGGGCCACCGAGACCGAGGCGTTCGCGGACCGCCCGTTCTCCGGCCTCTCGGGCGGTGAACGCGCCCGGGTCGCCCTGGCCCGCGTCCTGGCCCAGCGCACGGCGCTCCTCCTCCTCGACGAGCCCACGGCCGCGCTGGACCTGCGCCACCAGGAGCTGGTCCTCCGCATCTGCCGCGACCGGGCGGCGGCGGGCGACGCGGTGGTGGTCGTCCTCCACGATCTGGGCCTCGCGGCGGCCTACGCGGACCGGATCGCAATCCTCAGCGGCGGCCGCATCGAGGCGTCGGGCCCGCCGGGGGAGGTGCTGGACGCGGGGCTGCTGACGCGGGTCTACCGGCAGCCGGTGGAGGTGTTCCCGCATCCGCGCACGGGCGTCCCGGTGGTCCTCCCGGACCGGGCTCACTGAGCAGCCCTAGCCGGGGAGCAGTTCGTCGGGTACGGGACCGGGAACGAAGGCGGTCGCATGGCGGGGGCAGGCGTACCGCACGATCCCCGGCCCGCTCGCCTGCCCGCTGTAGCCGACTTCCACAGCGGCGGGCGAGGTGTGTCCGCAGACGACGCAGGGGCCGCCGGACGGGGGCGGTACGGGGACGGTGAGGCCGTCGCGGGTCATCACGGCCCCGTGCACACGGCCCGGACGGCATCCCGCGCCGCCGCCTCGACGGCCATGGGGTCGGCCCCGGCGGCGATCCGCCGGAACGCCTCGCCCCGCCAGCCGCGCGGTAAGCGCGTGATGCGCTGGACGAGTTCGGGCGCGTCGATCGTCCGGAGGTCCGCGTACTCCGGCCCCGGCGGGTCCTCCCCCTTGACGGCGTACGCGCTCGCCTCGGCCAGCACCTCGGCGAGCGTGCGCCGGGCCGGATCCCGGAGCCGGGCCGCGCGGTGCAGCTCCCGCAGCACGGCCGCCCGCCAGGCCACGGGGAGCTTCCCGAACTGCCCGAGCAGCTCGACCGCGAGCAGGGCGTGGCGGGTCCGCTCGGGGTCGGCCTCCGGCCAGCGCCCGGCCCCCACGGGGTCGCAGAGCGCCGCGAAGTAGGCCACGTCCATGACGAGCGCGGTGATCCGCTCCCCGTACTCCTCCCCACCCGGGTCGACATGCCACGCCCGCCGGATCGCCCGCCCGTCCGCGACACACCAGTACAAGGCGGCCCGGGAGTGCACGGGCAGCGACTCCCAGACCCCCGACCCCTTGAGCACATCCCACACCAGCGGCCCCACGCCCCCGACGAGCCGCGCGACCACGGCCCGATCCCGCACCCGCCAGCACACGAGCGCGTCCAGCGCGTTCCGAAGACCGTCCAGTCCGGACATCGTTGAATGCTTTTCCGTCACTGTTCCCAGCGCTCCCTCTCACCCTTCCGGTAGGTCTTTTCGCTTGAGAGAACCGCGCGGAAGGGTGTCCGGGTAGCGTCGAACGGGGTGGCAAACCCTGGCACTCGGGACGGCGGTTCGGGAGGACGGTCGAAATGCGGCAGGGTGAGACACGTAGGAATCAGCACTTGGCCGATGTGTTCGAGCGTTCGGGCATGTCACAGGGGGAAGTGGCTCGCCGTGTCACCACGCGGGCACGTCTTTGCGGGCTCCGGCACGTGAATCCGGACGCCAGCAACGTGCGGCGCTGGTTGCAGGGCGCCCAGCCGCGCGACCCTCTTCCGGGACTGATCGCCGACGTGTTCTCCGAGCGTTTCGGTCATCGCGTCACGACATTCGACCTTGGCTTCGGAGATACGCCCGATCTTGACCGGCCGCTGAACTACAGCCCATCGTTCACCGAGACGGTGGAGTCAGTGACCGAGCTAGGGAGAGCGGACATGGACCGCAGGAATTTTCTCGCTGCGTCGCCGTTCGTGGCGGCAGCGGCCGTTGGGCCGTCACGTGACTGGCTGCTGGCCACGCTCGATCAGGAGCCATCGGCCGGGCTCCGGGTCCGGCTGGAGGACGTGACCGATGTACGGAACATGTTCAGCCGGTTCCAGGAGATCGACGTCATGCAGGGCGGCGGCTCCGGGCGCCTGCTGCTGACCCGGTACATGAACACCCATGTGTATCCGCTGCTGCGGCGCACGCACGCCGAGGACGTACGCCGCGCCCTGTGCGGCGCGGCCGGTGAGCAGACGTATCTGCTGGGCTGGATGGCCTTCGATTCCGGCGAGCACGGGACGGCGCAGCGGTACCTGATCCAGTCGCTGCGGCTCGCCGAGGAGTCCGGTGACGTACGCCTCGGGGCCCATGTGCTGGCGGGTATGGCGGACCAGACCACCGTTCTCGGGAACCCCGAGGAGGGCCGCAGGCTGACCCAGGCCGGCCGCCAAGGTCTGAAAGGCGCCGAATCACCGGCCTGTCTGGCCGACCTGTGGGCTCTGGAAGCCAGGGCGCTCGCCGTGCTGGGGAACGAGTCGGGTGCCGCACGGGCGATCGTCGAGTCGGAGCGGGCCTTCGAGCAGGTCGTCCCCGGGGCGGAACCCGAGTGGGCCCGGTTCATCGACGGCGCCTATCTCCACGGCGAGTACGCGACGGCCCTCCGCGACCTCGACCGGCCTGCCGACAGCGCCGAGCACGCCCGGCAGTCCATCACCCATGCCCAGGCCCAGAACCGCGCCCGGCGCGGTGCGATGTCCCATGCCACGCTGGCGGTTTCCCACCTTCGGAACGGGGACCTCGAATCCGCGCACGCGACCGGGGTCCGGACGCTGGAGCTGGCCCGCCGGGTGAAATCGTCCCGGAGCACGGAGGCCGTTCGGGACGTACAGCGCCGGATGATCTCCTTCGGGCGCCATCCCCTCGTCGCAGACTTCAACGAACGGGCCCGACAGCTCCTCGCCGCCTAGAACATGACCGCGGCCCGCGTGCCGCCCGTAGGGGACGGGTAGCACGCGGGCCGACGGCAGGGGCCCGACGTCCCCGGCCGGCCCGGCCGCGCGGATACCGAACCGCGGACCTCGGCCGGGTCGCTGACGAGACCCCCTCGTCATGGACTCAGCGAACGGGCACGGTAGTTCCTCGGCGCCCGGCTAGAAGGTGCGGGTCGTTGCCCACGACGCCTGATTCCACGGGCGGCTCAGGTCGAAGGTGATGCCGGAGAGCCGTCTGTCGAAGCCCAGGTTGCCGGTGTACCTGCCTCTGGATCCATTCGGCCAGCGCAGGATGAAACTGATGGACGTACCGTCCACCACCGCGCCTTCCTCGATCGTTCCGAAGGTGCCGCCGGAGGATCCGGTGCCCCAGAGCCGCCCGCTGCCGTCCTGACCCAAATTGACCGTGGTCATGTGTCCGTTGCTCTGGTGGATCTGCCAGATGCCACCGGCGTAGAAGCCGGGTGCGAGGGCGGCCGCACCCGGTGCGGCCGAGGCTGCGGCGGGTGCGGCCACGGCCGCAGGGGCGAGGGCGAGGCCGCTGACGGCCAGGGCCAGGGCGAGTCCGGCCGTGGCGAGTTTGGTGCGCATGGGCGATCCCTTCGTCGACGCTTTACAGGTCGGAAGAACTGTTCCCACACGTGCAAGAGACCCGGGAACGAAAAGGAGAGTCGGGTCGAAGCGAGTATCTCCGCGCCCGGGGCAGAGGACGACGCTCCTTCCGGCCAAAGGCCCTCCCCGAGGGGCCGGACCCGCCTCACCCGGGGCGGACCCGGCCCCTCCCTCTGTCACGGCTTGCGCGGTTCGGCCTCCCGGACGGTGTTGAGGTGGATCAGGACATCGAAGGAGCGGCCGAGCGCCAGATCGTAGAGGGGGTAGTTGTCGTGGAACAGTGTGCCGATGCTGCGGGTGGGGCGGGCCGTGTTCAGCCAGTCGCGGGCGGCGGGCGCCGCGGTGCGCAGGTCGGCGTAGAAGTCGCGGTGGCGGACCCGGTCGAGCGTGTGCTCGTTGGTGCCGGGGGCGGCGCCGCCGACGGTGAACTTCTTCCAGTCGCCGCCGATGGCCGTGGATGTGGCGAGGAAGGAGCCCCGGTCGAAGGTCATACCGATGGGGAGATAGTCCCGGCCCAGGGCGTCACGGAGGAAGGACCCCTGGGTCTTCGGGTACATCTCCGCCGTTCCGGCGATCAGGCCGAGGTGGTCGTTGTGCGCGGAGACCAGGATCTTGTGCCCGGTGCGCTGCTGCCACCACAGGATGTTCCGGGCCATGACCTCGTCGCGGAAGCGCTGGAAGTCCGGCAGGCCGACGGGGTCGCCGGCGTCCACGGTCAGGAAGTGGGTGGTGTCCGCGATGGAGCGGGCGTTCTGCACGGCCCAGTCGTGGGCGTCCCGGTCGCGGCCGTCGGCCGCCCGGATCAGGTCGAGCGCCTGCCGGGCCCGGTCGGCGAAGCGCTTGCGTTCGGCGAGCGGCTTGTTCAGGTAGTCGAAGACGTCGTCGACGGGGCGCAGCCCGGTGTACAGCTCGTCGATGCGGGGGGCCAGCGCGGGGTGGTGCCGGTGGACGTATCCGGTGATCCGGCCGAAGAACTCGTCGGTCATGGAGGGACCGGCGAGGTCGTTGCCGACGAAGTGGACGGTACGGGTGGGGTTGCGGCGGTTGTGGTCGCGCATCCACTCGATGAGGTGCACGAACTCCTCGCGGTCCCACGGGGATTTGGCGAGGGTCTCGGCGGCGATCTGCCGGGCGTTCCCCTTGCCGGTCTGGAGGTAGTCGTTGATCCGCAGTCCGGCGGCCCAGCTGAACTCCAGGGAGAAGGCGCGGAATCCCTTCTCCCGGACGAGGTGGCGGAAGAGCCGCTCCTTCATGGTGAAGAACTCGTGGGAGCCGTGGGTGGCCTCGCCCAGGCCGACGACCTTGGCGCCGCCGATCATCGCGCCCAGCGCCCGCAGGTCGGCGGTGCTCCCGCCGGGTGCGGTGGAGCGCAAGGGGTGGGCGATCCGGTCCAGTGCGCGGAGGGCGGGGTCCTGGGCCCGGGCGGCGGTCGTCGCCGGGGTCTGCTGGGCGGCCGGGGCCGCCTGCGCCACCGCGGGGGTGAGGGTCATTCCCATCGCGATCGCCGCCGTGACGAGCATGGCCCTGCGGCCGATGCACGGATGGTGTGGACTGCTCATGCTGGTGGGCTCCTTCGGTTCACTGCCGGCAACGCGGCGGCCTGAGAAGATCCTCGCCCGCGCCTCCCCGGGCGCGCAGTGACCACAGCTCCCCTGTTCCCGGGGGAGCCTGCTACACCGGAGCGGCTCCACCACCGGAACTGATCCGGCGGGTGGAGTCGTCCCGGTGGGTGGAGGCGGTGCGGTACCGGGCCGCGATCCGGTCGGTCGTGCCCGGCCCGGTGCCGGGCTCATCTGGGGGAAGGCGGTCGCTTCACCGTGGACGGCACGTTTCTGTTCGGTCTGGGTACCGGCCTCTCGGCCGGTGTCGTCATCGCCCCCCTGCTCGCCGTGGCCGCCAGAACAGGCCGCTTCGCTCTGCTCCGCCCGGTGCTGGTGGCCGTCGGTGCCACCTTCGCCTTCTTCCTCGTCCTCGACGCCGTCCTGGAGTCCGGCTCCCGGCAGCCGACCGTACGGACGCTGGGAATCCTGACCGGGGTGCTGTCGCTGCTCGCGGCCGGGCTGATCACCTGGGCGGTCTTCGAGATCCACCGCGGCGCGCGGCACCGGACGTACGGACCGGCCGTACGCCCGCTGTACGCGGGTGTCGTGGTGGCCGCCGCCGCCCTCTCGGTGGGGCTGGGCGGTCTGGGCCAGGCCCAGTTCGTCCGGGCTGCGGCACGGGCCGCCACCGGCGAGGAGGCCGACCTCCTGCCGCTGTTGGGGGTGGTGCTGGGCGTCGCGACCGGGGCCGTGGTGGCGCTGGCGCTCTTCCACGGTCTGCTGGGGATCCGCCCGGACCGGTGGTTCTTCACCGGGACCGCCGTCCTGCTGGCCGTCGTCGGGGCCGGGGTGCTCGCCCAGGGAGTCGGCAACCTCCAGTTCGCCGATGTGTTCGGTGGCGATCGGACCCCGGTGTACGACGTCTACTCCGAGGTGCCGTTGGACACCTGGTACGGAATGGCGCTCACCTCCACCGTGGGGTTCAGTCCCTTCCCGACTGCCCTCCAGGTCACCGTCTGGTTCCTGTATGCGGTCCCCGTGCTCCTGCTGCTCCTCGCCCCGATAAGGTTCGGTCGTTCAGTCGGGGGCGCGGGGGCCAAGGAGTAGGCGACGACCGATGGAGAAGCCGATTCGGGTGGGTGCGCAGCGTCGCCGGGGCCGCGGGACGGCCGTGACGGGGCTGGTGGCGGCGGTGGCCGTGCTGGCTCTGACGGCGAGCGGATGCGTGACGGTGCACGGGGAGCGGGCGGTCGTCCCGTCGGCGACGGAGGCCGAGGCGGCCGGGGCGCTGAAGGAGTTCGTCACCGCGTTCAACGCGGCGGACAAGGCGTACGATCCGGGCCTCGACGCCGGGCGGGTCACGGGCGCGCTGGGGGCGGTCAACCAGGCCGGGATGAAGTCCCGCAGCGTGACGTACCCCGACGGCAATCCACGGCATGTGCCGCTGGAGCTGACGGACGTCACCTACTCCATACCGAAGAAGGCGGGCTGGCCGCGGTACTTCCTCGCGGACGCGGACCCCAACCGCGACCAGGACGGCGGCGGTCCGCGTGACGAGCGCTGGCTGCTGGTGTTCCTGCGCGGCGGGCCGACGGACGTCTGGAAGGTCGCCTATCTCAACGCGGTGTCCGCGGCGAAGGCGCCGAAGCTGAAGCGGGACGGCGAGGGGCACGTCTCGATGCTGCCCGTCTCGACGGAGAAGCTGGCGCAGCGGCCGGACCAACTGCCCAAGAGCTACTCGTCCTATATGCAGTCGGGGACGCCGCCGGTCTTCGGCGACGGGCCGCACAGCTCGCAGTGGCGGGACAGCAGGCGGCGTACGTCGAACCTGCCGGGGGTCTCCACGCAGTGGATCGACCAGCCGCTGGACACGGGTGATTTCGCGCCGCTGGCGTTCGCCGCGGAGGGCGGCGGGGCGCTGGTGTTCTTCACGATCCGGACGTACGAGCGGCAGACCGCGGCGGGCGGGGTGAAGCTGCCGGTCCACCCCGATGTGAGGCCGCTGCTGACGGGCGAGGTGAAGGCGTCGCTGACGAAGGAGCGGGTGTCCGCCCAGGCGGTGCTGGTGCCCGCGGCGGGCAGCGGAGCGGCGAAGACGGAGATCCTGAGCCGGCTGGCGGGCCTGACGACGGCGAAGGGCGCGTAGCGCGCCGTACCGGGGACGACGTACGAGCCCGGCCCTGACTCCAATCATTGATGTGAATTCGAGATAACCACCATCACGATGGGCCTCACCTTGAGGATCCGTCGCCAGAGCCTTGCCCAGCAGGGCGGCTCCCTGGGAAAGTGAATGGCCGATATCAAGCATGAGACTTTGCGGAGTCGCTCAGGATTGGTGTTGCCATGTACTTGACCCAGTCGTTGCACCGTGCCTTTCAGCAGGCGCCGGACCGTGCCATGACCGTCTGCGATGACCGGACCCACACCGTGCGGGAGGTCATGGACCGGGTGTCCAGGCTGGCCGGCGGCCTGCGCGGGCTGGGCATGGCCGAAGGCGACCGAGTCGCCGTACTCGCCATGAACTCCGACCGCTACCACGAGACCTTCTTCGCGTCGTGGTGGATCGCGGCCGCGGTGAACCCGGTCAACCTGCGCTGGAGCGCGGCGGAGATCGCCTACTCCCTCGACGACTCCGGCTCGAAGGTGCTGCTCGTCGACGAGGCGTTCGCCCACCTCGTCCCCGAACTGCGCAAGAGCTGCCCCCGGCTCACCACCGTGCTGTACTGCGGGAGCGGCAACGCCCCCGAAGGGACCCTGGGGTACGAGGAGCTGATCGCCGCCTCGGTACCGGCCGAGGACGTGCGCGCAGGGGGCGACACACTCGCCGCCCTGCTCTACACCGGCGGCACCACCGGCTCCCCCAAGGGGATCATGATCAGCCACCGGGGTCTGATGACGTCGACCCTGGGCGCGCAGGCCACCACCTCCGCGGCGGTGGCCGACGGCACTCTCCTCGTGGTCGCACCGATGTTCCACATCGCCGGTCTCGTCGGCTGGATGGGGCAGATCATCGCCGGTGGCACGATCGTCTTCCTGCCCTCCTTCACCGCCGAAGGCGTGCTCCGGGCGATCGCGCACCACCGGGTCACCTCCCTCGGGCTGGTCCCCACCATGATCCAGATGCTGGTCGACCACCCCACCGCCGGCGCGTACGACCTGAGCAGCCTCCGCCGTATCGGCTACGGCGCGTCCACCATCCCGGAGGCGCTGCTGACCCGCGCCATGACGACCTTCCCGCAGGCGGAGTTCCGTCAGCTCTACGGCATGACCGAGACCGCCGTCGTCACCACCCTCGGGCCCGGCGAGCACCGCACCGGCGGACGGCTGCTGCGCTCGGCGGGGCGCGCCGCCCCGCACTGCGAGGTCCGCATCGTCGACCCGGGCGGCTCCGAACTGCCCCCCGGCCAGGCCGGGGAGCTGACCTGCCGGGGCGACAACCTCATGCTCGGGTACTGGAACAAGCCCGCGGAGACGGCGGCCGCGCTGCGCGGAGGCTGGATGCACACCGGCGACGGCGCCTATATCGACGAGGACGGCTACGTCTTCATCACCGACCGCATCAAAGACATGATCATCACGGGTGGGGAGAACGTCTACCCCGCGGAGGTCGAGAACGCCCTCGCCCGGCACCCCGCCGTGGCCTCCTGCGCCGTGATCGGACTGCCCGACGGGCACTGGGGCGAACGGGTGCACGCCGTCGTCGTGCTCCGGCCGGGAGCCACCGCGACCGAGACCGAACTCCGCGACCACACCAGGACGATGATCGCGGGCTACAAGGTGCCGCGCAGTATGGACTTCACCGACGCCCTGCCGGTCTCCGGCGCGGGCAAGATCCTGAAGCGCGAGATCCGTGCCGGGCTGCTGGCGCGCGGGGCATCCGGCTGAGAGCCCGCTCCGGTGGACCGTACCGCTCCCGGGCGCGGGTCCCGAACGTACGGCAACAGGCCCTTGCCGGACCGCACCGCTCCCGGGCCCCGGTCCGGTATCTGCGGCACCGGCCCGGGAGGACCCGGTGCCGGAGCGCGGGCCGCTCAGTGGTGGAGCGGCCACGCCTCCTCGTGGTCCACCGCGTACCGGGCGCACGCGTCGGTGAGGGCGCCCAGCAGGGTCAGCGGTTCGGGGAGGGCGTGCTCCGGGCCCCGTACCCACGTCACCCCGTGGTCACCCGGCAGCCGGGACGGCGGCACCAGCACATAGCTGCCGCGGCAGTGCCAGCGCAGCCCCGGATGCTCGTCCATGGTCTCGGGGTGGCAGTCCAGCTCGCAGGGCCACCACTCGTCCTCGTCCTCGGGGGTCCCCCGGGTCTGGGTGAAGAAGAGCGCGCGGGCGTCCTCGCCCTCGCCGCTCGCCTCGGCGACCGGGCCCACCTCGACGCCCTGCTCCAGCAGTCGGGCGAGAGCGGCGCGGCCCGCTTCGAGCGGGACGTCCAGGACGTCGTGGACCATGCCGGTCGCGGTGATGAAGTTCGCCTCGGGGTCGCCCTGCGCCCAGCGGGAGATCTGCGCCGGGTCGGTCGTGGACTGCGTCTGCCAGGCGAACGAGACGGGGTGGCGGCCCGGGGTCGGACAGCCGATGCGCTCGCACGAGCAGCGGTACGCGACGGGATACGCGGCGGGCGCGAGTGGCAGTCCCGCGGCGGCGACGGCAAGCAGCAGATCCTCACGGCCCGAATCGTCCGGCTCGCTGTCCCGTGAGCGCCTGCGCAGCCAGCCGGCCAGCCTGCTCTCCCGGGGGAGCCCGCTCCCCGCGCCGCGGTAACGGCCTTTACCGTCGCCCATCTATCCCCTCACAGATCACAGCTCGCCCCTCGCGGTCTCTGCCATCGTCCCACCATCCGGCGCCGTGGGTGTCCACTGTGCCCAACCACATGCCCCGTCCGGGCATTCCGGAGCGCACGGGGAGGGAGTACGGGATACTGCCCTGCGCCGGGCGCAGACGGCGTGCGACCGGGCGCGGAAAGGCCGCGGAGGGCGTGGCACGGGCCGTACCCGGGCCGGTGCGGCCCGCGGCGGAGCCGTCCGGAGAGAACCGGGGCCGCCGCCGGGCGGGCGGCGGGAAGTGGCAGGGATCACCCGGCCGGTCATGCCCGGGGCGCCCTCGCCCGCGGTCCGGTGATGCCCCGGGACGCCCCTCGGCGGCGGTCCGGGCCGGGGATCACCCGCGCGGGCGCAGCCCGTACAGCGCGTACTCCACGATCCGGTCGGTGTAGTCGTGGGTCAGCGGCAGCGTCCGCAGCAGCCAGCGGTGCAGCAGCGGGCCGACGAAGAGTTCGGTGGCGATCCGGGGGTCGATCCCCGGGTCCGCGTCGCCCGTCCCCTGCGCCGCCGCCAGCCGTTCGGTGTAGAGCTTCAGGCCCGGGTCGAGAAGTTTCTCCAGGAATGCCGCGCCGACCGTCTCGTCGACGATGCCCGCGGCGGCGAGGGCGCGGGTGGGGCCCTCGTACCGGGGGTCGGTCAGCTCGTCCACGGACGCCCGCAGCACGGTCTTGAGGTCGGCTTCGAGATCGCCCGTATCGGGGAAGCCGCCGCCGTGCGCCGGGTCCGCCGGGGTGACCAGGTCGAGGAAGGCTTCGAGGAGGACGGCGGCCTTCGAGGGCCACCAGCGGTAGATGGTCTGCTTGCCGACGCCCGCGCGGGAGGCGATGCCCTCGATGGTCGTACGGGCGTAGCCGACCTCGGTGACCAGGTCGAGCGCGGCCTCGTAGATCGCGCGGCGGGAGCGTTCGCTGCGCCGGGTGGAGTCGGGGTGCCTGGGCCCGGTCGTGGTCTCGGTCTCTGCCATGCCCCTAATCTAGCAACGATGAGCCGATACGTATCGTCTCGTCGACGCTGTCCGGCTGATCGGTGACGTCTCGCCGATCCGTCGGCCGGAAGGTGACGCCCCGCTGTCGCCGCGCCCCCGGGAAACCCATCGGAAACCGGACGGAAACCGAGGGAACATCACATGGGCGCACGTCCGGTGCGGATACGGGCAGTTGGGCGCACCATGGCTTCCACGCAACCCGCGTAACCGACGTTTCGTCCGTGAGGAGCCCACCTTGCGCTCATCGCTTCGCGACGCATCGCCCCGCCGTTATCTGATGTGCCCACCCGCGCACTTCCAGGTGACGTACTCCATCAACCCGTGGATGGACCCGTCCAAGCCCGTCGACCTGCCGCTGGCCATGACCCAGTGGGAGGACCTGCGGGACCGCTATCTCGCCCTCGGCCACACCGTCGAACTGCTCGCCCCCCGCCCCGGTCTGCCCGACATGGTGTTCGCCGCCAACGGCGCGACCGTCATCGACGGACGGGTGCTGGGCGCCCGCTTCGCCCACCCGGAGCGCGCGGCGGAGGCCGCGGTCCACCGGGACTGGTTCAGGGCCGCCGGATTCACCGAGGTCCACGAGGCGGCCCATATCAACGAGGGCGAGGGCGACTTCGCCGTCACCGCCTCCTACGTCCTGGCCGGACGCGGCTTCCGGTCCTCCCCGCTCTCGCACGGCGAGGCCCAGGAGTTCTTCGGCCGGCCGGTGATCGGCCTCGACCTGGTCGACCCCCGCTACTACCACCTGGATACGGCCCTGTGCGTCCTCGACGACGCGGCCGACGAGATCATGTACTACCCGGACGCCTTCTCCCCGGGCAGCCGCGCGGTCCTGGCCCGGCTCTTCCCCGACGCGCTCGTCGCGGCCGAGAAGGACGCGGCGGCCCTCGGGCTGAACGCGGTCGGCGACGGACGCCATGTGCTGCTGCCGCAGGCGGCCGTGGGGTTGTTCGAACCGCTGCGGGACCGCGGCTTCGAGCCGCTCGGGATGGACCTGGGCGAGCTGCTGAAGGGCGGCGGCAGTGTGAAGTGCTGTACGCAGGAGATCCGCGCCGCGGTCTGAGCGGGCCGGGGGTCCCGGGGCGGTCGCCGCCCCGGGGCGTCCGGCGGCGTTCAGCCGTGCTCCGGCGGGGGCCACTCGCCGCCCCACGCGGCGTCCCGCGCCGCCTTGTAGCGGGGCCCTTGCCGTTTGGTGACGTTGATCCGGTCCAGGCCGTCGTGCCCCGTGCAGAGGTCCAGCAGGACCAGCCCCTTGCGGATCTGCGGCCTGCGGGTGATCCGCGCCGCCGCGGGGTGGACGGGGAAGCGGGTGGCGACGACGTAGCTGAACTTCTCGTCCTCGTACGCCAGGGAGCCGCCCTTGACCTGGCGGTGCAGGGACGAGCGGGCGACCCGGGCCGAGAAGTGGCACCAGTCGGAGCCCGGCACGATGGGGCAGGAGCCGCTGTGCGGGCAGGGCGCGGCGACCGTCAGCCCGGCGGCGACCAGCAGATCGCGGGCGGCGATGATCCGTTCGTACCCGTCGGGGGTGCCCGGCTCGACGATCACCACGGCCTGCGCGGCGCGGGCGGCCTCGGTGACGACGGCGGTACGGTCCGCCTCGGTCAGCTCCTTGAGGACGTACGACACGGTGACGAGATCGGTGCTCCCGATCCGGAGCGCCCTACTGATCCGGGCCCGCTGCCAGTCCGCGCCGGACGGGCCGGCGCCGCCGGACCCGGCCGCCAGCTCGCGCCCGAGGGCGAGCGCCGGTTCGGACCAGTCGAGCACGGTCGTCGCGGTCCGCCACTCCCCCGCGACGGCCCAGCTCGCGGCCCCGGTGCCGCCGCCGATATCGGTGTGGGATGCGGGCGTCCAGCCGGGGGCCGCGTCCCGCAGCGCGTCCAGGGCGGCCCGTACCGCCTCGAAGGTCGCGGGCATCCGGTACGCCGCGTACGCGACCACATCCGCCCGGTCCCGCAGCACGGGGGCGCCGGTGGGGGTCTCGCCCCGGTAGTTCGCGATCAGCCGCTCGACGGCCTGCGCGGCCCGGTTCGGGGGCAGCCCGTCCAGCAGCGCGGCGAGCCCTCGGCGGAGGGCGTCGGCGGTGGTCTCGGCGTCGGGGGCGGGAAGGGTGTCGCTCACCGGAGGATTCTAGTGCTGTGACCGGAGAGCGGTGTCCCCGCCCGGAGCAGGGCGGGGACGGCGCCTCTCCGGTGCCCGGAGCCGGGCGGGGGCGGCCCGGCCCCGTGGTGTCAGAGCCGGGCGGGTGTCCGCCACGGGCGGCACAGGAACAGGAAGGACGCGACCGCCGCCAGCCCGCACCCGAGCTGGACGACGGCCATCGGAACCGCCGTGTCCTCACCCGCGAGGCCCACCAGCGGGGAGGCCGCCGCGCCCATCAGGAACCCGGAGGTGCCGATCAGCGCGGAGGCGGAGCCCGCCGCGTGCGGGGTGCGGTTCAGGGCCAGGGCATTGGTGTTCGGCATGGTCAGACCCTGGGCGGCCATCAGCACGAAGAGTCCCGCCGCGACACCGACGAGACCCGGTTCGCCGAAGACTCCCGTGGTCATCAGGGTCAGCGCGGCCGCCGCGAGCACGATCACCACCAGCCCGCAGGCCAGCGCCTTGTCCAGGCTGACCCGGCCGATGAGCAGCCGGCCGTTGATCTGGCCGACCGCGATCAGACCGATGGAGTTGAGGCCGAACAGCAGGCTGAAGGCCTGCGGCGAAGCGCCGTAGATCTCCTGGACGACGAAGGGGGACGCGGCGATATAGGCGAACAGCGCGGCGAAGGAGAAGGCGCCGGTGAGCACGTACCCCGTGAACACCCGGTCGCCGAGCAGCCCCCGCATCGTCCGCAGCGACTCCCGGACACCGCCCGTCCGGCGCGCCTCGCGCGGCAGCGTCTCCGGCAGCCACTTCAGGATCACCAGGGTCAGTACGGCTCCGACCCCGGTGAGGACCATGAAGATGCCCCGCCAGTCGGTGAAGCGGAGGACCTGCCCGCCGATCAGCGGGGCGACGATCGGGGCGACGCCGGAGATCAGCATCAGGGTGGAGAAGAAGCGGGCCATCGCCACGCCCTCGTACAGATCGCGGACCACGGCCCGCGCGATCACGATGCCCGCGGCCCCCGCGAGCCCCTGGACCAGCCGGAGCGCGATGAGGACACCGGCGCCTGGGGCGAGGGCGCACAGGGCGGTCGCGACGACATAGACCACCATCCCGGTCAGCAGCGGGCCCCGGCGGCCCCAGCGGTCGCTGAGCGGCCCGGCGACGAGCTGGCCGAGGGCAAGACCGGCGATACAGGTGGTGAGGGTGAGCTGAATCGTCGCGGCGGACGCCGAGAGGGAGTCCGTCACGGCGGGCAGCGCGGGCAGGTACATGTCCATGGAGAGCGGTGGCAGCGCGGCCATCCCGCCCAGGACGAGGGTGACGAGCAGCCCGGCACGGCGGGCGGCGGGGAGGGGCTTGTCTCCGGCGGGGGGCGGGGCGGGGACGGCCGGGGGCGCCGGGGCGGGGACCCCCAGCGCCGGGGGCGCCGGCGCGGGCCTGCCTCCGGCGGGGGGCGGGGCCGCCGGGGCGGTGACCGGGCCGGGGGAGACGCCGGCTCCGCCGATGGCCCCGGTCGCCGGGGCAGCACCGGCCACAGGGACCGCGGCTGCCGCGGGGACCGCCGGGGGCGGTCCGGTCTTCGGATCGGGGGCTTCGGTCCGCCCCCGGGGTATGTGCCCCGCCCCGGCCCCGTCCGCCGGGCCGCCTGTCCGCTCGGCCATCGCCGCCCTCCCTGTCGCTGCTGCCGTACCCGTTGTTGAATCGTGCACCTATCTTGGCAGTCTTCGGGCCGGGGCAGGACGGGTCGGGGCTTCTCTTCCTGCCCGCCGTGCCGGGCCGGACGGCCGGGACGGCGGGCGTCGGACGAGGGACGAGGGACGGCGGACGAGAGACGGCGAACGACGGACGTCCCGGCCCTCCGGCCCGCACCGGCCCCGAACGGCCCCGGGGCCCGGTTCAGACGGGACGGAGGCCGGGGTTCCCCGCGATCATCAGCAGCGAACCCGCCGTCAGAACGGACGCGCCCGGTACGGTCACCGCGGGCACCGCGCGGAAGTCCGCACGGGCCGTGTGCTCCCGCAGCGTCAGAACCGTGTAGCCGCGCCGCCCGTCGTAGAACCGCAGATGGGGATTGGCCTCGAAGAGACGGGACCAGTTCGACGGCCGGGCCGCTCCGTTGCGCCCGCTGCTGATCGACGTGGTCGCGATCTCGGCGCCGACGGTCCGGGCACCGGGATCGTCCCAGTCCCGCTTGAGGTCGAATCCGTAGGCCACATGCACATCACCGGTCAGGACGACCAGATTGCGGATCCCGGCGGCCTCCGCGCCCGCCAGCACCCGGCTCCGGGCCGCCGGATAGCCGTCCCACGAATCCATGCTCACCTTGTGGCCGGGGCCCGGGGCGTCCCGCCGCCGGGCGAAGGTGACCTGCTGCGGCAGCAGGTTCCAGCGAGCGGTGGAGGCATGCCAGCCGTCGATCAGCCACCGCTCCTGCGCGGTACCGAGCATGGTGCGCCGGGGTGCCTCGGACTTGGGGCCCGGCCGCTGCCAGCCGTCGCCGTACGCCTGGTCGGAGCGGTACTGGCGGGTGTCGAGCACATCGAACTGGGCGAGCCGCCCGAAGTGCAGCCTGCGGTAGAGCCGCATATCCGGGCCCTTCGGGCGCTGCGGCAGCCGCAGGGGCTGGTTCTCCCAGTACGCGCGGTACGCGGCGGCCCGCCGCAGCAGGAAGTCCTCGGGCCGGACGTCGTTCTCGGGGTTGCGGCCCGCGTAGTTGTTCTCGGTCTCGTGGTCGTCCCAGGTCAGGACGAAGGGGTGGGCGGCGTGCACGGCCCGCAGATCGGGGTCCGACTTGTAGAGGCCGTAGCGGAGCCGGTACTCGGCGAGGGTGCGGGTCTCCCGGTCGAAGCGCCCGGGAAGCCGGTGGTCCCGGTAGGCGCGGGCGCCCCCGCCCGCGCCCACGGGGTACTCGTACAGATAGTCCCCGAGGTGGAACACGGCGTCGAGTTCCTCCTCGGCGAGATGGGCGTGGGCCGTGAAGTAGCCGTCGTGGTACGCCTGGCAGGAGGCCAGGGCGATCCTCAGCTCCCGGACCCGGGCGCCCGGGTCGGGAGCGGTGCGGGTCCGGCCCACGGGGCTGATCCACTTCCCGGTGCGGAAGCGGTAGAAGTAGACACGGGCGGGTTCGAGACCGGTGACCTCCACATGGAGGCTGTGGTCGAACTCGGGGTGCGCGGTGGCCGATCCGCGCCGGACGGGCCGGGTGAAGCGGTCGTCCTCCGCGATCTCCCAGTCGACCGCGTAGCTGCCGCGCGCCAGTCCGCGGCCCGTTTCGTACGGGCGCGGCGCAAGGCGGGTCCACAGCAGGACGGAGCCGGGCAGCGGATCGCCGGAAGCGACACCGAGCGTGAACGGGTCACTTCTGATCCGGGCCGGATCCGCGGCGGCGGCGTGGGCGCTGCCGGGCAGACCGGTGGCGAAGGCGAGGACGGCGGCGGCCCCGGCCCCGGTGAGGAGCCCGCGGCGGCCGACCCCCGGACGGTCCCCGGCGCGGGAGGACACGGCCGCGCCGGGATGGCCGCGGAGGAGCTGCCGGGCGGCGGCCCGGAGTTCATCGGGGTGCGCGGTGCTGGACGGTCGGCTCACAGGACCCCCTCCGGTGGACCCGGGCTGCCGTGGCATGAGCACTCGGCAGTCGAGGATCGGGGTGGTGACGGGTGCGGGTACGGGTACAAGTTCGCGCGCGAGTTCGGGCGCGGGTGCACGTTCGCGCGCGAGTTCGGGTGCGGGTGGGGATACGGGTGCACGTTCGCGCGCGAGTTCGGGTGCGGGCATCGACCGGAGCGGTGCGGTGGAGTCGGCCGGAGCGGGCCGGACGGTCGTGGCAGCGGGCCGGCAGGGGGACCTGCTGGGGCGGACGGCGTCACTGGCGGACAGGGACATACGGTGCGTGCCCACGGATGTAACCTCACCGACCGATGTGACCATGCTTTTTGATCGAGTTGTGGCGGATTTCGATCGTGTCGAGCCGCTGTTCAACAAGGCGGGTGTTTCAGAACCCTTTGGAGCGACTTTTCCCGAACTCTCGTACGAGGAGTGACAGCGGGTTGTCGGCACCACTCCGAACGGGGCGTTCCGCTGCGCTCGGGCGGCCCTCCGGATCCATCGGACGCGGCCGACGGCTCCGCGGTACGGGCGCGGGATGCGGGCCCGGCGGAGGCGGCCGGGCGTTCCCCCCGCCCCCTCCGCCGTGGGAGGCTGCCACTCGTGCACGACGCCCCCCGAGACCCCCGCCGTCCCCGACGCTCCCGACGCTCCCATCTGGTCCACGGTCGACAGGCTGTGCGCTTGGCTCGACGCCGCCGCGGAACGCCCGGCGGAACAGGAACTGTTGCTGCGCGTACTGAAACTCGCCGAGGAGGTCGGGGAGACGGCACAGGCCGTCATCGGCGTCTCGGGCCAGAATCCGCGCAAGGGCTACTCCCACACCTGGCGCGATGTCGAGTCCGAGCTGTGCGATGTGGTCCTCACGGCGATGGTGGCCCTGCGGACGCTGACCCCGGACGCGGAGCAGGTCTTCGCGGAGCACGTACGGAAGGTGACCGAGCGGTCCCTGGGCCCGGCACCCGGCACGGAACCGCGCGCGACACCGGCCCCGGGGCCCGCCACCGCCCGCTGACCGTCACGCCCCGGGGCCGCGGCCCTGACAGCTGCCGGCCGACGGCTGAATCCTTCTGCGGGCCGCGCGCCTCTCATGGGTGTACGGACGCACGGGCCGTACGGAACCGGAGGCAAGAACCATGACCACAGCAGCCGTCGTCATCGGCGCGGCCGTCCTCGTCTGTGCCTGCACCGTCTTCTTCGTCCTGCGCCGCCGCGGGAGCTTTTTCGTCCTGCGCCGCCGCGGGAGCGGTCGTGGCTGACACCGGCTGGCCGGGCGAGCAGTTGATCGCCGCGGCGCGGGACGGCGACGGGGAGGCGATCACCGCGCTGGTGTCCGGATCGCATCCGCATGTGAAGCGGTTCGCCCACACCCTCTGCGCCACCCCGCAGGACGCCGAGGACGCCGCACAGGAGGCGCTGATCATCCTGTACCGGAAGATCGGGATGCTGCGGGCCTCCGGGGCGCTGGCGTCGTGGATGTTCCGGATCGTTCGGAACGAGTGTCTGCGGCGGGCCCGGATGCTGGTGCGGAGCCCCGGGCCGGTGCCGGACGGGGCGCTGCCGTCGTTCGAGGAGGACCTGCTGCGGAAGCTGGAGGCCGAGCTGGTCGCACGGGCGATCGCGGCCCTCCCCGCCGACCAGCGGCAGGTGCTGATCATGCGGGACGTACAGGGTTACAGCGGCCGGGCGACCGCCGCCGCCCTGGGGCTGTCCACCGCCGCCATGAAGTCCCGGCTGCACCGGGCCAGGGCGGCCGTCCGGCTGGCGCTGCCGTCGGAGGACGGGGCGCTGCGGGGAGGTGCGGGCGGTGCGTGAGTCCGGGAACTTCGCGAGTGCTTCCCTGCCCCGCCATCTGGTCCGCGGCGTCCTGGGTTTCGGCTCCCTGGCGGCCTCGGTCCTGCTGCTGCCGGTGACCGGTCCGGCCGCTCTGCTGCTGGCCCCGGTGGGGCTGCTCGTGCTGCGCGGCTGTCCGATGTGCTGGACCGTGGGCCTGATGCAGACGGTGTCCCGGGGCAGGCTGCGGCGCGAGTGCCGGGACGGGCGCTGCGAACTGCGGGCGGCCGGTGCCGGCCAGGAGGAGGTGACGGGCGGCCCGATCAGGGCCGACAGGCAACAAGGTCCGGGCACCGGCTGACGGGCAACAGCCGCCAGGCAACAGCAAGGAGGTCGTACGCTACCGCCGTCCGCGGGCCCCTCGCGCGCCGAAGCCCCCGCGGTGCGGGCCACCGTCACGGTCAGGGCGTCGGTGCAGGCCCCCGGCGCCGTCGGAGCCGAGGACCGGCTCGGCTCCCGGCCCGGCTCCCGGCTCGGCTCCGGCAACGGAGGAGAGACCCCCGGGGAGCCGTCCGGGCGCCCGCCCCGGCCCCTTACCGGCAGAGCCCGGCACAGCACCCGCCCGCAGGCCCCTTCCCGGCGGGGCCGGCCCGCGCCCCGGACCCGGGCGGCCGCGTGACCCTTCTCACGGAGGAGTATCGGCCACCGGGGGTCTTCTGGCTGATCAGAAGGCGTATCAGGGCCCGCGGTCCGGGTACGGCTGAAGGGGCCGCCCGCGCACCGGGACGGCAGCCGACCGCCGCCGATGGAGGACAGAGCGCGTGATGACCGCGGAACCACCGAACCCCGCCCGAGGCACCGGCACCGGCCCGGACTCCGCCGAGCCGCCGCTCGTCCGCACCAGCGGCAGCCCTCGGGGGCGCGGCCGCCAGTACGGGGCAGCGGCCCGGGAGCGCGTCCTGCTGTCGCTCGAAGCCTACGAGCGGATGTACGCGCATTTCGCGGAGATGGACTGGCGGACGGCGACCGCGCTCGCCGAGACGTTCGTCCCGGTGATCGAGGAGTTCAACGCCGACCATCTGGAGGAGATGGCGGGCATCGCCGACGGGGCCGGGGTGTCCTTCGCCGATGTCCTCGCCCTCAACCTCCGTACGGAGATCCTCTTCTCGGCCCGGGCCCGGACCGCCGGTGCTCCCCCGGCGGAGTGCACCGCCTTCGCCGATCTGCGGGGTCCGGAGCCGATCGTGGGCCAGAACTGGGACTGGCAGCCGTTCGCCCATCGGACGATCGTGGTCCTCCAGACCGAGCCGACGAACGGCCCGCGCTGGGTGTCGGTGGTGGAGGCCGGACTGCTGGCCAAGTTCGGCATGAACTCCGCGGGTCTGACGGTCCTGACGAACGCCCTGGTCAGCTCGGTGGACCAGGGCCGCCCAGGGGTGCCGTACCACCTGCTGCTGCGGGCCCTGCTGGAGTCGGAGTCCGCGGAGGCCGCCGAGGAGACCCTGCGGTCGGCGAACCGCTCCTCCTCGGCCAACTACCTGCTGACCTCCGGCCGCCGGGCCGTCGACCTGGAGGCCCGCCCCGGCGGCCCCGCCGACCTGGCCCGCCGGGCGATCACCCCGGGCACCTTCTATGTCCACACCAACCACTTCACCTCCCCCACCACCGACTTCGGCACCCCGGCCGCCGACCACGGCCCCGACGTCTTCCCCGACACCCACGCCCGCCATACCCGCGCCACGACACTCGCCCGCGCGATGCCCTACCCCTCGGTCGCCGCCTGGCAGGAGGTCCTGCGCGACCACGACAACCACCCGGAGTCGATCTGCTGCCACCCGGACCCGGCCGCCGCGGAACCCAACCGCAGCTCGACGGTGGCGAGCACGATCGTCGAACCGGTTCGCCGCACGATGCATCTGACCCTGGGCAACCCGTGCACGACGGCCCGGGTGACGTACGCGTACCGGGACTTCTTCAAGGGGCGCGGCTGACGGCCGGTATCCGGGTCCAGCGGCACGGGAGTTCGCAGGCGACCCCGGGGAAGTGTTCCGACCATGCGCGACGGGTGACCGGAGGCCGCCCCGTCGCCCAGACCCGGACCGGCGCACGGCCGGGATCCGTTTCCCGCAAGAGAGCGGTGCCGTCGCGGCCGGCCGGGGCGTGAAAGGAGGAGATCGCGCTCACCCCGATCGGCCGGGCCGGCCTGGCCGATCTCGACGCGGCCATCACTTCCCCGGCCGTCCCGGACGCCGTCGACGTCAACGCGGCCCTGGACCGGGTGATCGCGCTGACCGAACGGGCCTGCCCGAACGCCCTGGACGGTCTCGCGGACTCCATCACCGCTTACCGCACCCACCTGGAGCTGGCGTGACGGCCCCGGCCGTTCCCGTCACGGCAGGAGACCGGGTGCGGCAGGCGGTGTTCTTCGGCGGGGTCGTCCCAGCCTCGGACGACGAGGAACGGCTCGCGGAGGAGGTCGGCATGGCGCTGGCGGGGGCCGGGTTCGAGCTTCTGCACGGCGGCTACAACGGGCTGATGCAGGCCGCCGCCCGCGGGGCCGCCGCCAAGGGCGGCACCGTCACCGCGGTGAGGCCATGGTCCCTCTTGTCCCGGAGGACACCGGCGTCCTTGCCGGGGTCGCCCCGGCGGGATTCCCCTGGTCGTCGCCCTGTCCGCAGTCACCGGACTGCCCGCCGTGTTCCTGCGGCGCCACCCCAAGCGCCATGGGTCGAAGCGGCAGATCGAAGGCGCCGAGGTGGACGGGCGGCGGGTCGCCCTGGTCGACGACGTGGTCCGCTCCGGCGACAAGGTCCTGGCGATGGCCCGGATACTGCGGGTCGCCGGGGCCCCGGTCTCCCACGCCCTCTGCGTACTGGAGCGGCCGTCCGGCGGCAGGCTACTGCTGGAGGACCACCGCATCAGCGTGCGACGGCTGCTGACCGAGGCCGACCTGACCGAACCGGGGGCAGCGCCATGAGCGCTGGAAGGCACAGCCCCGCACGACGCGGTGTTCGCCGGTGACACCCTCACCGACCACAGGGCAGCCCGCGCGGCCGGAGTCCTGTTCGCCGGAGCCGGATGGGGATGCGCCGGGAAGGACGCCCTCGCGGCGGACGGCCGGCCCGTAGCGCTGACCGACCCCGGGCAGATCGGTCCTGGCCTGCTCGATCCGACCCGTGCCCGACCCGCACCCGACCCTCCTCCGGCCGGAGGCGGTAGCGGAAACACAGAACGATCTTGACGCCGGACCCGCTACAGTCGGTGGTGCGGCAGACCAGGACAACAGCTCCGGCCGTCTGCCGCACCACCGATGTGATCAACGGATCTGGAGTCAAGGTTGCGGCCCATGGGGGCGCGAGCTATCTGCGTCGAGCTGGAGAACTGAGAACTCTCTCAGTCCTGGTTCTCGGCCCGGCTCGGCGTGTGATCTCCCCCCTTTCCCACCTTCCACGACTCCTTTCGTGAGGGCAGCCAGCCATGCACTCGACGCAGATCCGTCAGACGTTCACCGACTTCTTCACCTCCCGCGGCCACCACCAGGTCCCATCCAGCTCACTCATCCCGGACGATCCCACCCTGCTGCTGGCCAACGCCGGGATGAACCAGTTCAAGCCCTATCTCCTCGGCGAGATCACCCCGCCGTTTCTCCGCGCCACCAGCATCCAGAAATGCGCCCGCACCTCGGACATCGACAACGTCGGCCGCACCAACCGGCACGCGACGTTCTTCGGGATGATGGGCAACTTCTCCTTCGGCGACTACTTCAAGGAAGACGCCATCGCCTTCGCCTGGGAGCTCATGACCCGGGGATACGGGTTGGAGGAGGACAGGCTCTGGATCACCGTCTTCGAGGACGACGACGAGGCCGAGGCCATCTGGCGCCGCATCGGCGTCCCCGCCGGCCGGATCCAGCGGCTCGGCATGGAGGACAACTACTGGTCCATGGGCGTCCCCGGCCCCAGCGGCCCGTCCTCCGAGATCAGCTACGACCGCGGCCCCGCCTTCGGGAAGGAAGGCGGCCCCGCCGTCGACGGCGAGCGCTACATCGAGCTGTGGAACCTGGTCTTCATGCAGACCCTGCGGGGCGAGGGCCCGGCCAAGAAGGATTACCCGATCATCGGGGAACTGCCGGGCAAGAGCATCGACACCGGACTCGGCCTCGACCGGCTCGCCGCGATCCTCCAGGGCGCCGAGAACGTCTGCACCACCGACCTCCTGCTGCCCACCCTCACCACGGTCCAGGAACTGGCCGACCGGGAGTACCCCGGCGACGGGGAGGAGAAGGTGTCCTTCCAGGTCGTTGCCGAACACGCCCGCTCCGCCGCCTACCTCATCGCCGACGGCGTCCTTCCGGCGAAGGACGGCCGCGGCTACATCCTGCGGCGTCTGATGCGCCGGGCGATCCGCCATGCCCGCCTCCTCGGCATCACCGGCCCCGTCCTGCCGAGCGCGACTGCCAGCGTGATCAACAATCTGGGCGACGTCTGGCCCGAACTGACCGCCCAGGCCGCCCTGATCGAGCAGGTCGTCACCGCAGAGGAGGAATCCTTCACCCGCACTCTGGCTCAGGGCACCCGGCTGCTGGACGCCGCGATCACCCGCACCCGTGGGAATCGCTCGGCCTCGCTGCCCGGCGAGACGGCCTTCGAGCTTGCCGACACCTACGGCTTCCCTCTGGAGCTGACCGTCGAGGCTGCCCGCGACGCCGGACTCACCGTCGACGAAGACCGCTTCGCCACCCTGCTCGACGAGCAGAAGAAACGCGCGAAGACCGGCGGGAAGGCCAAGACCGCCGAAGCCCTCAAGAAGATGGACGCCTACCGCGAGCTCGCCGCCCGTCTCCCCCGGACCGACTTCGTCGGCTATGAGCGTCTGTCCGCCGAGAGCACCGTCACCGGCCTGATCGTGAACGGCATCGTCGTCCCGACCGCTGCCGAGGGCACCGAGGTCGAGCTGGTGCTGGACCGCTCTCCGTTCTATGCCGAGGCCGGCGGCCAGATCGGCGACACCGGCACCCTGACCCTGCACGACGGCACCCGCCTGGAGATCACGGACACCCGCTATGGCCTGGAGGGCTTCCGCGTCCACACCGCCCGCGTCCTCGAAGGTGAACTCCACACCGGCGCGGTGGGCGAGGCCCGGGTGGACGCCGAGCGCCGGGCGGGGCTGATGCGGTCGCACTCGGCCACCCACATCCTGCACGCCGTCGTCATGGCCACTCTCGGCGATCATGCCCGGCAGCAGGGCTCTCTCGTCGAACCCGACCGGCTCCGATTCGACTTCGCCCACTTCACCGCCCTCACCCCCGACCAGCTCACCGCCATCGAGACAGCCGTCAACGGCCACGTACTCGACGACCCGCGCGTGCGGGCCTGGCAAGCCGATCGTGCCGAGGCCGAAGCCGCCGGAGCGATCGCCCTGTTCGGTGAGAAGTACGGCGACACCGTCCGCATCGTCGACATCGGCGACTTCTCCCGCGAGCTCTGCGGCGGCACCCACGTCGCCCACGGCTCCCAGGTCGGCGCCTTCCGCCTGCTCGGCGAGTCCTCCATCGGATCCAGCCTCCGCCGCGTCGAAGCCCTTACCGGTCACAGCACCCTCCGCCATCAGGACACCGAACGACGGCTGCTGAAGGAACTCGCCAACCTGCTCGGAACCCGTCCGGCCGACGCCCCCGATGCCCTGCGCAAGCGACTCGACGCCTTGGCCGCCGCCCAGGAGAAGCTGTCCCGGCTCCGCACCGAAGAGCTGCGGGAGCGGGCCGGGCAGCTCGCCGACCAGGCCCAGCCCACCGGGCAGGGGCAGTTGGTCGTCCAGCACGTCACCGGCATCACCCCGGACGAACTGCGCGGCGTGACCACCAACACCCTCGCCCGGCTCAGCCACGGTCCGGCCGTCGTGATCCTGGGAGCCGAACACGACGGCAAGGCCCTCCTCACCGCCGCGATCTCCCCCGAACTCCACCTGCACGGCACCCAGGCCGGCCAGATCCTCGCCCAGGCGGCCCGCGCTGTCGGCGGCGGCTCCGGCGGACGCGGGCCCCTCGCCAGCGCGGGAGGACGCCACCCCGAAAACCTCGCTCAGGCCCTGGAACTCGCCTCCCACGAAGCCACCCGCCTGCTCGGCGAAGACTGACCAACGCCCTTGGTGGGCCCGCTCGGCCAGTGGGCCCACCGGGCGACCGGGAAACCGCCTGACGGACGCCCCTCATCGGTCCAGCCGAACCCCGCCTCCGACCCAAGAAGCGTGGCTGCCTTGATGGCTGCCTTCATATCCGTGAGGTCCGGTTTGAACCGGTACGGAACGGGTCACCCCAAGGCCGACCAACCCAGCAAAAAGAGCCCCTGACTTGCGATTTCGCTGGTCAGAGGCCCTTGGGGGCAGACGAGCCGGGCCGTACGCCGGGTTCTGTTTCCCCGCCGGCCTCGCGACCGATGGGGCGACGGCCATCCATCTAGGACCGGTGTTGCCACCGGCCTCCTGCGGTCTACCCGCGGACTCGGGCGAGCAGCCCTCGAACGTCCGCGCAGGAACACCGGGGTGTTCCCTCTTGACCTTGCTCCGGGTGGGGTTTACCTAGCCGCCTGAGTCACCTCAGGCGCTGGTGGTCTCTTACACCACCGTTTCACCCTTACCGGGGTCCGTACGGATACGGTCCCCGGCGGTCTGTTCTCTGTGGCACTGTCCCGCGGGTCACCCCGGGTGGCCGTTAGCCACCACCCTGCCCTGTGGAGCCCGGACGTTCCTCGGGGGGATCCGGGGATCCCCACGCGGCCGTCCGCCCGGCTCGTCTGCCGTGTCGACCATGCTACCCGGCCGGGCGGGCGGGCGACGCGTGCCGTTGACCTTGCCGCAGCGTCATGGTTTCCACTGGGGGCATGAGGATCGGAGAAGTCGCCGCGCTCGTGGGCGTCACCCCGCGGACCGTACGCCACTACCACCGGCTCGGGCTGTTCCCCGAACCCGGCCGGCTGCCGAACGGCTACCGCGACTACGGGCTGCCGCACGCGGTCGCCCTGGCCCGGATCCGGCGCCTCACCGAGCTGGGGCTCGGTCTCGCGGAGGTACGGGACGTCCTCGCCGACGACGCCGGGCGGGAGCTGGTGGAGGTGCTGGAGGAACTGGACGAGGATCTGGCCCGGCAGCAGGCCGGGCTCGCCCGGCGGCGTGCGCAGCTCGCCGGGCTGATCACGCGGGCCCGCGAGGGCGGCCTGCCCGCGGAGGGGCCCGTCTCGCCGGAGCTGGCCGGGCTGCTGAGGTCGCTGCCGCCCGGCGGGTCGGCCATGGCGGCCAAGGACCGCGATCATCTGACGCTGCTGGACACCCTGCTGACCCAGAAGGACCGGGAACGGCTCTTCGCCGCGCTGACGCCGCCGGCGGACGATGGTCTCGTGGCCCGGATCCACGAACTGTACGAGCGGTTGGACGCGCTGGCGGACGCCGCCCCCGGGGATCCGCGGATCGGCCCGCTCGGCAACGCGCTCGCCGCCGTGATGCCGGACGAGCTGATCGCGCTGATGGGCGACGAGCCGCTGCCGGACGGGAGCACTGCCTTCGGGCGGGCGTTCCTGGACGATTTCACGCCCGCTCAGTCCGCCGTCGTACGCCGGATGCTGTCCGCGCTCGACACGCGCCGCCGGGAACGGCAGAAGACGGGCGGACCGGACGGTGACAGGCCGGAGGGGAACGGGCCGGAGTCGCCCCGTGGGGGCGAGACACCGGAAGAGGCGGAGGCATCATGACGAACCGCACCGGCCGGGTGTCCCCCCGGCGCCTCCTGTGGATCCTGGCCCCCGTCGAGCTGGCGCTGCTGGCCGCCGAAGCGGCGGGCGCGCCCATGCCGACCACCGTGGCCGTCTTCGCCCGGGTACTGCTGCTCGCCGTCGCCGCGACGGAGGCGTTCGCGGCCGTACGCGGATACGCCCTCGCCCGCCGCGCCGGCGAGCCGCCGCGAGCGGCGCTGCGGAGGGTCGCGTACGACCGCTGTCCGCGCGTCCTCGTACGGCTGGTGATCCACGAGGTCCGTTCGCTGCACAGCATCTGGCTCTGGCTTCGGCGGCGGCGCGACGGGGTCGGCGCGGGTGACTACGCCGCCGGGTACAACGCCCCGCAGAACGTCATGATGTGGTCGTGGATCGGCCTCTCCGTCGTCGAGACGGTCGCCCTGGCCTTTCTGATCCCCTGGCCCCTGGTGCATCTGATCCTGCTGTACGTGGGGGTGTACGGGACCCTGCTGATGGTCGGGATGCAGGCGGCTCATGTCGTACGGCCCCATGTGGCGGGTGCGGACGGGTCGCTGCGGCTGCGCTACGGCGCCCTCTTCGACCTGTGGATACCGGCGGAGAACATCCTCCGAGTCAGGACGGAGCGGCGCTTTCCGACGACGGGGAGCCTGCTCGGGACGGACGGCGGCGGTTCGCTGGATCTGATCGTGGGCGGACAGACCACGGTCGCAGTGGACCTGGTGTCCTCGGTGGCATACACCCGGCCGCTGGGCCGGACCGGCACCGCCCGCACGACGGTCCGCTTCCACGCCGACGACCCCGGGGCGCTGATCGCCGCGCTGAGCAGGGCCGGGAACGGGGGCGAGTCGACGGGGGCGGGGGCTGCCCGCTGAGCCGGGCGGGGCACGGCGCGGGGTCACGGCGCGGGGTCACGGCTGAGGGAGCGCCGCGCACGCGGGCACCTCGAACCGCTGCTCACGCGGGCGCGAAGAGAACCTTCGCCGTGCCCGGTCGTGCCTCCGGGTCGGCGCGGGTCAGCCGTACCCGGAGCGGCTCCCCCAACGGCAGCCCGCCGTCGCCCGCGATCCGTGCCACCACCGCGGGGTCGGTCAGCTGGACCGTCCCGGCGGACGGATCGTTCTCCTTCACATCGACCACCAGGCCGTCGAAGGTGTCACCGACCCGGTCGCGCAGCAGAGCCGCCTCGACGAGGTCGACGCACTCGCGCTCCACGGCACCCGCCCGGCGGGCACCAGCGGCCATCTCCGCCGGGAGGGCTTCGAGCGCGGAGAGGACCCATTCGGGGACGCCCTGTCCGGCGTCGGCGGCCAGGCACAGTTCGCCGGTGTAGCGGTCGACGAGCCGCCGCAGTGGTGCGGTGGAGTGGGTGTAGGCGTGGGCGACGGCCGCGTGGACCGACGGTTCGGGGATCCGGCCGCCGGTGAAGACGGTGTATCCGGCGCCGCGGAGCAGGCTGGTGCATTCGGCCAGGAAGGCCGCGTGACGGGGCACGCGTGGGTCGAGGGAGCGGATCACCTCGGCGTACGGGACGTGGTGCGGCCAGTCGATCCGCAGGGCCCGCGCGGTCAGGCGGAGCCGGGCGACCTCGCCGAGCGGGGCGGTGGGAAGGGTCCGCAGGATGCCCGTACCGGACCCGATCATGATGTCGGCCGCGGCCATTCCGGTGAGCAGGGAGAGCTGGGCGTTCCAGCCCTCCGCGGGCAGTGGGGCGCGGAAGGCGAGGACGTACGCGCCGTCGTGGCGGGCGATCTCCTGTTCGGGGACGGCGAGGGAGACACCGCCGCGTTCGCGTTCCAGGGCCTCCCTCAGCAGGCCGATCTCCTTGAGCAGGGCGAGGGGTTCCTCAGCCGTGCCGTCGTCGATGTGCCGCTGGGCGGTGGCGTAGTCGAGGCGGGTACGGCTGCGGACGTACGCCCGGCGGACGCCCGCGGTGACGGTACGGCCTTCGGCATCGAGGTCGATCCGCCACAGCAGGGCGGGGCGGGTCTCGCCGGGCAGCAGGCTCGCCGCACCCGCGGAGAGCACGGGCGGGTGGAGCGGAACGGAGCCGTCCGGGAAGTAGAGGGTCTGTATCCGTCGATGGGCCTCGGAGTCGACGGTTCCGCCGGGGGCGACGAAGGCGGCGACATCGGCGATGGCGTAGTGGACGCGGTAGCCGCCGCCGGCCCGGCGGGAGAGGTGTACCGCCTGGTCGAGATCGGCCGAGCCGGGTGGGTCGACGGTGAAGAACGGCAGACCGGTGGCGTCGGCCGGGGCGGGCCCCGGCGGGAAGGGGGCCGCGGCGGCGCGTTCGGCCTCGTCGAGTACGGCGGCGGGGAAACCGTCCGGGACACCCAGCTCGGCCCGGAGCGCGCGCAGGGCCGGGGCGAGGGAGGCCTCGGCCGCGCCGCTGGTGCGCAGGGGTCGACGGGGCATGGGTCGAGCGTAGGCCGCGGGGCGCAGGGGCGCGCGGCGAACGGGTGACAGGTGGCGGGCACCGGGGGCCGGGCGGGGCTCTCACGACGGATCGAGGGTCCGGGCCGGTGTGGAGTGAAGTGGAGTGGAGTGGAGTGGCGAGGGTACGCCAGGGGGGTTTACGGCGCGGACACCGCGACTGCCTGCGGTTTTGCCGGATCGGGGTCGGAGGCGTGTCGCGTTCACCCTCTAGGGTGACTGTACGTAATGGCGACTCTACCTAACGTGGAATCGCGGGGGTCGCTCAGCGGTCCTCGCCTCTCACCCTTCCGTCCGCTGTCCGCTGTCCGGAAGCCGCCGCACCCGGCGCCGAACGACACCGAACCGCACAGACCGGAACCAGTCGGCACACCAGAGCCGACCGGAACCGGCAGACACAACCGGAGACGTACGGACCGGAGACGTACGAACCGGAGACGCACCGGCACCGCCCCTCGGACCAGCACCACTCGGACCTGTACCGGAGGTATCAGCATGCGCCGTCTCGCCACCGTCCTCGCCGTTCTCGCCGCAGCGGTGCCACTCGCCGTCGCGGTCCCGCAGTCCGTCTCGCCCGCGTTCGCCGCGACCGGTGAGCTGAGGGTCAACGACACGGTCCACCTCAACCCCAGCGGCTGTTACGGCAGCGACCGCCGCCCGCTTTTCGTCGACAACCGGACGGACTCGTACGTCTTCGTCCATGAGAGCGCCGACTGCACGGGGCGGGTGATCGGCATCGTCCGGCCGGACGTACGTTCCAGTTGGCCGCTGGGCAGAGCGGTCTACGTCCAATGACCGGCCGCGGCCCCGGAGCCCCGCCCGACCGGCCGAGCCCCGCTTCCGGAGCACGCCGGGTTCGGGCCTGACCGGACGACGACCGGACGACGACCACACGACGACCGGACCGCAGCCGGGCAGCGAACCGGACGGGATCCGGCCCGATCCGGAAGAAGGACCCCGGCGGACCGCCGCCGGCCAGGATCCTGGTGGGATCACCGCCCCGCGGCCCCACCGGGCGGGATGTCCGAGCCCCGGCACCCCTCCCCGCACCCCGGGCCTCGGTCACTCCCGCACTGCTCAGCCTCTCCGACCCCTCGGTTCCTCCGTCCCCCTCCGTCCCCCTGCGCCCCTCCACCACCGCCCTCCGCACGGCTCCGGTCCGAGCCGCCGCAGGACGGGTCGGCGGCATCGCCGCCGGCCGCCCGGGGCCGGGCCGCCCGTCCTCCTCCCCGGGCGGCCCGGACTCCCCGGGGGCGTACGCTGACGCGAGGCTCACCCCCGCGCCCCGCCCCCGTCCATGAGGAGATCGTCCGTGCTGGTCCTGCTGCCGCCGTCGGAAGGAAAGGCCGAGTCCGGCCGCGGCGCCCCGCTGAAGCCGGAGTCGCTGTCGCTGCCGGGACTCGCCGCCGCGCGGGCGGCCGTGCTGGACGAGCTGGTGGAGCTGTGCACTGCCGACGAGTCGAAGGCGGCAGAGGTCCTCGGACTCAGCGCGGGGCTCCGCGGCGAGCTGGTGAAGAACGTCACGCTGCGGACCGCCGGGGCGCGTCCCGCCGGGGAGATCTACACGGGCGTGCTGTACGACGCGCTGGGTCTGGCGACGCTGGACGCCTCGGCCAAGCGCCGGGCCCGAGCGTCCCTGCTGGTGTTCTCCGGGCTGTGGGGTGCCGTGCGGGTGGGCGACCGGATCCCGTCGTACCGCTGCTCGATGGGCGTCAAACTGCCGGGGCTGGGGCTGCTCGCCGCACACTGGCGGGAGCCGATGGAGACCGCGCTGCCCGAGGCGGCCGGTGGTGGACTGGTCCTCGACCTGCGGTCGTCGGCGTACACGGCGGCCTGGAAGCCCCGCGGCGAACTCGCCGGGCGCACGGCGACCGTGCGGGTGCTGCACTCTCAGATCGTCGACGGGGTCGAGAAGCGCTCCGTGGTCAGCCACTTCAACAAGGCGACGAAGGGCCGTATCGTCCGGGACCTGCTGACCGCGGGTGCGAAGCCGAAGGCGCCGGGACAGCTGGTGGAAGTCCTGCGGGAGCTGGGGTACACGGTGGAGGCGCAGGCTCCGGACCGCAAGGGCCGGCCCTGGTCGCTGGATGTCGTGGTCGACCGGATCCACTGACCACCTCTCCCTCGACCACTTCAGCCCTCAGCCCTCAGCCGATTCTCTCGTTGCACAGGACACAACGGTCGTTGCAGACGTTGTGGGCGACGGGCAGGATGGCGGTATGACCTCCGTGCTTGAGCTCGCGCCCGTGATTCCCGTCGTTGTCATCGAGGACGCCGAGGACGCCGTACCGCTCGCCCGGTCGCTGGTCGCGGGCGGGCTGCCCGCGATCGAGGTGACCCTGCGGACCCCGGCCGCTCCTGACGCCATCCGGGCCATCGCCGCCGAGGTGCCGGACGCCGTGGTCGGCGCGGGCACCGTGCTCTCCCCCGCGCAGGTAGAGACGGCGGTCTCCGCCGGGGCCCGGTTCCTGGTCAGCCCGGGTTGGACCGATGCACTGCTGGACGCGATGCGCGATTCGGGCGTGCCGTTCCTGCCGGGCGTCTCCACGGTGTCGGAGGTGGTGGCGCTGCTGGAGCGCGGGGTGACGGAGATGAAGTTCTTCCCTGCCGAGGCCGCGGGCGGCAAGCCGTATCTGAAGTCGATCTCCGGGCCGCTGCCCGGGGCCCGGTTCTGCCCGACGGGCGGTATCTCGCGGGAGTCCGCGCCCGGCTATCTGTCCCTGCCGAACGTGGCCTGTGTCGGCGGCACCTGGATGCTCCCCCCGGACGCCCTCGCGGCCAAGGACTGGGCCCGTGTCGAGGCCCTGGCCGCGGAGGCAGCGTCCCTCGGGTCCCCCGCCGCCTCCTGACCGGGGCACACCCCGTCCCGGGGTCGTCAGGTACGCCCCTGGGCCGCCCATGACGCCTGTCCGCCCCACCGCACGGGGCTCCGGGCGAAGGACACCGGTCCCCCGTGCGAGCCACCCGGGCAGCAGGTGCTTCCTGTCCAAGCCCCCTGCTCGGCAGGACCTTTTGCCGGGGCGCCCCGGTCCTGGCACGACCGTGCTCGCCGGCACCCCGGCGCAACCCGCGCCGGGGTGCCGGACGGGGCTTCAGGCCCCGGCGCGGAGGTGGGAGGTGTCGTTCAACAGCCGTACCGAGGCGTTGCCGTCGGCGTAGTACGCCACGGCCGATACAGATGCCGCCGACAGCTCCATCCGGAACATGGACTCGGGCGGTGCGCCCAACGCCAGCCGGACCAGGGTCTTGACGGGGGTGACATGGGTGACCAGCAGAACCGTACGGCCCGGCGAGCGGGCCAGGAGCCGGTCGCGGGCGGCCGCGACCCGGCGCGCGACCGAGGTGAAGCTCTCCCCGCCGCCGGTGGGTGCGGCCTTGGCGGACGAGAGCCACGCCGCGAGATCGTCCGGATAACGCTGCTGGACCTCTGCGAAGGTGAGCCCCTCCCAGGCGCCGAAGTCGGTCTCCCGCACCCCGTCCTCGATACGGACGCCGAGACCGAGCCGGGCGGCGACCGCATCGGCGGTCTCCCGGCAGCGTTTCAGCGGTGAGCTGACGATCTCCTGGACCGTGCCCCGGACGGCGAGCGCCGCCGCGACGGCCTCGGCCTGCCTCCGGCCCACCGGGGAGAGTTCGGGATCGCCGCCGCCACTGCCCGAGAAGCGCTTCTCGGGGGTGAGCGCCGTTTCACCGTGGCGCAGCAGGACCAGGGTGGTGGGGGCCCCGAGATCGGCGGAGGCCCCCCAGCCGACGGACGGAACACCCACCGCATCGGCCCCGGTCTCGGAGCCCGCGCCGGAGCCCGCCGGGAACGTCCCTGCGGGGGACCCGGCCGGAGATTCCACGCTCGCCGTCCGGGACACGGCCCCGGCACCGGCCCCGGCGAGTGCCGCACGGGCGCGGGCCGCGCCCGCCGTGGCGTCGCCGACCGTACGGGGCTCCTCGGCCGCCGCACGCGCCCCGGAGGTGTCCGGCGCGGCGGTGGAGCGGGAGGGCTCCCACTGCCTGCCGCGCTTGCCCGCGTCCATCGCCTCGTTGGCGAGCCGGTCGGCGTGCTTGTTCTGCTCGCGGGGGATCCACTCGTACGTCACGGCGGACCGGGGGAAGATCTGCGCCGCCTCCGCCGCCAGCGGCTTCATATCGGGGTGCTTGATCTTCCAGCGGCCCGACATCTGCTCGACGACCAGCTTGGAGTCCATCCGGACCCGGACCGAGGCGTCCGGGGCGATGTCCCGGGCGGCACGCAGCCCGGCGATGAGTCCCTTGTATTCGGCGACGTTGTTCGTGGCGACGCCGATGTACTCGGCGGCCTCGGCGAGGGTCTCGCCGGTGACCGGGTCGAGCACCACGGCGCCGTAGCCCGCGGGACCGGGGTTGCCCCGGGATCCGCCGTCCGCCTCGACGACGAACGAGGGCATCAGAGACCGGACTCGGCGGTGCGAACGAGGATGCGGCTGCAGTTCTCGCAGCGGACCACCTTGTCGGAAGCGGCGGACCTGACCTCGTTCAGTTCGGTGATGTTCAGCTCCAGCCGGCAGCCCTCGCAGCGGCGCTGGTAGAGCCGGGCGGCGCCGATTCCGCCCTGCTGGACGCGGAGCTTCTCGTAGAGCTTCAGCAGATCGGCGGGGACCACGGCGGCGATCGTCTCGCGCTCCTTGGCGATCGTCGCGGACTCGTCGTCCAGCTCCTGCTGCGCGGTGTCGCGGCGGGCGGTGGCGTCATCGGCCTTGGCCTGGACGGAGGAGACCCGGGCGGTCAGCTCGGCCACCCGCTCCTGGACCGCCTCGCGGCGCTCCATCACATCGAGGACCACGTCCTCCAGATCGCCCTGGCGCTTGGCGAGGGAGACGATTTCGCGCTGGAGGCTCTCCAGGTCCTTGGGCGAGGTGATCGCGCCCGAGTCCAGCCGCTGCTGGTCGCGGGCGGCGCGCTGGCGGACCTGGTCCACGTCCTGCTCCGCCTTGGTCTGCTCGCGTGCGGTGTCGCTCTCCTCGGTCTGCGCGGCGACCAGCAGATCGCGGAGCTGGGTGAGGTCCTTGGTGAGCGAATCCAGCTCCGCGTGCTCGGGCAGCGACCGCCGCTTGTGGGCGAGCTGCGACAGTCGCACATCGAGGTTCTGGACGTCGAGGAGTCGGATCTGGTCGGCGGGCGCGGCGTTCAGTTGGGGGCTCCAGGAGAAGAGGAAAGGGAAGCGGTATGGGATGACCAGGGGTCGGTGACCGTGGACGAGACGTGGACCCGGAGGTCCCAGCCGTGCCGGTCGGAGATCTCGTCGAGCTGGGCGGCCGCCTGTGCGCACCAGGGCCACTCGGTGGCCCAGTGCGCGGCGTCGACCAGCCCGAGCGGGGAACGCTCGGTGGCCTCGGACGCGGGGTGGTGGCGCAGATCGGCGGTGAGGAAGGCATCGACACCGGCGGCCCTGACCGCGTCGAAGAGGCTGTCGCCGGAGCCGCCGCTGACCGCGACGGTCCGCACCGGTGCGTCCGGGTCCCCGGCGAGGCGGATGCCCTGCGCGGTGGCCGGGAGCAGCCGGGCGGCCCGCTCGGCGAAGGCGGCGAGGGTCTCGGGGTGCTCGGGCTCGCAGATCCGGCCGAGGCCACGGCGGCCCGACGGATCGGTGGGGTCCGGCACCAGGGGGCGCAGGACCTTCAGGCCGAGGGCGGCCGCGAGGGCGTCGGAGACCCCGGGGTCCGCGGTGTCGGCGTTGGTGTGGGCGACATGGAGCGCGATGTCGTTCTTGATCAGGGTGTGCACGACCCGGCCCTTGAAGTGCCCGGCCGCGACGGTCGTGGTGCCGCGGAGATAGAGGGGGTGATGGGCCACCACGAGCTGGACGCCCAGCTCCACGGCCTCGTCCGCGATCTGCTGGACGGGGTCGACGGCGAACAGGACCCCCCGCACTTCGGCGTCGGGATCGCCGCAGACGGTCCCCACGGCGTCCCACTGCTCGGCCCGGGCGGGGGGCCAGAGGGCGTCGAGGGCTGCGATGACTTCGGAGAGGCGGGGCACGGGACACAGGTTACCCGCGCCCCGCCGACTCCCGGCCTGCCCTGTCCACAACTCCGGCCTGATCATCACACCGGAGAGGAGTGCCGTCCGCCCGCCCGGGTTCCCCTCCGTGTTCACCTCGCGACCATCCGCCGACCATCCGCCGACCGCCCGCCGACCACCGGGCGCCCTGCCCCAGCACAGCCACCGGCTCCCCCTCAGCCGAATCCGCGCCCGGCCACCCGTATGTGTGAAGTGGGAGGTCTCGTGTTGTTCGGCAGGAAGTGCGAAATCTAGCTTCATGGCCGGAGGTGACCGAACGATGACAGCCTGTGCGGTCGAGCCGGGGGCGACACGGTGGAACGGCCCCGGCGGAAGCGAGGGGTCCGGCGGCGGGGCGGCGCCGGGCGGGGACGGCCCGGGTGCCCCTTCCCACGGAGCCGTCCCCGCCCCGCCCCTGACCTTCTCCGCCGACGGGGCCTACGCGGCCAGGCTGGCGGGCTCCGGAGACGCCCTGTATCCGGAGCGGTGGACCCTCGACGGGCCCGAGGCCTACGCCGTACCCCTGCCGCTCTACCAGCCCGAGGAGCCCGATACGGCGGTACTGCCGCTGGCGGACGGGCGGGTGCTGATCCACCGCAGGACCGCCGGACGGCAGTTGTTCTCGCTGCTCTATCCCAGCGGCCCGGAGACCGGTGAACTCTCCCTCGGCGGTGTCGGGACACCGTCGGCGGCCGGACGCGGTGCGGCCGTACTGCTTCCGCCGACGCCGGACGGAACGCGGGCCCACCTTCTGGTCCCCGGGCCGGGTGACGGTTCCGGCGGGCTCGTGACCGCGATCTGGCTGGTGGCGGGGGGTTCGTTCGGACCCGAACTCATCGCGGAGGTCCCGGGCCGCTGCACCGGCGGCGTCTGGCTGGACCGTACGGGGCGGCTGCTCGCCCTCGACCGGCAGCGGGAGCCCGGCGGCCCGGTGAAGGCCGTCGCCGTCGACCTGGAACGCGGCGGCGAGGTCTCCCCGCTGCTCCAGATCGCACCGGACAGCAATGACCGGCTGCTGCTCGCGGCGCCCGACAGCGGACTGCTCGTGGTCCGCTCCGACGCACCCGGCGACGACCGCGTCGGCTGGGGCGTCCTCGGCGGCGAGCGCCCGGTCCGCTTCCCGGACTGCCTCCGGGTGCCCGGCGCCGCCGTGAGCCCGTTCGCGGTCCAGCCGGGCCAGGTCCTCCAGCCGGACGACTGCGCCGTGGCGTTCACCGTCGCGACGGGTACGGGCTCCGCACCGGCCGTCTGGCGTCCGCGGGGCCGGGGGCTGCGTCCGCTGACCGCTCCGGACGGCTGGTTTCCCGGGACCGGCCGCTGGACCCCGGAGGGCATACTGCAACTGCCCTACTCGAGCCCCGCGGCGGTCTGCGGGACGGCCCTCCTCGCACCGCCCGCGGAACCGGCGGAGCCCGCCGGGGATCCGGCCGGTTCCGGATCCGGTCCCCGGCCGGCCGCCGCCCTGCGCCCGGTTCCGTTGCAGCAGGCACCGCTCGTGGGCCGTACCCGGACTGGCTAAACTCTCCGACCTGCGCGAAGTTCCGCCGTTCGCCGATGTGCGCGGATTGCGCGGCGGAAACGGCGGGACCTCGCGAGGACGTGTGAACCATGACAAGCAACCATGACGGGGAAGTTCCGAACCATGCCTGAAACCCGAACCGACACTCCTCCGCCCCAGTCGCAGGACGCTGCCGCGGCGGCCGAAGCACACGGCCGGCACCGGGGCACGGCCGCGCCGGACGACGCGGCGACGGAGCCGCACGGCAAGCACCGCAAGACCGAGACCGGGTGACCACGCGTCACGGCGCTCCCCGGAGCCACTGGTTCCGCGGCTGACCGCGGAAGCGGAATGGTCGGGGCCCGGTCACAGGATGTCCTCAAGTCCGTGACCGGGCCTTCGCCATCGCCGGATCTCCCGGTACGTACGGCGAATGCAGCCTCGGAATCCGTCCTCACCGGAGGGGCCGGGCGACCACCCCGCACCGTCCGGCCCGCCCGCCCCGGCCCCTCGGCCCTTCGGACCGCCCGTCCGGCCCGACGCGCCGGACGGGACGACGGGCCGGACGGGACGACGGGCCGGACGGGACGACGGGCCCGCTGTCACAGCCGTACGGAAGGCCGAACCCGCCGTCACAGCCGTACGGAGCGACTCCGCCGCCCTCCAGAAGGCGGACGCCGTCTTCTTAACCGCGCGTACTCCATGACCGACGAGGCCGAAGCACACCCCGCGGCCGCCCGGGACTTCTGCGACCAGCTGTGAAGCGCGCGGGGCGCGGACGCGGCTTCCGGTGGCCGCTCCCGCGACCCCGTCATCCCTTCCGCAGGCCCAGGATCTCCGTCGCGGCGAAGGACTCCCCCGCCGGGCGGGCCGCGAAGTGCGGAGTGAGCAGGGCATCGAGTTCGTCGTGGCTGAAACGCTCCTTCGCCGTATCGAACCGCGCCGCGACCCGGGGCCGTTCGACGACGGCGACCAGACCGCCGTGGACGACGAAGACCTGGCCGGTCACGCCCGCGGCGGCGGGGGCGGCCAGATAGCCGACGAGCGGGGCCACGTGCTCGGGGGCGAGCGGGTCCGGTTCGCCGGCCGCCGGTTCCCGGTATCCGGCGAACACGTCCTCCGTCATCCGGGTCCTGGCCCGGGGGCAGATCACGTTCGCGGTGACGCCGTACCTGGCCAGACCGGCCGCCGTGGACATCGTCAGACCGACGATGCCGCCCTTGGCCGCCGCGTAGTTGGGCTGTCCCGCGGACCCCGCGAGGAAGGCCTCCGACGAGGTGTTGACGATCCGCCCGTAGACCGGGCCGCCGGCCGCCTTGGCCCGCTCCCGCCAGTGCGCCGAGGCGAAACGCACGGTGTTGAAGTGGCCTTTGAGATGGACGCGTATCACCGAGTCCCACTCGTCCTCGGCCATCGAGAACACCATCCGGTCCCGGAGGATGCCCGCGTTGTTGACCAGGACGTCGAGCTGGCCGAACCGTTCGACGGCGAGCGCGACCAGCTCCCGGGCGCCCGCGAAGTCGGCGATGTCCCCGTGGTGGGCGACGGCCTGTCCGCCCGCGGTACGGATCTCCTCCACGACCTCGTCGGCCGGGGCCGCCGAGGATCGCCCGGAGCCGTCCCGGCCGGGCTGCCCGTAGTCGTTGACGACGACGCTCGCGCCGAGCCGGGCCAGTTCGAGTGCTTCGGCCCGTCCCAGGCCGCGGCCCGCGCCCGTGACGATCGCGGACAGTCCGTCCAGTGGCAGTGTCATCCGGTCTGGTTCCCTTCGTTTCACCGGGCCGGCCGCGCGGCGTGGCGTGGCGCCGGGACCCGCTCGGCTCTCAGATCTCGATACAGGTACGCAGTCCCTCGCCGGTACGCATCAGCTCCAGCGCCTCGTCGATCCGGTCGAGCGGCAGCCGGTGGGTGATCAGCCCGGCGAGGTCGATCCGGCCCGCGCGCCACAGGGCGATGGACCGTTCGAAGGAGGTGAGGGCGGATCCGCCGCCGTACATCGACGGCAGGATCCGCTTCTCGTCGAAGAACAGCTCGAACATATTGAGCCCGAGCACATCGTCCATGGCGCCCGCGCCGACGACGCAGAGCGTGCCGCCGCGCCGGGTGGTCTCGTACGCGGTCCGTGCGGTCGCCGACTTCCCCACCACCTCGAAGACGTAGTCGAAGCCCTCGCCGCCGGTCAGCCGCTGTGCGGCGGCGCCGAGGGCGTCGGGGGCGACGGCCTCGGTGGCACCGAAGCGGAGCGCCGCCTCACGCCGGGCCGGTACGGGGTCGACCGCGACGATCTGCGCCGCTCCCTTGAGCCGGGCACCCTGGATCACACAGACGCCGACCCCGCCGCAGCCGATGACGGCGACCGACGAACCGGTGGCGACGTCGGCGGTGTTGACGGCCGCGCCGATACCGGTGGTCACTCCGCAGCCGATGAGGGCGGCGATATCGTACGGGACGTCGTCCGGAATCGGTACGGCCGCGTCCGCGGCGACGACGATCTCCTCGGCGAAGGTCCCGGTGCCCGCGAAGCCGAACACGTCGCCGGAGGGGCGGCGGAAGTTCGGGGTACCCGCGTTCAGGAAGCCGGAGAGGCACAGCTGGCTCTGGCCACGACGGCAGGACGGGCAGTCCTGGCAGGCGGGCAGCCAGCTGACCAGGACCCGGTCGCCGGGTTTGACCCGGGTGACGCCGTCACCGACGTCGGTGATATCGCCGGCGGCTTCGTGGCCGGGGACGAAAGGCACGGGCTGGGGCAGGACTCCGGTCATCGCGGAGAGGTCCGAGTGGCAGAGTCCGGTGGCCCGGATCCGGATCCTGACCTTGCCGGGGCCGAAGCCCACGGCCTCCAGGTCGTCGAGGACTTCGAGCTGTGTCTGCCCGGTCTCGTGCAGGACGGCTGCGCGCACGGTACGGCTCCTCTCGTGTCGTTTCCGCCGCGGCCGGGGCGCGGCGGCGGGCGGTTCAGTGGTGTTCGACGACGGTGTCGGCGAGGACGGGCGCGTCGTCCCGCTCGACGGCTCCGACCGCGGCCCGGACCCGTCGGCCGTCCTCGGCCCAGAGGCGGATCCGGAGCGTCTCGCCGGGGAAGACGACCCCGGTGAAGCGCGTGGTGTACGAGGTGACCCGGGCGGGCTCCCCGCCGAGGAGGGTGTCGACGACGGCTTTGAGGGTCATTCCGTAGGTGCACAGCCCGTGCAGGATCGGCCGGTCGAATCCGGCGCGCGCGGCGAACTCCGGATCGGCGTGGAGCGGATTGAGATCGCCGGAGAGCCGGTACAGCAGTGCCTGGTCCTCCCTGACGTACCGTTCGACGGTCTTGTCGGGTTCACGGCCCGGGAGTTCGGTACGGGTGGCGGGGCCGCGTTCGCCGCCGAAGCCGCCCTCCCCCCGGACGAAGATCTGTGCGTCGTTGGTCCAGAGCGGCCCTTCGGCGTCGGATGCCTCGGTCCGCAGGACGAGGACGGCGGCTTTGCCCTTGTCGTAGACGGCCGCGACCCGGGTCGATGAGACGGCGGTGCCGACGGGCGGCACGGGACGGTGGAGGCGGACGGTCTGGCCGCCGTGGAGCACGGCGGTGAGGTCGATATCGAGCCCGGGGCCGGAGAGACCGCCCGCGATGCCCTTGCCCCCACCGGCGACCGTCACGAAGGCGGGCAGGACGTGGAGCCCGGATTCCAGGGTGTAGCGGAGTTCTCCGGGGTCCGTCGCGGGGATCCCGGCGCCCAGGCCCAGATGGTAGAGCTGGACGTCCCGGTGGTCCCAGGAGATCTCGGCGGTACGGGGCTCGGCGGCGAGGGCCCTGGCGGGGTCGATCGGCATGAGGCTGCTGCTCCCTTGCTGGAAGAGGCTCGGTCCGCCTCCGGGCGCCGTGCTGGAAGACCTCGGCGCGACCGTCCGCACCGTCGGCCGCGCCGAGGTCGTACGGGGCCGGACCCCTGGGTCCGGTACGGCCCGGTCCGGATCCGCGCCCGCCGCCCGGTCCACGGCTCCCTCCGCGCGGACGGCGCCGCTTTCCGGAACCGGCCTGATCCACGACAGACCTCCGTGGAACACGTTCCAGGTCCGGTTCTGGGTATGTATAACGCAGCCCCGGGAGCAAAGGAAGAGTTCTGACACTCCGTCAGTTCAATATCTGACAGTACGTCAGCTACGGAATCGGGGAAGAGCGGGCGCCGTGTCACGGCAGGCAGGGACATCATCAGACATACCCTTCACTTATGGAAGAAATGCCCCAGGATCATCGACCGGCCGTATCCGTACGGATCCTGCTCGCCGGGGACGGCGGAGCGACCGGCGGGGCGTTGGCCCTGCTGCTGGGTCTGGAACCGGGCTTCGCCGTGGTCGCGCAGGTGGGGCGGGGCTCGGAGGTGGCGGATGTGGCGCGGGACCGTCGGCCCGATGTCGCCCTGCTGGACGCGGTACTCCCGGACGGCGACGGCCTCGACGCCACCGTTCAGCTGCTGGTCGAGGCGCCTGAGTGCCGGGTGCTGCTGCTGACCGGCTCCGGCCGCCCCGGGCTCGCCGACCGGGCGCTGGCCGCCGGGGCGGTGGGCCTGCTGGTCAAGGACGGCCCGCACGAGGAACTGGTCCGGGCCGTACACCGCTGTCTCACCGGGGAGATCGTGATCGACCCGGCCCTTCTGCCTCCCCGGGACCCGGCGCAGCCGGCCGGCTGAACGCCGCCGCGGCGACGGCCGCGGACGACGGGCCCGCCGGTGGCGACCGGGTCCGGCCGGGACCGCGGTCCCGGCCGTCATGGGCAGGCCGTCACGGGAGGCCGTCACGGCACTAGCGTTCGCCCTCCCCCTTCGGCAGCCAGACCAGCATCAGCAGCGCCGCCGTGAACAGGGCGACCGCCCCGCAGCGGAACGCCAGGGCGTAGCCGGCCGTCAGGGCCTCCGGCGAGGTGCTGCCGCCGGAGCGGGACGCGGCGACCGTCGAGAGGACCGCGAGACCCAGCGCGCCGCCCATCGTGCGGGAGGTGTTGATCAGGCCGGAGGCCAGCCCCGCGTCATCCGCGGCCACCCCGGCCGTCGCCAGCGCGGACAGCGGGGTCGCCGCCAGCCCGATCCCGGCCAGCATCAGCACCCCGGGGCCGAGTACGGAGGTCGCATAGCTTCCATCGGCCGTCATCGCCGACTGCCAGGCGAAGCCCGCGGACGCCACCAGGGCACCGCCGACGGCGACGGTCCGCGTCCCGACCCTGGCCATCAGCGGCGGCGCCAGCTTCGAGCCGACGACGATGCTGATGGAGCTGGGTATCAGGGCGACTCCGGCCTTCAGCGGGCCGTACCCGAGGACGTTCTGCGCGTACATCGTCATAAAGAACCAGGAGGCGAAGGAGGCCGATCCGGTCAGCAGCATGGTCGCGTTCGCCGCGGTCACCGCACGGGAGCGGAAGAGTTTCAGCGGCATCAGCGGAGCGGCCGTCCGCGCCTCCACGGCCACGAACACCCCGAGCAGCAGCACTCCGGCGAGCAGCGGCAGCAGTGCCGCCGGGGTGTCCCAGCCGGACGCCTCGGTCTCCACGATGCCGTACGCGACGGCCGCCAGGCCCGCCGTGACCAGGACGGCTCCCGGCAGGTCGAGCCGGCGCCCCGGGCCACCGCGCCCCTCCGCCAGCCAGAGCACCCCGGCCACCAGGACCAGCGCCCCCACGGGCACGTTGATCAGCAGCACCCAGCGCCAGGACAGAAGGTCCGTGAGAAGCCCGCCGACCAGTCCGCCCGCCGCCCCGCCCGCAGCGCCCACCGCGGCCCAGGTCCCTATCGCCCGGGTACGGGCGGGACCCGGCGGCACCGCGGCCATGATGATGGTGAGGGTCGCCGGGGCGAGCACGGCGGCGCCCAGGCCCTGGACCGCCCGCGCGGCGAGCAACTGCCAGCCGTCCTGCGCCACCCCGCCCGCCAGGGACGCGACCGTGAACAGCCCGAGCCCCACGAGGAACATCCGCTTGCTGCCGAAGAGGTCGGCCGCTCGCCCGCCCAGCAGCATGAACCCGGCGAAGGCGATGGTGTACGCGTTGAGCACCCACTGGAGGCCGGTGGTGGAGAGCCCGAGGTCGGTGCGCATCGACGGCAGGGCCACATTGACCACGGACACGTCCAGGACGACCAGGAACTGCCCGGCGCAGACCGTGAGCAGCACCAGCCAGGTGGGGACGGACCGCCGCGGACCGGCCGGGGCCGGGAGGGAACCGCTCGCCGGGCCGCCGGGGCCGCCCCCGCGGGGCTCGGCCGGGACGGCTCTCGAAACAGCCACCGGGACGGCAGACGGGACGGCACTCGCGACGGCAGTCGGAACAGGGTCGGGAGCCGGGACGGCCGTCGGGGCAACGGTATGAACGCCGGTGCCGATACCGGTACCTGTGCCTGCGCCTGCGCCTGCGTCGGTTCCAGTGCCGGTTCGGAGAGGTTTGCCGGAATGGGGTTCGGACGGGTGGTGCGGTCGTGAGTGGGGCATTGCGCCATGGTCGCAGCGAAGTCCCGAACGCACATCCGGGTTGTGGACAACCCGGGTGAGCCGGATGAGCCCAATGCCCGGACAGGGCCTATCGGGCCCGGAGGAGGGTGACCACGGCTGCACCGCCGAGTCCGATGTTGTGCGCCAGCCCCACCCGCGCGCCCGCGACCTGTCGTTTCCCCGCCTCGCCCCGGAGCTGCCGGACCAGTTCGGCGGTCTGCGCCAGGCCGGTCGCGCCCAGCGGATGCCCCTTGGAAATCAGCCCGCCCGACGGATTGACCACCCATCGGCCGCCGTACGTCGTCGCCCCTTCGGCCACCAGTTCTCCGGAGCCGCCGTCCTCGCACATGCCCAGCGCCTCGTACGTCAGCAGCTCGTTGACGGAGAAGCAGTCGTGCAGTTCGACGACGTCGACATCCTCTATCCCCAGCCCCGACGATTCGTATGCCCGGTGCGCCGCGGCCCTGGACATGGGCCGGCCGACGACGTCGATGCACGACCCCGAAGCGAAGGACTCCTCGGTGTCGGTGACCATCGCCTGGCCTGCGATCTCCACGGCCCGCGCCGCCGTCCCCCCGCCGGATCCCGCCCGGGGCGTCCGCTGCCGCAGAAAGCGTTCGGACACGACGACGACCGCCGCCGCGCCGTCCGAGGTCGGCGAGCATTGGAGCTTGGTCAGCGGCGCGTGGATCGTCCGCGCGGCGAGGATCTCCTCCACCGTGTACACGTCCCGGAACTGGGCCTGCGGATTGTCCGCGGAGTGCCGGTGGTTCTTGGCCGCGACGGCGGCGAGCTGCGCCTCGGTGGTGCCGTACCGCTCCATATGCTCACGGGCCGCGTTGCCGAAGATCTGCGCGGTCGGCGGGGCGGCCCCGAAGCCGTGGGCGGCGGCCATCACCCCGTAGTGCCGGGCGACGGGCGAAGCGGCGAAATCGGCTCCGGCGTCCGATCCGGCGCCGAGCGGGCCCTTCCGCATCTTCTCGAAGCCCAGGGCCAGCACGCAGTCGGCGGCCCCGCCCTCCACGAGCTGCCGGGCGAGGACGAGCGCGGTGGCCCCGGTAGCACAGTTGTTGTTGACGTTGTAGACGGGGATGCCGGTGAGTCCGAGGGTGTATGTGGCGCGCTGACCGGCCGTGGAGGGCTGGAAGCAGTAGCCGACGACCGCCTGTTCCACGTCGGCGTAGCCGATTCCGGCGTCGGTGAGGGCCTCCGTACCCGCTTCCCGTGCCAGGTCCCAGTACCGCAGATCCCGTGCTCCGGGTTTCTCGAACGGTGTCGTGCCGACGCCGAGGACGAAGCTCTTCGCGCTGGCCGCCATCATGTCCCTGCTCCTTCCGTCTGCGATCAGCCGGTCCGTACACGGCCGGCGGGTACCCGAGCGGTGAGTACGCGGCCGATGGGTACCCGAGCGGTGGGTTCGCGGCCGGCAGGTACACGGCCGGTCAGTCGCGCGGCAGACCGAGGATCCGCTCGGCCACCACATTGAGCTGCACCTGAGTGGTGCCCCCGGCGATGGTCAGGCACCGGGACATCAGCAGCCCCCGGACGGCCGCCTCCCCCGCGCCCTCGGCGACCGCGCCCGCCGGACCGAGGAGTTCCAGGCCGAGTTCGGCGGTCTTCTGCTGGTGGAGGGTCTGGACGAGCTTCCGTACGGAGGCACCCGGGCCGGGTTCGAGTCCGGACACCTGCCGCAGGGTGGTGCGCAGCGCCAGGCAGTTGAGGGCGTGCGCCTCGGCGGCGAGGGCGCCGATCCGGGCCCGCCGGGCACCGTCGAGCCCGGGTACGGCCGCGAGCAGCGCTTCGAGCCCGCTGTCGAAGGCGATCTGGTCGGCCATGTGGACGCGTTCGTTGCCCAGGGTGGTGCGGGCCACCCGCCAGCCGTCGCCCACCTCTCCCACGACGGCGTCGGCGGGCAGCAGGGTGCCGTCGAACCAGACCTCGTTGAACACGGAGTCACCGGTGATCTCCCGCAGGGGGCGGATGGTGACGCCCTCGCAGGCGCGGAGGTCGACGACGAAGTAGGTCAGCCCGCGGTGCCGGGGCGCTTCGGGGTCGGTACGGGCCAGCAGGATGCCGTGGTCGGCCCGGTGGGCGGCGCTGGTCCACACCTTCTGACCGGTGATGCGCCAGCGGCCGTCGGGGGTGCGCTCGGCCCGGGTGGTGAGGGCTGCGAGGTCCGATCCGGCACCCGGCTCGCTGAACAGCTGGCACCAGCGGAGTTCGCCGCTGAGAGTGCCGGGGACGAGGCGTTCCTGCTGCTCCGGTGTGCCGTGGGCGAGCAGGGACGGTACGACCCAGGCGCCGATGGACAGTCCGCTGAGGGCGACGCCCGCATCGGCCAGCTCCCGCTGGACGGCGAGCTGCTCCACGGGCCCGGCGCCGAGGCCGTAGGGCGGGGGCAGATGGGGCGCGGCGAGCCCGGTGGGGGCGAGGGCCCGGCGGGCGGCGGCCGGGTCGAGTCGGCGGGCGGCGGCGATCAGCGGCCGTACCCGCAGCCGGTGGGAGGTGGCCTCCGGCGGGAGTTCGGTCCGCAGCTCGCGCCGGGCCCCCGCGGCGGCGAGCCGTGCGGCCCGCAGGAGCTGCTCGTCGGCGGGCCCGGTCAGCTGACGGGCGACAACGGCCCGGCGCAGCAGGAGGTGGGCGTCGTGCTCCCAGGTGAACCCGGTGCCGCCGAGGATCTGGATGCAGTCCTTGGCGCAGGTGTACGCGGCTTCGAGCGCGGTGGCGGCGGCGAAGGCGGCGGTCAGGGCGCGCGCGGGGTACGGTTCGGCGCCGGGCGCCTGCCGGGGCGCAGGGTCTGCGGCATCTGCGGCGATCGCCGCGTCCCAGGTGAGCGCCCTGGCCCGTTCCAGCCGGATCAGCATATCGGCGCAGAGGTGTTTGACCGCCTGGAAGCGGCCGATGGGGCTGCCGAACTGCTCCCGGGCCTTGGCGTGTTCGACGGCGGTCGCCAGGGCCCTGGCCGCCACCCCGCAGGCTTCGGCGGCGAGCAGCACCCCGGCGAGGTCCCGGACGAGCCCGGGGTCGGCGGTGGCCGGGCCGAGGACCCTGGAAGCGGGCACCCGGACGGCCGCGGCGGTGACTTCGGCGGTGGGGCGGGTGGGGTCGGCGCTCCCGTGGACCCTGACGGCGAAGGCGTCCGCGTCGGCCGCGGCCCATACCGTGCCGCCGGCGGTCACGGCCGCGATCAGCAGGAGATCGGCGTGGCCGCCGCCGAGGACGGGCGGCGCGGTGCCGTCGACGACGAGTCCGCCGTCCGCGTCGTGTACGGCGGTCAGCCCGCCGGGCCCGAAGGCAGCGGCCGCGACGCGGCGGCCGTCGGCGAGCGCGGCGACGAGGTCGTGGTGGGCCGTGCGGCGCAGCACTTCGGCGACGAGGACATGTCCGGGGTACGGCCCCGGGAGCAGGGCCGCCCCGGTCTCCTCCAGTGCCACCGCCAGTTCGAGGAGGGTGCCGCCGCCCCCTCCGTACTGCTCGGGGAGGTGGATCCCGAGGAGGCCCTGGGCGGCGGCCGCGTCCCAGTGCGCCGGACGGCCGGGCGGGGCGGCCGGGTCGTCGGCGCGGGGAGCGTCGAGGAGCTTGCGCACTTCGCCCGGCGGCACGGCCCTCGTCAGCCAGCCCCGCACGGACCGGGCCAGTTCCTGGTGCTCGTGCGTGATTCCGATGCCCATGGGCGGCAGAGTAGAACACGTTTCAATCTGATGGTAGGTCAGATACACACGGATGTCCGCGTCCGGGCTCGATACGGGGATGTCCTCTTCGGGCCGGATGCCATGGGACGTCCCGGCCGCCGCGACGACCGCCGGGGCCGCAGCGCGCAGACCGCCGCAACGGCCCGGACGGCGGCCGCGTCGGGACCGGCGTCGACCCGGCGGGGACCGTGGGGCACCATGGTCCGCCGGGCCCGTACCCGTACATCCCGTACACCGGTACGGCAGCGGGCCCGTACCACCGCAGATCCGTGCGGCGGCGCCACCGCTCCGCCGCACCCCGCACCGCCAGAAGGAATCCGCCATGAGCCACACCCCCTCCCCCGCGCCGGAGGTCCTCGACGCGTTCGCGGCGGCCAAGGGCTTTATGCCGCCCGCCGAGGGGCTCGCGCTGTACGCGGCCGCGGCAGAAGCGGCGGCGCCGGGGCTGCCGCTGCTGGAGGTGGGGACGTACTGCGGCCGGTCGACGATCCTGCTCGCGGCCGCCGCCCGGTCCGCGGGGACGATCGCGGTCACCGTGGACCACCACCGCGGCAGCGAGGAGCAGCAGCCCGGCTGGGAGTACCACGACCCGGAGGTGGTCGACCCGGAGGTCGGCCTGATGGACACCCTGCCCACCTTCCGCCGTACGCTCCTGCGGGCCGGTCTGGAGGACCATGTGATCGCGATCGTCGGACGGTCGCCGCAGGTCGCCCGGGTCTGGGCGGCGCCGCTGGGGCTCGTGTTCATCGACGGCGGCCACACCGACGAACACGCCACGGCCGACTACGAGAGCTGGGCGCCGCATATCGCCTCCGGCGGGCTGCTGGTGATCCACGACGTCTTCCCCGACCCGGCGGACGGCGGGCAGGCCCCGTACCGGATCCACCAGCGGGCACTGGCCTCGGGCGCGTTCACCGAGATCTCGGCCATGGACTCACTGCGCGTCCTGCGGCGTATCGGCCCGGGATTCTGACCGCCCAGGTCTAGGCTGCCCCTCGTGTCGCATCACGAGCAACACCAGCACCGCGAGGGCCACGAGGGTCGCGAGGGCCGCGAACCCGATGCCCTGCCCGCCGCCGACGCCCTGCCCGAGGGCCCCGCGCCCCTGGCCGGGAGTTCCGGCGCCCCGCCCGAGGGCTCCGGCGCCCTCCCCGGAGGGTCCGGTGGCGGACCGGTGCCGTCCGCCCGTCCGCGGCGGTACATCCGGCGTGCCGTCGCCGCCACCGCCGTCGCGGCCCTGGCCGGCGGAGCGCTGGCCGGATGGCTCTCCTGGCGGGCCGGCGACGGTTCCGCGCCCGGCGGGGACGGCCGGGCGCTCCCGGCGGCCGGGACACCGGACCGCGCGCACGGCCGTACGGACGACCGCCCCCCGGCCACGGCCCGGAGCACCCGCGAGGGGCAGCTCGCCGGCCGGGTCGTGGTGATCGACCCCGGACACAATCCCGGCAACTTCCGCCATTCCACCGACATCAATCAGCTCGTCGACATCGGAACCCATCGCAAGGAATGCGATACGACCGGTACCGCGGCCGCGGACGGATACACCGAAGCCGCATTCACCCGTGATGTTTCCCAGCGGCTGCGGGCCCTGCTCGAAAAGGAGGGCGCAAAGGTCGTCCTCACGCATGAGGAAGGCGAGCGGGCCTTCGGTCCGTGCATCGACGAACGGGCCCGGATCGGCAACGCGGCGAAGGCCGACGCCGTCATTTCCGTTCATGCCGACGGATCGGCGGAAGGCCACCGGGGATTCCATGTGATCCTGCCCGGAAAGGTCACCTCGGGCGGCGCCGACACCACCGCGATCGTCGCCCCGTCCCGGCAGCTGGGCGAGCACGTCGTGGACGCCTTCGCCCGGACCACGGGCTCGGGCCGGGCCAACTACCTCGGCGGCGGCACCGGTCTCGACGTACGCACCGACCTCGGCGGGCTGAACCTCTCCACCGTCCCCAAGGTCTTCGTCGAATGCGGAAACATGGAGGACTCCCGGGACGCGGCGCTGCTGGCGAGCGCCGACTGGCGGCAGAAGGCAGCCCTGGGCATCGCCGAGGGACTGCGCGCCTTCCTCGCCCCCACCGCCTGAGCAGTCTCCCCCGCCGGCCGAACACCACCGTCCCCGCCCGCCCGAACGACCACCCGCGACATCGCGCACACCTCCGTACACCGCCTTGCCCGGCCGTACGCCGCCACGTCAGGAGCGGATTCCGCGCGATTCTCCGCGAATGCTCGGGAATACCCGGAATACGCGTGACACGAGCCGGGCCCGACCGGATTCCGGCCGCGCCCTCCGCGATACCGCCCGCGGGCCGTCATCACCCTTCCCCCACCCGGCCGTCACCCGAGATCCCGATCCGGTTCCGATCGGGTTTCCATCCGGCTCCCCCGGGGACTCCGTCCCCTGTGAGTCCGTATACCGGGCAGACGCAGGGAAGCGGCAGACGATAGATTCACCCCGGGTGACGGGGGAGTCCCCGCACTGCGCCGAGCGCCCCGATGCGACGACGACCCGAGACGACCGACGAAGGATTCTCACGTGAACATCCGCTCCCTCACACGAGGCGACGGCGTGGTGATCGGAGCAGCGGTACTGCTGTTCATCGCCTCGTTCCTCGACACGTTCGACTGCGCCGGCACCAGGTGCGACGACGTGCCGAACGCCTGGGACAACGGGGCCCTGCTGCTGGGGGTCTATCTCGCCGGCGTGATCGGCGCCGCGCTGATCGTGCTCTCGCATCTGCTGCCCCGCCCGCCGAAGGTGCTCGGCATCGAGCTGGGGCACATCGGCATGATCGCCGCCGTCCTCACCGCCTGGACCGCGCTGGGCGCCGTCTTCGACCCGTCGGGCTCGTTCGACATGGGCGAGTTCAGCCTCGACGCCGGTACCGGTCTGATCCTCGGCCTGATCGCCGCGCTGGTGCTGGCGGCGGGCGCGATCGGCGGGCAGCTCGTGCCCGCGCTCAAGGCCCCGCTGCTGGGCACGCCGAGCCCGGCGGCTCCCCCGTCCCCGTACGGCGGGCACCCGCAGGGCGGTTACGGCTACCCCGGCGCGCAGGCCCCCGGCCAGCAGCAGCCGTACCCCGGGCATTCGGCGCAGCAGGGCGTCCCGGGTGCCACTCCGCCCGGTGGTACGCCCGGTGGCGCCCCCGAGTTCGCGCCGTTCTGGTTCGCGGTGCCGGTGGCCCGCCCGCTGTACCCGGAGGACGGCTCCCCGACGCCGATCGCCGAACTGGCGCCCGGCACCTGGTACCTCGCCGTCGACCAGCGCGGTCAGGCGCTGGTGGCGCAGACGCAGGACGGCCGCCGCGGCGTGCTCCAGGACACCACCGGCATCCAGCGTGGCTGACCGCGCGGTTCCACCCGCAGGCCCCCGGCCCCTCGCCCCTTCCGGGCGGGGGGCCGCTGCCGTACTCTGACACACCGTCAGATCCGGTACAGGGGTGCGGAAGAGGCGGGTGAGGCCGTGCGACTGGGACTGGCCCTCGGCTACTGGGGCCGCGGCCCCGATCCGGACCGGCTCGGCCTCGCCCTGGAGGCCGAGCGGCTCGGCTACCACTCGGTGTGGACCTCCGAGGCCTGGGGCTCCGACGCCTTCACCCCGCTGACGTGGATAGCCGCGCACACCTCCCGGATCCGGCTCGGCACCGCCGTCGCGCAGATGGCCGCCCGCACCCCGACCGCGACCGCGATGCACGCCCTCACTCTCGACCATCTCTCCGGCGGCCGGCTGATGCTGGGCCTCGGCCTGTCGGGCCCGCAGGTGGTGGAGGGCTGGTACGGACGTCCCTTCCCGGCCTCCCCGCTGACCGCGACCCGGGAGTACATCGACGTGGTCCGGCAAGTACTGCGACGCGAGGGGCCGGTGGTGCACGAGGGCCGCTACCACTCCCATCCGTACACCGGCACCGACGGCACCGGCCTCGGCAGACCGCTGAAGTCCATCACGCATCCGCTCCGGTCCGGACTGCCGGTCCTGCTCGGCGCGGAGGGCCCGAAGAACATCGCCCAGACCGCCCGGATCGCCGACGGCTGGCTGCCGCTCTACTGGTCCCCGCTGCGCCCGGCCGGGTACGAGGAGTCCCTCGCCCCGCTCGCCGGGCGCACCGGCGACTTCATGATCGCGCCACTGGTCCGGGCCGCGGTCTGCGACGACATCGCGCAAGGGCTGCTTCCGGTGAAGACCATGCTGGGCTTCTACATCGGCGGCATGGGGCACACCAGCCGCAACTTCCACGCCGACCTCATGGCGAGGATGGGGTACGAGGGGGAGGCGCGGAAGGTCCGGCGGCTGTTCGCGGAGGGCCGCCGGGCGGAGGCGGTCCACGCGGTCCCGGACGCCTTCGCCGACGAGATCTCGCTGGTCGGCCCGCGCGCCCGGATCGCGGAACGCCTCGAACTCTGGCGTACCACCCCCGCCACGGACCTCCTCGTCACCTCTCCCGACCCGGCGACCCTGCGAACCCTCGCGGAGCTGGTGCTCTAGGCCCTGTCCGGCCCGCAGCAGTCCGGCGCCAGGCCCTCCGGCAGGTCCGTACCGCCGAACACCGCCCGGGTGGGTTCGTCGCCGCCGAGTGCGGCGACGGCCAGGAGCAGGGAGCCCGCGGTCCACGTCGTGCGCTCCTCCGGCCAGACCGCGCGGTCCTCGAAGACGTACCCCGTCCAGTACATCCCGTCCCCGGCCCGCAGATGGCCGATGGAGCGCAGCACCTCGTGCGCCCGCTCCGGTTCCCCCGCCGCCCACAGCGCCAGCGCCAGTTCGCAGCTCTCGCCGCCGGTCACCCAGGGGTTGGGCAGCACACAGCGCACCCCGAGGCCCGGCACCACGAACGCGTCCCAGCGTTCGTCGAGCCGGGCCCTGGCCGCCGCGCCGGTGACCGCGCCGCCGAGTACCGGGTAGTACCAGTCCATCGAGTAGTGCGATTTGTCGAGGAACCGCTCGGGATGGCGCCGGATGGCATGGGCGAGGGCGCCCGCCGCCAGCTCCCAGTCCGGCTGCGGCTCACCGCGCTCCTCGGCGATCGCGAGGCCGCAGCGCAGCGCGTGGTGCACGGACGAACAGCCGGTCAGCAGCGCGTCGGTGACGGAGGTGCCGTCCGCCTCGCGCTTCCAGCCGATCTCGCCGCCGGGCTGCTGGAGCCGGACGACGAAGTCCAGCGCGGCGCGGACCACCGGCCACATGCGGTCGAGGAAGGCCGGATCGCGGGTGGTCAGCCAGTGGTGCCAGGTGCCGACGGCGACGTACGCGGTGAAATTGGTCTCCCGGCCGCGGTCCGTGGGCCGGGCCGGGTCGCCGTCCTGGTAGGCCGCGTACCAGGAACCGTCGTCGTTCTGGTGCTTCCGCAGCCAGTCGTACGCCCGGCCGGCGGCCTCGTGCTCCCCGGCGGCGTCCAGCGCCATCGCCGCCTCGGTGTGGTCCCAGGGGTCGAGGTGGTGGCCGCGGAACCAGGGGATCGCGCCGTCGTCGCACTGCTGGGCACGGATCCCGGCGACGGTTTCGGCTGCCTCGGCGGCCGTCAGCACGCCGGGCAGGACGAGACGGCCGGTCGGCGGAGTGCGCGGGGTCCGGGGCGTCGTCACGCCTCCGCCAGGGGCAGCGCGGGCTTGGTCGCGTAGGCCACGAAGCTCTTGCCGATCAGGGGGTTGAGCGCCTGCTCGGCGAGCCGGGTGGCCAGCGGCTTCTTCATGATGTCCCAGACCAGGAGCTTGTGGTACGCCTTGACCGGCAGGACCTTGTCGTTGTCAACGCCGAACGCGCACTTGAGCCACCAGTAGGGGCTGTGCAGGGCATGGGCGTGGTGGGTGCCGTACGGAACGAGCCCGGCCTCCTCGATGCGCGCGAGGAGTTCGTCCGCCTTGTAGATGCGGATATGGCCGCCCTCGACCTCGTGGTAGGCGTCGCTGAGCGCCCAGCAGATCTTCTCGGGGCCGTAGCGGGGGACGGTGACGGCGATCCGGCCGCCGGGCCGCAGGACCCGGACCATCTCCGCGAGCACGCCCTTGTCGTCGTGGATGTGCTCCATCACCTCGGAGATGATCACGACGTCGAAGGACCCGTCGGGGAAGGGGAGGTTGAGCGCGTCGCCCTCCATGGCGGTCGCGGTGGCGCCCTCCGGGGCCTCACCCGCCTCCTTCATCGCCGCGAACCACTTGGCGACCTCGCGGATCTCCTCGGCGTTGCGGTCGAGGGCGACGACCCGGGCCCCGCGCCGGTAGCACTCGAAGGCATGGCGTCCGGCACCGCAGCCGAGGTCCAGGACACGGTCGCCGGGAGCGAGCGGGAAGCGGGAGAAGTCGACGGTCAGCACGCGTTCCTGCTTTCGCGGTCGGCACGGGAGGGGCGGAAGGAGGGGTACGGGCGGGGGCACCGGAAGCGCGGAAACACTCGGGCGACCACGGCTTCGGCAGCTGTGGAAGCGATGGCCGGCGGTCCGGCGGCGCACCCGGAAGAAGCGCGGGTGCGGGCGGGGCGGATCACCGGGCGGCCGTCCGGGCTCCCCGGCGCGAGCGCGCGGCCCGCTCCACGGCCTCCCGGTACAGCTCGGCCGTGCCCTCCGCGGCACGGGCCCAGGTGAATCGTTCCAGCACCCGGGCGCGCCCGGCCGCGCCGAGCCGTGCCCGCAGCTCCGCGTCCCCGAGCAGCCGGCCCAGGGCCGCCGCCAGGGCGCCCGCGTCGCCGGGCGGGACCGCGAGGCAGGTCTCACCGTCGGGACCGGCGACCTCCGGGATCGCGCCGCCGGTGGTCGCGGTGAGCGGGGTGCCGGTGGCCATCGCCTCCGCGGCGGGCAGCGAGAAACCCTCGTACAGCGACGGTACGCAGGCGATCTGCGCGCCGCGGACCAGGTCGACCAGCTCCGGGTCGGAGACGCCCTTGACGAACTCGACCGCACCGGCGAGCCCGTAGCGTTCGATGGCGCGGGCGACCGGCCCGTCCTCGGCCCGTTTGCCGACCACGACGAGATGCGCGCCCGGATGCTCGGTACGGACCTTGGCCAGCGCCTCCACCAGATGCACCAGGCCCTTGAGCGGCACATCGGCACTGGAGGTGGTGATGATCCGGCCGGGGATCTCCGCGACGGCCGGATCGGGCGAGAACAGGCCGGTGTCGGCACCGATGTGGACCACGCGGATGCGGTCGGGACGGACACCGAGGTGCTCTTCGATCTCGGCCCGGGAGGTGTCGGAGACCGTGAGCACGGACGGCAGCCGCCGGGCCACGCGCTTCTGCATCCGGGTGAAGGCGTACCAGCGGCGCAGCGAGGCCCGGCGCTGCCAGGTGGCGGCGGCGTCGAGTTCGAGCCGCCGGTCGACGGTGATCGGGTGGTGGACGGTGGTGACCAGGGGGGCGCCGAGGTCGCCGAGGAGTCCGTAGCCGAGGGTCTGGTTGTCGTGGACGACGTCGAACCGGCCGCGGTGGGCGCGCAGATGGCGGCGGGCCCGCAGGGAGAACGTCAGCGGCTCGGGGAAGCCGCCGGTCCACATGGTGCCGACCTCCAGGGCGTCGACCCAGTCGCGGTACTCGTCGCGGGCGGGCGTACGGAAGGGGTCCGGGCTGCGGTAGAGGTCGAGGCTGGGGAGTTCGGTGAGCCGGACGCCCTCTTCCGGATCGAGCACGGGATAGGGCTGGGCGCCGATCACCTCGACATCGTGGCCGAGGCGGGCGAGTTCGCGGGAGAGATGGCGGACGTAGACGCCCTGGCCGCCGCAGAACGGATTGCCCTTGTACGTGAGGAGGGCGATCCGCAGGGGGCGTTCACCGCGGCCGGAGGTGCCGGTGCGGGAGATGCCGGTGCGGGAGATGCCGGCGGGGGCTCCGGGAGTGTCGCCGCCGCCGTGCCCGGAGGGCTGTCCGGAACCGTCCCCGAGGAGCTGGGGGGAGTCTTCTCCGGGGGGCTCGGGGAGGTCGCTTCCGGGGGTTCGGGCGGGGTCGCGCGGCGCGCCGTCCTCCGGGTCACGGGGACCGGCTTCGATGGCCTCAGCGGTCACTCACGGCCCCCTGTCTCCCCTACGTTTCGGCGGAGCGTAACCGCTCGCGCTAATCTAGAACAAGTTTCAGACTTGCCCGCTCAAGGAGCATTGAATCTACCCGCAGGTAGCTCCGTCATGGCGGCCGGATCAGGTGATTCACGCCACGACGGGCCGGGGAGGGCGGGCTCGGCGACGGGCGCAACGGGGAACGGGGTACGCGGACGATGACAGCCGAAGCCCAGCAGGCACGAAGGGGACCCGGACGGGCTTCCGGGCCGGTCCCCCGCGGCGCGGACGGTACGGATCGGGCGCGGGCCCCCGGCCCCGTACCGGATCCCGCGGCGCGGCCGGACCCCCGTCCCCGTACCGCAGCCCCGGAATCCGCATCCGCATCCCCATCCGGAGGGCCGCGTGGTGCGGTCAGGTCCGCCCACCGGGCGGGGGCGGGCGGCGGGCGGAGCCCCGTACCGCAGCCGGGCACGGTCCCCGGTTCGCCGCCCCTGACGGAACGCCAGGAGGCCAGACGCCGCCGGATCCTGCACGCCAGCGCCCAACTCGCGGGCCGGGGCGGCTTCGAAGCCGTCCAGATGCGGGAGGTGGCCGAGGCGGCGGGTGTCGCCCTCGGCACCCTCTACCGCTACTTCCCCTCCAAGATCCACCTGCTGGTCGCCACCATGCAGGACCAGCTTCAGCACCTCCACACCACCCTCCGCAAACGGCCCCCGGGCGGGGCGACCGCGGCCGAGCGGGTGGCGGAGACCCTGATGCGGGCCTTCCGGGCGCTCCAGCGCGAACCGCAGCTCGCGGACGCGATGGTGCGCGCTCTGACCTTCGCCGACCGCAGTGTCAGCCCCGAGGTGGACACGGTCTCCCGGCAGACGACGGCGATCATCCTGGATGCGACGGGCCTCGACGATCCGACGCCCGAGCAGCTTTCGGCGGTCCGGGTCATCGAGCACACCTGGCACTCGGCACTGATCACCTGGCTGTCGGGGCGGGCGTCGATCGCCCAGGTGAAAATCGACATCGAGACCGTGTGCCGGCTGATCGACCTCACGGCGCCGGAGCCGGGCGGGCGGCGGGGCCGGCGGCGCTGAGGTTCCGCGGGCGCCGTGCCGGGCGGGCCCCGGCGCGGTTCCCGGCGCGGTTCCCGGCTCACTCCTCCGGCGGAAAGACCGGTTCACCGCTGTCCAGCAGGGTGATCACGATCGCCTCCACCGGACAGCTCTCCGCCGCGGCGAGCACGGTCTCGTTGGCGTCCGTCGCCGCCTCCTTGGGGCGGGCCTGGCGCGCCGAGTCCAGGGCGAAGCCCTCCGGGGCCGTACCCACGCACATCCCGGAGCCGATGCAGACCCCCCGGTCGACCTCCACATGCCAGCGGTCGCCCATCACACGCCTCCGTCCGTCGTGTTGTGCCGTTACGTTGGTGAGGTTCCGTTCCGTACTGTTCCGTTCCGTACTGTTCCGTTCCATTACGTTACGTTCCGTTGCCTGGTGACGGTGCCGGCTCAGGAGCCGTATCCGGCGGGCAGGTGGATCGTCTTGTGCTCCAGATACGCGGCGTACCCTTCGGGTCCGAACTCCCGCCCGAGCCCGGAGTTCTTGTAGCCGCCGAAGGGGCCCAGCATGTCGAGGCTGAAGGTGTTGACGCTGTACGTCCCGGTCCGGATCCGGCGGGCGAAGGCGATACCGCGCTCCGGGTCGGCGGTCCACACGCTGCCGCTGAGCCCGTAGTCGGAGTCGTTCGCGATCCTTACCGCCTCCTCCTCGTCCCCGTACGGCAGCAGACAGACGACCGGTCCGAAGATCTCCTCCCGCGCGACCCGCATCCCGTTGCCGACGTCGCCGAGGAGGGTCGGTTCGACGTACCAGCCCCGCTCCAGCCCCTTCGGGCGGCCGCCGCCGGTGAGGATCCGGGCGCCTTCGCTCCGTCCGGCCCCGATGTAGTCGAGGGAGCGGCGGCGCTGGCGCTCCGCGACCAGCGGGCCGAGACCGGTGGCCGGGTCCAGCGGATCGCCGACGGTCAGCGCCTCGGCGGCGGCGATCAGCGCGTCGGCTGTCTCCGCGTAGCGTGCGCGCGGTGCCAGGATCCGGGTCTGGGCCACGCACGCCTGGCCGTTGTTCATCCAGGCCGCGGGGGCGATACCGGCGACCGCCTCGGATATATCGGCGTCCGGCAGGATCACCGCGGCGGACTTTCCGCCCAGTTCGAGGGTGACCCGGGTCAGATTGCGGGCGGCCACCTCCATGACGCGCCGGCCCGCGGCGACCGAGCCGGTGAAGGACACCTTGTCGACGCCCGGACTGCCCACCAGATGCTCACCGGTCCCGGCCCCGGCCGGCAGGATGGACAGCACCCCTTCGGGCAGTCCCGCCTCGCGGACGATCTCGGCGAGGAGATAGGAGTCGAGCGGGGTCTCCGGGGAGGGTTTCAGCACCGCCGTACAGCCCGCGAGCAGGGCGGGAGCGAGTTTGGCCGCCGCGGTGAACTGCGGCACGTTCCACGGCGCGATCGCCGCGACGACACCGACGGGTTCGCGGCGCACCAGGATCGGGCCGAGGGCCCCCGCGCGCGGCTCCTCCTCCGCGACCGCGCGGGCCACGGTGATCGCGGAATCCCACACCATCATCGCGCCGAGCGCCTGGGCGAGAACGCTCCATGCGTACGGGGAGCCGTTCTGGGCGCTGACCACCCGGGCGATCTCCTCGTGGCGTACGGCGATCGCGTCTCTGATCCGGCCGACGACCGCGATCCGCTCCTCCAGGGCCATCCGGGGCCAGGGCCCCTCGTCGAAGGCCCGGCGGGCGGCGGCGACGGCCCGGTCCGCGTCCGCCGGGGACGCGTGCGGGACCCGGCCGATGACCTGTTCGGTATGGGGCGAGACGACATCGATGGTGTCGGTGCCGAGGGGGTCGGTCCAGGCGCCGCCGATGAAGAGCTGTCCGTGTGCCGTGAATTCCGTGGGTTCCGTCATGGCCGCCGCCTCTCCCGCGCCGGGGCTTCTTCCCTCGAATTTCTGATGCCGCGTCGAATTTCTGATGCCGCGTCAGAACTGATATCAGCTCGGGGAGGAGTAATCCAGACCCGGAAGCCGGGTGGGGCGCCCCGGCGGCGCCCGGGGGTGCGGCATTCCGGCGGCGGCCGGGGGCGGTGCGTACGGTGAGCGCATGAGCGGCACTCCCCCGCGTCCGGTACGGCCGGATCCGCGCCCCGCGGCGGCCGGCGCGCGGCCCGAGCGGATCTGGTACGCCTCGTACGGCTCCAACACCGACCCGGCCCGGCTGCGCGCCTATCTCCTCGGCGGGCGGGCGGCGGGGGCGGCTCGGCCCACTCCGGGCTGCCGGGATCCGCGGCCCCCCGAGCGGTCGGTCGCGCTCGAACTCCCGGGCAGGCTCCACTTCGCGACCCGGTCACCGGTCTGGTCGGGCGGGCGGGCGTTCTGGGACCCGGACGCCGGGGGCACCACCTGGGCGCGCGCGTATCTGATCACACTCGGCCAGTTCTCCGATATCGCGGCGCAGGAGATGTACCGCACCCCCGGGACCGCCCCGGATCTCGACCCGGCCGAGGCGCTGGCCCACGGGCGCGCGGCGCTCGGGCCGGGGCGGTACGAGACGCTGGTCTGCCCCGGGTTCGTCGCCGGGCTGCCGGTGCTGACCTTCACGGCGCCGTGGCGGTGCGGCGAGGTCCCCGGGGAGTGTCCGTCCGCCGCGTATCTCCGGCATCTGGCGGCCGGGTTGCTGGACGCCGGGGCGTGGGAGGCGTCCGCGGTCGCGCGCTATCTGGCGGCGGCGCCGGGCGCGGAGGGGTGGACGCCGGAGCGGGTGGCGGAGCTGATGCCCGGCACCCGGGACCCGGGGCCCCACACCGCGAAACCGACGCCCGGCGCCGGCAAAGAATCCCGACGACCCTCTTCCTGACGCTGCATCAGATTCCGTTATGATGCAGCGGGCCCTATCGACGAGGAGCGGGGATACGTCCCCCGGGAGGTGCCGCCGGCCGGGTCCGCGGACCGCCGCGAGCAGCACCCGCAGGGGCTCCGGGGGAAGGAACCGCGCGAACGGTCCGGCCCGGACCGGACCGCGGCCGGAGCACGAACCCCGCCGGGGACGGCGCGCTCACCCGCAGCCGCAGGCCCGCAGGGCCCCGGCGGCACCGGCCGCCGCACCGGCCCGGAGAGCAGCCGAGGAGCGCGTATGCCACAGGTGATCGACCACGGCGGAGGCGTCTGGTCCGTCCAGGTCCCCATCCCCGACAACCCCCTCGGCCACACCCTGGTCCATGTCCTCGACACCGGCCGCGGGCCGGTCCTCGTCGACACCGGCTGGGACGACCCCGCCTCCTGGGACGCCCTCACCGAGGGGCTGGCCGCCGTCGGAACCGCGGTCCCCGAACTGCACGGGGTCGTGATCACCCACCACCACCCGGACCACCACGGACTCTCCGGCCGGGTCCGGGAGGAGTCCGGGGCGTGGCTCGCCATGCACCCGGCGGACACCGCGATCGTCCGGCACACCCGCGGCTCCCACCCCTCCCTCTGGTTCGACTACCTGGCCGAAAAGCTCGCCCGCGCCGGCGCTCCGGACACCCATCTCGCGCCGCTGCGGACCGCCCGCGCCGCGGGCCGGACCGGCGGCCTGCCCGGACTCGGCGCCGCCCTGCCCGACCGGGAGATCGCCCCCGGCGAACTGCTGCCGCTGGCGGGCCGGAGTCTGCGCGCCATATGGACCCCCGGCCACACCCCCGGCCATGTCTGCCTCCATCTGGAGGAGGCGCACCCCGGCGGGCTGCCCGGCCGCGGAAGGCTCTTCTCCGGAGACCATCTGCTGCCCGGGATCAGCCCCCACATCGGGCTGTACGAAGACCCCGGGAATCCCGGCGGCGACCCGGGGAATCCCGGCGGCACCGACGGCGGCACCGATCCGCTGGGCGACTACACGGCCTCCCTGGAACGCATCGCCCGGCTCGCCCCCGCCGAGGTCCTCCCGGCCCATCAGCACGCCTTCACCGGCGCCGGGATCCGGGTCCAGGAGCTGCTGGCCCACCACGAGGACCGCCTCAGGGGCCTCCTCGCACTCCTCCGCTCCGCGCCCCTCACCCCCTGGCAGGCGGCCGAACGCATGGTGTGGAACCGCCCCTGGGCCGCGATCCCGCACGCCTCGCGCACCATCGCCGTCTCGGAGGCGGAGGCCCATCTGCGCCGCCTGGTGAAACTGGGCCGAGCGGAGGTCCTGCCGGGGGTCCCGACGCGGTACGCGGCGGTCTGAGCCGCCGCCCGGAAGCCTGTCCCGGTCCCGTACCGCCCGGGAACCCACGGTCCCGGGGGGGGGGGCCCCCCCCCCCCCCGGGGGGCCCCCCCCCCCGGGGGGGGGGGGGGGGGGGGGGGGGGGGGGGGGGGCGGGGGGGGGGCCCCCCGCGCCCCCCCCCCCCCCCCCCCCCCCCCCGGCCCGGTGGTACGGAG
>NZ_JBIWGU010000010.1:46628-264812 GCF_044763775.1 Streptomyces sp. NPDC094448 | reverse complement strand
GGCCCGGCCCCGCCCGGCACCCCCCGGCCCGGGGCGGGGCCCCCCCCCCCGGCCGGGCAACCCCCCCCCCGGGGGGGCGCCGCCCGGGGGGGTGGATTCCGCCCCGGGCGGCGCCGCCCGCGACCGTCGGTAAAGTGGACGGGTCGTATCACGCCCTTACAGGGGGAAGCCGGTGCGAATCCGGCACTGACCCGCAGCCGTGAGCCGTCGGCGCGCCGTGTCCGTGACCCCCAGGTCACCTCCGTACGCGCCGGGCAGAGTCGGAATGCCCTGTACGCGGCCGTGACCGGCTTGTGCCACCGGCAGCCGCCGGTGGCCGGCACCGTCGAGGAATACGGGGCCGGAGCCCTGGTGCGTCCCCGACGCGCCCGTGCCCGGATCCCGGCAGCGTCCCGCAGAGGGCGCGGGAAGAGGCACCACCCGTCATGACCAACGCCACCGCACGCCGCGCGGCCGTCGCGCTCGCCGTCTCCGCCGTACTCGGCACGGCCCTCGCCCCCGCCGCGACCGCCGCCACCACCCCGCCCCCGGCCGCCCCGCTGCCCTCCGGTCTGTACGGCACCGCCGACCCGGCGTACGACGGCGTGTGGCGGCAGTCGCTGGCGCTGCTCGCCCAGGACACCGTCGGAGTGAAGCCCGCGGCCAAGGCCGTCGACTGGCTGACCGGGCAGCAGTGCGCGGACGGCGCCTTCTCCGCGTACCGCGCCGACGCCTCGGCCGCCTGTGACACCAAGCTGCCGCGCGATACCAACGCCACCGCCGCCGCGGTCCAGGCACTGACCGCGACCGGCGGCGCCGAGCAGACCGTCGGCAAGGCCGTCACCTGGCTGAAGTCGGTCCAGAACGCGGACGGCGGCTGGAGCTACAACCCGGGCGGCGCGAGTGACGCCAACTCCACGGCCGTGGTGATCGGCGCGCTGGCCGCCGCGGGTGAGAAGCCCGCGGCCGTGGTCTCCGCGAAGGGCGGGAAGTCGCCGTACGACGCGCTGCTGACCTTTGCCCGGCCGTGTACGGGACCGGACGCGGGCGCCTTCGTCTACCAGCCGCAGATGCCGGGCGCCGTCGGTGACTCCACGGCAGCGGCGGTCGTCGCCGCGCAGGGTGCGGGCCTGGCCCCGAAGGCCGGTTCCGCCGGTTCCGCCGCCGAGGGCGCCGGCTGCGACAAGGCCGCGAAGGACCTCAAGGGGGCGGCCGTCAACGGTGGCGCCTATCTGGCGGGCGCACTGGCGAAGACCGGCCATCTGCTGACCCCGCCGATGCCGGGCGCCGAGGACTCCGCGCCCAAGCCCGACTTCGGGAACACGGCGGACGCGGTCGTCGCGCTGGCCGCGCAGGGCCGCACCGAGGCCGCGAAGAAGCCGCTGGAGTGGCTGAAGGCGAACGGCGCCGGGTGGGCGAAGGCGTCGGGCCCGGCGGCGTACGCCCAGCTCGTCTTCGCGGCCAACGCCACCGGCACGGACCCCGCGGACTTCGGTGGTACGGATCTGGTGGCGGCTCTGAACGCGACGGGTCCGGCGCCGGTGTCGGCGTCGCCGTCCGCCGACACCGGGAAGAAGGACGAGAAGGAAGAGAAGAACGACGACGGCGGCCCGAACCTGTGGTGGATCGTGGGCGCGTTCTTCGCGGCGAGCGCGGGCGCGGGCTTCCTCCTCAGCGGCCGCCGCAAGCCCCGCGCATGACGGCCTCCGCCGACCGCGCCCCTGGGCCGGGCCCGGCCCAGGGCGCCGGGGAGTCCGCCGCGGGCCCGCGCCGGCGGTCCGCCGCCGTCGCGCGCATCGGGGCCCTCGTCCTCGTGCTCGTCGCGGGGGCCGTCGGTGTGCTCGGTGCCGCCGCGCCCGCGCAGGCGGCCGGATACCGCTACTGGTCGTACTGGCAGGCGTCCGGCACCACCTGGACGTACGCCACCGAGGGCCCGGCGATTGCCCGGCCGCCGGACGGCGCGGTCCACGGCTTCCGCTTCGCGGTGAGCGCAGACTCCTCCGACGCTTCGAAGCCCCGGACCGCACCCGATTTCGCCGCGGTCTGCGGCACCACAGCCGCCGAGCCGGGCACCAAACGCATCGCCCTCGTCATCGACCCCGGCACCGCCGCCGACGCGCCGTCGGGCGGGCGGCCGCCCGCGCCGCGTACCGCCTGCGCCCGCGTCCACCCCGGCGCGACCGCGGCCGAGGCGCTCGCCCGGGTCGCCAAACCGCTGCGCTACGACGGGAACGCGCTGCTCTGCGCGATCTCCGGCTATCCGGCGACCGGCTGCGGCGAACAGATCGCGAGCGGATCGCGGAACGGCGAGGACGCCACGGCGAAGACCACGCAGGATGCCGCACCGGATTCCGCACCGGACCCCGCCGAGGCGTCCGGCGACAGCGACGGGGGCCCGTCCCTCGGTCTCGTGGCAGGCCTCGGTGCCCTCGCCGTCCTCGGCGCGGCAGCGTACGGGCAGTCCCGCCGCCGGTCCCGATGACCCGCCCCACCCCACCGGCCGCTTCCGGCCGCGCCCGCCCCACCGCCGCGTCCGCCGTGTCACGGCGGCGCGCGCCCGTCGCGGACCGGGCCAACGCCGTCCACCCGGGCGCCTGGTGGCTCTGGGCCATCGGGCTCGCCGCCGCGGCGTCCCGGACCACGAACCCGCTGCTCCTGGGGCTGATCGTGGGCGTCGCCGGATATGTGGTGGCCGCCCGGCGCACCGATGCGCCGTGGGCCCGCGCGTACATCGCGTTTGTGAAACTCGGGCTGCTCGTCCTCGCGATCCGGGTGCTGTTCTCCGTCCTCCTCGGAGCCCCGATCCCGGGGACGCATCTGCTGTTCACCCTCCCCGAGGTGCCGCTGCCCGACTGGGCGAAGGGCATCCGGATCGGCGGCCCGGTCCATGCCGAACAGATCGTCTTCGCCGTCTACCAGGGCGCCAAGCTGGCGGCCCTGCTGATCTGCGTGGGCGCGGCGAACGCGCTCGCGAACCCGGCCAGGCTGCTGAAGTCGCTGCCGGGTGCCCTGTACGAGGCGGGGGTGGCCGTCGTCGTGGCGATGACGTTCGCACCGAATCTGGTGGCGGACGTGGCACGGCTGCGCACGGCCCGCAGACTGCGCGGCCGCTCCACGGGCGGGCTGCGGGCGATGGCGCAGATCGGGCTGCCGGTGCTGGAGGGCGCCCTGGAGCGTTCGGTCGCGGTCGCGGCGTCGATGGACGCCCGCGGCTACGGCCGGACGGCGAACGTGCCGCCCGCGGTCCGGCACACCACGACCGCCCTGACGCTCGGCGGACTGCTGGGCGTCTGCGCCGGTACGTACGGGCTGCTGGCCGCCGAAGGGGCGGCGTACGGTATGCCCCTGCTGGTGGGCGGGCTGGCCGCGGCGGTCGCCGGGCTGCGGCTCGGCGGGCGGCGGACGGTCCGGACCCGCTACCGGCCCGACCGGTTCGGAGCCCGCTCATGGCTGGTCGCCGGTTCGGGCGCGGCGGTCGCCGCGCTGATGGTGTGGGCGGTGTCGTACGCCCCGGGCGCGCTGGAGCCCGGAGTCGTACCGCTGACCGCACCGGCCCTGCCGCTCTGGCCCGCGGCCGGTGTGCTGCTCGGCCTGCTGCCCGCCTTCGTCGCCCCCGTCCCCTCCTCTTCCCCCGTTGCCCAGGAGTCGCCGTGATCCGGTTCGAGAACGTGTCGGTGACCTACGACGGCGCGGCCGCCCCCACGGTCAGCGGGGTCGATCTGACCGTCCCGGAAGGCGAACTCGTCCTGCTGGTGGGTCCGTCCGGGGTCGGCAAATCGACCCTGCTGGGCACGGTCTCCGGTCTCGTACCGCATTTCACCGGCGGTACGCTGCGCGGCCGGGTCACGGTCGACGGCCGGGACACCCGCACCCATCCGCCGCGGCAGCTGGCGGACGTCGTGGGAACGGTGGGCCAGGACCCGTCGGCGCACTTCGTCACGGACACCGTCGAGGACGAGCTGGCGTACGGCATGGAGTCGCTGGGCACGCCCCCGGACGTGATGCGGCGCCGGGTGGAGGAGACCCTCGACCTGCTGGGCCTCGCGGGGCTGCGGGAGCGGCCGATCGCGACGCTGTCGGGCGGGCAGCGGCAGCGGGTGGCGATCGGTTCGGTGCTGGCCGCGCACCCCAAGGTGCTGGTCCTCGACGAGCCGACGTCGGCGCTGGACCCGGCCGCCGCGGAGGAGGTGCTGGCGGTGCTCCAGCGGCTGGTGCACGACCTGGGGACGACGGTGCTGCTGGCGGAGCACCGGCTGGAGCGGGTGGTGCAGTACGCGGACCGGGTCGTGCTTCTCGCCGAGCCGGGCGCCGCGCCGGTGACCGGGACACCGGAGAAGATCATGGCGGTCTCCCCCGTACACCCTCCCGTGGTGGCGCTGGGGAAGCTGGCGGGCTGGGATCCGCTGCCGCTGTCGGTACGGGACGCCCGGCGCCGGGCCGGGGAGCTGCGGGACCGCCTCGGTGACCCGGAGCCCGTCCCCGCGCCCCGTTCCGGCGAAACCGTGGCCGGACTCTCCCGCGTCGGTGTCCGGCACGGCCGGGTGACGGCCCTGCGCGCCGTCGACCTGACGCTGACGGGCGGCGAGACCGTCGCCCTGATGGGGCGGAACGGCGCCGGGAAGTCGACCCTGCTGTCGTCCCTGGTGGGGCTGGTCGAACCGGTGTCGGGCACGGTGTCCGTCGGCGGGCTCGTACCGCACCGGACACGGCCGCGGGATCTGATCAGGCGGGTCGGTCTGGTACCACAGGAGCCGCGGGACCTGCTGTACGCGGACACGGTCGCCGCCGAGTGCGCGGCGGCCGACACGGACGCGGACGCCGAACCGGGGAGCTGCCGCGCTCTGGTGACACGGCTGCTGCCGGGGGTGGCGGACACGGCACATCCGCGGGATCTGTCGGAGGGGCAGCGGCTCGCGCTGGCCCTGGCGGTGGTGCTGACGTCCCGGCCGCCCCTGCTGCTCCTCGACGAGCCGACCCGGGGCCTGGACTATGCGGCGAAGGCGCGGCTGGTGACGGTGTTGAAGGAGCTGGCGGCCGAGGGGCATGCGATCGTGCTGGCCACGCACGATGTGGAGCTGGCGGCCGAGCTGGCGCAGCGGGTGGTGGTGCTGGCGGACGGTGAGATCGTCGCGGACGGCCCGACGGCGGAGGTCGTGGTGGGCTCTCCGGCGTTCGCCCCCCAGGTGGCGAAGGTGCTGGCGCCGCGGCGCTGGCTGACGGTGGCCCAGGTGGGGGCCGCACTGTGAGCCCGGTGCCCTCCCCCCGGCCCGTCCGTCTCGGCCCCCGTTCCGTCGCCGCCCTCGCGCTGATCAGCGCCATCGGTGTGGCGTTCTTCGGCTGGCCGCTGCTCGCGGACGAGCGGTCCGGGGTGGTGGCGCATGCGGAGGACGCGCCGTGGCTGTTCGCGCTGCTGCTGCCGCTGCTGGTCGCGGTGGTGGTGGCGACGATCGCCGATACCGGGATGGGCGCGAAGGCGGTCGCCATGCTGGGGGTGCTGGCGGCGGTGGGCGCGGCGATGCGTCCGCTGGGTGCGGGGACGGCCGGCCTGGAGCCGATGTTCTTCCTGATGGTGCTGGCGGGCCGGGTGCTGGGGCCGGGCTTCGGCTTCGTCCTGGGTTCGGTGACGATGTTCGCCTCCGCGCTGCTGACGGGGGGCGTCGGGCCGTGGCTGCCGTTCCAGATGCTGGCGATGGGCTGGTTCACGATGGGCGCGGGGCTGCTGCCGGGCGCGGAGGGGCTGCGGGGGCGGGCGGAGACGCTGATGCTGGCCGGTTACGGGGCGCTGGCGGCGTTCGCGTACGGCACGGTGATGAACCTCCAGGGCTGGACGATCGTCCCGGGTATGGCGACGGGGATCTCCTTCCAGCCGGGTGAGCCGCTCCAGGACAATCTGGTGCGCTTCTTCGCCTATGTCGCGGCCACCTCCCTGGGCTGGGACCTGGGGCGGGCGGTCCTCACGGTCGTCCTCACCCTCACCGTCGGCCCGGCGGTCCTCGCGCTGCTGAGGCGGGCGACACGGCGGGCCGCGTTCGAGGCGCAGGTCACATTCGAGGGCGGGGACGGGAGTGCGGCGGGTGAGCCGCCCCACAGGGCGCCGAGGGTGTACGAGGAGTCTTCGTAGCCGTACGGGCCGGGGGCACGGCCGCCGACCGGCCCGGGTCACGGGGTGTGGCGGCCCGGACTGCGCAACCGCTTAGTAAGTGGGCTCGTTGCGACGGGGTCGGGCGGCGGCTAGAACTGATCCGTCGCCGGGCGGCGGGCGTTTCGCCCCGTCCGGGCGGCAGCCCCCGTCCCCGACGTCAGGATCCCCCTGTGCTGCGCTCCGCCACCGCTGTGCTCCGCCGCCCGTCCCGCCACGCCTTCGTGGGCGCCGCGCTCGTCGCGACGTCGGCCGCGATGGTCGTGGGCCTGAACCCGGCTTCCGCCGCCGCCGCTCCCGCGGCCGCCCCTGCCTCGGTTCCGGCAGCCGTGGAGGCGGCGTCCGCGAAGGCGGTCGCACAGAAGATGATCGGCGACGACGCGCAGTTCCAGTGCTTCAGCCGGATCGTGGCCAAGGAGAGCAACTGGGACGTCCAGGCGTCGAACCCGTCGAGTGGTGCGTACGGCCTGGTGCAGGCGCTTCCGGCGAACAAGATGGCCACGGCCGGATCCGACTGGAAGACCAACCCGGAGACCCAGATCGAATGGGGTCTGAACTATATGCAGGAGCGTTACGGCAGCCCGTGCGCGGCCTGGGCGAAGTGGCAGACCCAGGGCTGGTACTGATCCCGCTGCCCTGAGGCGAAGCGGCCTCGACCGGCCCGGAGGGCCCCGTACGGCGAACGCGCCGTACGGGGCCCTCTGTCATGTCTCAGCCCGTGGCCGGCCCCCGGCGGCTTTCATCAGCAGATGTCCCCGGCGGTACCGCTCCCCTTCGCGCGGTTCGCGGAGCATCCGCCCGACCTCGGTGAACCCGGCACCGGCGGCCAGCCGCGCCAGCTCGTCCACCGGCCAGCGCCAGGCCGCCGTCACCCGGTGGTCGAAGACCGTGACCGGCTCGCCCTCCGATTCGAAGAAGGCGAGCAGCAGCATTCCGCCGGGGGCGAGCACCCGGCGGAATTCGTCGAAGTACGGCGGCAGCTGCCGCGGTGGCACATGGATCACCGAGTACCAGGACACGATGCCCGCCGCCTCACCGTCCGCCAGTTCCAGGGCGTCCATGGAGCCGATCTCGAACCGCAGGTCCGGGTAGGCCTCCCGGGCCAGGCCGATCATCACGGGCGACAGGTCGACCCCGAAGGCGTCCAGGCCGAGATCGCGGAGGAGCGCGGTCACCGGCCCCGGACCGCAGCCCAGCTCGGCGACGGGCCCGCCGCCCGCGGCCCGTACCTGGTCGGCGAAGGCCTGGAGGAACGTACGGTCGAGGGAGGGGGCTTCGAGGTCGTCGCGGTCGAAGGCGGCGTAGGGCACGGCGAGGGCGTCATAGGCGTCGGCGGTCCGGCGCAGATACGAGATGGGCTCGGTCATGCGCAGGGACGCTACCCCGCCCGTACCGCGCCGGCCCGGGGAGCCCGGGCGCGGGTCGGTCGCCTACCCCGCCCCAACCCTGCGGCCGCCACCGCAGACGGCCCCGCCGCGCCCCCACCCGCGCTCCGCCGGCGGCTACACCCGCTGGATGATCGTCGCCGTCGCCAGGGCGCCGCCCGCGCACATCGTCACCAGTGCCGTCTCCTTGTCGCGGCGCTCCAGCTCGTGCAGGACCGTGGTGATCATCCGGGCGCCGGTCGCGCCGACCGGATGCCCCAGGGCGATCGCGCCGCCGTTGACGTTGACCTTCTCCAGATCCTGGTCGAAGACCTGTGCCCAGCTCAGTACCACCGCGGCGAAGGCCTCGTTGATCTCGACCAGGTCGATGTCCTTCAGGCTCATGTCCGCCCTGCCGAGGACGGTACGGGTGGCGTCGATCGGGCCGTCGAGATGGAACCGGGGATCGGCACCGACCGCGGCCTGGGCCACGATCCGGGCGCGCGGCTTCAGCTTCAGCGCGCGGGCCGTCCGCTTGGACGCCCACATGATCGCCGCCGCGCCGTCGGAGATCTGGGAGGCCGTGCCCGCGGTGTGGAGCGCGGCCGGCAGGACCGGTTTCAGGCCGGCCAGCGCCTCCATGCTGGTATCGCGGAGCCCTTCGTCGCGGTCGACGAGCCGCCACATGCCCTGCCCGGCGGCCTGCTCGTCCTCGGTGGTGGGCACCTGCACCGCGTACGTCTCGCGTTTGAACCGCTCCTCGGCCCAGGCGGTGGCGGCCCGCTCCTGGGAGAGCAGCCCCATGGAGTCGACGCGCTCCCGGGTGAGCCCCCGGTGGCGGGCGATCCGCTCGGCCGCCTCGAACTGGTTGGGCAGATCCACGTTCCACTCGTCGGGGAAGGGTTTTCCCGGCCCGTGTTTGGAGCCGCTGCCCAGCGGCACCCGCGACATCGCCTCGACCCCGCAGCTCACGCCGATGTCGATGACCCCGGCCGCGATCATGTTCGCCACCATGTGGGAGGCCTGCTGCGAGGAGCCGCACTGGCAGTCGACGGTCGTCGCGGCCGTCTCGTACGGCAGGCCCACCGCGAGCCACGCGTTGCGCGCGGGGTTCATGGACTGTTCGCCGGCGTGGGTGACCGTACCGCCGACGATCTGCTCCACACAGTCCGGCTGGATCCCGGTCCGGCCGAGGAGTTCGCGGTAGGTCTCCCCCAGCAGATAGGCCGGATGCAGATTGGCGAGGGCGCCCCCGCGCTTCCCGATGGGGGTCCGGACGGCTTCGACGATGACGGGTTCGGCGGCCATGGCTCGTCCTCTCCTGTGGGCTGCGCGGACGGTCCCGGCGCCCGCGCAAGAACTAGTACGCGTTCTAGTTCTACTGTCAGTCTTATGGTCGTTACCCCGGGTACGCAAGGGCCTTGCAAGCCCTTGCCGCACCCCTGCGGGACAACAGTTCCCGCCATGCCTCTTGCCTCTTCTAGAACTCGTTACTACCTTGCGATCGGATTCTGATGCACCGTCAGATTGCGGTACGGAGGACGGAACCGCGGACGGCGCATCGCGAACGGGCCACCGGCCGGCCGGCGGGGGGACCGCCGGCGGACCACCAGAGGACGGAACGGATCAGAGAACCGCGGATCAGAGAACCGGAGAGCTGCCGATGTCCCCCATGCCGTGTCCCCATCTGCCCGAGGGGTTCGACGTCACCGACCCCGACCTCCTCCAGTCACGCGTGCCGCACCCCGAGTTCGCCCTGCTGAGAAGAGTGGCCCCGGTGTCCTGGTGCGCCCAGCGGCACGGCGTGTCCGGGTTCGACGACGACGGCTACTGGGCGGTGACCCGGCACGCCGACGTCAAATACGTCTCCACCCGTCCCGAACTGTTCTCGTCCTGGACGAACACCGCGGTCATCCGCTTCAACGAGTCCATCCGGCGCGACCAGATCGACGTCCAGCGGCTGATCATGCTGAATATGGACCCGCCCGAGCACACCCGGGTCCGGCAGATCGTGCAGCGCGGCTTCACCCCCCGCGCCGTCAGCTCCCTCCGTACGGCGCTGAGGGAACGCGCCCTGAGGATCGTGGACGACGCGGTCGCGCGCTCCCGCGACGGCGGCTCCTTCGACTTCGTCTCCAGCATCGCCGTCGAACTGCCGCTCCAGGCCATCGCCGAGCTGATCGGCGTCCCGCAGGAGGACCGGTCGCAGATCTTCGACTGGTCGAACACCATGGCCTCGTACGACGATCCCGAATTCGCCGTCACGGAGGAGGCGGGCATCCGGGCGTCGATGGACTTCCTCTCGTACGCGATGAACCTCGCCGCAGCCCGCAAGGAGTGCCCGGCCCAGGACATCGTCACCCAACTGGTCGCCGCCGGGGACGCGGGCAACCTCTCCAACGACGAGTTCGGCTTCTTTGTGATCCTGCTGGCCGTCGCGGGGAACGAGACCACCCGCAATGCGATCACCCACGGGATGCACGCCTTCCTCAGCCACCCCGACCAGTGGGAGCTGTACCGGCGCGAGCGTCCGGCGACGACCGCCGAGGAGATCGTCCGCTGGGCCACACCGGTCGTCTCGTTCCAGCGGACCGCCACGCAGGACACCGAGCTGGGCGGACAGCGGATCCGGAAGGGCGACCGGGTGGGGCTCTTCTACTCGTCGGCCAACAACGACCCGGAAGTCTTCGAGGACCCCGAAACCTTCGACATCACCCGCGACCCGAATCCGCATCTGGGCTTCGGCGGCGGCGGACCGCACTTCTGCCTGGGGAAGTCGCTGGCGGTGATGGAGATCGACCTCATCTTCAACGCGATCGCGGACGCCCTGCCCGGTCTCCGACTCGCGGGTGAACCACGCAGGCTCAGGTCCGCCTGGCTGAACGGCGTCAAGGAACTGCGGGTGACCACGGGCGCCTGAGCCCACCGCGCGGACCCCGGCACAGCTCCGCCTGCCTGGAGGCGGACCCCGCCACGGATCCCGCCACGGCTCCGCCTCCAGGCACCGCGAGGACCCGCTCCGGGTGCGGCGCGGCCCCCGTCCCCGGGACCGCGCCGCACCCGGAGCCGTACCGCCGCACGGAAACGGCCCCGGGCCGCGGACCAGGTGTCCGCGGACCGGGGCCGCCCCCGGTGCCCCGCCGCCGTGCGGCCGGGCACCCTCCCGTCAGGTCGCCGACTTCTGGGCGACGGCCGTACCGCCCCCGCCGTCCTCCGGCGCGGTCACGTCCTCGGCCGCCGGCCTCTTCTCCGTACCCCCGAAGACACCCACGGCACTCTCCTCCGAGGTCCGGGCAGCGGGGACGGAAACCCTCACCGGGACGGCATCCCCCGACCCTGACCCCGACCCTGACCCCGGCCCCGACCCGGCCGGGGACCCGGCCGCGCCCGCGGCCTCCGGCAGCAGCGACCGCCGCCCCGACAGGACGTAGGTCAGACCGAAGCCGGCCCCGACCACGATCGCGCCGCCCACCGCGTCCAGGATCCAGTGGTTCGCGCTGGCCACGATCACGTACAGCGTGATCAGCGGGTGCAGCAGCCCCAGCGCCTTCATCCACAGCTTGGGCGCCAGCATCACGACCACCACACCGCACCACAGCGACCAGCCGAAGTGCAGCGACGGCATCGCCGCGTACTGGTTGGTGACCGCGGTCATCGCCCCGAACTCGGGATTCGACAGGTCCTGCGTTCCATGGACCGTGTCGACAAAGCCCATGCCCGGCATCAGCCGCGGCGGCGCCAGCGGATAGAGCCAGAAGCCGACCAGCGCCAGCAGGGTCGCGAAGGCCAGTGACGCCCGCGCCCAGCGGTAGTCGGTGGGACGGCGGATGTAGAGGACCGCGAGGATCGCCAGCGGCACCGGGAAGTGGAAGGAGGTGTAGTAGAAGCTGAGGAAGTCCGTCAGCCACTCCGCCTTCACCGCGGCCTGGTTGATCGCGTGTTCGATGTCGATGCCGAGCGCCTGCTCGATGGAGGCGATCTGCCGCCCGTGCTCCTCGGCGGTCGCCGTGGACGCGGTCGCGGCCAGCCGGATCTTGGAGTAGATCGCGTAACCGACCCGGATCGCCACCAGCTCCAGCAGCAGATTCGGACGGCTCAGCGCCCGCTTCCAGAACGGCAGCAGCGGCACCCACCGCCGGCGGGAGTCCGGAGGTGTGACGTACCGGGTCGGCAGGGGGTCCCGGAAATGCGGATCCGTACGGGACAGGAACGGTACGGCGCAGGCGGCCGCCAGCGCCGCGATCAGGATCGCGTTCTCCCGCACCGGCTGGAGCACCGCCAGATTCGGCAGCAGCATCTTGCTGGGGAGCGTCACCACGAACACCGTCAGAACCGGCCAGAGCATCCGGTCCGCCGCCTTCTTGCCGACCCGGCCGACGACGGCGAGCAGCAGCCACAGCAGCTGGTGCTGCCAGGTGGTGGGCGAGACCGCGACGGCGACACAGCCGGTGATGGCGACGGCGAGCAGCAGCTGCCCGTCCCGGGCGTAGCGGACCGCGCGGCGCAGTCCGAACCAGGTCACAGCGGCGGCCAGGGCCAGATAGAGCGCGATCTCCAGCGGGCCTTCGAGGCCGAGACGGAGCAGCGCGCCGTGGAGGGACTGGTTGGCGAGCCCGTCGGGACGGCTGCTGAGCCCGGCACCGGCGACATGCCGGATCCAGTACGTCCACGAGTCACCGGCCATCGCCGCCCAGGCCACGGCCGTACAGGCGGCGAAGGTCGCGGCAGAGGTCACCGCGGCGCGGCGGCGGCCGGTGAACCAGAGCAGCGGAACGAAGAGCAGGACCGTGGGCTGGAGCGCCGCGGCAACGCCGATGAGCGCCCCGGAGGCGCGTTCGCCCCGGGCGGCAAAACAGCCGAGGAGGACGAGGAGGACCGGGATGATGCTGGTCTGGCCCAGGTAGAAGCTGTTGCGCACGGGCAGCGAGAGCATCAGCAGGCTGATCGCGAAGGGTGCGGCGAGCAGCGCGCTGCGGCGCGACACCGGGCCGGGCAGCGCCCGGGCGACGATCAGGCCTATGCCGACGACGAGCAGCAGGGTGGCGAAGGTCCAGGCAACGCCGAGGCTCTGCTCCGCGCCGCGGGTGAGCGGTTTCAGGACCAGCCCGGCGAAGGGCGTGCCGGTGAAGAGGTCGGTCTCGTAGAGCGACCCCTTGACATGCAGTACGCCCTCGGGGCCGATCCACTTTTCGAGGTCGATGAGCCGCTCGCCGGGCGGCTCGCGCAGGACCACCGCCAGTTGCCGTACGGCGAGTACGGCGGCCAGTAGCCACAAGGCGGCCCTGGCCGCGCTCATCCTGGTGGCGGCCCCCTTCGCGGTATCACTTCCGCGCACGCTGTGCTCCGCGTTCGCCACGTCCCGCCGCGCCTCCTTTTCATCCCGTTCGTCCAGAAATACCGGTGTTTCCCGGTCCGGCGGCCGTCTCCACCTGCCGAAAAAGGTGACGGGCGCCCGAAGAAGCCTCGCATTGCCCGTTGGGTGAGACTCGGGCAACCCCCTCTTTGCCTGACTGTCGCCCGGTTTTGTTCGGTTGTCCGGCCGGACATCCAGGGGAGGGCCCGCCCGGGGAAGATACAAGACCTTCGCCCCGGCCATCCGTGCCGCTTATCACGCCACAGCGGCCGGATCCGCCCCCGGGGCCCTAGGTTGGGGCATATGACCGACGCACATCAGCACGGAACACATGAAGAGCAGGCAGCGGACGGGGCGGAAGCGCGCTGGAACGCCGTCGACGGCTATCTGACGGACCTGCTGGCTCCGGAGGACGAGGCACTGACACAGGCGCTGGCGGCGAGCGACGCGGCCGGGCTGCCCCGGATCGCGGTCGCCCCGAACCAGGGGAAGCTGCTCCAGTTGCTGGCCCGCGCCATGGGCGCACGGACGGTTCTGGAGATCGGCACCCTGGGTGGGTACAGCACGATCTGGCTGGCCAGGGCGCTGCCGGAGGGCGGCAGGCTGATCTCGCTGGAGTACGACGAGCGGCATGCGGAGGTGGCGCGGGCGAATCTGGTCCGGGCCGGTCTGGACGCGATCGCCGAGGTGCGGACGGGCCCGGCGCTGGAGACGCTGCCGAAGCTGGCGGCGGAGCCGGGCGCGGGCCCGTTCGACCTGTTCTTCATCGACGCGGACAAGGTGAACAATCCCCGCTATATGAGCTGGGCGCTGGAGCTGTCCCGGCCGGGGAGCGTGATCGTGGTGGACAACGTGGTGCGCGGCGGGGCGATCACGGACGGGGAGTCGCGGGATCCGTCCGTCCGGGGGACGCGCGAGCTGTTCGAGCTGGTGGCGCGGGAGCCGAGGCTGGACGCGACGGCGTTCCAGACCGTGGGTACGAAGGGGTGGGACGGGCTGCTGGTGGCCCGGGTGGTGGAGTGAGGCGGGGCTCCGGGCCCGGGGCGGCGGGCAGGGGTACGGGGGGCGGTACGCCTGGCGGGATACGGAGCCGTACCCCTGGCCGGATCCGGACCCCGGGCCCGGAGCGACGCTCACGTTCGGACATCGGTTCTTGCAAAGCAGCTGTCGGCGGTCACCCGGTGATCGGCCGGGCACGCGGGCGCGGCGCGGGCCGGTGGCGACCCCGGACCGCCGTACGAGGAGGGCCGGGCGGTACGGTCGAGGCTCCCGGGCGTTTCTTGTGCATCAGGACCGATCCACAGGAAACGACCCAGAGGTCCCTCTCTGTGAAGGATGTCCCGTGGCAAGCGTCGTGAAGATCAATGTTCTGACGGTCCCCGCCGAACAGCGCGAAGTGCTGGAGAAGCGCTTCGCGGCCCGCGCCGGATCGGTGGAGAACTCCGACGGCTTCGAATGGTTCGAGCTGCTGCGCCCGCTGGAGGGCACCGACCAGTACCTCGTGTACACGAGGTGGCGTTCCGAGGCGGACTTCGAGGCCTGGATGGCCGGTTCGATGCGCGGCGCCCACCGGCCCGCGGAGGGCGCTCAGGGCGGCCAGGGCGGCGAGCAGCCGAAGCCTGCGGCGACCGGCTCGACCCTCTGGTCCTTCGAGGTCGTCCAGTCGGCGGGCGCGCGGCAGTCCGACGCGGGCTGAGTCACCGGCCCCGCCGCGCTCCCGGCCCGGCGGCCACACGGTTCACCCACGGCCCGCCGTCTTGGCCTGCCGGGTGCCCCGCCCCGCCGTCTCAGTTCCCCGGCGGCGGCGGGCTCTGGGGCGGCCACGGCGGAGGGGCGTGGTCCCCCCGGGCCTCCTCGCCGCCCGGCCGCTCCTGGTCGGAGCCGCACAGCTCCGCGCTCAGCTCCTGCACCAGCTGCACCAGATCGGTGGGCCGGTCGGGCCCCCACCAGTCCCCCAGCAGCTCGGCCAGCGACTCCTCCCGCGCCTTCGCGAGTTTCACGGCGGTCCCGAGCCCCTGCTCCGTGAGCACGAGCTGGACACCCTCCCGGTCCGCCAGCCTCCGCTCCTCCAGCTGCCGGGCCGCGTCGGTGATCACATGCAGCGGTACGGGGGTGCTGTCGGCCAGCAGCCCCGGCTCCACGGTCCCGTGCCGCCGGATCCGCAGCAGCAGCCAGCTCGCCGCGGGGAGGAGGTCGTACCCCGCCTTTGCGGTGATCGTCTCGTAGATATGCCGCCGCCCCTCGCGGGAGCCCAGGACGGACAGCGCGCGGGCCGCCTCCTCGTGGGACGAACGCTGCACCGGATTGGAGGCGAGCGTCTGGCTGGGGTCGGGCGCGGTGACCGAGCCCCGCAGCCTGTCCTCCCGCAGAAACCAGGAGACGACGAACGCCAGCAGGACGACCGGGACCGCGTAGAGGAAGACGTCCGTGATCGCGGAGGCGAAGGCGTGCAGCACGGGCCCGCGCAGGGCGGGCGGGAGCTGGGCGATCGCCTGGGGATCGGCCGCCAGCTCACCGGCCCCGGCGCCCGGCGGCACCGGCCGGCCCGCGAGCACCGCGGAGAGCTTGTCGTTGAGCCCGTTGGAGAAGATCGTGCCGAAGATGGCGACGCCGAAGGAGGCTCCGATGGAGCGGAAGAAGGTGGCGCCGGAGGTGGCGACGCCGAGGTCCTCGTACCGTACGGAGTTCTGCACCACCAGCACGAGCACCTGCATCACCAGGCCCAGCCCGAAACCGAAGACGAAGAAGTAGAGGCTGATCTCCCAGTCGGGGCTGAACTCGGAGAGCCGGTGGAGCAGGAGCAGGCCGACCGCGGTGATACCGGTGCCCAGGACCGGGAACACCTTCCAGCGGCCGGTACGGCTGACGAGCTGCCCGGATCCGGTGGAGGCGATCAGCAGTCCGAGGACCATCGGCAGCATGTGCACACCGGACAGGGTCGGGCTCACCCCCCGGACGACCTGGAGGAAGGTCGGCAGGAAGGTCATCGCCCCGAACATCGCGAAACCGATGACGAAGCTGATCACCGAGACGAGTGTGAAGGTGCGGATCCGGAAGAGATGCGGCGGCAGGACGGGCTCGGCGGCCCGGAACTCGACGAAGACGAACCAGACCAGCAGTACGGCCCCGAGCACGGACAGGCCGATGAGCTGCGGCGAACTCCAGGCCCACGTGGTGCCGCCGAGGGAGGCCACCAGGACGAAGCAGGTGGCGACGGAGGCGATGAGGAAGGTGCCCAGATAGTCGATGGTGTGCCGGGTGGGACGGGAGGGGATCCGGAGCCGTGCGGCGATGACGACGAGGGCGATCGCGCCGATCGGGAGATTGATGTAGAAGACCCAGCGCCAGCTCAGATGCTCCGTGAAGAAGCCCCCCAGCAGCGGGCCGAGGATGCTGCTGGCGCCGAAGACCGCACCGAACAGGCCCTGGTAGCGGCCGCGCTCCCGGGGCGGCACGATATCGCCGACGATCGCCATCGACAGCACCATCAGCCCGCCGCCGCCCAGCCCCTGGAGCGCCCGGAAGCCGATGAGCTGCGGCATGTTCTGGGCCACCCCGCAGAGCGCGGAGCCGATCAGGAAGATCACGATCGCGGTCTGGAAGAGCTTCTTGCGGCCGTACTGGTCGCCGAGTTTGCCCCAGAGCGGGGTCGCGGCGGTGGAGGCCAGCAGATAGGCAGTGACCACCCACGACAGATGCTCCAGCCCGCCCAGTTCGCTGACGATGGTCGGCAGGGCGGTGGAGACGATGGTCTGGTCGAGCGCGGCGAGCAGCATGCCGAGCAGCAGCGCGCCGATGGCGAGCAGGACGCCGCGCCGGTCCCGGATCTCGCCGGGGGCCGGGCCGACGGCGTCCGTGCGCACCTCTTCCTGTGCCATACGGGTCTCCTCGCATCCGGAACCCGGCGACGGTCACACCCTTGTTCGCCTCTCCCATAGTGGAGCGAATGGGCCATAACGGCCCGCCGAGCGGAAGAGGGTGGCACTTTCGGCCATTGCTTTGTACCATGATTGAACAAAGTGGCTCCGCCCGTCTCCCTGACCGGTGGGCGGAGCCACCTTGAAACCCCGGTGGGCGCAAGCCCTCCCGATACCGGTGCGCGGCGGCACACCACCCCCGTGCGCCCCGTCGGCGCCGTCGGCCCCCCGCCCGTATCGCCTACGCCCTCATACGCCCCGCAGTGCGCCGCTGCCCTGCCAGGTCGGTCCAGGCCTCTGCACTTCGCCGCAGGAGTACGCCCATGCAGGCCACCGCCCTCACCGCCCGAGCCCTCCTCCTGGACATGGACGGCACCCTCGTCAACTCGGACGCGGTCGTCGAGCGCGTCTGGCGGGATTGGGCCGTCGGATACGGGCTCGACCCCGACGCGACGCTGAAGGTCGTCCACGGGCGCCAGGGGTACGCGACGATGGCGGAGCTGCTGCCCGACCGCCCGATGGCCGAGAACCATGCGGAGAACGCGGTGCTGCTGGCCCGCGAGACGGCCGATGTCGAGGGAGTCGTCCCGATACCGGGTGCCCCCGCCTTCCTCGCCGCCCTCGCCGGCCTCCCCCACGCCCTGGTGACCTCCGCGGACACGGCCCTGGCCACGGCCAGGATGGGAGCGGCCGGACTGCCGATGCCGGAGGTACGGATCACGGCGGAGTGCGTCGGCGCCAGCAAGCCCGACCCCGAGGGCTTCCTCAAGGGCGCGGCCGAGCTGGGCTTCGCCCCCGGCGACTGCATCGCCTTCGAGGACTCCGCGGCGGGCATCGAGTCCGCCCGTGCGGCCGGGATGCGGGTCGTCGGCATCGGTCCGCGCGCTCTGGCCCTCGGCCCCGATCTGCACGTGGACGATCTGACGCGGATCGACGTCACGGCCGGCCCGGACGGATGGCTCCGGGTACGGGGCCTCTGAACCCACCGCTCGGTACGGGGGTACGGATGCGGGCTGCCCGCATCCGTACCCCCGTACCCCTTGACCGGCAGTTCACCCGCGTACGGAGGCCGGACCGAACCCGGCGGTCCGGTCCGGCCTCCGTACGTCCCGTATCAGCCGGTGATGGCCTCGTAGAAGCTGAATCCGGCCAGGACCATCATCAGCGTGGCCGCGATCTTGGTGATCAGCTTCAGCGGTACGTACTTCATCAGCGTCCGGCCGCCGAGGATGCCCAGACCGGCCACGGCCCAGAGCGCCAGTACGGCGCCGAGGCCGACCGAGAGCGGGTTGTCGTACCGGGCCGCGAGGTTCGCCGTCATGATCTGGGTCAGATCGCCGAACTCCGCGACGAGGATCAGCATGAAGCCCGCCCCGGACACCTTCCAGAAGGACTGGTCCTCGGGCTGCTTGATGGACTCCTCGTCGTCGTCGGACTTCCTCAGCAGCAGCACCAGCGCACCGGCCAGGAACAGCGCACCCACCACGCCCTGCACCAGCCGGTGCGGCAGCAGGGTGAGCACGCTGCCCGCGGCGATCGCGAGCGCGACATGGACGGCGAAGGCGGCGGCGACGCCGGCGAAGACGTAGGAGGCGCGGTAGCGCGTGCCGAGCATCAGCCCGGCCAGCGCGGTCTTGTCGGGGAGTTCCGCCAGGAAGACGACGCCGAAGGTGATCGCCATAACGGTGAAGCTGATCACGGGTGGGATTCCTCAATCGGTCGGGCTGTCCGCGCCGAGAGACCGTGACCCGGGGCCGGACGGAATCCGTCACCCGGTGAAAGGGGTCGCTTCGGCACGGCAGCGTAGGAACACTGCGGCCGAAGGTCTCGCTGGCTGAACCGGTCGGAAGACCGGCAGCCTCCGGGCGCCGGCCGGGTCCGCTCTCACGATCGGGCCCAGCAGTATGTCGACGTTCCGGCGAAGAGCTACTCCCCTTCTGCTCCGTCCAGGGTAGCCGATCCGCAAACGATCATCGCGGACGACCGGAAACGGTCACGAGCGGGCCGGGGGTCCCGCTCCGTACTCCCCGACGCCGTCCCGGTGCAGCCGCCCCCGGGCGACCAGCTCCAGCACCACGGCGACCGCGACCGCCTGTACGGCGATGAGCGCGACCAGCACGAAGAGCTGGACGGCCCCGGCGAAAAGCGGTGAAGCGCCGCCCAGCAGCATGCCGACGAAGGCGCCGGGGAGGGTGACGAGACCGACGGTACGGGTCTGGTCCAGCCCCGGAAGCAGGGCGTCCGCCGCCGGCTTTCGGGCCACCTCCAGCCGGGCGTCCCGTTCGTACAGACCGAGCGCGAGCCCCGCCTCCACCTCGCCGTTCCGCTGCCGCAGCTCGTCCAGCGCCCGCCGCCCGGCCAGCACCGTCGCGGTCAGCGCCCCGCCGATCAGGATCCCCGTGACGGGTACCAGCGCGATGCCCTTCACCGGCACCACCCCGGTCAGCAGCAGCGCCGCGACGACCGGGAACACCCCCACCCCGATCGGCAGCGCGACCCACCACCAGGTCCCGTTGCGGGTGATCCGCCGCCCTGCGGTCCGGACCGCCACGGCGTACATCAGCAGGACGAAACCGAAGAGCGCCGGCAGCGCGTGCACCACCCACCCGATGACCAGGGAGACGGCGGCGAGCTGGGCCGCGGCCCGCGCGCCCGCGACGACGATCTCCCGGGACCTCCCGAGGTGCGCGACGGCGGCCACCACCGCGGCCACGGCGAGCAGTACGGCGAGGACCGCCCCGAACGTGACATCGACCGTCAGCAGCACGCGCCAACCCTAGGCCGCACCGGGGGCCGTCCGGGTACAGCGCAGGAACGTTTGGCCCGATGAGAGTCCGATGAGAATCACCCCGACGCACTTACTTGAACTTGCAAGCACCTTTGCGGGGTACCTAACGTGAGAACCGTTCCCCCCACGGGCCGCCCCACCCGGGACCGCCCCCGCTCCCCCCACACCTGGAGCCCGTATGCCCGACTCCCTGAGCGCGAGCCTGAACCGGTACCAGCCGTATGCGATCGGCGGTTTCCGGATCGTCGTCGGCTTCCTCTTCGCCTGCCACGGCGCCGCCTCCCTCTTCGGGCTGCTCGGCGTACCGGACAACGCGACCGCGGACACCTGGACCTGGCCCGGCTGGTACGCGGCAGTCATCCAGCTGGTCGGCGGCATCCTGGTGATGCTGGGCCTGGGCACCCGGGCAGCGGCCTTCGTCTCGTCGGGTTCGATGGCCTACGCGTACTTCAAGGTCCACCAGCCCGATGCGCTGTTCCCGCTGGAGAACAACGGCGAGGCGTCGGCGATGTTCTGCTGGGCGCTTCTGCTGCTGGTCTTCACCGGCCCGGGGGCGCTGGCGCTGGACGGCCTGCGTGGCCGGAACAACGGCACCACGACCCGCGCGACGCTCCCCCGCGAGCACGCCCGCACCTCCCGCTAGCCCCTCCTCCCCCACCCCTCCTCCCCTTCCTCTCCCTTCCCTCCCTCCTCCTTCTCTCCCTTGCCGACAACCGGTGCATCACACATCGAGTATGTGTCGACACACAACGGAGCGCCCGGCCCCTCTTTGGAGGGTCCGGGCGTTACCCGTGGTCCCGGGCCCCGAGTACGGTCGGCGCAGCCATGCAGCGCGGGGGGCTTCTGGGCGGTCGGACATCACTTCGACGGACAGAAGAGGTGATGATCACAACATCCACAGCCCCGGATGCTTCGGCCGGGGAGATCACGCGTACGCTGTACAACTGCCAGTGCCACCGTCACAGGAATGACCGTCCGGACCGACACAGCACTGTCACCACATGGGGAAACGGGGAGAGTCAACAGTGCTGGAGAGTCTGGGGCCGCTGGTCGGCAGCCCTTGGATCTATGCCGTCGTGGCCCTCTCCGTGCTGCTCGACGTCTTTCTGCCGGTCCTGCCCAGCGGTGTCCTGGTGATCACCGCGGCGACGGCCGCGGCCGCGGGCAGTACGACCGTCACGGGCCAGGTGCCGCGCGAGGTGCCGTCCCTGCTGATCCTGATCCTCTGCGCGGCCGCCGCATCCGTACTGGGTGATCTGGTCGCCTACCGGCTGGCCCGGCGCGGCGGAGACCGCTTCGACCGTGCGATCGCCCGGTCCCGCAGACTCACCAAGGCCCAGGCACGGCTAGGGGCCACCCTGGCGCGGGGCGGCGGTGCCCTGGTGGTGATCGCCCGTTTCGCCCCGGCCGGCCGCTCCGTGGTCTCCCTCGGCGCGGGCGCGGCCCGCCGCCGGGTCCGGGAGTTCCTGCCCTGGTCGGCGCTGGCGGGCGTGATCTGGGCGGGCTACAGCGTCGGCCTCGGTTACTTCGGCGGCCAGTGGCTGGGGGCGAGCTGGGTGGGTGCCGCGGTATCGGTCTTCGCCCTGTTCGGCGCGGGGGCCCTGGCGGCCTACGTGATGCGCCGCCGCCCGGCCCCGCAGCCGGCCACCGAACCGGCCTGAACAACCGCAACGCCCCCGGCGGAGCCCTTTCCTCAGGCCCCCTCGCACCTCCCCTGTCAGACCTTCTTCACCCCTCCTCTGATCTCCAGACCGTCGAGCAGCCGGGCGGTTGCCTCGGCTATCTCGTCGACGGCGCGGTCGAACACCTCGCGGTTGTGGGCGGCCGGTGCCCGGAAGCCCGACACCTTGCGTACGTACTGCAGGGCGGCGGCACGGATGTCGTCCTCCGTGGCCTCCTCGGGCAGAACCGGCGGACGTAGGGTCTTGATACTGCGGCACATGACTCCAGTGTGCTCCCGCCCACTGACAACGTCCCGCACCCCGCCCGGGCCCTGCTCACCGGGCGCCGAAGGCCCGCACGTACCTCTTCTGCCAGGGCGTCTCCACGGCGTGCCGGTCATAGGCCCGCCGGACATACGCCACCGCATCGCCCGCCGGGACTCCGTCGAGTACGGCGAGGCAGGCCAGGGCGGTCCCGGTACGCCCCCGTCCGCCCGCGCACGCGACCTCGACCCGTTCGCCACCGCACCGCTCCAGCGTCCGGAGCAGCACCTGCTGCGCCTGCGACCGGACGGCGGGCAGCCGGAAGTCGGGCCAGCGCAACCAGACGGCCTCCCACCGGAAGGCGGGCGGCTCCTTCCCCAGCAGATAGACGCCGAACTCCGGCTCGGGCCCCTCGGGCAGTGCCCTGCGCAACCCCCGCCCCCGGACGAACCGCCCCGACGGCAGCTCCATGACACCCGGAGCATCCGGTTCCCAGAGCCCCATGGGCCCACCTCCCCGATCGGCCTCCGACGCTACGCGCCGCGGACCGGGGCCTCCTCCGCTTCCGCGATATCACCGGTTCGGTTCAGATCGACGAGGGCGCGGACGAGCCCCGGCTCCGATTCGGGAAAGTCCATGGCGACGATCCCGAGGCCGGGCCGGCCGCGGGCGGCGGAGCCCAGCCGGGCGAGGAGCGCGCGATTGACCACGGCGGCGGCCTCACGGGGCACGGCCCCGTCCGCCGCCCCGCCCATGAAGGTGACGGCGAGCTTCACGGGGTCCGCCCGGACCCGGCAGAGCCGGCCGAAGCCGGTCCCGAGGTCGCCGTACCGCACCCCGGGGAGCGCATCGTGACCACCGATGACAACAACCCGGCCACGCGCCTCCCCCAGTACCGGGATGTTGTCACCGACCAGGAGGAGGGACCGCCAGTCCCGGTGGTACCGGTCGAAGAGGCTCCGGAAGACGTGGCCGGGCTCGTCCGAGTACTCCTGCCGGATGCGCATCAGGACGGTCTCGGAGGGGTGCGCGCGCAGGAAGTCCCAGCAGTCCCCGAGGATCTCGCCGAGGACGACGTTCTGAAATACCTCGCCGTGATGGAGGGTGAAGGCACCGTTGGTGACACGGCAGCGGAGGTCCAGGAAGCGGATCCCTTCGGAAGTCAGGCTGTCTGAGCGAGGAATTCCCGGACGACGGGCACGGTGCTGTGGCGGGCGAGCCGGGCGCGGAGGTCGGTGAGGCTGGAGGTGCCGCGAGCAGAGGAAAGACCGCCGAGGTAGTCGAGGGATCGGCGGGCACTGTCGACCGCGCCGTCCAGGTCACCCAGTGCCATCCGAGCCTCGGCTTCCCGGGCCAGGAAGATCGCGGTGGAGCGGGGGAAGTCGTCCTCGCGATACACATCAGCGGCCCACAGGCCGGCCGAGGCTGCGGTGAAGTGGCGGAGTGCTTCGCCCGGTCGGCCCAGGTCGAGTTCGCAGGATCCCGCCTGCATATGCAGTTCGCCGAGGTTGAGCCAGTAGACACAGTCCGGGTCCTCACCGGGACCCCGGTCGCGGGCGCGGTCGTAGGCGTCGAATGCGGCACTCACGGCTCGGCCCGAGGCGCGATGGTCGCCCGCACGGGCGTGGGCCCTGGCGAGCCGTGCGTACAGCATGGCGTTCATCGCGGGTGACCCAATGCTCTCGGCCCGCCCGAGAGCGTCGGTTACCAGAGCAGAGGCACCTCGGGGGTCACCGGTGGCGTACAGCAGCATTGCCCAGAAGGCGAGGGTGTTGGCGGCGACAGTCTGGTCGCCGGAGGATGCTGCGGCACGCAGGCCAACGAGGTAGTACTCCTCCGCGAGGGCATGTCGGCCGGAGTCGTAGGCGGTCCAGGCGCAGATCCTGGCAGCTTCGGCCGCAGCGGCGTAGAGGCGTCGGCCCGTGGTCTCGGTGTAGGAGGAGGACTTCAGCGTCGATGTGATCAGTTGGAGTTGCGCGCGGGCGGACGCGTGGACCTGGCCGGATCCGAGTTGGTCGTCCTGACGCCGGAGGATTCCGAGGGAATGCTCGAAGAGTTCGGGTGTAGTGGCACCGATACGACGGCCGTGGGCGCGGGCCGTGGCCGGTTGGGCGGTGGCAGCCCCGGCCAGCATCGGGGTTATCCCCGTGAAGACAAGGAATCCCCTGCGGTCCATGGTCCCTCCGGTCATTGCAACGCGGTCCAGTAGGGCGATCGTGGTCGCCGGGGTCCATTCGGCGGAGAGAAGCTGGTGGTCGTGAACACACGCAAGCTTCAGCCACTCAGGCCACGGGCGGGCGGTAATCTCCGATTCCGGTACACCGTGCAGCGCGGCCATGGCCTTCTGCGCGTGGTAGTCGGGGGTGACACCGCCCCGAGTCCAGCGTGTGACCCGCTTACGGTCCCGGGCGATCGGTCCGTAGCCGAGTCGTTGGTGTACCGCCCCTAAGCGCACGAGGTAGTCACTCGCCGACCAGCCCTGGCAACGCAGCAGGTAGGTGAGCGGGTGTTCGTAGATGTCCACCTCTTCAGCATGACCGACGGCGGCTGGGATGGCAGGTGGCTGACGCTCCCAACCGGCCGTGTGGGTACACGTGGTAACACGATGGGCACATGTGGGCACACGCATGCACTCCTCAGCCTGCCCGGCTGCGGCCAGCGTTGAGCCAGGCCGAACCATGGAGGAAATGATGTTCCATCACTCCGATCGTCTTCCGACCAGCTCGCCACTCCCTCAGGGACACCCGACCACCGTCCCCTGGGGCATCCAGCGGATGGTCCCGTACCCGGCGACCGCCCCCGGGTACAGCCGTGCCGAGATCAACCCGGCCACGCAGACCACCCGGTACTACGACCGCAACGGCCAGATCATGGAAATGCCGGGGCACGGCACCAGCACGGGCACAAACCCGGCGACCAACACCGGTAACCCGTCCGACGGCTCCGGACCCGGTGGATCCGGTGGGGGCGACCAGGACACGGGAAACGACAGCGATCAGTGAGTCACTCCGGTCCGGTGCTGGTCGTCACCATGATCGACGACCCGACGGCCGACCTGGTGATCACCGAACTGCACGACCGGGACATCCCGGTCGTGCGGCTCGACTCCGGCGATTTTCCCGCCACCCTGTCGATCACAGCAAGAATCAACGAAGAGGGCATCAGCGGGACCCTGCTCACCCCGACCCGCACAGTGGACCTTCACACCGTCCGATCCCTGTATTACCGACGCCCGAGCGGCTTCGCCTTCCCTCACCTCGATGAGCAGGACGCACGCTTCGCCGTCACTCAGGCACGGTACGGCTTGGGTGGGGTCCTGGCGTCCCTCCCCGGGTGTCTCTATGTCAACCATCCGCATCGGATCGGCGATGCCGAGTTCAAGCCCTCCGGGCTCGCCGCAGCCGTACACAGTGGCTTCAAGGTCCCGGAGACGTTGATCACGTCCGACCCCGAGGCAGCGGAGCGGTTCGTGGAGGGCAACACATCCACCATCTACAAGCCCCTGTCGACGCCTCTGTACCGGGTGAACGGGGTGTCGTGCACAGTTGAGGTCGCCGAGGTGAGTGCGGGCGAACTGGACGAGCGCGTTGCCGGCACGGCTCACCTCTTCCAACGGCTCGTGGACAAGGTGGCGGATGTCAGAGTGACGGTCATCGGGGACCGCATTTTCCCCGTTCGTATCGACTCCGGCCTGCTCGACTGGCGCACGGACTACAAGCAGCTCTCCTACAGCATCGTCACCCTGCCGAGGAGTATCGAGGAAGCGCTCCGACACTACCTCGCACATTTCAGGCTCGTCTTCGGTGCATTCGACTTCGCCGTCGACCGCGACGGTGCATGGTGGTTCCTCGAATGCAACCCGTCCGGGCAATGGGCATGGCTGGAGCCGCCGACCGGACTGCCCATGGTCGCGGCCATGGCCGATCTCCTGGAGCGTTCCCCCCGATGAGCAGCAGCATGCGCGAAGCGCTGGCCGACACCATCGCAGCCGACGGTGACCTTCGCTCTCCGGAATGGCGTCGAGCCGTACTGGACATCCCACGACATGAGTTCCTACGCGGCGGGTTCTTCCACCGCACGGATGAGGGAGGCCGCACCGGGTGGGAGCCCGTGCGTCCGGAAAACGAGACCTGGCTCTCCGCCTGCTACAGCAACGAGTCGTTGGTAACACAGATCGCCGGAACGGTCGTACCGGCCGATATCGACGGGCGGATTCATCGGCAGCCGACCAGTTCGAGCACGCTGCCCGGCCTCGTGGTGCGCATGCTGGAAGAACTGGAGGTTCAGGACGAAATGAGGGTCCTGGAGATCGGCACCGGCACGGGGTACTCCACCGGCCTGCTGTGTCACCGGCTCGGCGACCATCTTGTGACCTCCGTCGAAGTTGACGAAGAAGTATCTGCACGGGCCCGGACGGCGCTCGGCACTGTCGGCTACCACCCCACCCTCGTGGTCGGCGACGGGCTGAAGGGGCATGCCGCTGAGGCTCCGTACGACCGGCTCATCGCCACCTGCGGTGTAATGAGTATCCCCGGCGAATGGCTGGAGCAGGTCCGGCCGGGTGGCCGGATCCTGGCCACGGTGAGCGGTTGGCTCTACTCCTCCGAACTGGCATCGCTCACCGTCCGTGCGGACGGGACAGCGGCCGGCCGCCTCCTCGGAGGGGAGGTCTCCTTCATGCTGGCCCGCCCTCAGATCCCACCGCCCCTCGGAGTCCTGCCCGATCTCAGCGATGGCACCGAACGCGAATGCATCGTCGCGTGGGACGTCCTGAACGACTGGGCCGCCCGATTTGTCGCACAGCTCGCAGTTCCGAAAGCCCAACGGTTCAGCCTGGCTCTCGAAGGAGGCGTGTTCGACGTGCTCTTGGACGTGGAATCCGGATCGTGGGCCGCACTCCGCAAGGCCGAAGGCCGGTGGATCGTCCGTGAGGGAGGACCGGAGCGGTTGTGGGCACAGGTCGAGGACCACGTGACCAGGTGGCGCAAGGAGGGCAGCCCCGGCCTTGACCGATTCTTGATCACTGCGGCACCCGGCGAGCACATGGCCACATGGACCCGCTGATACCGAAGCCGTCCAAGCGTTCATCCCCCGGGCCTTGGAGGCTGCGCCTGAGCCGGGGACTGTATCCGCCTCGTCCGGGTGCTGACCGCGAACGCCGGAACAGCAGGACGAGCCCGACAGGCGGAGTCACCGCCCTCCACTGCCGACTCAGCGGAACGACGAAGGCCCAGGCTTCCGGCTGACCGCCGGTGACCTGGGCCTTTGTCGTGCTTACTGCTGGTGGGCGCGGACGGTTTCGAACCGCCGACATCTGCTTTGTAAGCCTGGTACCCCCAACTAAGCCGTCATGGCAGCTCAGCCCCTCTGTGTGCTGCGGCGGCTGTCACAAGCTGTGCACACCGTAGCGACCCTCCAGTGACCATGGTTGGCCGTACGATCTGGCACGGAACTGGCACACATGCCGCCGGCTCCCTCATAGGCAGCCGGCAGCCGTGCCCTCCGGCGGGTCGAGGACGCGCCGGGCGGTCACCAGGTAGCCCGCGAAGCTCACGTCCGGTTCGGCCTTCGCCCATCCGTCCGCCTTCTCAACCGGAATCAGTACGGTCGAACCCGGAACGGGATAGTTCACCTTGCCCGTGGCGCCCGGGGGCACCCCGTAACGGCAATGAACCTCGACAATCCCCACCACCTCCACCGACGTGGGCGCGCGCCCCTCCTCCTGGCCGTGACGCTCTTCCCGGAAGTCGATCTCACCCGCACGTCGCTACCGACGACGTCGGCGTAGTCCTCCGGATCGACCTTGAGGGCCTGGCGCACTTCGGCATACGGTCGTCCGCCGTGCGAGGCACGGGTGCGATCAACCGCCCGCTCGACCTCGGAGAGGTATGCCGCAACGGTCGGCATGGACTTGTCGTCTCGCTCGGATCGGTGTCCATGTGCCCAGCCGATTAGCGTGGAGCAGTTGGGGCAAGGGTGGGATGCCTATGAGCTTGGGAATCAAGGTTGATCCATCCCTGCACTGCCCCTGACTTGCGATTGTCCAGGCTAGTCAACCGTGCAACCCTGGCGCCAGGCTCTGTCGATGGCCGCGGGTTAATGCTCCAAGTGGCACGCATCGGGCACGGCTGACTACGGCTTGGGAAAGCTCTGCTCAAGCCACTGACGGACTGCGCCGACAGTCGTGCGTCCGTCCTGGAGTAGGGCGTCGATGATGTCGCGGCCGGCGACAAGCACGATCGGATGTCCGTCTTCGTGTACTTCCTCTTGAACCTGCTTGTGGAAGTAGGACGTGGTCACCAAGACACCGAAGTTGCGATGCCTGATTCTGGAGATCAGACGGGAGACTTCCCGGACGCCAACCGAGTTTCCGGCCCCGTAGCACTTGGCTTCGAGGGCGAAGTCGATCGCGATGCGGCTGGAGACCGGTCCCAGACCGTACGTACCGACAGCATCCCGTCCACCGTCGCGGCTCGGGCGCGTGACATCTACGGGCCCGGTGTTCCGCGCAATCAGCCGCCAAATAGCAACGGCACACGGTTCGAAGTCGTGCTCCCGGCCCCGGAAGTACTCACGAATCTCCTCCAGCATGGACATACCCGCAGCGTCGGTGGGCAGTTGGTCGGCCTTGGACCGGATCGTCGTTGTCACCGGAGCAAGTAGCGGACGATATACACGTCCCTCCACCCAGGTCCGCCAGACGTCCGGACATCCGCCTTCGAGAGGATTCCCGCCGGCCAGTACATGCTGGATCCAGCTGCGAGGGATGCGGTCGTGGTCAAGAACCGTGAAGTGTGACCGGTAATTCTGGAAGCGCAGTCCGGAGGTCGCCCGCCAGATGGCAGCCAGCTCATCGTCCATCGTGAGAGTCGGGCCACCCGGCGCCAGCAGACCGCGGAAGAGTACGGAGTAGCCTGTTCCGGCCTTCTCGAACAGGAGGAACGGAGGGACCTTGGCCCGGTCGACTGCAGTTCCGTGGGACGCCGCGAACACATCGCGCAGAAGGACATTCCCTGACCGCGGAGTGTTGTGGAGGCCCTGTCCCGGCTTCTTGTTGTCGCCGTAGTAGGTGAACGTGCCGGTTTCCACGTCCAGATGATCGGGCCAGTCGACCTCGCCACCGCTCGTGTAGAGCACTGCCAACTTCACGGTTCCCTTGGCGGGCGAGCCGGCGTACCGGAAACCGCCCTGGTTTCCGACACCCTTTATGAGCTTAGAGATCGCTTCATCCGACTTGTTGCCCTTCGTGCCGCCTGCGTAGAGCGCATCAACGATGAGATCCGCGGTTTCCAGGTCCGAGAACGCCACGTGCGGTACGGGAGCGGCAGCAAGAGTCATGCCTCCATGTTCTACCAGCTCGCACTGACAACTCAGCCGACCAGGGCGATCGTTCAGCAGCTGTCGCGCATGTAGCCCCTGAGACTCTCACCATCTGAATGGGCCTGAACGATGCCAGGGAGTTCCGATGGACCCACTGAGTGTCAGACCCGTTGGCTACGCTAGCCGCGGTACCGGGCTGCTGCGTGAAGGGGACCACCCATGGGAAGACTGAAGTTGCAGCCGTTGGGTGATGTGTGTCTGAACGAAGGATGCCGATCCGACGGCCGGATTCTGCGTGGCCCTGAAGACGACGTGGAGTTGCAGAAGGTTGTAGCGGAGCTGGATAAGTTTGACCTGGCCAAGGGATTCACGGAAGCGATTCGCGCATCCATTGACTACGTACTGGACGGGGCCCGGACGGGGAGATTCAACCTTCTATCTGATGACGTTCACCCGGGAGAGCGCGCATCGGTGGGCGCCAAGCTCGAATACGAAGTGCAGAGAGTCTTTCAATGGAAAAAGGCCAAGCCTCTTGATATTGAGCTATCTAATTCCCCGGTCGACCTCAAGAGCACAGTAGGAGACAACTGGGCAATCCCTAAAGAGGCCCACTGCCATCTGTGCATCTGCACTCAGATGCGCCTCAAGGATTCTACGCACCGTAGCTGGTTGATTCGAACTCACAGGTCCTGGCTGTACAGAGGTAAAGGCAACAATGACGGGAAGCGCGGAATCGCAGTAGACGCACGCAACAACTGGGGAGTCCCGCTTTACGACTGGACCTCGCTCCCTGTAAATCCCCTGACGCTTCTCTCTGATCATCAAGTAAGCCAGGTCTTTGAGTTCGGGCGGGGGCAGGAAGTCCGACTCCTGCGACTCTTTAACTTCCTGCCAAACAGAGTGATTGAGCGAAGCGTTATCCTTACAGTCTGCGCGGGAAATGATGACCCAATGCGAAGAGCCCGCGCCATCAAGCAGCGAGCAGCGAAGCAAGGCCTCCTGCTCTTGTGTGGGACATGGGTTAGCGATCGGGCCGTGGCGAACGTGCACGGATTCACATTGGGCTCCGGAGATTGGGTTGCAATTCCTGGCGGAAGCAAGGCTCAAGAGGAGGCGGTAGGTTCGGATCTCCTGTTCTGACCGGGGCCATTGAACAACCATGTTGGGCACTGAGGTCGGCGGAGCGGCTTTGGGCGGGAGCTGTCATGGGGCGAGAGGCCGGGGGCCCGTAAGCTTTCGCGGCTCGGGCGGTCTGTGGACCTGCCCGCTGTTGGTCCGAGTGGGCCCCCGGTCTTCGAGGCTCGCCCCATGGTGGCTGCCTAAAGCCGCGGAGCCGACCCCCCAGCCACATCAGGCTCTACCTCGGGGCCGCACTTGCTTGCGGCCGACCCTTCGTGGCCGGGCCGCCCGCCGTAGGCTGGGGCGGGCCCGGCCGCAAGGGGCCAGCCCGCGCCGTGCGCGGGCACTTGAAACCGTAGAGAAGGTTTGAATCATGGTCCGGCTGTGGCTGGACGCTTCGGATGAGCCCGGACCGTTCGTGGGCGTGGTGTAGAACCCTGGGTATGGGGAGTGAGCGGCAGGAGCGGTTGAAGGCGCTGGGAGTGCGGTTGCGGGGCCTCCGGGTTCGGGCCGGGCTGACCGGGGCCGCGCTGGCGGATCTAGCAGGGGTTGGGCAGCCGACCGTGTCCAAGGTGGAGAACGGGCGCATGGTGCCCAGCTCCGACGTACTCAACCGGCTGACGACCGCGCTCGGGCTCGACGAAGCGGCGACTCGCGAGGTTCGGGAGCTCCTGGCAGCGGCTGAAGAGGCGTCTCCGGAGTCCCGTGGTGAACGTGCCCCCGGGGCCGAGCTGTATGAAGTGATACAGCGGGCAACCGTCGTGCGGTCGCTCCAGTGCATCGTGCTGCCCGCCCTTCTCCAGAGTGCCGAGTACGCGCGGCATGTCTTCGCCACTGGGCCGAAGGTCGCCTCGGAGGGGATCGGGAGCGCAGTTGCCGGCCGCATTGAACGGCAGAGCCTGTTGTACGAGCCGGGGCGTGAGTTCGTCTTCGTCCTGACGGAAGGCGTGCTGCGGACTTGGCCGGGCTCCCCCGCGCTGATGCTCGCCCAGCTCGACCGGCTCCTGGCCATCGAGAGCCTGACCACCGTTCGCCTGGGGGTCGTGCCGTGGGATCGGCCCGTCCCCGCACTACCGCCTCACGGCTACACCCTCTGCGACGACCAGGCGGTCATCGTCGAGTCGTTCGTCGGCGAGGACATCAACGAGTCACCGGAGTCGGTGACGGCCTGCTCCGAACTACTCGACCGGTTCGAACAGGCAGCCGTTTTCGGTGAGGACGTGCGACGGATCCTCCTGGATGTGATGAGGGACCTCCGCGCAATGGACAGCACCTCCACCCCTGGAGGAATAATTCCTTAGAATGCCTAGCCATGCCCCAGACCTAGGCATACTCTGCTCCTCATGCTGTCTAGCCCCCTAGACGAGGAGTGATCGTGTTCCCGCAGTGGTTCCGGGCCTTCCCCGGCCGCCAGGAGAAAGTAGCCGAGGCCCGCCGGTTCGTCGCCGCCCTGCTGGAAGGGTGGAGCGTCGTCGACTCCGCGGTCCTGACCGTGAGCGAACTGGCGACCAACGCCATCAGGCACACGGCGAGTGGAGCGACGGGAGGATGGTTCTACGTCTGCGTCGAGATCGGCGCCGACCATGCGCGGGTCACCGTGGGAGATCAGGGTTCCATGAGCACTCCCCATCTGTGCGATGCGTCCGGACAGGAAGAGGGCGGACGCGGGCTCCTCCTGGTGTCCGCTTGCGCGAAGGACTGGGGGGTGGAGTCCTCGCTTCACTCTTCGGAGGTCTGGGCCGACTTCGCCCGGGACTCGACGTGAGACCACTATGCCCTCGAACCCGTTCTCGGCGAGCGGGTAGGGCTTGAGCCCCCGCGGCGTCCCCCGTCGACGCTCCGGCTTCTACTCCGTGTGCGCAACGTCCGGCAGGCGCCTCCACCCCATACCGTCTAGAGCCCTAGACTCCATGGGGAGACTGAGGGGTGAAGCAATGTCGGACGAGTTGCAGCGGATCATGGCCATAGATGATCCCTATCTCCTTCTGCGGGAAGTCACGAGCCGTCTGGCGGACGCCCAGCAGGAGGTGACCGAGCTCGCCCGGCTGCGTCGCCGTGTCGTTCAGGACCTGCATGCTCAAGGTCTTTCCTATGCGCAGATCGCGGCAAAGGCCGGCCTCAGCCGTGGCCGTATCCATCAGATCCGGCACACCGGGCCGGCGCCCGAGGGCGCCTTCCTCGGCTCCGGCTCGGTGACGATCGCGACGCCCTTGCGGCTGGACCCGGAGCGAGGTCGCACGGTCGTCGCCGTGGACGACGTCACCTCCGGGAAGCGCCTGGAGGATCTGGCACGTTCATACGGGCTTGATGTCACGTCCGAGCATGTCGGCACGGACGGAGCGATCGACCTCAACCGCGCCGGACTGGTCGTCGTCTGTGGCCCCCGGATGTCCGACGAGATGTGGAACACCTACGCCCAGGATCCCGTGCTCCGCTGGGAGCAGGCGGCCGACGGGCCATGGACGATCGTGGACAGCCGGTCGGGGACGGTGCACCGGTCCGGTCAGGACACCGATCCGGCCCGGCCGTACGACATCGGATACCTCGGTCGCCTTCCACGACCGGACGGCTCCGGGCTCCTGATCGCGATCGCCGGTATTCACACGCAAGGGTCCCTCGGCGTGGTGCAGTTGCTGTCCAGCGATATCAACGCCCTCTGGGGGCAGGTCGGGAACCGCCCGTTCTCCACTCTGGTCGGCGTCGAATACGACCCGGTGACGGGTGACCCGCGCTCCGTCGAGCTGCTCTGCCCCCTCTATCACCACGAAGAGCGCACGGCGTGAACGTCGTCCTCGACTCGGTCCCCGCCTTTCCTGACCGGGAGAACGAGGACTTCGTCGCCGCGGCACCGGGGGCGGCTGTGCTGCTCGACGGAGCGGGCGTGGGGGTCGGCGACTCCACCGGGTGTACGCACGGGGTTGCCTGGTTCTCGGGGACGCTCGGCGCACTAATCCTGCGCTCCATCACCGCGGCGCCCGTCCGGCCTCTGTCCGAGTGCCTGGCGAATGCGATTCTCGCCGTACGGGCGATGCATGCCGACACCTGCGATACGGCGCATCCTGCGAGTCCCGCCAGCACTGTCGTCGCCGTCCGAGTGTCGGAGCGGACCACGGAGTACCTGCTCCTCGGTGACTCGTCGCTTCTTCTCGCTACCCAGGATGGGACCGTCACAAACTTCACCGACCGTCGTCTCGACGAGATCGGCGCCGCCTTTCGCGGCGGAATGGACCGCCTGCCAACTGGCTCCGCGGAGCATACGGTCGCCCTGGCGGCCTACCGCGCCCGGCTCTCAGAACACCGGAATCGTCCCGGTGGCTACTGGGTCGCCAGCAACGACCCGGAAGTGGGCACGCATGCCCTGACGGGGACTGTCCCCACGGGCACTCTGGCCTCCCTCACGCTCATGAGCGACGGTGCCAGCCGGCTCGTGGACCGCTTCTGCCTCGACGATTGGTCCGGCGCCGTAGCCCTGGTCCGCGACGACGGTCCCCGAGCGCTGATCCAACGCGTACGGGACGCCGAAGCAAGCGACCCCGACGGGCGGCGCTGGCCCCGCGGGAAGTCCCGCGACGACGCATCCGTCCTTCACTGGCGCCTCGGATAGGCCGGACCACTCAACTCGCATACCCCCCTAGACAGTTCACCATCCGCACGCTTATCGTGGACGTCAACCCCCCTAGACAGTTGCCGGGGTTGCTCCCCTTGCACTGTCTAGGGGGGTACGCAGACGGGTGCCACAAGGCACCGCCACCTGAGAGGTCCCGATATGCGCGTCATTCCCGTAGACACCTCCGCCGCGACGCTCCTGGTCACGAAGCTGCCGGAGGTCAAGGTCCGCGACCGGCAGACCGGAGAGGTCGCCGTCGACCCGCTGACCAACCAGCGGCTCATGGTCCTGGAACTGGTCTTCATCGCCCAGGGCGGCTCCGACATGATCAAAGTGACCGTGCCGGAGCAGGGGATCGGTGACGGCCTGGCGATGGGGGCGCCTGTTCTCCTGTCCGGCCTGGTGGCCCGTCCCTGGGAGAGCGAGTTCGCGGGCCGGGCCCGGCACGGTATCGCCTTCCGCGCCGACGCTGTCATGGTCAGCGCCATGGCGACGGCCCAGGGCTGACCACCGTGTCCAACAGCATGCCCGTGCTCGTCGCCGCGGGGGCGGTGATCCTGGCCCTCGCGATCGCGTATCACCGCTTACCGGTGCTGTTCTGGTGGCTCGTCGGCTTCCCGATCGCTGCCGCCCGGGTGTCCTTCTCCTACCGGGCGACCATGGACGCGTGCGGGCTGACGGTTCCCGCCACCGCCGTACGCCGGGCCACCGCCCGCATGATGGGGCGGCAGGCCGCGCCGGTCCCACCACAACGTTCGCTCCCCCGGCCGACACGATCCGGCCTCGTCATTCACCTGCGGATGGCGGCAGGACAGGCTCCAGAGGACTTCGCCGCCGCTGCGGACCGGCTGCGCCACGCCTGGGGCGTCCATGCCGTACACCTCCGTCCGACTCGCCCCGGCCGGCTCGAACTGCGCTTGGTGGGGTGGGATGTCCTGGCCGATGTACAGTCTCCGCGGCGGCAGCACGAAGAGCTGCTCCGCCTGCCGGTGGCCCTGCGGGAAGACGGGGACTGGCACATGCGTGACTTCCGCACGGTGCCTCACGAACTCGTGCTCGGGGCAACCCAGTCGGGGAAGTCCGTCTACCTCCGCAATCTGGTCTGCGCCCTGGCACGGCAGCCGGTCGCCCTGGTCGGCATCGACTGCAAGTGGGGCGTGGAGTTCGCACCCTTCCGGCCCCGCCTGTCGGCCCTGGCCGACACCCCTGATGGGGCCGATCACCTCCTCGACATACTCCTCGAAGAGATGGAGAGCCGGTTCCGTCTGATCGGCTCCAGCTCTGCCTCCGGGCTTGCTTCGGATATCTGGGGTCTGCCCGAGCATTTGCGGCCGGTGCCCGTCGTACTCGTCGTGGACGAGGTGGCCGAGTTGTTCCTGGCCTCCGGCAAAGAGGACGAGAAGCGACGGGACTCCATGGTCACCAAGCTGATCAGGGCTGCCCAACTGGGCCGGGCCGCCGGTATCCATCTGGAGATCTGCGGGCAGCGGTTCGGTTCTGAACTCGGCAAGGGCGCCACGATGCTCCGGGCGCAGTTGACGGGGCGGGTGTGCCACCGGGTCAACGACGAGTCGTCGGCCAACATGGCTCTTGCCGACATCGCCGCCGAAGCGGCCCTCGCTGCCACAACCATTCCGGCCGAACGGCCCGGTGTCGCCGTGGTCGGCGACTCCTCCGGCGGATGGTCTCGCGTCCGGTCGCCCCATCTCTCCCTGAGCGATGCGGCGGCCGTGTGCCGAGAGACCTCCGCACTGGTCCCCGAGCTGGCCTGCTTTGCCTCCCTCCGGCCCTCCGTGGACGCACTCTCCCTGCCGGTCAGCGACTGACCCGCGGCCCTTCCCCGTCCGGCGCGGACGGTCTTCCGCGCCACTCCCCTACCCCTGCCATGCCTGAATCCGACGGGAGAGCCGTGTCCCTCCGCACCCATCTGTCCCGCGTCGACCCCGTGCTCGTCCAAGCGGTCATCGCGGGCGCCCTGTCCTTCTCCCATCTGCAGGACCTGGCCGCCGCCTCGGGGCAGACCGGATGGAAGGCGTGGGCCTATCCGGTCAGCGTCGACCTGCTGCTCGTCGCCGCGTGGCGGCAGATGCGGGAGCGGCAACAGGCCGGACTGCCGTCGGCCGGGCCACGACTGTGGTTCCTGGTGGCGCTCGCCGCTTCCCTAGGCGCCAACACCGCGACGGCGGGTCTCCTGGACCTGACGGACGTGCCCGCCTGGCTGCGGATCGTCGTGGCCGGATGGCCGGCCGTCGCGTTCTTCGGAGGGACGCTGCTGGCGCACTCGCCCAGAGGCTCCGCGGTCACCGCTGACGGCCCCGACGAGCCGTTGCTTCCGCCCCCTGCCGTAGCAGCCACCGGCGCCCTCGTCCTCGACAAACCTGCCGCCCCCGGGTCCAGTCCGGCCGTGCCTCTTCCGCCTGCCCTCGTCGAGCGCGTGCGGGTCCTGGCCGACGAGCACCGGGCCCGTACCGGAGAAGACCCGGAGCCCGACGTCATCCGAGCCCGGCTCGGTCTGCCCTCGCCCATGACGCCCAGCGTCGCCGCCCATCTGTGAAAGGTCCCGTCACCATGCCCCGCCGCTTCCGCGATGTCCGCAGCACCGGGCCCGTCCATGTCGCCACCTTCACCGAGCGCGGCAGAACGCGGCACCTCGCCGCCTGCACCGCGCCCCGCTGCACCTTCTCCGCCGAATACGACAGCCGGGCCGCGGCCGAGCGGATCCACCGCTGTCCGCCCCGATGACCGAAGGAGCCCCGCCGTGTCCGTCTCCGTACCGCTCGTCGCTCTCCTCGCCGTCTTCGCCTGGTTCGCCATCCGGTTCCTCGGCGTCCGCGCGTGGGTGGCCGTGGTCCTGGTGCTCCTGGGCTTCCTGCTCTCCGGCACCGTGCTCGCACCCCTGATGCAGAGCATCACCGAACTCGGCGTATCGACCGTCAACAACCGCTGATCCGGGAGGAATGGCACCATGCACGCCCTGGCTCCTCAGCGAGCCGTCAAGGACCTGTCCGCCCTCGCCCGGCAAGGCGACCTCGGGGCCTACGCCCAGCAGATCGACCGTCTCGGCGGATGCGAGCAGCCCATCCGGATGGAGGGGCACCGGTTCGACGTCGACCCCTCGACCGGTGAAGTCGTACGGTCGCTCACCGGGAACGGCTTACCTGCCGGACAGCTCCTCGTGCGCTGCGGAAACCGGCGTACGACCCGCTGCGCTTCGTGTGCCGAGACCTACCGCGGGGACACCTATCAACTGATCAGTGCCGGGCTGTGCGGCGGCAAGGGTGTCGGCCAGGAGGTCGCAGAGCATCCGCGGGTCTTCGCCACCTTCACCGCTCCGTCATTCGGTCCGGTCCACAACCGTCCGGCGCACGGTCGCTGCCGCTGTGGGCGCACTCATGGTGCGGATGCCCCGGTCCTCGGGACACCACTGGACTCCGGGCGGTACGACTACCGGGGCGCCGTGCTCTGGAACGCGCACGCCGGGGCCCTGTGGGGCCGCTTCACCACCTACCTGCGCCAGCAGCTCGCCGCGCTGGCGGGGGTGAGCCGCACTGAGCTTCGGCGGATGGCCAGGATCTCGTACGCGAAGGTCGCCGAGTATCAGCGGCGGGGTGCCGTTCACTTCCATGCCGTGATCAGGATCGACGGTCCGGAGGGGCCAGGAAGCACTCCCCCGGTGTGGGCCACGACGACGCTCTTGGCCGACGCGATCCGAGCTGCTGCCGCCATGTCGGAGGTGTCCGGCCCGTCCCTCGACGGTCGCAACCACGCCTTCCGCTTCGGCTCCCAGCTCGACATCCGCCCGATCCGGTCGGCGGACTTCTCCGGGTCTTCCGAGCTGACCAGCCGGGCCGTCGCCGGTTACATCGCGAAGTACGCGACCAAGGGTGCGGAGTCCGCCACGGGGACCGTCGACCGGCCGATCCGGAACCCGGTCACCGATCTGATCGGCTCGGACGTCACCGACCATGCCCGGGAGCTCATCCTCACCTGCTGGCGGCTGGGCGCGCTTCCGGAACTCCGCGAGCTGCACCTTCGCCGGTGGGCTCACATGCTGGGCTTCCGCGGCCACTTCACCACCAAGTCGCGCGCCTACTCGGTCACCCTGGGCTCCCTCCGCCGCGCCCGGGCCGACCACAACGAAGCGGCGGCCCGTGAGCGCGCCGCCCTGGCCGGACACCCCCTTCCCGAGCCCGGGACCGTGCTGGTCCTCGCTCACTGGCGCTTCGCCGGAACGGGCCTCACGTCCGCCGAACACGTCCTGGCCCATGGCCTTGCCATGCCCGAGCCCGAGAACCCGGCCACCGGTGACGAAGGAGCATCACCATGCATTCCGACCCTCTGCTGACCGTCGCTCAGGCGGCGGAGGTGCTGGGGACCACGGAGCGGTTTCCCCGCCGTCTGATCGCGGAACGCCGCATCGTCTTCGTCCGGGTGGGCCGACACGTCCGTATCCCCGAAAGCGCGCTGACCGACTTCGTCACCGCCAACACCGTGCAACCCGTCGGTGCGCGGCCCAATCGTCTGAAGGTGGCTGTCTGATGCCGAATGCCAAGGGGAAGCGACGTCAGTTCGGTTCCGTGCGCAAGTTGCCCTCGGGGCGTTTCCAGGCCCGTTATCCGGGCCCTGACGGCAGGCTCCGTCCCGCCCCGGAGACCTTCCTCACCCAGACCGACGCGAACCGTTGGCTGGTCCGCACCGAAGCGGAAATCATCGACGGCCGTTGGCAGAACCCGGATGAGAAGATCATGTTCGGCGAGTACGCGGAGACGTGGTTCAGGGAGCGCGACTACGCGGCAACGACACGCGAACGCAACAACAGTGCCCTTCGACGGCACATCCTGCCGACGTTCGCGGGTGTCGCACTCGGAGAGATCACGACGCCCAGGGTTCGGCGCTGGCGAGCCGACCTGGTGAGTTCCGGGGTGGGCGAGCCCACTGTCGTCAAGTCGTACCAGGTTCTACGCGCGATCATGAACACGGCGGTGGACGATGGCGTCATCCAGCGGAACCCGTGCCGCATCAGGGGTGCGGGAACCACCAAGACGCCCGAGCGTCCCTTCCTAACGGTCGACGAGGTGTTCCGGCTCTCCGCGGCCGTGCCTTCCCACTTCTGCATGCTGATCCTGCTGGCAGCCTTCACCGGTCTGCGCTTCGGCGAACTGGCTGGGCTTCAGAGGCACGACATCGACCTTGACCGGCGAACGGTGTCGGTACGCCGGTCCCTCGCCGAGACACGAGCTGAAGGGGTCCAGATCAAAGCGCCCAAGAGTGCCGCGGGTGTACGGACCGTCGCCTTCCCCTCATCGCTTACGGCGGATCTGGGCACGCATCTCGACACGTACTCGGAGGGTGGGCGTACCGGTGCCGTGTTCACTGGTGCCCGCGGCGGGCTGCTGCGGCGTAACAACTTCCGTCGGCTCTGGCTGAAGGCAGTGAAGGACACCGGGCTGGGGAACGTCCACTTCCATGACCTGCGGCACACCGGGAACACCCTGGCCGCTACCGGCGGGGCCACGACCCGTGAGCTCATGCAGCGCATGGGCCACTCCTCGGTGCGGGCCGCGCTGATCTACCAGCACCTGGTGAACGGCCGGGATCAGGCGATCGCCGCGCACGTGGACGAGCAGATCAGAAAGGCACGGCCGGAGAAGTCCCCCAAGGAGGGCGAGCCGGGCGGGCAATCTGGCACGTAAGTGGCACGACACCCCCGCCGGGCTGCTGACGCGGGGGTACGACGAAGGCCCAGGCTTCCGGCTGACCGCCGGTGACCTGGGCCTTTGTCGTGCTTACCGCTGGTGGGCGCGGACGGTTTCGAACCGCCGACATCTGCTTTGTAAGAGCAGCGCTCTACCCCTGAGCTACGCACCCGTGGATGAGAGCACAGCCTACATGGCGCAGCGGGGCGGGCCGCAAACGCGTTCCTCCGGCGGTGGTGGGGAGGGGGGGTAGCACCACCACGGATGCGGTGGGTCGCCGGATCGTGAGGGGTGGGTGCGGGATCTAGCGTGGGGGGAAATGGTGGATCGGCAGGGGGAAGGGACTCTTTATGGACGGCCGTGCCGCCCGGGGAATCGTGGCGATCGGGGTGGGGGGTGTACTGGTGTTCGGGGTCGTGGGGTGCGGGGTCGCCGATGCGGAGGGGGCTCCCGTGGAGCGGAAGTCCTTCGCCGTCGTCGGGAAGGAGCTGACCGTGGACGTGGACGACTCCGATGTGACGCTCGTACCCGCCGGGGACGGCGACCAGATGAAGGTGAGCCGGCAGGTCGACGGGTGGGCCGTGGTGGGGGGCGGGCCCGATCCGCAGTGGCGGATGGAGGACGGGCGGCTGATCCTGCGCACCAACTGCGACGGGTTCGTCGGCGACTGCGACTCCCGGCACACCGTGGAGATACCCAGGGGCATCGCCGTCACCGTGGACCACGACAACGGGAAGGTGAACGCGTCCGCGTTCGACACGCCCCTCAGGATCTCCTCGGACAACGGAGACGTGACCGTCAGGGGCACCACCGGTGATCTGCGGCTCAGTACGTCGAACGGGGATATCCGCCTGGAGGACGTCGGCTCCCGGGAGGTGAGCGTCAAGAGTGACAACGGCAAGGTGCGGGTGCGGATGAAGACGGCCGCCGAGAAGCTGGAGACCGTCACCGACAACGGCGACATCGTGGTGGAGCTGCCGTCCGCCGGCGCTCCGTACGCGGTCAATTCGAACGCCGACAACGGGTCCCGGAAGATACGCCTGTCCGACGCGGAGCAGGACGACAGCAGTCCGCGCAAGGTGCGGGTGGAAAGCAACAACGGTGATGTGACCGTACGGCTCAAGGGGTAACCGAACGGCCCGTGTGTGCGTCCGTACCAGGTGGGACAATGGTCCGACCGGGTAGGGCGACACGGCACGGGAGAGGTTAGTGACGGCGACACACGCGCGGCAGCGGATCTCAGCCACAGCGAGTGCCGTCAGGGATGTGTTCCGGCTTGTGCTGCTGCCGGTGCCGCTGCTCGCCGGGGCGCTGGCGGGGGCCTTCGCCGGAGGGGGCACACGCCGCTGGTTCGGCGGGCGCGGAGAGAGTCTCCGGGCCGATGCCCAGGCCGCGAAGGACGCCGCGGCCGCCGCCTTCTACGAACTGGACAGTGCCCAGCGCGAGCTGCGGATCTCCATCGAGACGATCACCGCGGTGGACGATTCGCCGACCACTCGTAGGGCCGTGGAGGGGTTCGCGGCGCTGGGGCAGCGGATCGACGAGGCCAGCGGTCGCTACATCACGGCGGTCGACGCCCATGATCTCGACCGGGACGATCTCGACGCCTCCGTCGCAGCCCGGGCCAGGACCGAGCTGAACCGGGCCAAGGACGAGCTGGTCGCGGTCAAGGCCGAGCTGGACCGGTTCGGGGCGGGGCTGGGGCCGCTGCTCGACCAGGCCGAGACCCGGCTCGCCCGGCTGGTGCCCGCCGCCGAGCGGGCCAGGGCCGCCCTGCTCGCCGCGAGCAACGCCCTGGACGAGGCGCGCGGCTCCGGGCTGCGGGCGGACGATCTCGCCGCCCGGCTGGCCCGGCTCGCCCCCGAGCTGACCAAGCTCAACCAGGGCGCCGGGCGGCACGGCGTCACCGAGACCCTGCACCGGGCCGACCACGTCCTGCGCGAGGCCGAAGCGGTCCGGGCCGATGCCGAGAAGCTGCCCGCCCTCGCCGCCGACACCGACAAGCGCCTGGTCTCCCTCCGGACCCGGGCCCAGGCCCTGACCACCCGCTCCCAGGGCGTCGAACCGATCCTCAGCGAACTGCGCCGCCGCTACTCCGCCGCCTGCTGGCAGGACCTCCAGCCGGTGCCCGAGCGGGCCGCCGCCGATATCCGGCTCGCCGAGCAGCGGCTCAACGAGGCCGCCACCGCCCGCGACGAGCAGCGCTGGCCCGATGTCACCGCGCTGCTCGGCACCGTGCGCGCCCTGCTGAACAGCACGGACGAGGCGATTTCCGCGGCCCGCGAGCGGCTGGAGCGGCTGGACGCCGTCGCACGGGACCGGCGGCCGGAGATCGACCGCACCCGCTTCGCGCTCCGTGACGCCCAGCGCCTCGCCATGGCCGGGCGCGACCGGCCCGACCCCCGGCACGCCCGGCCGCTGGACGAGGCGGTCGCCCGGCTCGACCGGGCCGTCGCCTCCCTGGAGGGCCGGCACCCGGACTACTGGCACTTCCTCACCGAGGCGGAGGCCGTCCGGCGGACCACCGCCCGGGTCGTGGAGCAGATCAGGGAGGAGCGCGCCGGGGGATAAGGGCCCGGGGTGCCACCGCCGGGCCGACGGGCCGCCGGGCCGCCGGGCCGCCGGGGGCCGCCGGGCCGCCGGGGGCCGCCGGGCCCCTGATTTGAAGGGGCGGCGCCGCGGGCGGATGCTGGGAGGTACGAGTACGCGAAACGGTTCGTACCCGAGGAGGCCGCTCATGGCCGCACATGTACTGCCCCACCGGACCCGGCAGCCGCGGAACCGCCCACGCGCCACACTCGACGAGCATCTGCCCGTCGACCACCGGCTCAGCCGTGTCTACCGGATCGGCGCGGGAGTGATGGGCGCCTTCCTGGTCGCCTTCGGCATCCTGGGGCTGATCGACAAGATCGGCTTCTTCAACACCCACGGCGCGACCGTCATCGGTCTGAACACCAACGGCGCCCTGAGCGTGCTGTCGATCTGCGTGGGCGCGCTGCTGCTCTTCGGGATGCTCAAGGGCGGCAACTTCGCCTCGACCCTCAATATGGTCCTCGGCATCCTCTTCATCGCCAGCGGCTTCATCAATCTCGCCCTGCTGGACACCAGCTTCAACCCCTTCGCGTTCAAGATTCAGAACGTGCTGTTCAGCTTTGTGGTCGGGCTGCTGCTGATGTTCTTCGGCATGTACGGGCGGGTCAGCTCGACGCTGCCGCACGACAACCCGTACTGGAAGGCGCGCCATCCCCAGGAGGCCGAGGACGAGGCCAGGGCCGCGCGGGCCCGTGGATCGGCGGTTTCCACCGGGGCCCACGATTCCGGGGCCGGCGCGTAACAGGACAGCCCTTAACCTTGGCGCATGCCCCGATACGAGTTCCGCTGCCGCACCTGTGACGACACCTTCGAGATCGACCGGCCGATGGCCCGTTCCGGCGAGCCCGCGAGCTGCCCCGACGGGCACGACGACACGGTGAAGCTGCTCTCCGCGGTCGCCGTCGGCGGTACGGCTACGGGGGCGCCGCGCGCCGCAGCCTCCGGCGGCGGGGGCTGCTGCGGGGGCGGCTGCTGCGGCTGATCCCGTCCCGGGGCCTGCCCCCGTGCGGGGTGCGAAGGCCGGCGTCCGGGCCCGCCCTCAGGTGCCGAGATAGCGCAGGACCGCCATGACCCGGCGCGAATAGCCGGCCGTCCGGGTCAGCTCCAGCTTGTCGAAGATCGCGTTGATGTGCTTCTCGACCGCGCTCTGGGATACGTACAACCGTTCGGCGATGGCGCGGTTGGCGTGTCCTTGGGCCATTTCCGCCAGGACCTCCCGCTCCCTGGGCGTCAGCCGGGCCAGCGGGTCCGTCCTGGTGCTGCGGGCCATCAGCCGCCGGACGACCTCCGGGTCGAAGGCGGCCCGGCCGCGCCCCACCCGGTCCAGTGCGTCGAGGAACTCCTCGATCTCGACGACCCGGTCCTTCAGCAGATAGCCGACGCCCCGGGACTCCCCGCTCAGCAGCTCGTTGGCGTATCTCCGCTCCACGTACTGCGAGAGCACCAGCACCCCCACCTCGGGCCTGCGGCGCCGGATCTCCAGCGCAGCCCTCAGCCCCTCGTCGGTGTGCGTCGGGGGCATCCGGATGTCCGCGACGACCACATCGGGCTCCCCTGCCTCGACCGCGGCGAGCAGCGCCTCGCCGTCGCCGACGGCCGCGACGACCTCGTGGCCCTCCTCGGCCAGCAGCCGGACGAGTCCCTCCCGCAGCAGGGTCGAATCCTCGGCGACGACTATGCGCACGGCAGCTCCGCGGTGATGGTTGTGGGTCCGCCGGGCGGGCTGTGCACCGCGAACCGGCCGTCGAGAGCGGCGACCCGGCGCGCCAGCCCGGTGAGTCCGCCGCCGCCCGGGTCGGCGCCGCCGCGGCCGTCGTCCTCGACGACCAGCCCGAGCATGCCCACGCCCCCGGCCCCGTTCCGATCCCGGTCCCGGTGGACCCGGACGCGGATCCGGGTGGCGTCCGCGTGCTTCACGACATTCGTCACGGCTTCCGAGACGACGAAGTACACCACTGTCGCGGCGCGGCGTGCGGGCGGCCGGCCCCCGTCGTCGTAACCGAGGTCGACGGGGAGCGGGCTGCGCTCGGCGACACTCTCCAGCGCCACGGACAGCCCGGCTTCGTCGAGTACCGCCGGGTGGACCCGCCACGCGACCTCCCGCAGTTCGGCCAGCGCCCGCCGGTTCTCCTCCTGGGCCTGGAGGAGGAGGCGCCCGGCGCGTTCGGGGTCGGTGCTGCGGCGGGCCCGGCCCAGCAGGATCCCGAGGGCGACGAGCTGCTGCTGGACACCGTCGTGGAGATCGCGTTCGATCCGGCGCCGCTCCTCGTCGACGGCGTCGACGACCTCGGAGCGGCTGGTGGCAAGCTCGTCGATCCGGCGCCGCAGGGCCTCGTGCGGTCCGGGGCCGAGCACCCGGCGGACGAGTCCGGCCTCCAGCAGAACCGTGCCGTAGACGCCCTGGGCGGTGAGGACCAGCAGGAACGCCCCGAGGAGCCCGGTTCCGATCGCCTCCAGCGGATAGTCCACGAGGATCACGAACCAGCCGACCAGCCCGACCAGGAACCAGAACAGTCCGGTCGCCATCAGCCCCAGGACCATTCCGCCGAGGAGGCCGAGTGGGATGCGGTACAGGGTGTAGCGGAGCGCGTCCGCCGGCGGGTAGCCGGCCGGCGGCAGGATTCCGTAGAACGTCTCCAGCCTGCGCAGCTCGGCACCGGCCATCCCGGCGCCGACGGCGGTCAGCGGGCGCAGGACGGCCCGGCGGGCCCCCGGCAGGGCAAGGACCGTCAGGAGCGCCAGTCCGGCCGGTACGGCGGCGAGCAGGCCCGCCAGGGCGGTCAGCGCCCCGATCGCGAGGCCTGCGACGGCCCGCCCTCCACGGACCGCGAGCCGCCGGAGGGAGGCCCCGGGGCCCCGGAGGGCGGTGCCGGGGTCCCGGAAGAAGGTGCCGGGGTCCGGGAGGAAGGTGCCGGAGCGTACGGAGGCAGGAACGGGTCCCTCTGCCGCTGCAGCGCTTCCACTGCCGCCCGTGCCTTCAGGGGTCCCTGTGCGTCCAGTGCCGCCCGTGCCTTCGGCTCCTTCAGCGGTCCCCGTGCTTCCGGCCGTTTCCGGCTCCCCCGTATCCGCCACGCCCCCTCCGCCCCTCGCGTCCCACAGATCTGTCGGATCCGTCACAGCTTGCCCGGATCCCTCCCGGCCCTGGCCCCGCCCCGCTTCCGGCTCTTCACCCTAGCCAGCGTGACCCCGCCGGCACACTGCGGTAAACCGCAGGTCAGTCTGTGGGGGGCTTCAGACTTTCTTCAGCCGGCATTCATTACCTTTGATACATGGACCCCATGATCGTGACCGCCGCCGCGCCGATCGAGAGCAGTGCTCCGGGCTGGATCAACAGCCTCATGGACACCCTCGGCGCACCGGGTGCTGGCATCGCCATCGCCCTGGAGAACCTCTTTCCACCGCTCCCCAGTGAAGTGATTCTTCCGCTCGCCGGCTTCGCGTCCAGCACGGGTCAGATGAACCTCGTCGCCGCACTGATCTGGACCACGATCGGTTCGGTCGTCGGCGCGTGGGCGCTGTACGGGGTAGGGGCGGCGCTCGGCCGCGACCGTACGGTGGCCATCGCGTCCAAGCTTCCGCTGCTGAAGGTCTCCGATATCGAGAAGACGGAGGCCTGGTTCATCAAGCACGGCCCGAAGGCGGTCTTCTTCGGGCGCATGATCCCGATCTTCCGTTCGCTGATATCCGTCCCCGCCGGGGTGGAGCGGATGTCGCTCCCCCTGTTCCTGGGGCTCACGACGCTCGGCAGCGCGATCTGGAACACCGTCTTCGTCATGGCCGGGTATCTGCTCGGCGAGAACTGGGAGTCCGTGACGGGGTACGTCTCCACCTACTCCAAGCTCGTCCTGGCCGGTGCCGTCCTCGCGGTCGTGGGGTTCTTCGTGGTCCGGCTGCTGAAGTCGGGGTCGGGCAGCCGCCGCCGGGCCTGAGGAAGCAGGCGACCGCCACCGGACCCGGGCGGACGGAGCCAGCGGAAGACGGCCGCAGACCGGAACGGACTGAGCGGGAGTACGCGGCGGTATCGGGAGTACGCAGCGGTATACGGAGAAGGGGTCGTCCCTCGGGGGGACGGCCCCTTCTCCGCTGGCCGCCCGGCGCTACGGCGCCAGGAACCTGCGCAGGATCTCCTCGCCCGCCACAACCCCGGTCTCCGCCAGTGCCGTGACCCGCGGTCCCGACCAGCCCGCCGCCGCCAGCTCGCCGTGCCCCGGCCGCCATGCCCGGTCCGCCGCCAGCAGCAGATCCGCGTCCAGCAGAGAGTCCCCGGCCGCGAGGATCTCGCCGGTGCCCGCCCGCCGGGCCACCTCCCGTACCGCCGCGCTCTTGGTCAGCGGCTTCGGTACGGCGTAGATCTTCCGGCCCTGGAGGGACACGGACCAGCCCCGGGGCTCGGCCCAGTCCGCCAGCTCCTTGGCCCAGCCCTCGGGCAGCTGCGCCCGGTCGACGACGAGATAGGCGAACAGATCCTCGGCCACCCGCTCCTTCAGCACCCACGCGGGGTCGGCGGCGGCCAGCAGATGGGCCCGGACCTCGGCCAGCGGGGCGCATTCGCCGTCCAGGCGGGCGGCGACGGCCCGCTGCCACGCGGGGTCGGAGACACCGTCGACGAGGATGTGCCCGCCGTTGGCACAGACCGCGTAGGCCGCCGGCGGGCCGGGCAGCCTGATCCGTCCGTACTGCTCGCGGGTGCGGGTGGTGGTGGGCACGAACACCGTCTCGGCGGCGACCCGCGCCAGCAGCCCGGCCGCGGTCTCGGTGACGTACGACAGCGGTCCGGCCCGGTAGACCTCGACGCACAGCAGCCGGGGCGCGAGCGCGTCGGGGCCGGTGAGCTGGAGGGCGGGGGCCGAGTAGATCAGCGTGCGGTCGAGGTCGCTGGCGACCAGCCTGGCGGCGGGTGCGCCGGTCACGGGGCGGTCACCGCCTTGCCGTCGGCGCCGGTGGCGCCTCGGGTGTAGCGGGGGTGGATCAGCCCCACACAGGTGTACGGCAGCCGGTCGACCTCCTCGACGGGCACACCCCGCTGTTCCGCCAGGAGCCGCACATGGTCGAGGTCGGGTCCGGCTCCGGCGCGGGCGAGGATCTTCCACGGGACGCGGCGCAGCAGCACCCGGGTCGTCTCGCCGACCCCCGGTTTCACCAGGTTGACGTCGTGGATGCCGTACTCCTCGCTGATCCGCTCGACGGCGGCCCAGCCCTCCCAGGTGGGGGTGCGGTCGCTCGACAGCAGCTCCTTGACCTCGATGGCGACGGCGGCGGCGACCTCGTCGAAACGGGCGGCGACGGTGTCGACGAAGTGGGTGGAGACGTCGGAGCCGAGCAGTTCCCGGTAGTACTTGGCGCCGTGGTAGCCGTCCGGGCCGACCAGATCGGCCCGCAGGACGGTCCGCGATATCAGTCCGGAGACGGTGGAGTTGAGGCAGGCGGAGGGGATGAGGAAGTCCTCGCGGGTGCCGTAGGTGGCGACACAGCTCCCCGGGTCGGCGAGGACCGCGATCCGCGGGTCGAAGCCCTCGGACTCCCCGATGGCGGCGGCCAGCTCGCGGGTGATCGCGCCCTTCCCGGTCCAGCCGTCGACGAAGACGACGTCCGCCGGGTCGTGGTGGTCGCGCAGCCAGCGCAGCGCGTTGGCGTCGATGCCCCGGCCCCGGACGATGGAGACGGCGTAGTGCGGCAGGTCGAGGCCGTGGCGCTGCCGGGCCCAGCGGCGCATCAGGATGCCGACCGGGGTGCCGGCCCTGGCCAGGGAGACCAGGACGGGCCGCGGTGAGCGTTCGGCGAGCACGGTCTCGGTGACGGTGCCGACCGCACGGGCGATCCGGACGGCGGATTCGTCCAGGGCCCGCTGGAAGAGCCGCTGGTAGTCGGCGCTGGGCTGGTACTCGACCGGCAGCGATTCGGCGTAGTGGGCGCCGCCGTTCTGGATGGCCTCCTCGCGCTCCTCGACGGGGGCTTCGAGCCGGGTGTCCGACAGGTCCTGGAGCAGCCAGCCGACGTCGTCGGGCGCATAGGACGAGAAGGCGGGGCCGCGGAGCGGCTCGGCGAGCATGGATGCCCTTTCCTGGACGGCCGGGGGTACGGGGAGATGGCTGGGGACCACGGCGAGCAGTACGTGCGGGGTGTGCGCGGCGAGCGCGGCGAGCAGCCCGTCGGGGGCGTGCAGCGCGGGTGTGTCGGCGACCGAGTCGACGACGGCGACGACCGCGTCGAAGCCGCCGCCCGCGACGTTGTAGGCGTAGCGGTCGCCGGGGCCGTCGGCCGGGTCGTCGTGGGCGGGGAAGGTGATCCGGGTGCGGATGGCATAGCCCGGGTCGTCGACGGCGAGTACGGGTGACCGGGTGGTCGTCGAATAGCGCACCTCGGCGTCGAGGGCGCTCTCCAGGGCGGTGGCCAGGCGCAGGGGCGCGTACATCAGCTCCTCGAAGCCGAGGACGAGCACACGGCGCCGGGTGCGGCCGGGGGCCGGGGCCGCAGCGGGGGCGGCGGAGTCCGGTACGGCCGCGGGGACACCCGGATCCCCTACCACCACAGGGACACCGGGGGCCGGGGCCGCAGCAGGGGCGGCGGAGTCCGGTACGGCCGCGGGGGCACCGGGATCCCGTACCACCGCGGCCAGCGCGTCCGTCAGAGCCTCGGCCAGTCGGGGCAGAGCCGATTCCAGGGTCCGGCGGTGGGCCGGGAGGAAGCCGTGCCGGCCGCCGTCCGGGAGGCCGTCCGGCCAGGGCAGCTCCACCCGGCGCACGGCCCCGGGCGCGGTGCCGTCCGGTCCGGGCGCGGTGCCGTCCGGCGCCGACCAACGCTCCACCAGGGCCCGGCCCTTCTCCAGGACACCCTCGGGGAGGGTGACCGTGCCCGAGGCGAGGGCGATCAGGTCGACGCGGGCGCCGAGCCCCGCCGCGAAGGCGGTGAGCCGCTCCCGGTCGGCCGGGGCGCGCATATCCACCAGGGCGACGATGACATAGCGGTCGCGCGGATAGCGCTCGTGCAGAGCGCGGACCGTGTTGAGGACGGTGTTGCCGGTCGAGAACTCGTCGTCGACCAGGACCAGCGGACCGGCCCCGGCCAGCAGCTCCGGGTTCTCCGGCAGCAGCAGATGGGATGTGTGGTGGGAGTGGGACTCCTCGAAGCCTCCGGCGGCCGCGACACCCGGCACCGGACGGCGGGTGGAGTGCAGATAGGGGGCGAGGCCCAGGCCGTCCGCGACCGCGTGGCCGAGCCCGGTGGCGGTCTCCGCATAGCCGAGGACGACCGCCTTCGCGGCCTCCTCGTCGCCGAGCAGCGCCCGGACCCGGGCGCCCAGGCCGTGCCCGGACCCGTACACCAGGGCCGGTGACTGGGGGACGTGCTTGCCGAGCACGTTGGAGACGAGCAGATGGGCCCGCTTCGGGTTGCGGCGCAGCGCCAGTCCGAGCAGGGAACGCAGCTCCTCGTCCCCGTCGAGCCCGACGCCGAGCCGCTCGGCGACCCATCGTCCCGACCACACCATCGCGTCCGATCCCTCCGTCACCGCGTTCTCCGCCGCCTTGGCCCTGTGTGCCGTACCCGCCATGCCCGGTATGTTCGTCCTATTCGACTTATCTGGTCTGCTCGCCGCGTCCCCGCCGGTGCGCGGCGCCCCGGGACCGGTCATGAAGCGGAGTGCCCGGCCGTGAGCAGCTCCACGAAGCCGACGTCCTCGCGGGCCACACCGAAGGCGGCGGCCCGCAGCAGGGTCCGCTCGGCCCAGGCCCGGTGCGGCTTCACCTCGTTCATCTTGTTCGTGTACGCGGAGCGCATCACCCCTCCGCCGCCGCGCTCCGGGCGGAGGATGTCCTGGGCATCGCTGAATTCTTCGTGGCTGACCACGGAGAGTGCGTGCACGGGCAGAACGTGCGAGGGGTGGATGCACGTCTTGCCCATGAGTCCGTTGGCGCGGTCCAGTTCGATCTCCCTGAGCAGTCCGTCGAGGTCGTGCTCGATCAGGGCGGTGCGCAGTTCGTCGGCGCGGCCCTCCATGAAGGGGCTGCGCCGGAGCTGGGGTTTGAACATCCGCTCCTGGAGGCGGAAGTACTCCCAGACGGGGCCGGTGACGGTGTAGCCGGTGCCGTCGGCGCGGCCGAGGACATTGACGACGTCCGCGATCACGGCCGCCACGATCTGGACGTCGTAGGCGGTCATATCGGGCGAGCGGCGCAGTCCGTACGCGGAGCAGAAGTCGGTGACCCCGAGCCGCAGGGCGAGCACCCGGTCGCGGTATTTGTCGACGGTGGCGGCTATTCCGCCGAGGGTCCGGCGGCGGGTCTCCAGATGGAGCAGCTCCGGGGACTCCAGGACGGGCATGGCGAACAGCCGGTGGCCGCTCGCCGCCTCGGCGGCGGTGAGGGCCTCCAGAAAGGGGGTGCCGCGCTCCTCGGTGAACTTCGGCAGTACGAATCCGGACACCAGGCGAATGGATTCTCCGAACCGTCGAGCCAGATCGGGGATCTGCGAGGGCTCCCGGACGCGGATGAACAGCAGGGGTGGTTCCGCGCCGGCCGCGGCCCGGGCGTCGAGATCGGCGAACTGCCGGACGAGGTTCTCCTCGGCCGCGGGCACCTCCGCGTCGTCGATGGAGTCTTCCAGGCAGACGACCATCGAGACGACACCGGCCGCGACCTGCTTGAGGACATCGTCGGCGAGGCGGGGGCGGGTGGCCGGGCTGTAGAGGGTGGCCCCGAGGGCGGCGGCGAGGATCCCGGCAGGGGAAGCCGCGGTGAATTCGGCCGGTTCACGGTGGAACAGGCGCTGCCGGACGGCAGGCGAGAGCTGTCCGAAATGACGCATCAAAGTCCCCCGTACTGGATGGCGGCCCGCCGGAACGACGTGGCCGGTAATAGTACGTACGAAAGGGTGACGGCGGTTCCCCGACCCGGTGAACGCGGGGTAACGCGGAGTGGTCGTCCGTTCCGTCCGGCGCGGCACCCGGGCGGGACGGACGCCTGCCGTCCGAAGGCCCTTCCGGCCGCCCCGGAGGCCCTTCCGGCCGCGGTGGAAGCGCCTCCTCCGGGAGCCGTACCGGTCCGTGGAAGGGCCCCGGTATGGGCGGTCCGGCCGGGGGCCCGCATTGTCCGCCCGGCCCCGGGGGAGGCAGGATGGCGGGCATGACGCACGCGATGGTGAAGGGCTCGAACTGTGCTCTGGACGCCCCGGCCGTACGGGCGGTGCTGCGGTGGACCCCGGGGACGGGGGTGCCCGATGTGGACGCGTCCGCGCTGCTGCTGGGGGCGGACGCCCGGGTCAGGACCGACGAGGACTTCGTCTTCTACAACCAGCCACGGCACCCTTCCGGCCTGGTGCGCCGGCTGTCGAAGAAGCGGGTCGGGGAGCATCTGACGGACACCGTCGAGGCGGATCTCGCCGCGCTGGACGGCTCGGTCGACCAGATCGTGCTGGCCGCCTCCTCGGACGGCGACACCTTCCGGCTGGTGACCGATCTGCGGATCGCGCTGTACGACGCTTCGACCGCGGACGCGGGTGCGGAGCCGCTCGCGGTGTTCGACGTGATGCCGGAGACCGGCGCGGAGAACGCGATCATCTGCGGTGAGCTGTACCGGCGCGGCGACTCCTGGAAGTTCCGGGCCGTGGCCCAGGGGTACCCGACCGGTCTGGTGGGGCTGGCCACGGCCTTCGGGATCTCGGTGGACGAATCCGAGCCGGCCGCCGCCGCACCGGGGCCGGAGCCGGGGACCATCGCCCGGCCGGCGGTTCCGCAGGCACCGCCGCCCCCGGCCGGACCGCCGGCCGCGAGGCCCGCCCCCGCCCACCGGGTTCCGGCCCGTACCCCCGGCGTCCCCGGCGGGCAGGAGTTGCGGATGCCGCCGATGGGTCCGCAGTTCCTCCGGGTCTGAGGGGAGCCGGGCGGGGCGGCCGGGCGGCCGCGCCGGGGAGTTGTACGGCCCGTGGCGGCCCGGACCGGCGGAGGGCGCCCGGCACCGGGCCCCGGCACCGGTCGCTGCGGTGTCCCGTGCGCAGGGTCCACGGGGGCCGCGGCCCCCGCTTCCGGTGACGGTCCGGGCGACCGGCACGGTCTTCCGCCGGACGGGCGGGGCCGGCGGCTCCCCCGGCCCTGCGGCCGGGTCGCGGCACTCCCCCCGGGCCACCACCCGGGGAGGCCCCCGCCGTGCCCCGAGGGCACGGCGGGAGAGTGTGCGTACCGGGCCTCGCGGGCCGGGCGGGACTCCACGGTGACGGCCCGGTCCCGGTTCTATGCCTTGGTCTTGTAGCCGCGACCCCATTGGAGACCCCATCCGTACAGCCGGTCGAGCTCTGCCTGGAAGCCGTAGACGAACTTCACCTCGCGGCGGACGATCATCTGGCCCTTGACGTTCTCCATGCTGAACACGGCGCAGGAGCGGGCCTGCGGTGCCCGTTCGTCGAGTTCGACGATGACCCGGGGGCCGCTGCTGGGGTAGAGGGTGACGATGGCGTGCGTACGGTCGAAGGCCGGGGTCTGGTCGTAGATGTAGACGAAGAAGAGCAGTCGCTTGATCTCCGCATGATGGTCCAGATTGACGTAGATCGTCTCGCCGGAGCCGGAGCCGAACCGGTCGTCGCCGCTGCCCTTGACGTACGGCGGCTCGTTGGTGGAGCCGAGGAAGCCGCCGAGCGGCTGGACCACGCCCTTGGTGCCGTCGGCGAGTTCGTACAGACAGCCGAGGTCCAGGTCGACGTTGACCATGCCCTGGGTATGGGCCTGGACCACCTCGGGCTGGAAGAGTTTGAAGGGATGCCGGAAGAGCTGTCCGCTCTGCCGGGAGCGGCCATCGATGTCCGAGGTCCGCATCCGCCAGGACAGGTTGACCCGCAGATGGCCGGTGGCCGCGCCCTGTTCGGTCAGGGAGACCGAGGGTCGCCGTTTGGTCAGGGCTATCGCGTTCGCCGCCGCGGTGCCCAGGTCGAACTGGTCCGACCGGCCCCGCAGGAGACCGTCCCAGAAGGCCATGTGTCGCCACCCCCAGTGGTGTGTCGGTGGGCCCCTCGCCCACGAACCGTCCGATGAACCCTTCGTCCCCGCTCTGCGCGCCGGCCGCCGCCCCCTGGCGGGCGCTGCGCGGGGCGGCCCCGGGACCCGAGCCCCGGGGCCGCCCCGCAGAGAGCGTTCCGCAATACTCCGGCCGTCACACCCCGGCTTCGGAGTGTGGCCGGGCCTTTTCGTCCTCGGCGGCCAGCCGCCTGTTGCGCTGGACGGAGGACCAGAAGGACCAGCCGATCAGCACCACACCGATGAGACCGGTGATGATCTCGTTGATCTCGAAACGGATGGTGATCAGCAGGATGGTGGCGAGCGCGCCGATGGCGTAGTGCGCGCCGTGCTCCAGGTAGACGTAGTCGTCGAGGGTGCCCTGGCGGACCAGGTAGACCGTCAGCGAACGGACGTACATGGCACCGACGCCCAGCCCGATGGCCATCAGCACGATGTCGTTGGTGATGGCGAAGGCGCCGATGACCCCGTCGAAGGAGAACGAGGCGTCGAGGACCTCCAGATAGAGGAACATGAAGAAGGCGGCCTTGCCGCCGACCTGGAGGGCCGTGACCCGCTTGCCGCTCTTGCGGGCGGCCTCCTCCGCCTCGTGCTCGCGCTCCTCCTGCTCTTCGAGTTTGTTCTCGAAGTAGCCGGAGAGACCGCCGACGACGAGGTAGGTGATCAGACCGGCGATACCGGAGAGCAGTACGGTCTCGGTCTTGTCCTGCGGTCCGCTGTGGGTGTGCGCCTCGGGGGCCAGGAAAACCGCGCTGACCAGCAGCACGATCAACGAGATACAGACCGACAGCATGTCGACCTTGCCGAGCTTGGCCAGCGGGCGCTCCAGCCGGCCGAGCCACTTGATGTCCCGGTCCTCGAAGATGAAGTCCAGGAAGATCATCAGCAGGAACATGCCACCGAAGGCGGCGATGGACGCATGGGCGTCCGTGACCAGCTGCTCGTACTTCTCCTTGTCGTTGAAGGCCAGTTCGACGGCCTCGACGGGGCCGAGACTGGCCGAGACGGCGACGATCACGACCGGGAAGACGAGCCGCATACCGAAGACGGCGATGAGAATGCCGATGGTGAGGAAGATGCGCTGCCAGAAGGCGTTCATCTTCTTCAGAATTCCGGCGTTGACCACCGCGTTGTCGAACGAGAGCGAGATCTCCAGGATGCAGAGGATCGCCACCAGACCGAAGGCGGTCCATCCGTCGTAGAGAACCGCTGCGGCCAGGCCGAGCGCGGTTACCGCGAACGACCAGCCGAACGTTTTCAGAACCACTGCTACCCAATCGTGTTAAGTGGGGGTCCCCCGAAGCCCCCCGGGCAGCCCGTGGGAGGGTTCTCCCCGCACAGCCAGGGCGAGTTGACATTCCGCCCCGCCCCGTGCGCGGCTTTACGAAACATTGACCCCGAAGTCTAGAGCGATGCCCCGCAGGCCCGATGCGTACCCCTGGCCGACTGCACGGAACTTCCACTCGGCGCCGTAGCGGTACAACTCGCCGAAGATCATCGCAGTTTCGGTGGAGGCGTCCTCGCTGAGGTCGTACCGCGCGAGTTCCTGACCGTCGGCCTGATTGACCACCCGGATAAAGGCATTGCTGACCTGGCCGAACGTCTGACCCCGGTGATCCGCGTCATGGATGGAGACCGGAAAGACGATCTTGTCGACGGCGGGCGGCACCTGGCTGAGGTCCACGATCAGTGATTCGTCGTCACCGTCGCCCTCGCCCGTGAGATTGTCACCGGTGTGCTCGACGGAACCGTCGGGGCTCCTGAGGTTGTTGTAGAAGATGAAGTAGTCGTCCCCCATCACCCGGCCGCTGTTGCACATCAGCGCGCTGGCGTCGAGGTCGAAATCGGCCCCGGTGGTGGAACGCGCGTCCCAGCCGAGCCCGATGAGCACCTGGGTCAGATTCGGTGCGGCCTTGGAGAGGGAGACATTGCCTCCCTTGGCGAGTGTGACGCCCATGATCTTGTCCTCCCCAGAAGACGTATGTCGGCCCTGCATGCCCCTGCCCCGCATGCATGCCCCCCGAAGTCGCGACCGCAACGCGACCGGCCGCGAGAGGACGTCCGGCGCCGCACGCGGAGGGTGCGGCGCCGGACGGTGCGGAGCTGCGGTCAGACGTTCACGCCGAAGTCCTGGGCGATCCCGCGCAGACCGGAGGCGTACCCCTGGCCGATGGCACGGAACTTCCACTCGGCGCCGTGGCGGTACAGCTCGCCGAAGACCATGGCGGTCTCCGTCGAGGCGTCCTCGGTGAGGTCGTAACGCGCCAGCTCGTTGTTGTCGGCCTGGTTGACGACGCGGATGAACGCGTTGCGGACCTGGCCGAAGGACTGCTGGCGGCTCTCGGCGTCGTAGATCGACACCGGGAAGACGATCTTGTCGACATCGGCGGGTACGCCCGCGAGGTTGACCTTGATCTGCTCGTCGTCGCCCTCGCCCTCGCCGGTGAGGTTGTCACCGGTGTGTTCGACGGAACCGTCGGGGCTCTTGAGATTGTTGAAGAAGACGAAGTTCCCGTCGCCGGCGACCTTGCCCTCGGCATTGGTCAGCAGGGCGCTGGCGTCCAGGTCGAAGTCCGCGCCGGTGGTGGTACGGATGTCCCAGCCGAGACCGACCGTCACAGCGGTCAGTCCGGGCGCGGCCTTGGTCAGCGAGACGTTGCCGCCCTTGCTGAGGCTGACTCCCACGAGTCCCTCCATAAGTGATCAGGGGCAGCGCCCCCGTAGTGCGTCGCGTGTCGGATCAACAAGGGGATCCTAATGACCGGTTCCCCCGCGAAACAGGTTCCGGGACGGTCGGCCGTCCGATCCGTCCCGGTTGTTACATCAGGTTTTGCCCGTTCGTCACAGTGCCTCAAGGGCCTTGATGTAGTCGTTCAGGTCCCGGGCGTCCGGCAGGGCGTTCTCCACGCTCCAGCGGACGGTGCCCTCCTTGTCGATGACGAAGGTGCCGCGGACCGCACAGCCCTTCTCCTCGTCGAAGACGCCGTAGGCGCGGGACACATCGCCGTGCGGCCAGAAGTCGGAGAGCAGCGGGTATTCGAGGCCCTCCTGCTCGGCGAAGACCCGCAGGGTGTGGATGGAGTCGTTGGAGACGGCGAGGAGCTGGGTGGTGTCGTTGACGAACCGGGGCAGCTCGTCGCGGAGCGCGCACAGCTCGCCGGTGCAGACGCCGGTGAAGGCGAACGGGTAGAAGAGGAGGACCACGTTCTTCTCACCGCGGTAGTCGGCGAGCCGCACCGTACGGCCGTGGTTGTCCTTGAGGGTGAATTCGGGGGCCTGGGTGCCGACCTCGATGGCCATGACGCGTGGGTTCCTTCCGCCGCTGCCGTTCGGATACGGCCCGGGGCGCCGCTCCCGGTGTCCGGGACGGCCCTGGGCGGGCCCGTACCCGGCACGGCGGCCGGGGCGGGGCCGACTCCAGCCTAGGGCGTGTCCGCGGAGCGGTATCGGGCCGGGGTGGCGGGCCCGGCTCCCCCGGGCCCGGCGGCTCCCCCGCCCCCCTGTGGCTCCCGGCCCCCACGGCTCCCCGGGACCTCGTGGCTCCCCCGGACCGCTCGGGCGCGGCGGGGGTACCCCAGGGCCCCGGAATGCGGCGGACCCCCTCGGGCAAGGCCCGAGGGGGTCCGGTACGCCGTCCGGGGCGCACGGCCGCCCGGCTGGGCGGTCGTGCGGGACACGGGCGGCGGCGAGCGGTGCGGCGCAGACGCCGCGCCGGTCAGCGCTTGGGGGCGATCAGCTTGGTGCCGACCCAGTCCTTGGCGACGCTGATGCTCTTGGTCTGCGACAGTCCGGCCGTCTGAGCGGCGTCGTTGATGTCGCTGGGCTCCACATAGCCGTCCCGCCCCGTCTTCGGGGTGAGCAGCCAGATCAGCCCGCCCTCGTCGAGCAGGCCGATGGAGTCCACCAGGACGTCCGTCAGATCGGCGTCTTCGTCCCTGAACCAGAGGACGACGACGTCTGCGACATCGTCGTAATCCTCGTCCACCAGCTCCTGGCCGATGACGGACTCGATGCCTTCACGGAGATCCTGGTCGGCGTCGTCGTCGAAGCCGATCTCCTGGACCACCTGTCCGGGCTCGAACCCCAGCCTCGCTGCCGGGTTGGTCCGCTCCTCCGCGTGGTCCGCGGTCGCGCTCACGGCTTGCCTCCTGATCATGTTCGGTAGATGCTGCTGCCGCGCGCACGCGGCGTTGGCCGTAGTCCACACGGGCGGGACGGATCGCGCAAGTACCCGGCCGTGCAGACCGCCGAAACGGTGACGTTTGCGCCCGTCTCGACGCAACTCCCGACACGTGCGACGGGCCGCCACGACGCGTTCCGGAGCATTCGGCCGCCTTTGCAGCATACGTCGCATTCCCTCCCGGCTCCCGACGGCCCTCTGCCCCAGCCACCCGAACGGCGTGCGCCGGGAGCCGCGGGCCCCCCGGCGCACGCCGGAATACCCGGATTACCCGTAATAAACAGCATCCCGGCACCCGGATCCGGCCCCCTTGGTTACCTTTCGGTAGAGATGACGTTTCCCGCGCCGAGGTACACGATGGGAGGCGGTGTCGTGTGCCCGGCGCGGCCGGTTACGGCCCGTGACCGTCCCGGCCGGCTCCCGCGGTACGGACGGCACCGCCAGTACGCCCGGATTCTCCGGGACCCCCCGGGGTCCGGGATCCCCGCGGGGCCCGGACCGTCGACCCTCCGAGAGCGAAGGAACAGCGTGGCTTCCGGATCAGATCGCAATCCGATCATCATTGGCGGCCTTCCCAGCCAGGTCCCGGACTTCGATCCGGAGGAGACGAAGGAGTGGCTGGACTCACTGGACGCGGCCGTCGACGAACGGGGCCGGGAACGGGCCCGCTATCTGATGCTGCGGCTCATCGAGCGGGCCCGTGAGCGCCGGGTGGCCGTCCCGGAGATGCGGAGCACCGACTACGTCAACACCATCGCCACCAAGGACGAACCGTTCTTCCCCGGCAACGAGGAGATCGAGCGGAAGGTCCTCAACGCGACGCGCTGGAACGCCGCGGTGATGGTCTCCCGGGCCCAGCGCCCGGGAATCGGCGTCGGGGGGCACATCGCCACGTTCGCCTCCTCCGCCTCCCTCTACGACGTGGGCTTCAACCACTTCTTCCGGGGCAAGGACGCGGGCGACGGCGGGGACCAGATCTTCTTCCAGGGGCACGCTTCGCCGGGCATCTACGCGCGGGCGTTCCTGCTGGACCGGCTCTCCGAGACCCAGCTCGACGCCTTCCGGCAGGAGAAGTCGAAGGCGCCGAACGGGCTGTCCAGCTATCCGCACCCGCGGCTGATGCCGGACTTCTGGGAGTTCCCGACGGTGTCGATGGGCCTCGGTCCGATCAGCGCGATCTACCAGGCGCGGATGAACCGCTATCTGCACGCCCGGGGCATCGCGGACACCTCCCGCTCCCGGGTCTGGGCCTTCCTCGGGGACGGCGAGATGGACGAGCCCGAGTCGCTCGGCCAGCTCTCCATCGCGGCCCGCGAGGGCCTGGACAACCTCACCTTCGTGGTGAACTGCAACCTCCAGCGGCTGGACGGCCCGGTGCGGGGCAACGGCAAGATCATCCAGGAGCTGGAATCGCAGTTCCGGGGCGCCGGCTGGAACGTGATCAAACTGATCTGGGACCGCTCCTGGGATCCGCTGCTGGCACAGGACCGGGACGGTCTGCTGGTCAACAAGTTGAACACCACGCCGGACGGACAGTTCCAGACGTACGCGACGGAGACCGGCGCGTATATCCGGGACCACTTCTTCGGCGGTGACCAGCGGCTGCGCGCGATGGTCGCGAACATGTCCGACGAGCAGATCCTGCATCTGGGGCGAGGCGGTCACGACCACCGCAAGGTGTACGCGGCGTTCAAGGCGGCCGAGGAGCACCGCGGGCAGCCGACGGTGGTGCTGGCGCAGACGGTGAAGGGCTGGACGCTGGGCCCCAACTTCGAGGGGCGCAACGCCACCCACCAGATGAAGAAGCTGACCGTCGACGATCTCAAGCGGTTCCGGGACCGGCTGCACATCCCGATCCCGGACGCGCGGCTGGAGGACGGGCTGCCGCCGTACTACCACCCGGGGCGGGAGTCCGAGGAAATCCAGTACATGCACGACCGCCGCCGCTCGCTGGACGGCTACGTACCGAGCCGGGTGGTGCGGTCGAAGCCGCTGGCGCTGCCGGGCGCGCAGACGTACGCCGGGGTGAAGAAGGGGTCGGGGCAGCAGTCCATCGCGACCACAATGGCGTTCGTACGGCTGCTGAAGGACCTGATGCGGGACAAGGAGATCGGCCGCCGTTTCGTGCTGATCGCGCCGGACGAGTACCGCACCTTCGGTATGGACTCCTTCTTCCCCAGCGCCAAGATCTACAACCCGCTGGGGCAGCAGTACGAGTCCGTGGACCGGGAACTGCTGCTGGCGTACAAGGAGTCGCCGACCGGGCAGATGCTGCACGACGGCATCTCGGAGGCGGGCTGTACGGCGTCGCTGATCGCGGCCGGTTCGTCGTACGCGACCCATGGCGAGCCGCTGATCCCGGTCTATGTCTTCTACTCCATGTTCGGATTCCAGCGCACCGGTGATCAGTTCTGGCAGATGGCCGATCAGCTGGCACGCGGTTTCGTGCTGGGTGCGACCGCCGGACGTACGACTCTGACCGGCGAGGGCCTCCAGCACGCGGACGGCCACTCCCAGTTGCTGGCCTCCACCAACCCGGGCTGTGTCGCGTACGACCCCGCCTTCGGCTTCGAGATCGCCCATATCGTCGAGGACGGGCTGCGCCGGATGTACGGCGCGGACGCGGAGCATCCGCACGGCGAGGACGTCTTCTACTACCTGACCGTCTACAACGAGCCCATCCGGCATCCGGCGGAGCCCGCCGATGTGGATGTGGAGGGCATCGTCAAGGGCATCCACCGCTACCGGGCGGGCGACGCGGGCCGGATCCCGGCGCAGATCCTGGCGTCGGGAGTGGCCGTCCCGTGGGCGGTCGAGGCGCAGCGGATGCTCGCGGAGGACTGGGACGTACGGGCCGACGTCTGGTCCGCGACCTCGTGGAACGAGCTGCGGCGCGAGGCCGTCGCGGTCGAGGAGCACAATCTGCTCCACCCGGAGGAGGAGCAGCGCGTCCCGTATGTCACGCGCAAACTGAGCACCGCCGAAGGTCCGTTCGTGGCCGTTTCCGACTGGATGCGCTCGGTTCCGGATCAGATCTCACGGTGGATCCCCGGTGCGTACACCTCACTGGGTGCGGACGGCTTCGGATTCGCCGACACCCGGGGCGCGGCCCGCCGGTGGTTCCACATCGACGCGCCGTCGATCGTGCTGGCGATCCTCACCGAGCTGTCGCGGGCGGGTCTGGTGGACCGCTCGGTGCTGAAGCAGGCCGTGGACCGCTATCAGCTGCTGGACGTGGCGGCCGCGGATCCGGGTCCGGCGGGCGGCGACGCGTAACGCCTCCCGCTGCGGGCAACCGCCGGTGCCGGCTGTGGTGCTGCTCCCCGCAGGCGCGGGGAGCAGCACGGCCCCGGCGGCGACGGAGCGGCTGCCGTCAGCGTTCCCAGATCCGGAACGCCCTGATCAGATACGGCGAGCGGGGTGCCCAGACCCCGCTGCCGGGGTAGGTGTCGAAGGCGCCGTGCTCGGCGCACTCGCCGGACTGGTAGGTGGTCACCGGGCGGCCCGTGCGATTGGCGAGGGCGGCGGCCGTGGCGCCGGGCGGCAGGGCCGTACAGGAGTCCACGTCGGTCCCGGCCAGCTCGTGGACCCGGCGGGGGCCCCGGAAGTCCTCGTCGGCCCAGAGGCAGAGCGCCCCGGGCGGGCAGGCCGGGAGGAGGGCCGGGGCCGCCGCCGCACCGGCGGGCAGGGGCGCGAGCCCGAGGGCGAGCGCCAGGGCCAGCGCCGGAGGAAGGCTGCCCAGGAGGGTCTTCGTCCGCATTCCCGCACCCTGGCCCCGCGGCGTACCGGGGAGGAAGGACCGGACGGCGACCTCACCCGAACGGGCGAAAGAGGCGGGCGGGCGAGCGCGGCCGGGTGCGCGACGGCCCGGCGGCCCGCCCGTACAGGAACTCGTACCGGACTCGTACAGGCGTCGTCGTACGGGGGCGTACGAGGTCGTACGGAGGGCGCCTTGCACGGTGCCGGGCCGCCGGGCCGCCGGGCCGCCGGGCCGGAACTGAACCGGACCGGACCGGACCGGACCGGGATACGGCAGGGCCCCACCGGAACCGCGCGGGTTCCGGTGGGGCCTTGAGGTTTCCCTGGGCGGGGCCTGCGCGCCGGGACGGGCCCGTGCGCAGGTTCGCCGTACGGCTCAGATGTGGCCCACGCCCGCGCCCGCCTCGGCATTGGCACCGCGCTTGGTCAGCAGGGCGACGAAGACCGCGACCACGGACACCCCGGCGGCGACCAGGCACGCCAGGCCCATACCGGAGATGAAGGTCTCATGGGCGACGTCCGCGATCTTGGCGGCGAGCTCCGGCGGAGTGCCCGGGGCCACCGGCGGCACACCGACCTGGACCGCCTCGGCGGCCTTGTCCAGATCGTGCCCGGCCAGCGGCGGGAGCTGTGCGTCGGCCCAGTTGCCCGGCAGGTCACTGCCGACCTTGGAGGCCATCACGGCGCCCAGGACGGCGGTGCCGAGCGCGCCGCCGATCTGCATCGCGGCCTGCTGGAGACCGCCCGCGACACCGGACAGCTCCATCGGCGCGTTGCCGACGATGACCTCGGTGGCACCCACCATGACCGGCGCGAGGCCGAGGCCCAGCAGGGCGAACCAGACGGACATCAGCCCGCTGCCGGTGTCCTTGTCCAGGGTCGACATGCCGAACATCGCGACCGCGGTCAGCACCATGCCGCCGGCCAGCGGGATACGGGGGCCGGTCTTGGTGATCACCGCGCCCGCCAGCGGGGAGCCGACGATCATCATTCCGGTGAGCGGCAGGAGGTGGAGACCGGCGTCGACCGGGCTGAGTCCGTGCACGTTCTGGAGGTAGAAGGTGACGAAGAACAGTCCGCCCATGAAGGCGATGGCCATCAGCACCATCAGGACCACACCGGCGGACAGCGGCACCGAGCGGAACAGCTTCATCGGGATCAGGGGCTCGGCGACCCGGTTCTCCCACCAGGCGAAGACCGCGAAGAGCACGAAGGACCCGACGATAAAGCCCCAGGTCTTGGCACCGCCCCAGCCCCAGCCTGCCTCCGGGGCCTTGATCAGCGCCCAGACCAGGCAGAACATCGCGGTCGACAGCAGGGCGATACCGGGGATGTCGAAGGAGCGCGAGGCGTTCTCCGCGCGGTGGTCCTTGAGGATCACCAGACCGAGGGCCAGGGCGACGATCCCGACCGGGACGTTGATGAAGAAGACGGACTGCCAGCTCACGTTCTCCACGAGCAGACCGCCGACGATCGGGCCGCCGGCGGTGGAGGCGCCGATGACCATGCCCCAGATGCCGATGGCCATGTTCAGCTTCTCGGCGGGGAAGGTGGCGCGCAGCAGTCCGAGCGCGGCCGGCATCAGCAGCGCACCGAACAGGCCCTGGAGGACCCGGAACACGATCAGCATCGCGATGGAGTCCGAGAAGCCGATCGCGGCGGAGGCAGCGGCGAAGCCGACGACACCGACGAGGAAGGTCTGGCGGTGGCCGAAGCGGTCACCGAGCTTGCCGGCCGTGATCAGGGCCACGGCGAGGGCCAGGAAGTAGCCGTTGGTGATCCACTGGACGTCGGCGAAGGTGGCGTCCAGATCGTCGGCTATCGCGGGGTTGGCGATGGCGACGATGGTGCCGTCCAGGGCGACCATCATCACACCGATCGCCACGGCGAAGAGCGTCAGCCAGGGGTGGCCGCGCAACCCGCCTGCCGGGTCCGGAAGGTCGTTCTCGGGATCCTTCGGCGCCTTGTGGATGGTGGTCTGACTCGTCATTCCGCCAGACTAGTGACAGCCTCTGACAATTCATAATTGATTCTTTTATTCGGAGGCTGTCACTTCGGTCACAGGTACGCTGACCCCGTCCGCGGCACCGGGAAACCGGACGGAGACGGGGTTGGAAGCCCGGGGCCGGCCGTGCCTCCGGGGCGGTGCGGACGGTACGGGGCGGGCAGAGCGCGGGGACCACGGGGTTCCCTCGGTCCGGCCCCGGCGGGCGCAGGCCCAGGGCCCATCCGATCGTCGGGCCCCGAGGACGATCGACGACCAATGAATGAGGGCATGAAGTGACGGTCGGGCCGGCGGGCGCCGGCGGGCTGCGCGAACGGAAGAAGCAGCGGACCCGGGACACCCTGGTACGCGCGGCGCTGGAGCTGTTCACCACGCAGGGTTTCGAGGAGACGACGGTCGACGAGATCGCCGACGCGGCGGACGTCTCCCAGCGCACCTTCTTCCGCTACTACGCGAGCAAGCTGGAGGTCGCCTTCGCCGTACAGGAGATCGTCGAGGACCACTTCCTCGCATCGCTGCGGAGCCGTCCACCGGAGGAGGACCCGTTCGAGGCGATGCGGAACGCGGCCCTCTCCGCCTGGGACACGGTGGAGGAGGTGATCGCGGAGATCGTGCCGGTCGAACTCCATCTGCGGACCTATCTGATCATCGAGTCCACGCCCGCACTGCTGGCCGTCCACATCCGCCGGTCGCTGGCGACGGAGGAGACCCTCAGCCGGATCCTCGGCGAGCGCGAGGGCCTCGACGTCGACACGGACCCGCGGCCGCGGCTCGCGGTGGCGGCGATGAGCGGTGCGATGCGGGTGGCGGGCCGGCTCTGGGGCGAGGGGTCGGACCACAGTGTTCAGGCGATCCGCGAGCTGATCGCGCACTATATGGACCATCTGACACCGACGCTCGTCGGACCGTGGCGGAGCTGACGTGGCAGGGGCGGGCGTCGGCCACACCGAGCATTTCCGGCCATAACCGGAAGCGAGGGTTTCCGGCGGTTGCCCCGGACCGGACGAGGTCGGGGGCATCCGCCGTCCCGGCACCCACCGGCCCACCGCCATGACATTTTCGGTGAAGTAGCGGCCTGACGCGCGTAGAACATCGGAGAGACCGCTCCCTCCCGAAGGGGCGACGCGAGCGCCCCCGACCCCTACGATGAGGCGTATGGGTGATGTACTGGCCGGAATTCAAGCCACATGGGAGTTCACGTCCGACTCCGTGCACATCCGCTTTGAACGGGGACACCGCACGCCGAGGCTGCTCTCGGCGCTCCGCGAACGCCGCATCCCCCACGAGGCGTTGGCGTCGGTGGCGCTCTCCCCGGGCAAGCGGGGGACCATCGTCCTGCACGCCAGACCCCGGCCCGGCGCGGATCCGCTGATGGCCGCGGCGGCGGGCCAGCTGAAGGAGGAGTGCGATCCCTACCGGCTGGTGCTGCCCGCCGACCGGGAGGACGCCGCCGTGTACTACCGAGACGCGCTCCGCGCCGCCCTGCCCGCGGACGCCGCCCGGCCCGCCGCGCGGTACGTGGTGGCCGCGCCCGGCTCGCCCATCGCCTTCAAGGCGCACGACGGCCGGGCCTCCTTCGACGGCCGGTACGTGGACTTCCGCTGGTCGCGCACCGGCGCCTCGTCCGCCAAGTGGAAGGCCGGCGACCAGAGTTTCGCCGTGGGCGAGCTGAGCGGGGTCGAGTGGCGGACACCCGAGAGCCTCGACGGCTATCTGCGGCTGCTGCGCCGGATCCCGGATCCTTCGCCGCCCGCCGGGGCTGCGAAGGATCCGGCGGCGGTGGTCTTCGGGGTACGCAGCGGCTCGGTGCACGAATCGCTGCCGTTCGCCGCGGCGGTACTGGAGTCGGTCCAGCGCTCCGGACCGGCACCGGCGCTCGCGCTGAGCACGGCCCGCCGGGACCCGGCGGATATCGCCGAGCGGATCCGGCACCTCGGGGAGCTGCGGGACGCGGGCCTGGTCACGGACGAGGAGTTCACCTCGAAGAAGACGGAGCTGCTGGCGGAGCTGTGAGCGGTCCGAGGCGGCCGGGGCCGGAGGGGGCCCGCCCCGGGGCCGGACCGGGGCAGGCCGGGCGGCGGACCGGGGCAAGCCGGGCGGCGGGCCGGGGCAGGCCGGGCGGCGGGCCGGGGTAGTACCCGGGTATGACCCCGTACGGACCCCGGGGTATGACGCCGCTGCTCACAGCGCTGCATAGCCTGGCAGGGTGACTCCCTCCTCCCACCAGAGCCCGTTGTGGCCGACCGCCCGCGCGCAGGCACGGCTCGTCCTCAGGGCCCTGCGGACACCGTCCCATCCGGCCACCCCGCTGCTCGGCGATTCCCCCCGGGGTTGGCTGCGCTATCTGCCGTACCTCGTGGTCACCGCCGCGGTCGCCGCGCTGCTGCCGGTCACCGTGAACGTGCTGACCACGGCCTACGGGCTCAAGGCCGATGCGGCCTGGCCGCTGGCCGTCGCCCAGACGGCACCGCTGCTGATGGCGCCGACCCGGCCGTTGCAGGCCTGGTGGCTGGTCTTCACCGCCGACGTGATCGGGGCGGCGTCCCTGATCGGAGCGGACATCGCAGGCAGCCCGTGGCCCTGGCCCCCGCCGGTGGTCATCGGCTATCTGATCCTGATGGCCTTCCTCGGCCTGCGGGAGTCCCGCCCGGCCCTGATCGGGGTCTGGCTGACGACCGGAATCGCCGGATTCGCCTTCGAGCTGCTGCGCTCGGAGCTCAGCGACGGCGTCTGGGTGCTGCTGTTCGTCCTCACCGGAGTGGTGCTCGTGGCCACCGGCGCACTGCGCGAACGCGGCGACGCCCAGCGGAAACTGGCCGCGCAGGAAAGCATCAGCGAGGCCGAGCGGGCCCGGCGCACCCTGCTGGAGGAGCGGACCCGGATCGCCCGGGAGCTGCACGACGTGGTCGCCCACCATATGTCCGTGATCACCGTGCAGGCCGACTCCGCGCCGTACCGGATCCCGGGGCTGCCGGAGCAGGCGCGCGAGGAGTTCGGGACGATCGCGGCGAGCGCCCGGGAGTCCCTGACGGAGATGCGGCGGCTGCTGTCGGTGCTGCGCAGCGCGGACACCGGGGGCGAGCTGGCGCCGCAGCCGGGGATCACCCGGGTACAGCAGCTGGTGGAGGCGACGGTACGGGCGGGGGTGCCCGCGGAGCTGTCGCTGAGCGTCGACCCGGCGCAGGTGCCGCAGGCGGTGGATCTGTCGGCGTACCGGATCGTGCAGGAGGCGCTGGCGAACGTGGTGCGGCACGCGCCGGGTGCGGTGACCCGGGTGTCGGTGGTGTCGGACGGCACGGATCTGACGGTCGTGGTCGTCAACGGGTCCGCCGAATCCCGGGCGGAGCCGCTGGAGCAAGCAGGTACGGGCCATGGGCTGGTCGGCATGCGGGAGCGCGTACGGTTGACGGGCGGCACGCTGGACACCGGTCCGCTGCCGGACGGTGGCTTCCGGGTGGCCGCGCGTCTGCCGCTGACCGCGCCCGGGACGGCGGAGGAGACCGCGTGACCATCCGGGTGATCATCGTCGACGACCAGGCCATGGTGCGGGCGGGTTTCGCGGCACTGCTGTCCGCACAGGCCGATATCGACGTCGTCGGGGAGGCCCCGGACGGCCGGGCGGGGGTGGACGTCGCCCGCTCCGTCCACCCCGATGTGGTCCTCATGGACGTCCGGATGCCGGAGATGGACGGTCTGGCGGCGGCCCGGGCGATTCTCGACCCGCCGGTGGGCGGGATGCATGTGCCGAAGGTGCTGATGCTGACCACCTTCGACGTGGACGACTATGTGTACGAGGCGCTGCGCGCCGGGGCGTCGGGCTTCCTCCTCAAAGACGCGCCCCCGGCGGACCTGATCTCCGCGGTCCGGGTGGTCGCGGCGGGCGAGGCGCTGCTGGCGCCGTCGGTGACCCGCCGGCTGATCGCCGACTTCGCGGCCCGGCGGCCCGCGCCCCGCCGGGACCCCTCACTCAGGCTGAAGGCGCTGACGCCGCGCGAGACGGAGGTACTGGAGCTGATCGCGCGGGGACTGTCCAACCAGGAGATCGCAAGCCGGCTCGTCGTCGCCGAACAGACGGTGAAGACCCATATCGGCCGGGTCCTGGCCAAACTGGACCTGCGCGACCGCGCCCAGGCGGTGATCTTCGCCTACGAGTCGGGGCTGGTCCGCCCCGGCGGCGTTTAGACGCCGCGTTCTCCCCCGGGGCCAAGTCCCGGGGGCGCCGGGCCGGGCGGCGGTGCGCCGGGCCCCGCAGTCGCCGTGCCCCGCAGTCGCCGGGCCCTGTTCCCGGGCCCGGAGAGCGCCCGGCCGGGCGGGAGGCGCCCTCCGGTCACGGGCCACGGGGGGTGATCGCGCAGTTCCCCGCGCCCCCTATGCCTCCGGCATGGTGGGACCCCCGCCTACGCCTTCGACACGGTGAAACCGCCACCTACGCCTTCGACATGGTGGAACGCCCGCCTACGCCTTCGACATGGTGGAACCTCCGCCTACGCCTTCGGCGTCGTGGAACACCCGGCCACGCCTTCGGCGTGGTGAGGCCCCAGCGCCCCCGAGAGCCGCCGGCCGAACCGGAATCCGACCTGCCGCAGCCGACGGGTCGACCCACCCCTACCCCGGTACGACAGTGCGGTTGGCTCTCCGGTGGGACGTGCCGGCCGGTGCCGTCTTCCTACCTTCCTCCCCGGTCGGACCCGCACCGGCGGGCCGCTGAGGGAGGGGAGACGGCGATGCGCCGGTCCGGAAGGCTCAGGAGGAGGCTGCTCGCCGTCGTGCTCGCCGCGGTCTCGGTCGCGGGGACGGCGGGATGGGTATCGGGGAACGCCCAGCAGCCGGTGGTCGGGCCGCCGCCCGGCACCGCCGCGTGGAACGCCGACCGGGCACTGGGCCGGGCGCTGCCCGATCCGGCGAGCGCCGAACCCCGGGAGATCGCCGCCTTCTTCGAGGGGCTCGGGCCGCAGGCGCGGCAGGGGCTGGTGGAGCGGCATCCTCTCGTCGTCGGCAATCTCGACGGCGCTCCGGTGGAGACCCGGTACGCGGCCAACGCCCGGGCCGTGCGCGGCACGGTGTACGAGCGGCTGGCCCGGGACGGGCGGCGGATCCTCGCCTTCGACCCGCGCGGACGCGGACAGGTCGCCGAGGTGTACGGGGACCTGGGGCGGGCCCGGCACATCGCCGTGATCGTGCCGGGGTCGGACATCGACGCGGGCAACTTCGACCGGGCGGGCCGGGGACATCGCGGCCCCTCGGGCATGGCGGCGGCGCTGCACGGGGCCGCGGGCGGCACCACGGCCGTGATCGTCTGGACCGGCTACACCACCCCCGTCGGCGTCGGAGCCGACGCGGCCACCGGCCGGCTCGCCGAGGCCGGAGCCCCGCGGCTGGCCCGCTTCACCCGGGGACTGACCGCGGCCGGCGCCGCCCGGCCCAGCCTGTTCTGCCACAGCTACGGCTCCGTGGTCTGCGGTCTGGCCGCCGACCGGGCCGACGCCTCCGACCTGGTCGCCTTCGGCTCCCCCGGTATGCGCGCGGACTCCGTACGAGAGCTGCGGACCAGCGCCCGGGTATGGGCCGCCAAGGACCCCGACGACTGGATCTCCCGGGTGCCCAACGTCCGCCTCTTCGGGCTCGGCCACGGCGAGGACCCCACCTCGGCCGCCTTCGGTGCCCGCCGGGTGCCGGTCGAGGACGCCCGCGGCCACGACGGCTACTTCGCTCCCGGTACCGATTCCCTCCGCGCCTTCGCCGCCATCGCCCGGGGAGAGGCCCGATGACCGGCGCCGGCGGTGCCGCCCGTACGGCCCCGGAGCGGACGAGCCGGTTCGCCTCGTTCGCCGAGCGCGTCGACCGCCGTACCCCGGCCGGCCGGGACCGGGCGGTGGACGGACTGCGCGCCCTGGCGCTGCTCGCCGTACCGCTCGGCCACTGGCTGCTCGGCGGTCTCGAACTCGGCGACGACGGCGCGCTGCGCAACGCCAGCCCGCTCTCCGCGTTCGGCTTCTTCGCGCCGGTGAGCTGGGTGCTCCAGCTGCTGGGCATCTTCTTCCTGGTCGGCGGCTACGCCTCTGTACGCTCCTACCACCGCCGTACCGGCACCACCACCGCCTGGCTGCGGGGACGGGTGGCCCGGCTGGGGCGGCCGGTCCTCGGTGTCGCCGCCGTCTGGGCCGTGCTGATCCCCGCCCTGTCCCTGCTCGGTGTCCCCGGGACGACGCTGCGCACCGGATCGACCCTGGTGGTCCAGCCCCTGTGGTTCGTCGGCGTCTACACCGTGGTGACCGCCCTGACCCCGTACTGCGTCCGGGCCTCCCGGGCCCTGGGCTGCTGGGCCGCCGCCCCGCTGCTGCTGTCCGTCGCGGCGGTGGATCTGCTGCGGTACGGGCCCTGGGCGGACGGCGTGCCGTCGTGGCTCGGGCTGCTCACGATCCTGCCGGGCTGGCTGTTCGGCTATCAGCTCGGGGTGAGCTGGGGCGAGGGGCGGATCGACCGGGCCCGGGCCCGGGTGCTGCTGTTCGGCGGCGCCGCGCTCTTCGCCGTACTGCTGCTGTTCTTCGGCTATCCGGCGTCGATGGTCGGTGTTCCGGGCGAGGCCAGGACCAATTCGCATCCGCCGTCGCTGCTGGTGCTCGCGCTGGCCGCGGCCCAGAGCGGGGCGGCGATCCTGCTGCGGGAGCGGATCGGGCGGTGGCTGGCCCGGCCGGGGCTCTGGGCTCCGGTCGTGGTGGTCAACCTGTCGGCGATGACGATCCTGTGCTGGCACCAGACGGCGATGCTGGCGGCCGCGGTGCCGGGCTCGTACGCCGGTGAGCTGGCCGGTCTGACCACCGCGCCCGACACCATCGGCTGGGTTCCGGCCCGGATCGCCTGGCTGCCGCTGTTCGCCGTGCTGCTGGTGCTCATCGGACGGTACGCGCGGGTCTTCGAGGCGCCGTGGCGCACCGGCACCCGGGCCGCGGCCGCGCTCCGGGCCCTGGCCGGGCTGCTGGCGGCGGGATTCGCGGTCTTCGCGCTGGGGCCGGGATAGGCCGGAGCCGGACGGACTCGGCCGGGCACCCGTCGCCCGGCCGAGCCGTCTCCGTCCGTCTGTCCACCCGGGCGCGTCCCACTCCCCCGCGTTCCTACTCCCGCGCCGCCGACGTGGACGACATGTCCTGGTAGCGGTCGCCCGCCACCTGTCCCGCGATCGGCTCCAGCAGCGCCAGTTCCTCCGCCGTCAGGCGCAGGAACGTCGCCGCGGTGTTCTCCCGGACCCGCTCCGGGCGCCGGGTGCCGGGGATCGGCACCACCGGCAGCCCGTGCACCTCGGCCCGCTGCTGCACCCACGCCAGCGCGATCTGGCCCAGGGTCGCCCCGCGGGCTTCGGCGATCGCCCGCACCGGCGCCAGCAGGGCCGCGTTCGTGCGGGCGTTGTCGCCGGTGAAGCGGGGCTGTTGGGCGCGGAAGTCCCGGGCGGGCAGATCGGCCGAGGCATCGGTGAAGGAGCCGGTGAGGAAGCCCCGGCCGAGCGGGGAGTACGGGACGAGGGCGATGCCCAGTTCGGCGGCGGCCGGTACGGCCGTACGCTCCACGTCCCGGCTGAACAGCGACCACTCCGACTGGAGTGCGGTGATGGGGTGCACGGCGTGCGCCTCGCGCAGTTCGGGGCCGGTCACCTCGCTGAGACCGATATGGCGGATCTTTCCGGCGGTGACCAGTTCGGCGAGCGCGCCGACGGACTCCGCGAGCGGTACGGCCGGATCGCGGCGGTGCATGTAGTAGAGGTCCACATGGTCGACGCCGAGCCGGTCGAGGCTGGCGTCGATGGCCTGCCGGATATAGGCGGGGTCGTTGGAGATCCCTCGGTAGTCGTCGTCGTCCGTGCGGACGATGGCGAACTTCGTCGCCAGGGTGATCTCGTCGCGGTGGGCGCGGACGAAGGGGGCGAGGAAGCGTTCGTTGGCGCCGCGCCCATAGGCGTCGGCGGTGTCGAAGAGGGTCACCCCGGCCGCCAGGGCCGCGTCCAGGGCGGCGCGGGCGGCGGTCTCGTCGGTGTCGCCGTAGAACTCGCTCATGCCCATGCAGCCCAGCCCCTGGACGCCGACGAGAGGGCCGTCGGCGCCCAGCCGGGTGCGGGCGATCGGGGTGGTTTCGGGGGACGGTACGGCGTTCATGACGGGTCGGTCCTTCCGTACAGTTCGATCTTGTAGTCCAGGAGCGCGAGGGTCTCCTGGAGTTCGGCGATCCGCGCGCGGACGTCGCGGCGGGTGCGCTCCAGCAGTCCGGCACGTTCGTCGACGGTGTCCTCGCCGAGCCGTACCAGCTCGGCGTAGCGGACCATGGAGGCGACCGGCATCCCGGTCAGCCGCAGCTTGCCGACGAACGCCAGCCAGTCGAGGTCCTGGTTGGTGAAACGGCGCTGGCCGGTGTGGGAGCGGTCGACGTGCGGCATCAACCCGATGCGCTCGTACCAGCGCAGAGTGTGCGCGGACATCCCGACCCAGGCGGCGACCTCGCCGATGGTGTAGCGGTCCTGTCCGTCGGGGCGGGGGTGGCCGGGGTGCGGCTTGCACAGGTCGACGGCCGTGTCATCGGGGCCGCTCTCGGTCAGCGTCGTCATATCTTCCACGCTAGAACCTTCGAGTGCGCTCCAAGCAAGCGCAGCCGCCCGGACCCGGTGACCGGACGGGCACGGGCTACCCTCGTGCGCATGCAGAGCCTGGCGACGACCGAGACATGGCCCGTACCCACCGCCGCTGCCGCCGTGGTCCGTGCGGACGGAACGGTAGCCGGACGGTACGGCCCCACGGAGCACCGTTTCCCGCTGGCCTCGGTGACCAAGCCGCTGGCCGCGTACGCGGTGCTGGTGGCGTACGAGGAGGGCGCGGTCGAGCTGGACGAGCCCGCCGGGCCGCCCGGCGCGACCGTACGCCATCTGCTGGCGCACACCTCGGGGCTGGCCTTCGACGAGCACCGGATCAGCGCCGATCCGGGCACCCGCCGTATCTACTCGAACACCGGCTTCGAGGTCCTCGCCGACCATATCGCCAAGGCGACGGACATCCCGTTCGCCGAGTATCTGCGGCAGGCGGTGCTCGAACCGCTGGGGATGACGGCGACGGCCCTGGAGGGCTCGGCGGCGAAGGACGCCGTGTCCACGGTGGACGATCTGGTGCGCTTCGCGGCGGAGGTGCAGGCGCCGCGGCTGCTGGACGCCCGGACGGTACGGGACGCGATGACGGTCGCCTGGCCGGGGCTCGCGGGGCTGCTGCCCGGGTACGGGCGGCAGACGCCGAACGACTGGGGGCTCGGTTTCGAGATCCGGGACGGCAAGGCACCGCACTGGACGGGCGCCTCGTCGTCGCCGCGGACCTTCGGGCACTTCGGCCAGTCGGGTACGTTCCTGTGGATCGACCCGGACGCGGGGGCGGCGTGCGTGGCGCTGACGGACCGGCCGTTCGGCGCCTGGGCGATCGAGGCGTGGCCGCGGTTCACCGACGCGGTCCTGGCGGAGCTGCGGGGCTGAACCGCTCGCGCGTCACGTCGAGGCCCCCCGCGCGCCTGCCCCTGACCGGGCCCTCGCCCGCTGCGGGAACAGCCCCATTCGGCGCGTGGCCGAGCGGGTCTGTTCACTGTCCGGGAACTAACTGATCTCGTCCTCGGGGGACGGTCCGGCGCCCACTTCGCGTAAGGCGTCACCCGGGTGGTTTCGGTCGTGGCCGTATGCGGCGGCGTTGTTCTGCCGTCCAGCGAGGCTGGCGAGGCTGATCGCCAGGCCGCGGAAAGCGGCGAGGGCTCGGGGAAGGCTGCCGGTGCGGGCCCGGCCGGCGTCTTCGCCGAAGGTCACTCCTCTGCGGCCCCTGGGCCATTGTGGGGCCTGGCTATCCGAAGATCTTGACCAGGGCCCACAGGGAGAAGGCCCAGCCTCCAACCACCACGGCAGCGATCAGGACCGCTGCCAGGGTGGCGGCGATTGGTAACGGAGGTTCCGGTTCCGGCTCCTTGGGAGGTGGGTGCCCTTCCCCGTGGGCCTGAGCGAGACACGCGGCACAGCTCGGGTTGAACGTCATCCCGCGCCTCCCCTCTCAGGTCGTGTACTCCAGCTCGGTTCTGGAGGCCGCCTGCACGGCCGCCATGAGCGCATCCGTGTCGAGCGATTCCAGGTACGTTATGAGGGCGTCTCGCGCACCCCGAAGCTGCTCCGCCAGGGCCGCAGTGCCAAGCTGCCCCGGCAGCACAATCCGCCGGAACTCGGGGTCCTCGATCAAGCCCGCAGTGAGCTTCTCCATGAGCCACAGAGGTGTACGTTCCCTGATCGCAAAGGTCAGGTGCACGCTCGCCTCAAAGCCTTCCGGCACATATGCGTTGTGCACCCATCCACGCGGGAGAAGAAGGGACTGCCCCGCCTCAAGGTCGATACGCAGGTCTGGCCCTTCGGCCTCCCAAGTGGGTATGAACTCGGGACGCCAGACCCTGAAGCTCTCGTTGTAGGACCGCATCGGGGCCTCTACCGGAGGCCGCCAGAGATCCCACCGCTTGGCCCCAGAGAGCTGCACGATCACAGCCATCTGCTGATCCCAGTGGTGCTTCAGCCCCTGATTCCCGGACGGAGTCAGGAAGGCGTGCACGTAGTTCGAGTAGCCCGTCTCCGTCTGAATGCCCTGCGAGATCCTGGCCACCGAAGGTAGGACCCTCTGAAGGTTCCCGATTCTGATCGTGTACCCACCGTTGTAGAGCTTCTGGAGCTTGACTGCGTCGGTTCTCCCCTCTTCTCGCGTGAACGCCTTCGAGTTCAGCGAAGGATTCGGAACGCGTACAGCCGCGATCTCCTCCGCAGGAAGGCAACCCATGGTCATGTGCTCGAAGAGGTGTGGTGCGCTCACGTACGTCTCAAGCACACGGTCCTCTCGGACGTACACTTGCGGCTGAGCCGGCCAAGTCGAGAGAAGGTCATTTACCCCTTGTTCGGGGAGCAAGAGACGCAGCGACACGGCGCTCCCTCCTCACACAGTCGGGTTGAACGGACAGGGGATGTCCGGGTGGAATCGGTTGGGGCAGCAGACCACGGAGAACGAGGCCAGGTTCTCGGAAGCGAGGTAGTGCACCCAGCTCACGTCGACCCCTCGCGGAAGCACGTCTTCGGCGTACTCCAGCTTCTCTTCCAGGCTGCTGTATGCCTTGAGGCCGTCCGCCCGCTCAAAGGGAGGGTTCGCCTCGTAGACCTTCGTCAACCAGGCCAGTGCAGCACCGAGGTCCGACCAGGTTCGCTCGCCGGAAGCGAGCTGCTTCTTCATGAGCCAGTAGCCGGTCATGGTCGGCGGCACGTCGCCGTTCTGGAACTCGGAGGCGGCTTCGCGGTAGCGGTTGAGGAGATCGACCTGCTGCTTGTTCTCAAGGTCGAGAACCGAAGGAGCGCCGTTGGGATGTGGAGGCCTGCGTCCTCCCTCCTGGCCGTACACCTTCGATGGGCCGATCCAGGGGCCGCACCCGTGCCAATGACCGCTCCAGCTCATCTTGACCTTTCAGGGAGAAGGCCGCGCCGCCACGGGAACGGCCCGGCATGGGGAGGGAAGGTGAGGTTCTACGAGGCGAGGGGGAGCCCGCGCTTCTTGGCCCAGCCGATCGCGAGCTTGTCCAGCTCGGCGCCGGTGAAGCGCAGCTCTCGGCCCACGCCCTCGGGCTTTGAGTCACGGATCACGAACCCGTCAGCCACGCCGGGGATGGCCGCGACGTCGGCGCACGCCTCGTGCTCGCCCGACAGGTTGCCGCCGCAGATCAGCTCGAACGTGGCGTCTCCGATGGGCACTTCGTACAGGTTCCGCATAGGGAGTTCACTCTCCTGGTGCATCGACTGTGCGGAGATGCGGTCTCCGCTCCGTCACACACCCCAGACTGGTTCAGACCACTTCGCGGGGATCAGCCTGGGGGAACTGCCCCTCCCTTGGCCGTGCGTCTTCCAAGCAAGGGAGGAGCGTCTAGGAGGCGCTGGGGAGCATGCGATGCGGGATGATTCCGCTCGTGTCGATCGGACGGTACTCAAACGTCCGCCCGGTCGCGGTGCAGAGCGCGTGGTGGTCGAAGTGGAGCGCCCGGCCGCTTTCGCGCTGCGCCCGCACCATGTTCTTGATCGGGTAGAAGACTCCGGAGAAGCCGCTTCCCAGCAGTTCAACTTCCGATGCACCAACGGCGCTCGGCCCTCGCATATCCATCACCTCTCGGCTGCCAGAACCAGTGAGCTGAAGGTAGAGAGAGCGGAAGGCCGAAGTCCAAGAACTTGCACTCGCTTGCAGATTTTCACCTCAGGGCGTTGATCGCCTCCGCGATCAGGCTCCTGGCCTGCAGTCCGTAGTGCGCCATCGACGCCAGCTCAGTGAACATCCGGGCGTAGAGGTCGATCTCACTGGGCTGTTTGATGGTCACTTGCGCGGTGGCCAGCTCGATGATCACGACCTCTTCGTCGAAGATCCAGAAGCCTTCGAGGGGCCACATCACGCGCTCGGACGAGAAGGGCACGATGCCCAGGCTGACGTGTTGCATGGTCGCTACTGTCAGAAGATGTCCAAGCTGCGCGGCCATGACTTCGGAGGTCCCAAACCTGGCTCGAAGGGCTCCTTCCTCAAGGAGGATGCCGAACCTTCGTGCCGCGTCCTGGAGGACCCGTTGCCGGCCCATGCGAACCTCAACGGCTGATTCGAGGTCGTCTGGTAGCCCTCGGAACGTGCTGATGCCGCCCATGATTGCTCGGGCGTACTCCTTGGTCTGCAAGATGCCGGGGATGACGCCCGGCTCGTAGACGCGGAAGTGAGTGGTCCTCTCGTACAGCGGTACGTGGGCCTGCTGCACCTGCCGCATGCCTGATCTCTGCATCCGGGACCACTGGATGTACATCTCCTCGATGCCATGGATCACTGCCAGCAAGTCCGGGAAGACCTCCGGCTTGCCACAGAGGTCCGCGTACGCACGCAGGTCGCCATCAGAGGGGTTCGTCTTGGCGTTCTCGATTCGGGACGCCTTGGACTCGTGCCACCCGGCACGGGACGCGAAGTCCCGTGCCGTCTTGATGCCTGCGGCTACTCTCATCTCCTTCAGACGCTTCCCAAGCGCCCTCCGGGCCTCCTGCACCGAGGAAGAAGGGGAGCTGAACTCCGGCATGGCCGTTCGAGTCAGCTCGGCCGGTACTCCGCGTGGGGTGTCGCCCGATCCCACACCGCCTCGAAGGCGTTGACGCACAGGTCGATGACCTTCCGGTCCGTGGTCATCTCGCAGTCGGCAACGTCCAGCTCCCCATCCCCATCGAAGTGCAGGATGAGAGCCTTCTCGTTGTCGAAGACCCAGAAGTCGTTCCCAGGGAATGGGATGTCCGTGGCCAGACGCCGGGACAGCCAGCCGATCTGCTCGCCCGCCTCAACGTTGGCGTCGGACACGTGATACTCAAACTTGATGTAGTCCGACTCGGGTACGGAGAAGACGCGCGCTCGACGGAGGACGGCACCCCGGTCCGTAGCAGACCTTACCCATTTCAACCAGGGCCGCTGCTCGGGGTCATTGTCCTCGGGAAGGGCCCGATCCCCGGCCTTCCACGCGACGTAACTCGGGTCCGAGAGCATGTAGGCGTCGCGCATCTCAAGGTGGATGGCGGACCTCTTGGTAGAGGCCAACAGCTCCTCAAACGACGGGATCTTCGCCATCCTTCTCCTCTACCTCCGGTGTCATCTCTTGGAAGAACTTGATCACACGCCTCGGGATCTCGACTGCGTCCTCGTGGTCGGGGATGCCCATCGTGGCGCGCTTCCCCGCGTCCAGTACCTTCCATCCCTGGACGATGTAGTTGTCCGTCTCGTCGTCGAGGTAGATGGTGGGCGAGCCGCCGTCCTTACTCTCCGGATCCTTGCCGAGCATGCGCAGAGCCATGATGTCCTCCGTCGCCGGGAGTTGACGATCTCTATGAGAGCTTGCCCCTAACTCGCCCTGTGCCGCACATAACTTGCACGAACTTGCAGAGATTCCAGGCCGGAAGAGCCGGCGGACGCGCGCCGACCCTTCGGCTTCACTGGTGCCGGCCATCGACCGTCAGAGGGGACTGCCATGTGCCCCCGCGCCCGGCGGCACGGCTCCCCCGGGCCAGGGACTCCTGCGGGCCGACAACCCGTAGTCCCCGGCTGGTCGCGCAGTTCCACCCCTACGCTTGGCGGTGTGCGACGCTCGGGCGGCGAGCCCGCCCCCGGCCGGGAACTGTGCAGGGCCGACTGACGGCCGTCCGTAGTTGCTCGCGCCCCCAAACACCCTGCCCGCGCCCTGCCGGAAATGAGGAACCTTCTGGTGGGCAATCAGTCCAGGGGCGATACGAGCAAAAAAAGGGCCCTGGGGGTCCCCCCACGCCGCCAGGCGCAGGTGGGGGATCCCTCCCATGCCCTTGGGCATGGGGGGAGGAACTGCGCGACAAGCCCTATCCGGGCCACAACCGGGAAACGGCCCCCGCAGGGCTCGGGGCAGGCCCCCCTCCCGCACCCCGGGCTTCAGCCCGGCATTCCCGGGAACTCCCAGATCAGAATTTCCGCCGCGGCGTCCGGGCCCGCCGTCAGCGTCAGGCCGCTGGTCTCCGTCAGACGGGCCGAGTCGCCCGGGTGAAGGGTGTCGTCCCCGAGGGTGACCGTGCCGTGGACGATGTGGAGGTACGCGGCCGATGCATCGGGGACCCCGGCGCGCTCCCCCGGCCCCGGGCGGCGGACATGGAGTGCCGCGCCCGCGCGGGGCAGCGGGTACGGCGACCCGTCGGCGAGGCCGCGGACCACGTCGTACGCGGGTGTCCCGCCCGGCTCCAGCGGCAGCAGCCACATCTGGACGAAGACCAGCGGTTCGGGACCGGCGTTGCGCTCGATGTGGCGGACGCCGTCGCCCGCGCTCAGCCACTGCACGTCACCGGGGCGGACCACGGTGGTGTGCCCGGCGGAGTCCTCGTGCGTCAGCTCGCCCCGCGCGACCCAGGTGACGATCTCCGTATGGCTGTGCGGATGCTCGGTGAACCCGGCGCCGGGGGCGAGCCGCTCCTCGTTGCAGGCGATGAGCGTGGCGAAGCGGAGGTTCCCGGGATCGTAGTGCGGTCCGAAGGAGAAGGCGTGCGCCGTCTCGATGCCGGTGCCGGGCTCCCCGCCCGGATAGCGCTGTGCGGCGCGGCGTACGTCGATCACGTGCCCCACGGTAGCCTGCGCGACGCCCCGCGGGATCCGCCCCGGCGGGCCGTCCCGGTCCGCGGATAAGGCAGTCTTGTCACGTGCCCGAACCTGGATCGAACGACGCCCACTCCCACTCCGCGACCCTGAAGCGACTGGAGCAGTCCTCCGGGCGGCTCGCGGCCAACGCCATCGCGCGGATGGACGAGACCCTGCCGTGGTACCGGGCGATGCCCCCGGAGAACCGGTCATGGATCGGTCTGGTCGCCCAGGCCGGTATCGCGGCGTTCACCGAGTGGTTCCGGCACCCCGAGACCCCGCAGGCCATCTCGACGGACGTGTTCGGCACCGCTCCCCGGGAGCTGACCCGGGCGATCACCCTGCGGCAGACCGTGGAGATGGTGCGGACCACGATCGAAGTGATGGAGACCGCGATCGACGAGGTCGCGGCCCCCGGCGACGAGGCGGTGCTCCGCGAGGCACTGCTGGTGTACGCCCGGGAGATCGCGTTCGCGACGGCCCAGGTGTACGCGCAGGCGGCGGAGGCCCGGGGCGCCTGGGACGCCCGGCTGGAGTCGCTGGTGGTGAACGCGGTCCTGTCGGGCGAGGCCGACGAGGGCGCGGTGTCGAGAGCGGCGGCCCTGGGCTGGAACGCCCCGGAGCATGTGTGCGTGGTGCTGGGCACCGCACCGGACGGGGACAGCGAGCTGACGGTGGAGGCGATCAGGCGGGCCGCCCGGCATGCCAAGCTCCAGGTGCTGACGGGGGTGCTGGGCGACCGTCTGGTGGTGATCGCGGGTGGTAGCGACAGCCCGCTGGCCGTGGCGAAAGCCCTGATCGGACCGTATGCGGCCGGTCCCGTGGTGGCCGGCCCCGTGGTGCCGGACCTGCTGGCCGCGACCCGCTCGGCGCAGGCGTCCGCCGCGGGCCTGAAGGCGTGCTCCGCCTGGCAGGACGCCCCGCGTCCGGTGCTGGCCGACGATCTCCTGCCGGAGCGGGCGATCGCCGGGGATCCGGCGGCCCGGGAACAACTGGTGGAGGAGATCTACAGACCGCTGGAGGAGGCCGGCTCCGCCCTGCTGGAGACCCTCAGTGTCTATCTGGAGCAGGCCAGCAGTCTGGAAGGCGCCGCCCGGATGCTCTTTGTGCATCCCAACACCGTGCGCTACCGGCTGCGACGTGTGACCGATGTCACCGGATGGTCACCCTCCGACGTCCGTTCGGCGTTCACTCTGCGAATCGCCCTCATTCTCGGACGCTTGGCCGATGGAGATCAGCAAGCCTAGACTTTTGTGGGACACCAACAATTCCCCTGGCGGTTCTTCGTCCCTGTCCCCACGGGCGTCGGGGACGGCATACAAGAGAGAGTGGGAGAGTGCTCGTACTCGTCGCTCCCGGCCAGGGCGCTCAGACGCCCGGCTTTCTGACCCCCTGGCTCGAACTCCCCGGCGCCGCCGACCGCCTGCTGGCCTGGTCCGCGGCCATTGACCTCGACCTCGTCCACTACGGCACCAAGGCCGACGCGGACGAGATCCGGGACACCGCCGTGGCCCAGCCGCTGCTGGTGGCCGCCGGGTTGCTGGCGGCGCATGCCCTCGACGGGGTCCGTCCGGACGTGGTCGCGGGCCACAGCGTCGGCGAGATCACCGCCGCGGTGCTCGCCGGGGTGCTCGACGAGACCTCCGCGCTGCAGTTCGTCCGGGCCCGTGGTCTGGCGATGGCCGAGGCCGCCGCCGTCACGGAGAGCGGTATGGCCGCCATGCTCGGCGGCGAGCAGGACGTGGTGGTCGGCCATCTGGAAGGACTCGGACTGACGCCGGCCAATGTGAACGGTGCCGGGCAGATCGTGGCCGCGGGTACGGCGGAGCAGCTCGCCGCCCTGGCCGAGAACAAGCCGGAGGGGGTGCGCCGGGTCGTCCCGCTGAAGGTGGCGGGCGCCTTCCACACGGCCCATATGGCACCCGCGGTGGCCGTGCTGGAGGCGAAGGCGGCGGAGCTGACCGTCGCCGACCCGAAGACGGCCTATGTCTCGAACCGGGACGGCGCCGTCGTCACCGGCGGTGAGGAGGTCGTCGCCCGGCTCGTCGGGCAGGTGGCCAATCCGGTCCGCTGGGACCGGTGTATGGAGACCTTCCAGGAGATGGGGGTCACCGCGCTGGTGGAACTCTGCCCCGGTGGCACGCTGACCGGGATCGCCAAGCGTGCCCTGCCGGGGGTCAAGCCCCTGGCCCTGAAGACGCCGGCCGATCTCGACGCGGCCCGTGAACTGATCGCCGAGCACACCGGCCCGGCGGCCTGAAGCGGCCCGGTCCCGGACAAGGAGAGCCGTACACATGGCGAAGATCAAGCCCAGCAAGGGCGCTCCGTATGCGCGGATCATGGGCGTCGGCGGCTACCGGCCCACCCGGGTCGTGCCCAATGAAGTGATCCTGGAGACGATCGACTCGTCGGACGAGTGGATCCGGTCCCGTTCCGGTATCGCGACCCGCCACTGGGCCTCCGACGAGGAGACCGTGACCGCGATGTCCCTGGAGGCGTCGGGGAAGGCGATGGCGGACGCGGGCGTGGAGCCGCACCAGATCGGCGGAGTCATCGTCGCGACGGTGTCGCACTTCCAGCAGACCCCGGCCGTCGCCACCGAGATCGCCGACCGGCTCGGCACCGTCAAGCCCGCGGCCTTCGACATCTCGGCCGGCTGTGCCGGCTTCGGGTACGCCCTCACCGTTGCCAAGGGCATGATCACCGATGGCTCCGCGGAGTACGTCCTGGTGATCGGGGTGGAGCGGCTGAGTGATCTGACCGATCTGGAGGACCGGGCCACGGCCTTCCTGTTCGGTGACGGCGCGGGCGCGGTCGTCGTGGGTCCCGCCCAGGAGCCGATGATCGGCCCGACGGTCTGGGGCTCGGAGGGCGACAAGTCCGACACCATCAAGCAGACCGTGCCGTGGACGGACTACCGCGACGGCACGGTGGAGCGGTTCCCCGCGATCCGGCAGGAGGGCCAGGCGGTCTTCCGCTGGGCCGTGTTCGAGATGGCGAAGGTCGCCCAGCAGGCGCTGGACGCGGCCGGGATCACCGCCGACGATCTCGACGTCTTCATTCCGCACCAGGCCAATATGCGGATCATCGACTCGATGGTGAAGACGCTGAAGCTGCCGGACCATGTCACGGTCGCCCGGGACGTGGAGACCACCGGCAACACCTCGGCCGCCTCGATTCCGCTCGCGATGGAGCGGCTTCTGGCGACCGGGCAGGCCAAGAGCGGCGACACGGCGCTCGTCATCGGCTTCGGGGCGGGTCTCGTCTATGCAGCGACGGTCGTTACCCTCCCCTAGTCACCGGAACTTCCGGACCGGCGGACGGATTCTCCGGACGCCTTCCCTCTGACACAGAATCAATCGAAGGAGCGCCACATGGCCGCCACGCAGGAAGAGATCGTCGAGGGCCTCGCCGAGATCGTGAACGAGATCGCCGGGATCCCCGTCGAGGACGTCAAGCTCGACAAGTCCTTCACCGACGACCTGGACGTGGACTCGCTCTCCATGGTCGAGGTCGTCGTCGCCGCCGAGGAGCGCTTCGACGTCAAGATCCCCGACGAGGATGTCAAGAACCTGAAGACCGTCGGCGACGCCGCGCAGTACATCCTCGACCACCAGGGCTGATCCTCGCCCAGGTTCGGGCGCTTGTCGCCGCCCCCGGTGGCGCCGAGAAGATTCAGCACCCCCTACACGTGGAGAAAGAATTCCGATGAACTCGACCAATCGCACCGTGGTCGTCACCGGTATCGGCGCAACCACACCGTTGGGTGGCGACAGCGCATCGACCTGGGAGGGCCTGGTCAGCGGGCGCTCCGGAGCCAAGGCTCTCGACCATGAGGGCTTCGCCGAGCTGTCGGTCCGGATCGCCGCTCCGGCGGCGGTCGACCCGTCCGAGGTACTGCCCCGGCCGGTCGCCCGCAGGCTGGACCGCTCGGCGCAGTTCGCGCTGATCGCGGCGCGGGAGGCCTGGGCCGACGCCGGTTTCGAGACCCCCGCCGGTGAGGACTCCGAGGTCGACCCGGACCGGCTGGGCGCGGTCATCGCGTCCGGTATCGGCGGGGTCACCACCCTGCTCGACCAGTACGACGTGCTGAAGGAGAAGGGCGCGCGCCGGGTCTCCCCGCACACCGTGCCCATGCTCATGCCGAACAGCCCGTCCGCCAATGTCGGCCTGGAGGTCAACGCCCGGGCCGGGGTGCACACCCCGGTATCGGCGTGTGCGTCCGGCGCGGAGGCGATCGGGTACGCGGTGGAGATGATCCGTACGGGCCGTGCGGACATCGTCATCGCGGGCGGTACGGAGGCGGCGATCCACCCGCTGCCGGTGGCCGCGTTCGCCAATATGATGGCGATGTCGAAGAACAACGACGAGCCGGAGAAGGCCTCGCGGCCGTACGACACGGCCCGGGACGGCTTTGTGCTCGGCGAGGGCGCGGGTGTCGTGATCCTGGAGTCCGCGGAGCACGCGGCCCGGCGCGGCGCGAAGAAGATCTACTGCGAGGTCCTCGGCCAGGGGCTCTCCGCCGACAGCCACCACATCGCCCAGCCCGAGCCGACCGGCCGGGGTATCGCGGCGGCGATGCGCGGGCTGCTGGAGACCACGGATCTGAAGCCCGAGCAGATCGCGCACCTCAACGCGCACGCCACCTCCACTCCGCTGGGTGACGTCGCCGAGGTGAAGGCGCTGCGCCAGGTGCTCGGTGACGACCTCGACCATGTCGCCGTCTCGGCGACCAAGTCGATGACGGGTCATCTGCTGGGTGGCGCGGGCGGTGTCGAGACGGTGGCGACGGTGCTGGCGCTGTACCACCGCACCGCCCCGCCGACGATCAACATCGACGAGCTGGACCCGGAGGTCGACGCGGACATCGTGCGCGGCGAGGCCCGGGCGCTGCCGCGGACCACGATCGCGGCGATCAACAACTCGTTCGGCTTCGGCGGCCACAACGTGGTGCTGGCGTTCCGCTCGGTGTGAGATCCGACGACGGCCGGCCGTCCAGGGCTCGTACGGCCCCCTTCGGGGGGTGGTACGGGCCCTTCGCCGTACCAAGGGCCCGGCGGTGGGATCAGACGACCTGGTGCAGCCAGCGGACCGGGGCGCCCTCGCCCGCGTACCGGAAGGGTTCCAGTTCGTCGTCCCACGGCTTGCCGAGCAGTTTGGCCAGCTCCGCCTCCAGGACGGTCTCGCCCCGGGCGGCCCGGACCATGGCGGCCCGCAGCCGGTCCTCGGGGATGAGGATATCGCCGTGGATACCGGTGACGGCATGGAAGATGCCGAGGTCGGGGGTGGCGCTGTACCGCTCGCCCTCGGCGGTGGCGCACGGTTCGGCCGTGACCTCGAAGCGCAGCAGATGCCAGCCGCGCAGCGCGGAGGCCAGTTTGGAGGCCGTGCCGACCTCGCCGCGCCAGGACAGTTCCGCTCTCCAGGTGCCCGGGGATGCGGGCTGCCGGATCCAGTCGAGCTGCACCCGTACGCCGAGCACACCCGCCACCGCCCATTCGACGTGCGGACAGAGCGCGCGTGGAGCGGAGTGGACGTAGAGAACGCCGCGTGTCGTCACCGGGACCTCCAGTGTGGGACGAGGATCGCCTTCCCAGCGCTCTCAGTAAACAGCATCAGGAGTGAATCTCCACAAAAGGGACAGTATGTGACGTGATGTAATTTACCGGAGCCGATGGGCACGATGCCTCAGGACCGACGGGGAAAAGCTACCGTGAGTGGGTGCCCATGGGGTGACGTAATGTCGGTCCGGCGGGCTGTACGCACCAAGCTTTCACTCGGCAGGACCTCGGGGGCATCGACACGGAGGGGACACCGGGATGCACGACCGGCACTCGGCGGCGCGGACGACCGGATACGGAACCAGCGGGGGGACGGACGGCGGGGACGGAACCGGAACGGGGGATCCGGGAGCGGACGCGGGAACGCCGGACGCGCGTCCGGCCCGGCGCCGGGGGCGGGCCGCCGCCGCTGCGGGGGTGAGCGCGGCCCTCGTCCTGACCGCCGTCCTCACGGGCTGTGACAGCTCGTCGGACTCGGACGACGGGACCAGGACCAAGGGCGCGGCCGTCAAGAAGGCCCCGGAGTTCGTCTGGGACCGCAGCCCCGGGACCATCGCCGCGGTGGGCGACTCCATCACCCGCAGCTTCAACGCCTGCTCGGTGCTCGCCGACTGCCCCGAATCGTCCTGGTCCACCGGCACCGACTCCCGGGTCCGCAGCCTGGCACTGCGGCTGATCGGCGATCCGGCCACGGTCTCCCAGCGGACCTGGAACTATGCGAAGACCGGCGCCGAGATGGCGGATATCCCGGCCCAGATGACCAAGGCAGCGGCCCGGAAACCGGAACTGGTGACGGTGCTGGTCGGCGCCAACGACGCCTGTTCGGACTCCGCCGATCTGATGACCCCGGTAGAGGATTTCCGCGCGTCGTTCACCGGTGCCCTGAAGCAGCTGCGGACGGTGTCGCCCAGGAGTCAGGTGTACGTGTCGAGCGTGCCCGATCTGAAACGGCTCTGGGAAACCGGGCGGGAGGATCCGGTCGGCCGGCAGATCTGGAAGCTCGGTATCTGCGCGTCGATGCTGAAGGACTCCGAGGATCTGGGCCCCGAGGCCACGGCGCGCCGGGCCCGGGTGCAGGAGCGGGTGGTCGCCTACAACACGGTGCTGAAGGACGTCTGCGCCACGGATCTGCGCTGCCGTTACGACGGGGGCGCGGTGTTCTCGTACGCCTTCGAGGGCGACCAGCTCAGCCGCTGGGACTGGTTCCATCCGAGCCGGAACGGGCAGAGCAGGCTGGCGGAGATCGCGTACCGGAACATCACGGGGGCCGCCGCACCGAAGTGAGCCCGGCGGACCGGGCGGACGCCGGGTAGCCGGGCGTTTCCCCCGAACGGCCCTTACCGGTCCTCACCGGCCGTTCCGGTGCACCCGGTATGCGGTGGCGGCGGATCGCGTAGCCAGAGTCCGGGCCGGGGGGTGATACTTCCGCCACCCGTACAACGGAAGGATCACCTCCTTGTCGCCGTCGCCGCTCTTCCCGATACCCGTACGCGTCCCCGCCGTGTCGGCAGCCGCCGCCGCGGCGCTGCTCTCCCTGGCCCTGGCCGCGCCCGCCCAGGCCGCGCCCCCGGGCTCCGCCTCCCCCGCCGCGCCGGCTCCGGCCACGGTCGAGGAGGCGCGGCTGGACCGGGCCGTACCGCAGGAGCTGCTGCGGCGCGGCGGCTTCGGCACGGTGGCACCGGCGTTCGCCCGGAGCCTGGCGCGGGCGGGCTCGTACCACCAGGCTGCGAAGGCGGCCACGGGGCACGGGGCGGCGCTCTGGCAGCGGGCCGTCGACCGGGCCCAGGGGCGCGGCCCGCTGGCCGGCGATCTCAGCCGGGACGACGACCGCCCGCTGTACTGGGCGCGGCTTGCGATGGTCCGTGAACTGCGGCTGTGGCAGCCGTCGTTCGGCCTCGGCGGCACGGAGCGCGCCGGACTGCTGGACCGGCTGGAGCGGTCATCGCGCGGCCAGGACTCGCTGCGCTTCCCGGACGGCCACGGCAAGGGCAAGGGGTTCAAGCGGATCCTGATGACCGGCTTCGACCCGTTCACACTCGACCGGGACATCCGGATCAGCAATCCGTCGGGGGCGACGGCGCTCGCCCTGGACGGAACGGTGATCCGCACCGCCGAAGGACCGGCCCGGGTGGAGGCCGCCGTCTTCCCGGTCCGCTGGGCGGACTTCGCCGACGGTACGGTCGAGCGGACCCTCCGGGCCCAGTTGCCGAAGGCGGACCTGTTCACCACCGTCAGCCAGGGGCGGCCCGGCCGCTTCGACATCGAGCGCACCAACGGCGCCTGGCGCGGCGGCTTCGGCGACAACGACAATGTGTCGCGGCTGGAGACGGTCCCGGTCTCCGATCCGGCGACGCAGCCGCAGTGGACCTCGTCGACGCTGCCCGCCGCGGCCGTCGTCGCCGCCCCCACCGGCCGCTTCCCGGTGTACGACAACACCTCGGTGACCGAGATCCCGGCGGGCGGTACCGCGCCCGTGGACCGGCCGGGCGGCCCGACCCCGGGCTCCACCGCGCGGGCGGGCGGCGGCGGCAACTACCTGTCGAACGAGATCGCGTACCGGGCGACCCTGCTCCGCGACCGGCTGGGGCTGGACATTCCCGGCGGCCATGTCCACACCCCGGTCCTGGCGTTCGGCGCGGGCAACACCACGGAGCTGACCGACCCGGTCTTCGTACAGAACCGGCTCGACATCATCGCGCAGGTCAGGGAGATCATCCGGGTGGCGGCCGAAGCCGACGGCTGAGCCATGATGGCGGTATGAAGATCGCAGCGGCGCAGTTCGCGCCGGTACCCGGTGAGCCGGTGGCCAATGTCCGTACGATCGCGGAGCTGATCCGTGAAGCGGCCGGGCAGGGCGCCCGGCTCGTGGTGTTCCCCGAGTTGTCGACGACGGGCTACTTCACCCGGCGGCCGGCGGAGGAACCGGATCCGGTCCTCGGCGAGGACGACGAGCGGTGGGGTCCGGTGCGCGAGGCCTGCCGGGCGGGCGGGACGGCGGCCGTGGTCAACGCGGCCGTACGGACACCGTCCGGGCGGCCCGCGGTCGCGACCCTGGTCTTCGGTCCGGACGGCGCGCTGCTGACCCGCTACGACAAGGTGCATCTGCACGGTGTGGAGCGGGAGATCTTCGCGGCGGGCGGGCAGGACGGCGGTTTCGATCTCGACGGCGTCCGGTTCGCCCTTGCGACCTGCTACGACAACCGGTTCCCCGAGGTGGCCCGCCGCGCCCGGGAGTCGGGCGCGGCGGCTTGTCTGGCGAGTTCGGTGCTGGAGCTGGGCAACGACTCGTTCGAGACGGTGTATCCGGTACGGGCCCGGGAGAACGGCCTGTACGTGGTGCTGGCCAATGCCCTCGGGGTGAACGACTGCGGCGACTGCCGGGGCGACAGCGCGGTCTGGGGGCCGGACGGCACCCGGCTGGCGGCGGCGGGCTCGGCGCCCGGGGTGCTGGTGGTGGACCTGCCGCTCTGACGGCGGGCCGGCCCCGCCCGGTCAGTGCGGGGGCTGCTGCGGGGCCCGGTCCGGGTGCTGGTACGACACCGGGCCGCCGTACCCGGCGCCGGGCGGCGTCGCCGGCTTGTCCAGCGCGGCTCCGGGCCCGGCTGTGTTGTCGGTGTAGGTGTCGGTGTCGGCCGGGTGATCGGTATCGGGGGCGGGCGGGACCGGTGCCAGTTCCCGGGCCATCAGGGTCGCCCCCGCAACGGCGCCGGGCATCAGGAAGACCGCGACGAACGGCACCAGGAAGGCGAGCGCCAGCGGTACGCCGAAGCCGAGCGTCAGCATCCGGCGGCCGCGCAGCAGGCGCAGCCGGTCCTTGAGGAGCATGCGGCGGCGCTGGAGGGCCACCGCGGTCAGCTCCTCGGCCAGGAAGTAGCCCGTGACACAGAAGCCGAGGACCGGGACGACGGTCTGTCCGAGGACCGGGACGAAACCGAGGGCGAAGAGGACGATCCCGTACACCGCGACCCTCAGGACGATCCGCACCGAATCCCGGGCGGAGATCCACAGATCGCGCCAGAACGAGTTCCCCGACTGCGGGACCTCGCCGCCCTCGCTGCGGTCGACCTCCTCGGACAGCGACTCGTAGAAGGGCTGGCCGACCAGGAGGGTGACGGCGGTGAAGGTGATCACGGCGAGGAAGAGGCCGAGTCCGAGGGTCAGCGCGGTCAGGGTGCCGCGGAAGATGCCCAGCCAGGGCGAGGACCAGCCGTCGGCGAAGGGCGTCGTCCAGGCCACGAAGTCGTCGGCGCCGAAGGCCAGGCCGACGAGGGCGCCGAGGTAGAGCACCAGGGTCAGCAGTCCGGGGAGCAGCCCCAGGCCCAGCCGGCGGCCGCGGCCGCCGACCCAGCGCTGGCCCTTCATCAGATAGCCGAAGCCCTTGCCGAGATCGTTCATGGCGGTGAGCCTATCCGGCCCCCGTCGCGCTCCTGTTCGGATGTTGTCCGGCCCCGGTCACGGCGTCCGGTCTGCGTCCGGTCTGCGTCCGGTCACGGCGTCCGAGCATGGCTGAAAACCGAATACGTGGCTTATACCTCTTGATTGTTCCGGAGCTGAACCGGTAGACCGCTGCGTACCGATTGCTTCTGGCGCATGCGGCACATCCGTGTACCTGCGTCACAGCGTCGACCCCCGATTCCGGAGGAACCACGCATGGGCATACCCAGACCTGTTCTGGTCACCACCACGGCGCTCGCCGTCGCCGTGCTTCTCGCACCCGTACCGGCGGCGGCTCTGCCCGGCAAACCGGCCGCACCCGGTCTGCCGGGCCAGCCGGGCGGCCCCGATCCGCTGCGCGACGAGGGCACGACCGACTCCGCGCTCTCCCGGGCCCCGCTGGCCGCGGCCCGTAACGCGCTCTCCCTGCCCACCCCGTCCTTCCACCGCACCGAGGGCTATCCGCGGCGGACGACGCTGACGGCGCCGCCCGTGGACCCGGCCGACAAGTCGGTCAAGCTGGGACTGGTGCCCTACCACTCCATCGCCCCGAAGCTGAACGAGCTGCAGGCGCTCGGCAACCGGGTCAGTGTGGAGATCGCGGGCCGCTCGGCGACCGGGCGGGAGCTGTACCTGGTCACCGTCACGGCACCCGAGAGCGCCCGCGAGGTCCGTGAGCAGGAGCGGATGCGGGAGCGAATAGAGAACTCCCCGGCCTCCGCCGCCCGGGACAAGGACATCAAGAAGGCGTACAAGACGCCCGTCTTCATCAACAACAACATCCACGGGAACGAGTGGGAGGGCACGGACGCGGCCCTGAAGCTCATCGAGGAACTGGCGAAGGCCAAGGACGCCAAGACCCTCTCCCTGCTGGCGAAGAACCGCATCTACCTGAACGTCACCGCGAACCCGGACGGCCGGGTCGCCGGGACCCGGGCCAACGCCAACGGCTTCGACCTCAACCGCGACTTCATCACGGCCACGCAGCCCGAGACGCGGGCGATCCGGCAGCTCGCCATCGACAAGCAGCCCGCGGTCATGCTGGATCTGCACGGGTACGTCAACGGCACGCTGATCGAACCGACGACCCCGCCGCACGGCGAGAACTACGAGTACGACCTGTTCCTGAAGAACGCCTACGCCAACGCCCTCGGCATGGAGAAGGCCGTCAACGGGCTGGGCTACACGGCGGAGAAGGACGGCGTCCGGCCGGTCGAGATCCCGTTCCGGGACTCGGCCGAGGGCTGGGACGACTGGCCGCCCATCTTCACCCCGCAGTACATGCCGTTCCAGGGCGCGGTGGCCTCGCACACCATCGAGTTCCCGCTGCGGGTCAACGGCAGCTCCTACGACACCCTGCCGGTGGCGGAGCTGCGCCGCCGCTCCGCGATCAACACCGCGATCGCGGGCGCCGCGATGCGCGCCACGCTCGACTTCACGCAGACCAACCGCGCGCAGGTGCTGGCGGACCAGATCGAAACGTTCCGGCGGGGTGCCGCGGGCGAGGCCCAGCGGCCGGTCTCGGAGGAGACCGTGCCGGGTGTGCCGGGGATCGGCCCCGAGGACGTCTACACGACCACCTTCCCGCGGGCATACGTCATTCCGGCGGGGTCGGGTCAGCGCAGCGGGGTCGCGGCGGCCCGGCTGGTGGACCATCTGATCGCCAACGACGTCCGGGTGGAGCGGGCCGTACTGCCGTTCCGGGTGGGCCAGAAGGTCTATCCGGCCGGTTCGTACGTGGTCGACATGCGGCAGCCCAAGCGCGGCATCGCCAATGTGATGCTGGCGGCGGGCCGGGACATCAGCGCGGACGTGTCGACGATGTACGACATCTCCGGCTGGAGCCTCGGACTGCTCTGGGGTGCTTCCGTGGACCGGGTCGAGCGCGGTGATCTGCGCGTGGCCGCCCGTCCGGTCGCCGCGGCGGCGCCGAGCGGATCCGTCGCGCCGTGGGGCGATCTGAAGCTGAGGCTCGACGACCCGAAGGAACTGGCGGCGCTCAACTCCCTGCTGGGCCAAGGTGTCGCGGTACGGCGTACGGACGACGGTGCGGCGATCGTGCCGGCTTCGGCCCGCAGGGCCGCGGCGGTGGCGGCGGACCGCTTCGGGGTCGCCTTCACCTCGACACGGGAGCGCGGGGTGGCACCGCTGAAGCGGACCCGGGTGGCCGCGGCGGTCACCTCCGGCGAGCAGTTCGCGCTGCGGGAGATGGGCTTCGACGTGGTACCGGTGTCGACCGCGACGCTGAACGCGGGCTTCGACTGGACCGGCGCGGAGGCCCTGGTCGTCTCGACCGGGCTGAGCTGGTCGGGGCTGACCCCGGCGGCGCGGGACGCCTTCGCCGCGAGCGGCGCGGGCTTCGTCGGACTGGGCGCGGCGGGTGCCGCGTTCGGCAACGGCGCCGGGCTGATCACCGCGACGGCCGTGGAGGGCAACGGCGACGCCAACGGTGTCGTCAAGGTCTCCAATGCGGGCGGTGCGCTGACCGGCGGGGCGCCGGGGCACTCCTTCGTCTACTCCCCGGTGTGGTTCACCGGTCTGGGCGACGGCGTCCGCGCCGACCAGTCCTACGGCACGGGCAATCCGCTGGTGTCGGGCCACTGGCGGGCCCTGGCCGACGGCACGGGCGGTCCGGCGGACGCGGCCGGGAAGCCGTCGGTGGTCAGTAAGGGCTCGGCGGTGCTGATCGGCACCGAGCCGCTGTTCCGGGACCACCCGAAGGGCGCCTTCGCGGTGGTGGCACGGGCGCTGCTGACGCGCTGACCCCCGCGGCAGCGGGAGAACGCCGTCTCCACACCGCTGCCGGTGCTGCCCTTCCGGGCGGCACCGGCAGCGACGGGACTGTGCTCCGATGACGGGGCACGGGCCACAGGCCTACGGGCCTGCGGGTTGTGCGTGACGCGGTATGCGTTGCGCGCTGCGTGTTACGCGGCCTTGAGCGTCACCGTGATATTGCCGCGGGTCGCCTTCGAGTACGGGCAGACCTCGTGGGCCTTCTCGATGAGTTCGAGGGCGCGCGCCTCGTCGACGTTCGGCAGGTGGGCGGATATCCCGACGATGATGCCGAAGCCCTCGTCGTTCTTGCCGATGCCGACCTCCGCGGTGACCGTCGCACCGCTGATGTCGACACCCTCCTGGCGGGCCACCACGCCCAGCGCGCCCTGGAAGCAGGCGCTGTACCCGGCGGCGAAGAGCTGCTCCGGGTTGGTGCCCGCGCCGGAACCGCCCAGCTCCTTGGGCGGGTTGACCACGACGTCGAGCTGGCCGTCGTCGGTGGAGACCCGGCCGTCGCGGCCGTTCTCCGCGGTGGCGACGGCCGTGTAGACCACATCGGACTGCTGGATGGGCATCTGCTCACTCCTTCTGTGGTGCGCCGCGGTGCGCGCCCACAACCGCAACGCTCGTGCCCGCGACCCTATCCGGGTCAGCCGGTCAGTGAAACGATCATCTTTCCGGTGTTGTCGCCGCGGAGCACGCCGAGGAAGGCGTCGAAGCCGTTCTCGATGCCTTCGACGACGGTCTCGTCATGGACCAGTTCCCCGGTGGCCAGCCAGCCCGCGGTGTCCCGGACGAAGTCCGGCAGCAGGTCGGAGTGGTCGGTCACGATGAAGCCCTGGAGACGCAGACGCTTGGTGACGGCCAGGGTGAGGTTGTTCGGGCCGGGGGTGAGCTCGGTGGCGTTGTAGACGGAGATGGCGCCGCACAGGGCCGCGCGGCCGTAGTCGTTGAAGGCGCCGAGGGCGGCCTCCAGATGGTCGCCGCCGACATTGTCGAAGTAGACGTCGATACCGTCGGGCGCGGCCTCGGCGAGCTGGGCCGCCACCGGGCCGCTCTTGTAGTTGAAGGCGGCGTCGAAGCCGTACCCCTGGACGAGCCGCTCGACCTTGGCGTCGGATCCGGCGGAACCGATCACCCGGGAGGCGCCCTTGAGCCGGGCCATCTGGCCCACGAGGCCGCCGACCGCTCCGGCGGCGCCGGAGACGAAGACCGCGTCCCCCTCCTTGAAGCCGGCCACCCGGAAGAGCCCCGCATAGGCGGTGAGGCCGGTCATCCCGAGGACGCCGAGATAGGCGGAGGCCGGGGCCAGCGAGGTGTCGATCTTCCGGGCTCCGACCGCCGGGACGTCGGCGATCTCGCGCCAGCCCAGCCCGTGCGTCACGGTGTCGCCCACGGCGAAGCCCTCGGCGCGCGAGGCGATCACCTCGCCCACCGCACCGCCGTGCATGGGGCGGTCCAGCTCATACGGAGCGGCGTACGACTTGGCGGCGCTCATCCGGCCCCGCATATACGGGTCGACGGAGAAGTGGGTGTTGCGCACCAGGATGTGCCCGTCCGCGGGCTCGGCCACGGGGACTTCGCGCAGGGCGACGAGATCCTCCGTCGGCCAGCCGTGCGGTCGGGCGGTGAGGTGCCATTCACGGCTGGTCGTGGGCAGTGCGGACATGCGGCTGACCTCCTGTGATCTCAAGAAGCGCCTATGCTTCACGAGGGAAAAGTTTCACGTTCTAAAGCAATTATTGCCCTGGATATTTCATACTGTCAAGTATCGGAGTAGGCTGATCGCCATGCCCACTGAGCGCGCCGCCACCCCTGACGTCCTTACCGCCGAGAACGGCGCCTCGGGCGAGGTCATCGACCTGATCGGGGACGTCGTCTGGCGCTATGTGACGGCGTTCGAGCACGCGGCCGCCGAGCAGTCGCTGACGATCGCGCAGGCGAAGGTGCTGGGCCTGCTGACCCGGGAGCCGCTGCCGATGCGGCAATTGGCGGACCGGATGGCGTGCGAGCCGTCGAACATCACCGGGATCATCGACCGGCTGGAGCTGCGCGGACTGGTGGAGCGGCACCCCGATCCGCACGACCGGCGGGTCAAGTTCGCGGCGGCGACGGACCAGGGGGCGGAGATGACCGAGCGGCTGTGCGAGTCGCTCCGGGCGGCCTTCGCGCGGGAGCCACTGGCCGGGCTGAGCCCGCTGGAGCGGACGATGCTGGGGAATCTGCTGAAGCGGCTGCTCGGCGAGGGCACTGCCGTCTAGCGCCCCGGCACGGTACGGCCCGCCGACGCCCCCGGTACGGGTGGGTACGGGTCCCTGCCCGGGTGCGTACGGGTCCGGTTCCGGCCGTACGGCCCGGTCCCGGGCGGTCCGGGTGTCGGCGCCGCCGCCGGGGCGGAGGGCTGCGGTCACGGGCGCGGCAGGTTCACAGACACCACCACAGGAACGGGCTGCACGTCTCGGTCGGGGTGGGGCTGGGTGTCGGGGTGGGGGTCGGCTGCGGAGGCAGGGACGGCGGGGGCTCCGGTGTCTCCGAGCCCCCGGGCCGGGGTCCTGGACCGGCGGAGGGCCCCGGCGGTGTGGCACCGGTCGGCCGCGGCTCGGCCGGCTCCGTCCCCGGCGGTTCCTCCGGGGCCGCCGGGCGGCTCGCGACGGGCCCGGTCGCCCGCCCCGAGGCCGTTGCCGCGGGCCGGCCGGAGCCCCGCGATCCGGACACTTCTTCGGGCCGTCCGCTGGGTTTCCCCGGCGGCTCGGGGGCCGCGTCGTCCTGGGTGCCTTCGGGCCGGGGCAGCGGTTCGACCCGGCCGCTCTCCTCTTCCTTCACCGTCGCCGACGAACCGTCGCCGCCGCTCTCCACGGCACGTTCGGCCAGGCTCAGCGCGCCCCCGGCCAGCACCAGCCCGACCACCCCGGCCAGGACGTTCCGTCCCCGTCTGCGGCGAGCCCGGCGCCCGGCGGCCCGGGGGCCCACGGCGGCCCCCCGGCCGGTCCGGGTACGGCTGCGACGGGACCGGCCGCCCGCAGCGGCGGCCCGCGCCGGGGCATCCGTACCTCCGGAGCCCTGCGCACCCCAGGAGATCTCGCCGAGTTCGATGACCTCGCCCCCGGAAGCCCCGGCTCCGCCGGCCGGCCGGGATCCGCCGGGGCGCTCGGGGGGTACGGGCCGTTCGCCGGACCGGGCTTCCGGTCCGGGCCCGGGACCGCGCAGCTGCCAGGCCGGGGTCCCGCACCCGGCGCAGGCGAGGGCTCCGTTGAGATGTCGTCGGCACTGGTGGCAGTAATCCATGGCGCCCGCAGGCTATGGGCCGTCCCCGCCCAGAAGTGAGGGACCGTGTGAGGATCCTGTGGGAACTCTCCCCGCACGGGTGAATTCAGGCCCATAAGGTTGACGTCCGTGACCGTGCACTGTCTCTCGGTCGCCGGGTGGGGGGTGCAGCGCGGAGACCGGGAGCCGGATCCCGGACCCGTCACATCCGTGTTCCGGCGCTGCGAACGTCGGCCAGGATGGCGCGCATGACCCCATCCGCATCACCGCCGCCCCCTCCGCCCCCGCCGCCCTCGTCGTCATCGTCGTCATCGTCGTCATCATCGCCGTCATCGTCCTTCGGCCCCCTCGACTTCCAGCTCGTCCTGCTCCGCCGGATGGCCGACCACCAAGCCGCCCTCGTCGAGGACGCCCGCCGTGAACTGGGCGTTTCGGCGGCCCGGATGCGCGAGGCCAACAGCCGCTGGCAAGCCATGCTCCGCTCGCGCTCCTCCCGCGGGGCACTGGCCCGCTACCGCTCGGTCCTCGGCCCGCCCGAGACGTCCGCCCGCCGCTCCATGGCCGATCTGGAGTGGGAGGAGCACCGGTGGCCGGTCCCCCTCTGGCCGGATCTCCGGTTCGAGGTGACCACGACCGTCGGGGGCGGCACGCTCTGGAACGAGTGGCTGGTACGGGCCCCGGGCGCGCCCTCCCCCGTACTCCGTACGGCCGACGATCTCACCCCCTGGTCGTGCACGGTGGACGAGGCGTCCCGGGCGTTCGGCCCGGCAGCTCCGATGGAGGGATCCGCCCCGACACGCCGGCAGCTGTGCTTGACGCTGCCGGGCGGGGAGCGCCGGATCGCGGAATTCGCCTGGGGCCTGTACCAACGCCTTCTGTGAGCCGTTCCGGATGACGCCCCGTCAGAGGCGGTGGTAACCCGGGCGGACCACTCGGCGCGCGCCGGGCCCACCACGGACGGACGATACGAGGGCGACCCGTACCGCAGCACCCCACCCCACCCAGCCCCGCGTATCGCACGCACCGCACATACCGCCTCGGGAGGATCGTCGTGAGCGTCAGTCTGGAGCAGTTGCGCCGTTGCCATGTCGGGGTGGACCTCGGAGCCGCCCGCACCCGGGTCTTCGTCAAGGGTGCCGGTCTCGTGGTAGACGAACCGAGCGTGGCCGCCGTGAACACCAGGACCGGTTCCCTGATCGCCGTGGGCGCGCTCGCCGAGCAGATGACCGGCCGCACCCCCCACTACATCCGGGTGGTCCGGCCGGTGTCCGGCGGGACGGTCGTGGACGTGGAGATGGCGCAGCGCATGCTGCGGCATCTGCTCGGCGAGAAGCTCCGCCGCCGGCTCCGCCGCAAGCCCCGGCTGCGGGCCGCCGCCTGCACCCCGCACGACGCCGATCCGCTGGCCCAGCGCGCCGCCGTGGAGACCCTGGTGGGTCTGGGCGCCCGCCGCGTGGAACTGGTCGACACCCTGATCGCCGCGGCCGTGGGCTGCGGACTGCCCGTCGAACAGCCGACCGCCACCATGATCATGGTGTGCGGGGCGGCGACCACGCAGGTCGCGGTCCTGTCCCTGGGGTCGATCGTGACCGCCGAACGGCTGCCGGTGGGCGGAAACGCGATCGACGCGGCGGTCATCCAGCATCTGCGGACCCAGCACGAACTGATGCTGCCCAGCCAGTCCGTACGCCCGCTCCAGCTCGCCCTCAGCGGCAACGGGCTGACCTCCCTGGGGCCGGAGGTGACGGAGATCCACGGCCGGGACGTGGCCACCGGACTCGCCCGTACGGTCCACGTGGACACCGCGGCCGTACGGAACGCCATCCACACCCCGCTGACGTCCGTACTCGACGGTATCGGGAAGGTGCTGCGGGACTGCCCGCCGGATCTGGTCGCCGACCTCGCCGACCGGGGGATCACCATGGTCGGCGGCAGTGCGCTGCTGCCCGGACTCGACCAGATGCTGCGGGACGCCACGGGAATGCCGGTGGAGATTGCCGAACGGCCGGACGTGTGTGCGATCCTCGGCCTCGGCGCGATGATGGACGGCCGGATCCAGCCGCTGGTGCTCAATCCGCTGGCGGAGGTCGCCGAGTAGCGGCCGGGCCGGCGGAAGCGGAGTCCGGAAGGCAGTCGGCCAGGCAGTCGGAAGGGCAGTCGGAAGGGGACGGGAGCCGGTGAGCGACGGACCGGACGACGTCGGCGGTACGGCTCCGCCCTCCGCGTCGCGGCCGGGCGACCGGCAGCCGGACGCCGTGAGGCCGGACAGCCCGCGGCCCGGTGCGGCCCGGCCGGACAACCCGCCGCCCGACACCGTACGGCCGGACGATCCGGCCCCTGGTGCGGCCCGGCCGCCCGAAGCCCCGGACGAGGCATCGCCCGACGACGTACCGGCGATGCCCGTCCTCCTGGAGGCGCTGCTCAGCCTCGGCACCGATCTGGAACTCCCCGCGACCCTCCAGCACATCGTCGATTCGGCGGCCTCCCTCACCGGGGCGCGCTACGGCGCCCTCGGGGTGATCGACCCGGACCGCGGCACCCTCTCCGACCTCTACACCTGCGGGATGAGCGACGAGGAGCGGGAGCGGATCGGGCGGCTGCCCGCCGGGGACGCGGGCATCGTCGGGCTCCTCATCCGCGATCCCCGGCCCCTGCGGATCGACGATCTCACCCGGGACCCGCGCTCCTCGGGCGTACCGGAGGGACATCCGGCGATGCGGTCCTTCCTCGGGGTCCCGGTCCGTGTCCACACGGAGGTCTTCGGCAATCTCTACCTCACCGAGAAGCACGGCGGCCCGTTCACCCCGGAGGATCTGGCGCTGCTGCGGGTGCTGGCCTCCCGCGCCGGTATCGCGATCGGCAACGCCCGGCTGTACGAGACGGCCCGCCAGCGGGAGCGGTGGATCGAAGGGGCTGCGGCCGTCACCAACGCCCTGCTCACCGGCAGCAGCGCCGAGGACGCCCTGATGACCGTCGCCGAGCAGGCCCGGAACCTCGCCGGGGCCGCGGCGGGCGTGGTGCTCCAGCCGACGGCCGACGGCGGTATGGAGATCGTCGCCGCGTCGACGGCCGGGGCGGCACCGGACGACATCGTGGGCACCACGATCGCGCCCGGCTCCCCCGTCCTCGTCCAGCTCCTCGGCGGCGAGCCGGTGTTCGTCGAGGATTCGGCGACCGATCCGCGGATGACCACGCACGTCCGCACCCGCTTCGGGCCGTCGATGATGCTTCCCCTCCAGTCCGGCGGCCGGCTGATCGGCACCCTGGCACTGCCCAGGAGCCGTAACGGCCGCCCGTACAGCTCCCTCGAAAAGCTGCTGGCCTCGCAGTTCGCCTCACAGGCCGCGCTGGCGCTGGTGATGGCGGACACCCAGCACAACCGTGAGCGGCTCGCCGTCTTCGAGGACCGCGACCGGATCGCCCGCGATCTCCACGATCTCGTCGTCCAGCGGCTGTTCGCGACCGAGATGATGCTGGAGTCGACCCGGCGGCGGGCGGGCCCCGGCGAGGCGGACGAGCTGATCGGCCGGGCCGTGGACGAACTGGACTCCACCATCCAGGAGGTCCGCACCACGATCTTCGCGCTCCAGCAGCCGCCCGCGGAGGCGCCCACCGGTTTCCGCGGCCGGGTGCTGCGCGAGACGGCGGGCGCGGCGGCGCTGCTCGGCTTCCCGCCGTCGGTCCAGTTCCGCGGGCCGGTCGACACGCTGGTCCGCGCCCCTGACGGGGAGCGGCTGATCGCCGCCCTGCGGTCGGCGCTGGCCGCCGCCCACCGGAGGCCGGGCGTCGGCGCGGTCGAGGTGGTGGTGGACGCGGCGGCCCGTCTCGCCGACGGCAGCCCGGCGCTCCGGCTCACCGTCGGCGACGATATCGCGCCCGGTGAACCGGCGGTCTGGGAGACCCGCCGCGCCGGCTGATCCTCCGGGCCCGCGGCCGACCCGTGGCGGCGGCCGCGGGCCCGGACCGCGCTCAGCCCGTGGCCGGCCCGCAGTCGGCCCACGGCCCCGGGTCGGCCCGCCACCGGCCCGCCCGCGCTCAGCCCGCGCGCAGCAGGCTCAGCACCTCGACGCCCCGTTCCAGGGCCTCGTCCGGCCCCGAGGTGACGTGGTGGAAGTCGAGGAAGCAGCTGTCGGCGCCGGAGTCGCGGAACTCGGCCAGGTTCCGTGCGAGATCCTCGTCCCGGGCTCCGGGTTCGACGTTGTGGCGGAGATGCCGCTGGAGGGCGTCGGGGTCCCGGCCCGCTTCCTCCGCGGCGCGGCGGGCGAGGTCCCACAGCCCGCTGCCGGTCCGGCCCGGGGTCGCGATCCCGGCCCAGCCGTCCGCGCGGCGGCCGATCCGGCGCATCGTCGCGGCGGAGAAGCCGCCGAGGAGGACCGGCGGCGGTGACTGGGCGGGCCGCAGGCCGACGTGGGAGGGCGGGATCGTCCACTGCGGGCCCTGGTGGGCGAAGGTCTCCTCGGTCCAGTAGCCGTGGAGGATGTCGAGGATCTCGTCGAGCAGCAGGCCGCGCCGGGTGAAGTCGGCGTTGACGGCCGTGTACTCGTCGCGCATCCAGCCGATGCCGAGACCGGCGTCCAGCCGGCCGCCGCTGATCCGGTCGAGGGAGGTGAGGGCGCGGGCGAGCAGCAGGGGCGGGTACCAGGGGGCGTTGAGGGTGCTGGTGCCGAGCCTGACCCGTTGGGTGGCGGTGGCGGCGACCGTCAGCACGGTGACCGGGTCGAGGAAGGTGGTGAACCCGGGCGGGTAGGGGTTCTCCTTGCTGAAGCCGGGATAGAGGTCGCTCGGGGCGACCGGGGTGAGCGCGCGGTCGCCGACCCACAGCCCGTCGAAACCGGCTTCCTCGGCGTCCCGGGCGAAGCCCGCGATCAGCTCGGGCCGGGCGTGGGTTCCGTACTGCGGCAGTGCTATTCCTGTACGCATACCCTCAGCATGATCACCCGGAGGGCGGGAACGCACGGGGTTTCGCGGACGAGTTCACCCGTGTGCCCGGCCGCCGGGCCGCGCGCGTACCGGGTCCGCAGGCGGGAGGCCCCGGTGCCGTCGGGGCGGCCCGGGGTTCGGACGCGGCGGCCCGGGGTTCGGACGCGGCGGTCCGGGGTTCGGACGCGGCGGTCCGGGGTTCGGACGCGGCCCGGGGTTCAGACATGGCGCCCGCGTCTCGCCGAGCGCAGGGCGATCCGGGTGCTCGTCCGCTCCGCGCCCGTCTCCTTTTTGATCGTACGCAGCAGCGCGTCCAGTTCCGCCGGGTTCGCCACCCGGGCCCGGACGAGGTAGTCGTACGCGCCCGTGATGTGCACGGCCTCCTCGATGCCCGCCAGCCCCACCACCGCCTGTTCGAAGGCGTCGTTGGTGACGCCGATGCGGAGCGTCAGGTCGATGAAGACGGTCAGCCCGGTGCCCGATTCGGCCGCGGGGTCGACGACGGCGGTGAAACCCGCGATGACGCCGTCGCGGACCAGGCGCCGGACCCGGTCGGCGGCCGCGTTGGCGCTCAGGCCGACCCGTACTCCGAGATCGCGGTAGGAGATCCGCGCATCCGTTCGCAGTACACCGAGGATTTCGCGGTCGAGAGCGTCCATTCCACGATTCTCGCAGTGAACACCGGATGCCGGCGGCACGAGCCGCTCCTCCGCCCGCAGGCTGCCGCCGCATGGACGAACCGATGGAGGCGGGCATGGAGCAGTATCTGACGGCCGCGGCGGCGGGGGCGGTGGCGGGACTGGGGGTCGCGGTGCCGCTGGGCGCGGTGGGGGTGCTCGTCGTCCAGCAGGCGATGCGCGACCGGCGCGCGGGGGCCGCTGCGGGGGCGGCGGTCGCGGTGGTCGACGCGGGGTACGCGGCGCTGGCGACGGCCGTGGGCCCCCTGGTGGCCGCCGCCCTGGCGGGTGTGGAGGCCTGGGTGCGGCTGGTTGCCGCGCTCGTCCTGGCGGTCATCGCCGCCCTGGGGCTGCTGGCGTCCCGACGACGGCCCGCTCCGGACATCCGGGGCACCACCGGCTCCCCCGGCAGTCCCGGCACTCCCGGCACTCCCGGCACTCCCGGCACGACGGAAGCAGCGGGTGAGGAACACGCGGGCGCCGCGCGGGTCTTCGTCCGGTTCGCCGCCCTCACCTTCGTCAACCCCACCACCGCCCTGTACTTCGCGGCACTGACCACGGCCCAGGGCAGCGCGCTGCGCGGCGGCGCGGCCGGTGCGGTCTTCACCTTCGGGGTGTTCGCCGCCTCCCTGCTCTGGCAGCAGACGCTGGTAGCGGCGGGCGGCTTCGCGGGGCCGAGGATCCCGGACCGGGCCCGGGTCTGGACGTTCCGGGCCGGATACGGACTGGTGGCGGGGTACGCGATCACCGTGGCGCTGCCACTGCCCGCGCTCTGACCCGGCCCCGCTTCATACTGCTGCCGGATCCGGCGCCGGCGGGATGCGTGTACGCGTACGGGCGGATGTCACAGCTGGCCGGGACCGCCCCCGCGAAGTCCAGGAGAAGGCCGGGGTCGGGGACTGACGGGGGTCCACCGGGCCGGAGGCGGGCGCAAGAATGGGCGGGACGCCCGGCACCCGGCTACCGATGGAGGACGACCCGACGTGACGGATCAGGCGAGGGACCTTGCGAGGGACCGCAGAGCGACGGATGCGGAAGGTACGCCGACGGGCCGGGAGGCCGCGGGAACGGCAACGGGCCCCGACCGCAGGCCGGCCGGGCGCGAGACTGCGGGCGTCGCCGACGGTACGGCGACCGGCCGCGCCGCCGCAGGCCCGGCACACCCCGCACACCCCGCACCGGATGCACCGGACGCCCGGGAGACCGGCGGCGGCGATCCGCGCGGCAGTCTCCTCCCCGCGCTGCGGACCTCCCCCGGACGCCCCGCCCTGCGCTTCGGGGAGCGTGCGCTGACGTACGGACAGCTCGCGGACGCCGCCGGGGCACTGGCCGCGCGCATCGAGGGCGTCCCGCGGGTGGCCCTGTGGGCGGCCCCCACCCTGGAGACCGCGGTCGGTACCGTGGCCGCCCTGCTCGCCGGGGTCCCGGTCGTACCGCTGAATCCGAAGACGGGCGAACGGGAACTGGCCCATATCCTCGCGGACAGCGCCCCGGCGCTGGTGCTGGCGGCGGCCGGGGACGAACTGCCCGCCGCCCTGGGAGCGCTGGAACGGGTCGACGTCAACGCGACCGCGACCGCTCCCACCGGCTCGCCGCCCGTCCCCGCGGGCCCGGAGCCGGAGCCCACCGCCCCGGCGATGATCGTCTACACCTCCGGTACGACCGGCCCGCCCAAGGGCGCCGTACTGCCCCGGCGGGCCATCGCCGCCAGCCTGGACGCGGTGGCGGACGCCTGGGCGTGGACCGGTGACGACGTCCTCGTCCACGGACTGCCGCTGTTCCACGTCCACGGGCTGATCATCGGGGTCCTCGGCCCGCTGCGGCGCGGCGGCGCCCTGCGCCATCTGGGCCGGTTCTCCGTCGGCGGGGTGGTCCGGGAACTCGCGGACGGCGGGACGATGCTGTTCGGCGTGCCGACCATGTACCACCGGCTCGCGGAGGCGCTCGACGGGAATCCCGCCCTGGTGGAGGCATTGGCGGGGGCCCGGCTGCTGGTGTCGGGGTCGGCCGCGCTGCCGCTGCCCGACCACACCCGGATCACCACCGCGACCGGCCGCCGGGTCGTGGAGCGGTACGGCATGACGGAGACGCTGATGAACACCAGCGTCCGGGTCGACGAACCGCGGCCCCGGCCGGGTTCGGTCGGGACGCCGCTGCCCGGGGTCGAACTGCGGCTGGTCGACGAGGCCGGGGCGGAGGTGACCGCGTACGACGAGGAGACCATCGGTGAGATCCAGGTCCGCGGCACCAACCTCTTCTCCGGCTATCTCAACCGCCCCGAGGCGACGGCCGCCGCGTTCGACGGCGACTGGTTCCGCACCGGCGATATGGCGGTACGCGACGCGGACGGCGCGGTACGGATCGTCGGCCGCAAGGCCACCGACCTGATCAAAAGCGGCGGCTACAAGATCGGCGCCGGTGAGATCGAGAACGCCCTGCTGGACCATCCGGGGGTACGGGAGGCGGCGGTGACCGGGGAGCCGGATCCCGATCTCGGCGAGCGCGTGGTCGCCTGGATCGTTCCGGCCGCCGCCGGCCCGGGGGCACGCCCGTCGCCCGAAGAGCTGGTGGCCCATGTCGCCCGGCAGCTCTCCCCGCACAAACGGCCGCGCGAGGTGAGATTCCTCGACGCACTGCCCCGTAACGACATGGGCAAGATCATGAAGCGGGCGCTGGGCGCACGGGCGGCGGAGAGCTGAACCCCGTACGCCTCCGCCACGCCACGCCACGCCACGCCACGGAGCCGTCACCGTCACCGCCCTTGCTGTTACAGCTGTGGTGCGGAGGCGCCGTACGGTCAGAGCAGTACCGTCACGACCTCCGTGGCCTTCACGCTCGTCCAGACCTGCGCCCCCTCCGCAAGCCCCAACTCGGCCGCCGCCTGCGGGGTGATCTCCGCGACCAGGTCCGGCGCCAGGGCCGAGACCACCAGCACCCGCAGTCTGCCGCCGGACGCGGTGATCTCCCGTACCGTCCCCGGCCAGACGTTCCGCGGACTCCCCGCGGGCCGCTCCCGGTGGACGGCGACGGACTCGGGGGCGATGACGGCGAGCACCTCGGCCCCGGCGGGCGGCGGTTCGGCGACGACCAGCCGGCCGCCGTCCCGCAGGGTCAGGGACCCGTCGGCCGCGGCGGTGCCCGGCCAGGCGTTGCGGCCCAGCATCCGCGCCACCCACGGGGAGCGCGGACGGCGGGTGACCTCGGCGGGCGGGGCGTCCTGGAGCGCTTCGCCGCCGTCGAGGACGAGGACGCGGTCGGCGAGCGACAGGGCCTCGACCGGATCGTGGGTGACGATCAGACAGACCCCGCCGAAGGAGTCGAGATGGCGGCGGAGGAGATGGCGCACCCGGGCCCGGGTGGTCTGGTCGAGCGCGGCCAGCGGTTCGTCGAGGAGCAGCAGTTTCGGCCGGGCGGCGAGCGCGCGGGCCAGCGCCACCCGCTGGGCCTGTCCGCCGGAGAGCTGGGCGGGCCGGTGGTGGGCGAGCCCGCCGACGCCGAGCCGGTCCAGCCACTGCCGGGCCTCGCGGCGGGCTTCGGCGCGCGGGACGCCGTGGGCGCGCAGCCCGTAGGCGGTGTTGCCGAGGGCGGTCAGATGCGGGAAGAGGGCGCCGTGCTGGGGAACCCAGGCGACGGAGCGGCGGTGCGGCGGGAGGCCGGTCACATCGTCACCGCCGAGACGGAGTGCGGCCCTGGCCCGGGGGGTCAGCCCGAGCAGGGCCCGGAGCAGGGTCGTCTTCCCGGCTCCGTTGGGGCCGACGACGGCGACGGTGGTGCCGGGGGCGGCGTCGAGGCTGAGCCGGGTGAATCCGGTGACCTCGGCGTGCAGGGACCACCGCGGTCCGGCGTCCGGGGCCGGGGCACCGTCCACACCCCCCGCTTCCTCCCCCCTGTCGGGTTCGGGGACGTCCGCGGGCACCGCCTCGGCACGGTCGGCGCCCGCGCCTCCGGTCCACCGCCCGCGCAGGGCGATCAGTACGGCCATGGCGATGGCGAGCAGCAGCAGCGATACCGAGGTGGCCGCCGCCGGTTCCTCCTGGAGCAGCAGATACACCTGGAGCGGCAGGGTCTGGGTCACTCCCGGCAGATTGCCCGCGAAGGTGATCGTCGCGCCGAACTCCCCGAGGGCCCTGGCCCAGGTGAGCGCGGCGCCCGCGATCAGCCCGGGGGCGGCCATCGGCACGGTGACCGTGAAGAACACCCGGAGCGGGGAGGCGCCGAGTGAGGCGGCGGTCTCCTCGTACTCGGGGCGCAGCCCGTTCAGCGCGCCTTCGAGACTGATGACGAGGAACGGCATCGCCACGAAGGTCGCGGCGACCACGGCGCCCGAGGTGTGGAAGGGGAGGGTGATTCCGAAGGTGTCCTCCAGCCAGGGCCCGAGCAGTCCGCGCCGGCCGAAGCCGAGGAGCAGCGCCACACCGCCGACGGTGGGCGGCAGGACCATCGGCAGCATCACCAGAGTGCGGATGAACGCCTTGCCGGGGATGCCGGTCCGGGCCAGCAGCCAGGCAAGCGGCACTCCGAGCAGCAGGGAGAGCCCGAGCGCCCAGCCCGACACCAGGAGGGAGAGTCCGAGGGCCTCGGTCACTCCGGGGCTGGTCAGATGGGTGCCGAGTGCGGCCCATTCGGTCCGGGCGAGGATGCCGATCAACGGCAGCAGCAGGAAGGCGACGGCGAGCAGCGCGGGCAGGGCGAGGACGACGGGCACCCCGCCGGGACCGGGCCCTCGGCGGGCGCCGGTCGCGGCGGGGCGGTACGAGCGGGGTTTCCCGGACACGGCCTACGGCTGCTGGAAGCCCGCGCCGCTCAGGATCCGCTGCGCTTCCGGCCCCTTGAGCCACTCCACGAAGGCCGCGGCGGCGTCCGCGTTCTCGGTGGTCTTCAGGGTTGCCGCCGGGTACTGGGCGACGGCGTTCTGGGCGTCGGGGATCTCGATCGCGTCGACCTTGTCCGCGGCACCGGCCGCGTCCGTCTTGTAGACCAGCCCGGCGTCGGCCTCGCCCAGTTCGACCTTGCTGAGCACGGCCCGGACGTTCGGCTCCTGGGACACCGCCTTCACGGTGAGCTTCTGGGCGTCGAGGATCTGCCGGCTGTAGCGCCCGACGGGCACCTCGGGCGCGGCGAGCACCACCTTGAGCCCGGGGTCCGTGAGGTCCTTGAGGGAAGCGACCTTCTGCGGGTTGCCCTCTTCGACCGCGATGACGAGCCGGTTCCTGGCGATGATCACGGGGGTGCCGGTCTCGCCCGTCAGCCCGTCCATGGTCTTGGTGTCGGCGGTGACCAGGGCATCGGCGGGGGCGCCCTGGCGGACCTGGGCGGCCAGCTCCTGGGAGCCCGCGAAGGAGAAGGTGACCTTGGTGCCGGGGTGGGCCTTCTCGTAGGCGGCGCCGGCGGTCTTGAAGACGTCGGTGAGCGACGCGGCGGCCAGGACGGTCAGCGCGGACTTGGACTGCTTGCTGCCGCCGTCGCCGTCGCTGTCGTCGCCGCCGCAGGCGGTGAGCGGTACGAGGAGGGCCGCCGCGGCCGTCAGCGCGACGGCCGCGCGGCGGGTGCGTGAGGGACCGGTGCTCGGGGAGAGGGACATCCGTTGAGGCTCCTTCAGGGACGGTCGATGTGCACGCTGGTCGACTTCACACGGGCGGTGGCCTGCATTCCGACCTCCAGCCCCAGCTCTTCCACGGCCTCCCGGGTCAGCAGGGAGACCAGACGGTGCGGTCCGGCCTGGATCTCGACCTGGGCGGCGATATCGCCGAGCTTGACCGCGGTGACGATGCCGGGGAAGGCGTTACGGGCCGAGGTGTAGGAGGATTCGCCCTCGGCTTCGTCGCCCTGGCCCAGTTCGACGGCGAACGCGGCCAGGTCCCGGCCGTCGACGAGACGGCGGCCGCCGTCGTCGCGGTGCGTGGTGAACCGGCCCGCGTCGGCCCAGCGGCGGGCGGTGTCGGGGCTCACCCCCAGCAGCTTCGCCGCCTGCCCGATCGTATAGGACTGCATATGCGACAACATATGCGGGCATGGCTTGCATCTACAAGGTGATATCCCTGATCAGCCAGCAGATGCCAGGTGGCCGGGAAGGCTGTCCACGGGGCGCTTGACCAACCCGGCGGGCGGGCGGAGACTCGGAAGTACGCGCATGACACCGGTGCGCGACAGGCACCCGCAGCAGCCCATGAAGGCCCCGGCCAGTCCCCTCCGGCCGGGGCCTTCACCGCGCGCGTCAGGCCCCTTCCTCCGGGGCCTGAACCTCGGAGGAGTACCGCACCCGGGCCTTGAGCGCCTGTTCCACCGCGTACCGGCTCTCCCCGGAGGCAAGGGCATGAGCGGTGATCGCGGCCTGCACCGCTCCGGCGGTCTCCACCGTGAGCCGCCCCTCCTGGATCTCCCGCCAGGCCCGGGTCTCCAGCTCTACCAACTCATCCGTCAGCTTGATTTCAGCCATGGCCGAAATCATATGCCGCAAGGGCCGCCGGGCCCGGGACGCCCGGACCAGCACCCCCGGAACCGGCCGGACGGACCTCTCCACCGGAACGCACCACAGACCGCTCTTCCCTTTCCCGACCCACTCGCCCCGGGGACCCGGGGATCCGGGGATCCAGGCACCCGGGCACCCGGGCACCCTCAACGGGCCTGCCGATCCTGCCGATCGGCGCGCGGAAGGCGGTAACAAGGGGCGCGCAGAGGAGCATTCGCCGCGGAATTCCCCGCTACAGCGGTTCCAAACCTCCAACTTTCCCATTTTTTCTGCTGAAATGAACGTAATCTACAGATCAGCCAGATGAGTCAGCGCCATCCGCACCACTGGAGTACCTCCATGGCAACACCGATGACCGCCGCCCAGTTCGAGGCCGCCCTCCGAGCCGAGGGGGTGAAGGTCGTCGTGGTCGGCAGCTGGCAGACCCACACCCGTACCGCCGCCGGCCGCCCCTGGGGTCCCGTCCACGGAATCGTGATCCACCACACGGTCACCGAACACCCCACCGATCCCGTCCGGCTCTGCCGGGACGGCTACAGCGCCCTGCCCGGCCCGCTCTGCCACGCTGTGATCACCAAGGACGGCACCGTCCATCTGATCGGCTGGGGCCGCACCAACCACGCGGGCGGCGGTGACCCGCGCGTGCTGGACGTGGTCACGGCCGAGTCCTACGGCGAGCGCCCCCCGGCCCCCACCAAGGGCAACAAGGACGGCATCGACGGCAACCGCCACTTCTACGGCTTCGAATGCGAGAACCTCGGCGACGGCAAGGACCCCTGGCCCGCCGCCCAGCTGGAGGCCATCGAGCAGGTGTCGGCCGCGCTCTGCCGGGTCCACGGCTGGTCGGCAAAGTCGGTGATCGGCCACCGCGAGTGGTCGGACGACAAGGTGGACCCCCGGGGCTTCACCATGCCGGACCTGCGCGCCCGTATCGCGGACCGCCTCGCCGCCAAGCCGAAGCCCGCGAAGCCCTCCAAGCCCTCGAAGCCCTCCAAGCCCGCGAAACCGGTGGTCGACCTCTCCCAACTGATCGCCGCCGCCCGCCGCGACCCCGCCCGCCCCGGCACCCCCGTCAGCTACCCCGGTGTCAAAACCGTGGAAAAGGCCCTGGTCAAGGAGGGCCTGCTGACCGCAAGCCTGGCCGACGGCCACTACGGCACCGCCACCAAGGACGCCTACGCGGCCTGGCAGCGCCGCCTCGGCTACACGGGCGGGGCCGCGGACGGCATCCCGGGCCAGGCCTCCCTGAAGAAACTCGCCACGAAGCACGGCTTCACCGTGACGCCCTGAGCCGGCCCTCTGCACGATCCCCGACCCGAGGCACCCCCCACCCCGTATACATCAAACCTGGTATATTGATACACGATGCCATGTATACGGAGGTGGGGCTCATGAGCCGGACCGTGATCGACCTTGACGACGAAGCACTGGCGGCGGCCGCCGAGGAACTCGGCACCACGACCAAACGCGACACCATCAACACTGCACTGCGTGAGATCGTCGAACGCAACCGCCGCCTCCGCGCTCTGCACGAACTGCAGGACCTCGTGGAGAACGGCGCCTTGGACGCAGACATCCTCCTCGACAAGCGCCGGTACCGGGGCCGGCACAACTCATGAGCGTCACCGACTACCTCATCGACACCTCGGCACTGGCCCGGGTATTACTGCGCCGGACCACCGAGGCCTGGGAACGCCGTATTGCCGCGGGCCTGGTGGGCCTCTGTGATCTGACAGAACTGGAGTTGCTCTACTCGGCACGCTCCGTCGAGGACCGGGCCGCCGTCGGGCAGAGGCTGGACCAATTCGCCTGGTGCCCGGTTCCGGACGGGGTCTACCGCAGGGCCCGCGCCATTCAGCAGGAACTGACCGCCAAGGGCGAGCACCGCAGTGCCGGCCCGGTCGACCTCCTGGTCGCGGCCATCGCCGAACAGTCCGGCCTGACACTGCTGCACTACGACCGGGACTTCGAGACCATTGCACGGGTCACCGGCCAGCCGACCCACATGATCGACCTGAGATAGCCGGCAGAACAACGACGAGGGGCCGCTCGATGCGGCCCCTCGTCGACGTGATCCCACAGGTAGGAACGGTTCTGTGGCCGTTCCGGCGGTGGGGCGGGTGGGACTCGAACCCACGGCCGACGGATTATGAGTCCGCTGCTCTAACCGGCTGAGCTACCGCCCCTAACGGCGCGTCGCGCACACATGTGCGCGCCGTCTGCCGCAGCATAGCCGGTCATACGATCTCCTGCCTCGGACGGTCCGGCCTTCGCTCGCAGGTGAAGACTCCGCCGCGGCCTGCACGGTTCCCTTCGGCGCAGAATTCACCCGGTCCTCGGGAGCGAACTCCTCCAACACCTCGCCCGGGGCGGAAGTTACCGAGCGGTCGTGCCGCCGTCGCCGGGGGTGCCGGAAAAGCGAAAAGGACCCTCGACGGGTCCTCTCGCGCTCACTGCTCCCCCGGCTGGACTCGAACCAGCAACCCTCCGGTTAACAGCCGAATGCTCTGCCAATTGAGCTACAGGGGATCGCGCTCCCCCGACTGGACTCGAACCAGTAACCTGCCGGTTAACAGCCGGCTGCTCTGCCAATTGAGCTACAGGGGATTGCTGCATGTGCACCGAACGTACCCACCGGAGGCTTCCCGGGGGGCGTGTGCTCGCTGCGACACATACATTAGCGCAAGCAGGGGGGTGCTCCGCCAATCGGTAGGGTCCCGGTTGATCACGGCCCGTTCCGGGCAGGCGGCCAACGGGCACCGTCGTACGTCAGGGAAGGGTGGCAGAGCATGCGGTACAAGCTCACGTTCCTCGCCGGGCTCGGGGTCGGCTATGTACTCGGCACACGGGCCGGCCGCGAGCGCTACGAGCAGCTGCGGAAGTCGGTACGGGAGCTGTCCCAGAACCCGGCCGTGCGGAACGCCGCCGAGTCCGCCGCGCAGAACAGCCGTCAGCTCGCGGGCAAGGCGCTGCACGTGGTGAGCGACAAGGTCGGGGACCGGGTCCCCGAGTCCGTCGCCGAGCGGGTGCGGTCGCTGCGGGACCGCGGACAGAACGGCCAGGACGACTGGGGCACCAGCAACACCTAGCCTCCGCCGTGCCGGTAGGAGCCGGGCAGTCGGCCGCGGCGGTCCGGACGGGTTCTCCCGGACGTGGGTACGGCCCCGCAAGCCGGGCGACCGGCCCGGCGTCCGGGGCCGACAGCGCCCCCGGGCACCCCGGAATCGCCGGGTGCGCGACCGGGCCCGTATCCGCGTCACGGCCTCCGCGAAGGCCGTCCCGTGGACCGAACCGGCGGCGGGTGGCGTGGGCGGGCCGCGGTTGCGGCAGAATCCTCTTCCATGGGGATAGTCGCCGGTCTGGACAGCTCGTCCGCCTTCACCCGCATCGTCGTCTGTGACGCGGAGACGGGCACCGTGGTGCGCCAGGGGTACGCGCAGCACCCCGTGGACCCTAAGGCCACGGACATCGACCCGCAGATGTGGCTGCTCTCGCTGGGCGAGGCCGCGGCCGGCGGGCTGCTGGAAGGCGTGCAGGCCATCGGGGTCTCCGCGCAGCAGCACGGGCTGGTGGCGCTGGACCAGCAGGGCGCCCCGGTGCGGCCCGCGCTGGTCGGCAACGACCGGCGGGCCCAGATCGCGGCGGCCGACCTGGTCGACGCCCTCGGCGGACAGCAGGCGTGGGCCGATGCCGTCGGCTCCGTACCGCAGGCCGCGCTGCCGGTGGCCAAGCTCCGCTGGCTGGCGCGCTCCGAACCGGAGGCGGCGCAGCGGGTGGCCGCCGTGCTCCAGCCCCACGACTGGCTGGTGTGGCAGCTGCTGGGACGGCCGCCGCGGCGGACCACCGACCGGGGTGCGGCCTCCGGCACCGGCTACTGGTCGGCGGCGACCGGCGGCTACCGGCACGATCTGGTCGAGCTGGCGCTCGGCCACTCCTGCGAGCTGCCCGAGGTGCTCGGCCCGGCCGAGGCCGCGGGCACCACCCCCGAGGGGCTGCTGATCTCCGCCGGGACCGGGGAGACCATGGCCGCCGCCTTCGGTCTGGGGGTCGGCCCCGGTGACGCCGTGGTGTCGCTGGGCGCCTCCGGTTCGGTGACGGCCGTCCACCACGAGGCGCTGACCGACCCGAGCGGGATGATCACCTCGTACGCCGACGCGGGCGGTATGCATCTGCCGGTCGTCCATATCTCCAACGCGGTCCGGGTCCTGCGCGGCACTGCCGAGATGCTCGGGGCCGAGGATCTCGGCGCCCTGTCCGACCTCGCGATGAAGTCCACGCCCGGCGCCTCCGGGCTGGTGCTGCTGCCCTATCTGGAGGGCGAGCGCACCCCCCGGCTGCCGCATACCGCCGGCACCCTCAGCGGGCTGCGCCGGGAGTCGATGCGGCCGGAGCATCTGGCCCGCGCCGCTTTCGAGGGCATGCTCTGTTCGCTGGCCGACGCGATGGACGTACTGCGGGCCCGCGGGGTCCAGGTGCGCCGGGTCTTCCTGCTGGGGGCCGCCGCCGATCTGCCCGCGGTCCGGTCGGCCGCGCCCGGCATCCTCGGTGCCCAGGTCGTCGTACCGCAGCCCGCGGACTACGCGGCGCTCGGCGCCGCCCGGCAGGCGGCATGGGCCCTCGGGGCCTCGCGCGGTGCGCTCTCCCCCTCGTCCCCGCCCCGGTGGCAGCCCCCGGCGCTGGAGGTGCTGCAGCCGGGCGAGGAGGCGGCGGTGGGCATGGCGGTGCGCCAGCAGTACGGGGCGACCCGCGACCAGCTCCACCCCGGCGCGTTCCCGCCGGTACCGGCCGCCCCGCAGGCGCACGGCGGGTCCGGTTACGGCGGTACGGCCGCGGGCCCGGCCGGTCTCGGCCTGGGCGGCATCCTCGGCTGACGGCCGGTTCCCGGCCCGGTGGGGCCCGGTCGGGCCCGGTGGGGCTCCCCGGGGTTCCCGGCCGGGCTTTCGAGGCGCGTACCGCGGCCCGGCAGAGCCGAAGCACCGTCCGGCGGGCGTCGCACAGCGGCCGCACCGTCCGGCGGGGCCGCCGGGCCGCCGAAGCTCCCGGGGCACGCGAGCCGGGGGCGGCGAGGAGCGACCGGCCCCGTCCGCCGGTCCGCGCGGCGGACTTCCGGCCGCGCGGACCGGCGCCGGACCCGACGGACCTCGGGGGTCTCCCCGGCCATGTGGCGACGATCACATTCTCCGGCGCGCAAGGCCGTGATCCGGCGCATGCGCGCAGATATCCGTTCCCTCGCGGGCGCGGGTCCGCGCCGCTCGGCACCGGCTTGACCCGGGTTTGGCGTTAATCGCCTGGGGTTCCGGCGCGCCGTGCCGCAAGATGGACCGGGGGCCGCCGCTTCCGGATCCGTTCCGCCCCGGGCTTCTTCCGCCCGGCCGGACACTCCGAACCGCTCGCAGCCCCGGGACCGCCGCCCCCGTCGACCGCGAGAGACAGCACGTGCTGATACGACTGCTCCGGACTCATCTGCGTCCGTACACCGGACCGATAGCCCTGTTGGTGCTGTTGCAACTGCTCCAGACCAGCGCCTCCCTCTATCTGCCGACCCTGAACGCCGACATCATCGACGACGGTGTGGTCAAGGGGGACACCGGTCTGGTGCTCCGGCTCGGCGGGGTGATGCTCGCCGTCAGTCTGGTGCAGGTGGTGTGCAATATCGGGGCCGTCTACTACGGAGCCCGTACCGCCGCCGCTCTCGGCCGGGACATCCGGGCCGCCGTCTTCGACCGGGTCCAGAGCTTCTCCGCCCGCGAGGTCGGACGGTTCGGGGCACCCTCGCTGATCACCCGGACGACCAACGACGTCCAGCAGGTGCAGATGCTGGTGCTGATGTCGTTCACGCTGATGGTCTCGGCGCCGATCATGTGCGTCGGCGGTATCGCGATGGCGCTGGGCCAGGACGTGACGCTCTCCGCCGTCCTGCTCGCGGTCGTCCCGGTCCTCGGCATCGCGGTCACGTTGATCGTGATCCGGATGCGGCCGCTGTTCCGGACGATGCAGGAGCGGCTGGACACGGTGAACCGGGTGCTGCGCGAGCAGATCACCGGAAACCGGGTGATCCGGGCCTTCGTCCGGGACGCGTACGAGCGGGAGCGTTTCCGCGAGGCGAACACCGGACTGACCGATGTGTCGATGGCCACCGGCCGGCTGATGGCGCTGATGTTCCCGGCCGTGCTGACGGTCGTCAACCTGTCCTCGGTGGCCGTGGTCTGGTTCGGCGCCCACCGCATCGACAGCGGCGCAATCCAGATCGGCGCGCTGACCGCGTTCCTCGCCTATCTGATGCAGATCGTGATGTCGGTGATGATGGCCACCTTCATGTTCATGATGGTGCCGCGCGCCGAGGTCTGCGCCGAGCGGATCGAAGAGGTGCTGGGAACCGAGTCGAGCGTGGTGCCGCCGCGCCGGCCGGTGCGGGAACTGCCCCGGCACGGCGCGCTGGAGCTGCGGGACGTCGAGTTCCGCTACCCCGGCGCCGAGGAGCCGGTGCTGCGGGGGGTCTCGCTGGCCGCCCGGCCCGGCGAGACGACCGCGATCATCGGCTCCACCGGCAGCGGCAAATCGACCCTGCTGGGGCTGGTGCCCCGGCTGTTCGACGCCACCGACGGCGAGGTGCTGGTCGACGGGGTGGACGTACGGGAGATCGATCCGCCGCTGCTGACCCGCACGGTCGGGCTGGTCCCCCAGAAGCCGTACCTCTTCTCCGGGACCGTCGCGACCAATCTGCGGTACGGCAGCCCCGGCGCGAGCGACGGGGAACTGTGGCGGGCCCTGGAGGTGGCGCAGGCCGCCGATTTCGTCCGGCAGCTCGACGGCGGTCTCGACGCCCCGATCGCCCAGGGCGGCACCAATGTCTCGGGCGGTCAGCGGCAGCGGCTGGCGATCGCCCGCACCCTGGTGCAGCGGCCCGAGGTCTATCTCTTCGACGACTCGTTCTCCGCGCTCGACTACGCCACGGACGCGGCCCTGCGCACGGCGCTGACCGCCGAGACCGCGGAGGCGACGGTGGTGATCGTCGCCCAGCGGGTCTCGACCATCCGGGACGCCGACCGGATCGTCGTCCTCGACGAGGGCCGGGTCGTGGGCAGCGGCACCCACTACGAGCTGATGGAGCGGAACGAAACCTACCGGGAGATCGTGCTCTCCCAGCTGACGGAGGCTGAGGCCGCATGAGCGGGCCACGCATGATGACGGCCGGCTCGGCGGAGCGGTCCATGGACTTCAAGGGGTCGGGCAAACGGCTGCTGCGGCAGCTCTCGCCGGACCGGAAACTGCTGTGGGTGATGCTGGCCGCCGCGGTGCTGAGCGTCGGCCTTTCGGCGGTCGGGCCCTGGGTACTGGGCCGGGCGACCGATCTGGTGTTCGCCGGTGTCGTGGGCCGGCAGACCGCCGACACCGGCGCGACCAGCAAGGAGCAGGTCGTCGAGGGCCTGCGGGCCGACGGTGACGACGGGCTCGCCGATATGCTCTCGGGCGTCTCCTTCACCCCCGGCGAAGGCATCGACTTCACCGCCGTCGGGCAGGTGCTGCTGATCGCCCTGGTGCTCTTCCTGTTCTCGGGACTGCTGGCGCTGGTCGCCTCCCGCTGCTCGATCAAAGTGATCAACCGTGCGGTGTTCCGGATGCGGGAGGACGTCCAGGCGAAGCTGGAGCGGCTGCCGCTGTCGTACTTCGACCGGGCCCAACGGGGCGAGGTCCTCAGCCGGGTCACCAATGACATCGACAACGTCTCCCAGACCCTCCAGCAGACCATGGGGCAGTTGATCAACTCGCTGCTCACCATCGTCGGCGTACTGGTGATGATGTTCTGGGTGTCTCCCCTGCTGGCGCTGGTGGCCCTGGTGACGGTGCCGCTCTCGGTGGTCGTGGCGGCCAGGATCGGCAAACGGTCCCAGCCGCACTTCGTCCAGCAGTGGAAGTCGACCGGCAAGCTGAACGCCCATATCGAGGAGATGTACTCCGGGCATGCCCTGGTGAAGGTCTTCGGGCGGCAGGACGAGTCGGCCCGGGAGTTCGCCGAGCAGAACGACTCCCTGTACGAGGCCGGGTTCCGGGCCCAGTTCCACAGCGGTGTCATGCAGCCGGTGATGTTCTTCATCTCGAACCTGAACTATGTGCTGGTGGCGGTCGTCGGCGGGCTGCGGGTGGCGTCCGGAACGCTGTCGATCGGTGATGTCCAGGCGTTCATCCAGTACTCCCGGCAGTTCTCGATGCCCCTGTCGCAGGTCGCGTCGATGGCGAATCTGGTGCAGTCGGGCGTGGCCTCGGCCGAGCGGGTCTTCGAACTGCTGGACGCCGAGGAGCAGGAGCCGGACGCGCGGCCGGCCCGGGTGCGGACGGCGGAGGACGGAGCGGCCCGCCCGGCGGGCCGGGTCGTGCTGGAGAAGGTGTCCTTCCGCTACGAGCCGGACCGGCCGCTGATCGAAGACCTGTCGCTGCGGGTGGAACCGGGGCAGACGGTCGCGATCGTCGGCCCCACGGGTGCGGGGAAGACCACGCTGGTCAATCTGCTGATGCGGTTCTACGAGGTCACGGGCGGGCGGATCACCCTGGACGGGGTGGACGCGGCCTCCCTGCCGAGGGACGAACTGCGGTCCGGGATCGGCATGGTGCTCCAGGACACCTGGCTCTTCGGCGGCACGATCGCGGAGAACATCGCCTACGGCGCGTCCCGCGAGGTGACCCCGGCCGAGATCGAAGAGGCGGCGCGGGCGGCGCACGCGGACCGGTTCGTCCGGACGCTGCCGAAGGGGTACGACACCGTGATCGACGACGAGGGCTCGGGCGTCAGCGCCGGTGAGAAGCAGCTGATCACCATCGCGCGGGCGTTCCTGTCGGATCCGGTGATCCTGGTGCTGGACGAGGCGACCAGCTCGGTCGACACCCGTACCGAAGTGCTGATCCAGAAGGCGATGGCGAAGCTCGCGGAGGGGCGGACCAGTTTTGTGATCGCCCACCGGCTCTCCACGATCCGGGACGCGGACGTGATCCTGGTGATGGAGGACGGCAGCATCGTGGAGCAGGGGACGCACGAGGAGCTGCTGACGGCGGGCGGTGCCTACGCCGGGCTCTACTCGGCGCAGTTCGCGCAGGCGGTGGCCGAGGTCGACTGAACCGGGGGCGGGTACGGCCCCGTACGGATACCGGCAGGGGTACGGGCAGGGGCTCCCGCGGCGGGAGCCCCGCCCGGCGCCGTCAGTCGAGGTAGCCGCGGAGCTGGTCCGCGAAGGCGTGGTCGCGGAGCTTGTTGAGGGTCTTGGACTCGATCTGGCGTATCCGCTCCCGGGTCACCCCGAAAATCCGCCCGATCTCCTCCAGGGTCCGCGGTCTGCCGTCGACCAGCCCGTACCGCAGCTGCACCACCTTGCGCTCGCGTTCACCGAGGGTGGAGAGCACGGCCTCCAGATGCTCGCGCAGCAGCAGGAAGGCGGCGGATTCAACGGGGGACGCGGCATCGCCGTCCTCGATGAGATCGCCGAGCGCGACATCGTCCTCCTCGCCCACCGGGGCGTGCAGGGAGACCGGTTCCTGGGCGAGCCGCAGCACCTCGCCGATCCGCTCGGGCGACAGATCCAGCTGGGCGGCGACCTCGTCGGCGGTTGGTTCATGGCCCTGCTCCTGGAGCATCCGGCGCTGCACCCGGACGACCCGGTTGATCAGTTCGACGACATGCACGGGGACGCGGATGGTCCTGGCCTGGTCGGCGAGGGCGCGGGACATGGCCTGGCGGATCCACCAGGTGGCGTACGTGGAGAACTTGTAGCCGCGGGCGTAGTCGAACTTCTCCACCGCGCGGATCAGCCCGAGATTGCCCTCCTGGACGAGGTCGAGCATGGTCAGCCCGCGTCCGATGTACCGTTTGGCGACCGAGACCACGAGCCGCAGATTCGCCTCGATGAGGCGGCGCTTGGCCATCCGGCCGAGGACGACGAGCCGGTCGAGGTCCGCGGCGAGCGGGGAGTCGTTGAGGTCGGGGGTGCCGGCGAGCTTCTCCTCGGCGAACAGCCCGGCCTCGACGCAGCGGGCCAGTTCGACCTCCTCAGCAGCGGTCAGGAGGGGGATGCGGCCGATCTCCCGCAGATACTGCCGGAAGAGGTCGGAGGAGGGGCCGCCGCTTTCGGCCCGGTTCAAGGCCCGTGCGGCCTCGGGCACTTCGACGGCTTCGGCCTCGTCGGAGCCTTCGGGGCGGGCGGGCGGCAGGGGCTGCGCGGGTACGGCGGGGAGCACGGCGGCCGGATCGCCGCGGGACCCGGTGGAGCCGTCGGCCAGGGGCCCGGCCGAGGTCGGGGGCGGAGCCGGGGGCGGGGGCTGGCCGAGGGTCCGGGTCCGGGTCTGCACGAGGGCGACCTCCAGGGTGATCTGCCGGTCGAGGGCGTGCGGCAGCGGGACGGCTGCGGACGGGCCGCTGTCCGTCCCGTACACGATGAGGATCCAACGGATGGGAGGCCCACCGGCCGCACTCCGAGGACTCAGGCACCGCCCCCAGTGTGGGGTACGGCACATCCTCACCACGAGGGTCGTGCGGTGACTTTCTGAGTCCCCGACGTGACCGCGCGGTTACGCCTCCGGCGGGGCGGGGTGGGGCGGAGCCGGGTCGGCCGGGGAGTGCCCCGCGCCGGAGGCACCGCACCGGGCCGGGTCCCGATGTCGGGAACGGCGCCGCACGGCACCACGGCGGGCCGGGGCCTCCGGGGAACGGCGCGCCTCGGCGGGGGCAGGCAGGCCCGCGCCTCGGCCGGGGGCAGGCAGGCATATGCCCGCTCCGGTCCCCGACCCGGCCCGCGGGCGGAGCGCCCGGCGCCGTGGCCCGGGGGCCCGCAGGCGCGGCTCACCCGGATCCCGGGCCCGGCCCGAGGTCAGAGCGCCGCGGCGCCGTGGTTGCGGAGGGACTGGGCGTACTGCTGGAGCACCCAGAGTTCGTTCTGGACGGCCGAGTACCGCGCGGGGTCGGCGGCCTGGCCGAGGCGGGCGAGGGTGCCCTGGACCTCGGCGATCCGGCGGTCCACCGCCCGGAGCCGTACCTGCACCAACTGGACACCGGCATAGGTCTCGTCGATGGTCCGGCAGTGGATCGCCTCGACGGCCAGCTCGGTCACCAGGGAGCGGACCGTGTCGTCGGCGGCGGCGTCGCGGACCCGGACGAGATATCCGGCGGCGTCCGCCGTGCCCTGGTCGGCGCCGCCCGCCTCGGCGATGGTCTGCCGGACCGCCGCGTACGGCGGGGCGGTGAACTCGTCGGAGCCGTAGGCGTCGAAGGCGGGCGAGACCAGCTCGGGGCGCTGGAGGGCCAGCTTCAGCAGTTCGCGCTCGGTGCGGTGGGCGGGGCTGCGGAGGTTGAGTGCGGGACCGGCGGGCAGTCCGGCGGCCGGTTGCGCGGTATCGGATCCGGGGCCTCGGCGGTCGCCGCCGGAGCCGGCCCCGCGGGAGGGGCCCCCGGCGGGGCCCCGGCCGCCGCGGTCCCGGGCCCAGCGGGCGAGCTGCGCGACCCGCTTGACCACGAACTGGGTGTCCAGGATGCCGACCATTCCGGCGAGCTGCACCGCGGACTCGTGCTGGATCGCGACGTTCTTGATTCCGGCGACGATGGGCGCGGCCTCGTCGAGCGCGGCGGCCCGGCCCGCCGGGGTCTCCAGATTGTGCCGCTTCACCAACTGGCGCAGGGCGAACTCGAAGAGCGGCGTCCGGCTGCCGACCAGGGACCGCACCGCCTCGTCGCCCTCGGCAAGCCGCAGCTCACAGGGGTCCATGCCGCCGGGGGTGATGGCGATGGAGGTCTCGGCGGCGAACTTCTGGTCGTCCTCGAAGGCCCGCAGGGCCGCCTTCTGGCCGGCCGCGTCACCGTCGAAGGTGAAGATCACCTCGGCGGTGGCATGGTCCATCAGCAGCCGCCGGAGGATCTTGATGTGGTCGCCGCCGAAGGCGGTGCCGCAGGTCGCGATGGCCGTGGTGACGCCCGCCAGATGGCAGGCCATCACATCCGTGTACCCCTCGACGACGACCGCGCTGCTGGTCTTGGCGATCTCCTTCTTGGCCAGGTCGATCCCGTACAGCACCTGGGACTTCTTGTAGATCGCGGTCTCGGGGGTGTTCAGATACTTGGGGCCGTTGTCGGTTTCGTACAGCTTGCGGGCGCCGAAGCCGACGACGTCTCCGGCGATATCGCGGATCGGCCACATCAGCCGGCCGCGGAAGCGGTCGATGGGCCCGCGGCGGCCCTCCTGGGCGAGCCCGGAGAGGGTCAGCTCCTTGTCGCTGAAGCCCTTGCCGCGCAGAAAGCGGGTGAGGTGGTCCCAGCCCTGGGGGCTGTAGCCCACGCCGAAGTGTTCCGCGGCGGCCCGGTCGAAACCGCGCTCGGCGAGGAAGGCGCGGCCGGTCTCGGCCTCGGCGCCGTTCTCCAGCTGGTCGATGTAGAACTGGGCGGCGACCTTGTGGGCCTCGATCAGCCGGATGCGCTCACCGCGCTGGTGGGAGGGGTTGTATCCGCCCTCCTCGTACCGGAGGGTGATCCCGGCCTGGGCCGCCAGCCGCTCGACCGTCTCGGAGAAGGTGAGGTGGTCGATCTTCATGACGAAGGCGATCGTGTCACCGCCTTCCTGGCAGCCGAAGCAGTGGAAAAGACCCTTGCCGGGGCTGACCTGGAAGGACGGGGACTTCTCGTCGTGGAAGGGGCAGAGGCCCTTCAGATTGCCGCCGCCCGCGTTCCGCAGCTGGAGGTACTCGGACACGACGGAATCAATCGGGACCGCGTCCCTGACCGCCTTGACGTCGTCATCGTTGATCCTGCCTGCCACGCGTGAAGTCTACGGCGATCCGGCGGCGGTCCCGGGGGCCTGTGGACAACCGGCCCCCGGGAATCCCGTCCGTACCGTCCCGGCCGTCAGCCGGAATCGCGGCCGGTCAGCTCCGTCAGGGGCACGGACGGGTCCGCCAGGGCCTCCGGGTCGATCCGGTCGCCGGAGCGGATCAGCTCCTGCACGGGCTCTGTGACGTCCCACACATTCACGTTCATGCCGGCGAGCACCCGGCCGTCCGCCAGCCAGAAGGCGATGAACTCGCGCTTTCCGGCGTCGCCGCGGAGGACGATCTGGTCGTACGAGCCGGGCGGCGCCCAGCCGGAGTACTCCATGCCCACGTCGTACTGGTCGGAGAAGAAGTACGGAACGCGGTCGTAGGACACCTCCCGGCCCAGCATGGAGCGGGCGGCGGCCGGGCCGCCGTTGAGTGCGTTGGCCCAGTGTTCGACCCGGATCCGGCTCCCCAGCAGGGGGTGTTCGACGGCGGCGACGTCCCCTGCGGCGTAGATGTCCGGGTCGGAGGTGCGCAGGGCCGCGTCCACGGCGATACCGCCGCCGTCGGCCCGGTCCGCCAGGGTCAGGCCCGCGGCCTCGGCGAGCGCGGTGCGCGGGGCGGCGCCGATCGCGGCGAGCACATCGTGGGCCGGGAACTCCTCGCCGTCGTCGGTCTGCACCGCGAGGACCATGCCGTCCTGTCCGGTGATCTCGGTGAGCCGGGCGCCGAAGTGGAAGGCCACCCCGTGTTCGGTGTGGAGATCGGTGAAGAACTGGCCCAGCTCGGGGCCGAGGACATGGTGGAGCGCGGTGGGTTCGGGCTCGACGACGGTGACCTCGGCGCCGTATCCGCGGGCCGCGGCGGCGACCTCCAGGCCGATCCACCCCGCCCCGGCGACCACCAGCCGGCCGTTCTCGCGGCCCAGCCCGGCCAGCACCTGGCGGAGCCGGTCGGCGTGGGCGAGCCGGCGCAGATGGTGGACCCCGGCCAGTCCGGTGCCGGGAATGTCCAGGCGCCGGGGTTCGGCCCCGGTGGCCAGCAGCAGCTTGTCGTAGTGCAGGACCGTGCCGTCGCCGAGCCGTACCGTACGGGCCGCGCGGTCGACGGCGACCACGGACTGGCCGAGGTGCAGCTCCACATCGGCCTGCGCGTACCAGGCGGGCTCTTGGACGAAGACGCTCTCCCGGCTGTCCTTGCCCTGGAGGTAGCCCTTGGACAGCGGTGGGCGTTCGTAAGGGTGGTCGCGTTCGTCCCCGATGAGGATCACCCGCCCGGTGAATCCCTCCGACCGCAGGGTCTCGGCGGCCTTGGCCCCGGCGAGACCACCGCCGACGATGACGAACGTCTGTTCTCCGTCGACCACTTGATTGCCTCCTCTTGTGCTTCCGCGTCGCCGGCCGCCGCCCGCTCTGCACGCTGCGCAGCCTGGTGCGAGCGTCCCGCACGGAGCGGAACGGCGGAAGAGGGAGTGCGCCGGGCGTGTCTCGGCCCACTCCCCCGCCCGGGGGTGCCCGCGAGGTCAGCGGTGGGCTGTGAGCTGGGCGTGCAGGGTCACCGCCGAGGCATCGGTGAGGGCGGCGATCTGATCCACAATCACCCGACCGCGCGCCCGGTCGTCGGGCGCGGCGTCGAAGAGGGCGCGGAACTGGGGGTCGAGGGCGTCGGGGGCGCGCCGGGCCAGCGCCTCGGCCAGTTCGGCGACGACGATGCGCTGCTCGGCCCGGATCGCCTCCTGCTCGGCGCGCTGCATCACATAGCGGTCGGCGACGGCCTTGAGAACGGCGCATTCGTTGCGGGTGGCGCGCGGGACGACGAGTTCGGCGGCGTAGCGGGTGAGCCGGCCGGTGCCGTACGCCTGCCGGGTGGCGCCCTCGGCGGCCAGGCAGAAGCGGCCGATGAGCTGGCTGGTGGCGTCCTTGAGGCGGGCCTGGGCCGGAGCGGAGCCGTCGTAGTGGTGGGGCCACCAGTCCTGGTCGAGGAGCCGGTCGAGGGCTTCGGCCAGCTCCTCGGGGTCGGTGTCGGCGGGGACGTAGCGGCCGAGGGCGACCCGCCAGATCTCGGCCCGCTCCGGCTCGGCGAGCAGCAGATTGGGGTCGATGTGCCCGGCGTGGAGCCCGTCCTCGAAGTCGTGGACCGAGTAGGCGACGTCGTCGGACCAGTCCATGACCTGGGCTTCGAAGCAGCGGCGGTGCCGGGGGGCGCCGTCGCGGACCCAGGAGAAGACGGGCAGATCGTCCTCGTAGACCCCGAATTTGCCGGAGCCGGGGTCGAAGGGGTGGCCGCCGAGCGGCCAGGGGTACTTGGTGGCGGCGTCGAGGGCGGCGCGGGTCAGGTTGAGTCCGACGCTGACGGGGGCGCTGTCGGCGCGGGTGAGGAACCGTTTGGGTTCGATCCGGGTGAGCAGCCGGAGCGACTGGGCGTTGCCCTCGAAGCCGCCGCAGTCCCGGGCGACCTCGTTGAGCGCCACCTCGCCGTTGTGGCCGAAGGGGGGATGGCCGAGGTCGTGGGCGAGGCAGGCGGCCTCGACGAGATCGGGGTCGCAGCCGAGGGCGGCGCCCAGCTCCCGGCCGACCTGGGCGCATTCCAGGGAGTGCGTGAGCCGGGTGCGGGGGCTGGCGTCCCAGGCCTGGTTGCGGGTGCCGGGGGTGACGACCTGGGTCTTTCCCGCCAGCCGGCGCAGGGCGGCGGAGTGCAGTACGCGGGCGCGGTCGCGCTGGAAGGCGGTCCGGCCCGGGCGTTTGTCGGGCTCGGGGGCCCAGCGGGCGGTGGCGGTCTCGTCGTATCCGTACACGTCGTCGCCGCCGCTGCCCATGCCGCTGCCGCTGCCGCTGCGGGAGCCGGGGTGCTCGTGCGCCTCGCCGGATCCCGGGGCGGCGGGGTGGCCGTACGCATGGGGGTGCGGGAGGTTCCGCGAGGAGGGCGCGGGCCCGTTCGGTGTGCTGCCGGTGGTGCCGTCCATGCCCCGACCGTAGCCGTAGCCGGTGACGGCGGGCGCCCCGGGCCGGTGCCGATTCCGGCCGCCGGGCGAACCGGAACGGGTGTTCATGCGTCTGACCTGGCATGAAAGGTTCACTGCGCGGGCTGCTGACCCGACTGCGGGAGCGGGTGCCGGGGCGGGTCGGGTCCGGCGCAGCGGCGCTGCGGCCGCGGCTGCCCCGGTCGCGCCGGGGGCGGCGGCGGCTGGTGCGGGTGGTGATGGCGGGGGCCGTGCTCGCCCTGGCGCCGACGACATGGCTGCACCTGTCGGCCGGTGACCGGGTCCGTACGGTCGCGGACGTACCGGCGCAGGATGTGGCGGTGGTCTTCGGTGCCGGGCTGTGGGACGGCAGGCCGACGCCGTATCTGGCGCACCGGCTGGACGCGGCGGCCGAGCTGTACCGGACGGGCAAGGTGAAGGTCGTCCTGGTCACGGGGGACAACAGCCGGGTGGACTACGACGAGCCCGATGCGATGCGGACGTATCTGACCGGGCAGGGGGTGCCGGACGGCCGGATCGTCAGCGACTACGCGGGCTTCGACACCTGGGACTCCTGTGTCCGGGCCAAGAAGATCTTCGGGGTGGACCGGGCGGTGCTGGTCACCCAGGGTTTCCATATCCGCCGGGCCCTCGCGCTCTGCGGCTCCGCCGGGATCGAGGCGTACGGGATCGGGGTGTCCGAACGGCGCGATGCGACCTGGTACCACGGTGAGGTGCGCGATCTGGCCGCCTCGGGCAAGGCGGCGCTGGACACCCTGCTCCGGCCGGACCCGCGTTTCCTGGGCGCCGAGGAGCGGGGCGTGCGGGAGGCGCTGGCCGCCGCCGGTCGCTGACCGGGCGGACCCTGACGGGACACGCGGGCACACGCTCGCGTCGTCCCCGCCGCCGCGCGACAGTGGGCGCATGCCCAACATGGAACAGGACATGTCCACCCTGCTCGCCCGGCACTCCGCGGCGCTGGCACTCTTCACGGAACGGGTCCACGCCGTGCGGCCCGACCAGTGGGGCGAGCCGACGCCGTGCACCGAGTGGTCGGTCCGGGATCTCGTCAACCACCTCACGGCCGAACAGCTGTGGGTGCCGGACCTGGTGACGGGCGGTGCCACGATCGCGGAGGTGGGCGACGCCTACGAAGGCGACGTACTCGGCAGCGATCCGCGGGCCGTCTGGGACTCGGCGGCGCGGGCGGCCCGGCGGGCGTTCGCCGCGCCGGGCGCCCTGGAGCGGACGGTGACCCTGTCGTACGGGGAGACCCCGGCGCCGGCGTACTGCGCCCAGATGACGACGGACGCGGTGGTCCACGCCTGGGACCTGTCCCGGGCGATCGGCGCGCCCGAGCGGCTCCCGGACGATCTGGTGGCCTTCGCACTGGAGGAGGTCACCCCGTACGCGGCGCAGCTCTCGCAGACGGGCCTGTTCGCCCCACCGGTGGAGCCCCCGCCGGGCGACAGCCACCAGACCCGGCTGCTGGCGCTGCTGGGGCGCCGGGCGTAGGGCTTGCCCGCCGGGCGTTGCCGGGTTCGCGCGCCTCGGCCCGGGCCCGGCGGTGTCAGGCGGCGTACGGCTGTACGGCTCTGGCCTCCTTCAGCGCCCGCGCCCACCACGCGAGCTGGTCCAGCATCCCCTTGGCGGCGGCGTCGCAGCGCTCGGGGTCGCGGTGGCGGCCCTCCGCGTCGAAGTGGGTGTGGGCGTCGGCGAAGGAGACGGTGGAGCGGACGGTGGTGGCATGCAGTTCGGCGAAGACCTGCCGCAGATGCTCGACGGCGCGCAGTCCGCCGGAGACCCCGCCGTAGGAGACGAAGGCGACGGGTTTGGCATACCACTCGGGGCCGTGCCAGTCGATGAGATTCTTCAGGGCGGCGGGGTAGGAGTGGTTGAACTCGGGGGTGACCACGATGAAGGCGTCGGCGGCGGCCAGGCTCGCCGCCACCGCGCGGGCGCCCTCGTGCGCCGCGGGTTCGAAGGAGGTGGGCAGGTCGGTCGCGGCGACGTCGACGACCTCGGTGGTGAAGTCGGAGCGGACCGCGGTGTGTTCCAGGAACCAGTCGGCGATGACCGGCCCGAACCGGCCGTGCCGGTTGCTCCCCAGGATGACGGCCAGCCTCATCGGCTCCGCGGTCCGGGTGCCGGAACGGTCGTGTTTCTGTGGTTGCGTGGTGATGTCCATGCACCAGAGAGTGCAACCTCAAGTTTGATTGAGGTCAACTGCCGCGGCTCACCCGTCCGGGTGAGGCGGTGCTCGTCCCGGCCGCCGCCCCGGACCGGTCGCCTGATGTGCAACCCGCGCACCTGCGCGCACGGGTACGGAAAGCTACCGTGACCACCATGACGGAACGGCCTGCGCCGACGGACGCCTCATCCGCCGAAACGACCCGGGACGGCGAGGACATCGCGAGCTTCGCCGGGCTGCTCCGGACCGTGGAGGAACTCGACACGCCTGACGGCTACAAGGCCGAACTCATCCGGGGGAAGATCGTCGTGTCACCGTGGTCGAGGCTGCGCTACAAGCGGCCGATGAAGCTGCTGAGGCAGCAGCTCGGGGCACACGCGCCCGAGGGGCACGACGCGGACACCTCACCCTTCCTCTTCGTCTTCCCCCACTCCCGCCGGGCCTTCGGACCCGATCTGCACATCGCCGACGAGCGGGCGTTCGACGCCGAGGGGCGGCATGCCGACGGCGAGGCGCTGTCCCTGGTGGCCGAACTCACCTCCGTCTCGACCCGGGACGCGGACTGGCAGGACAAGCTGGAGGTGTACGGGCGTGTGGTCCCCGTCTATCTCGTCCTGGACATGCAGGCCGAGGAGATCACAGCCTTCTGGGACCCCTCCCCCCAGGGCTACCGGTCCCGGACGACGAAGCCCTTCGGCAAACCGCTGCGGATCCCCGAGCCTTTCGGGTTCGAACTCGACACCGCCGGGCTCGGCGCCGGCTGACCGGTCCTCCCCGGCCGCCCGTCACCCGTTCGGCGCGCCCCGGGTCGCCCTCGGGGATACCGCTCCGACCTGCGGGAACCTCTGGTGTCCAGGGCGACACGCCGAGTGGTCGGGGCCGATCTGACGAGGTTTCAGCAGGCGTGGCCGGCCGGGTGGGACTTATCTCGGAGGGGACGGACCCGAGGCCCCACAGGGCCCCCTCGCTCCCCGGAGGAGACCATGCGCACCACCGCCCGCCTGCTGACCAGTGCCGCGCTGGCCGTTGCGACCACAGGACTCGGCTTCGGTGCCGTGGGAGCGTACGCCGCCGGGGACCACGGGTCGCTGGAGGTCTTCCCCTCCACCGCCGAACCCGGGAGCACGATCACCGTCAACACCACGGCCTGCGGACGGGACGGGCACGGCACGGGTGACGCCCGGGCGCTCGGGGTGGACGAGTTCCATCTGTCGCCCGGGTCGCACAAGGACTCCGTGGTCGGTGAGTTCCGGGTGCCCAGCGGTATCGAGGCCGGGAGCTACCGCGTCGAGGTGCGGTGCAAGAACGGCAAGCGCAGCTCCGGTGACGTGGTGATAAGGCACCGGGGCAACAGTGAGGACCAGGGCGGATCGCGCCGCGAGCAGCCCAGCGGTCATGTGCGGACCGGGCTCGGCGGCAGCGTGGGCCCGGACACCACCCGGATTGCGGCGGGCACGGCCGTACTGGCCGCTGCCGCCGTCGGCGGGACGCTGCTGCTGCGTCGTCGGGCGAGAGGCGCGCAGGGCAGCTGACGGGCCCGCCCCACCTGTCCCCCGTTCCCGCCGGTGCGTCCGGCGGGAACGGGGGACAGCTCCGACTCCCCCGGCCGTTGTGACCGCACCGTGGAGGACCGTTGAGCTCCAAGGCCAAGGGGTGGTGTCTGGCCGCCGCCGTCTGCGCCGGGCTGTGGCTCGTCCACGACGGCTCACGGACCGTGACCCCGCCCGTCCCGTCCGCCGCCCAGGCCTTCGCGGCGGGCCCCAGGTTCCATACGGACGCCGCCGCCGACCCCCTGCCACCCTCCCAGCCGCTGCGGTTCCGGATTCCCGATATCGACGTCGACGCCCCGTTCATCGGGCTGGGTCTCGGCCGGGACGGCAGTCTCGACGTACCGCCCGCGGAGAACCGGAATCTGGTGGGCTGGTTCCGGGACGGCACCCCGCCGGGCTCGAAGGGCACGTCCGTCGTCGCGGGCCATGTCGACAACGCGAGCGGCCCGGCCGTCCTCTACGCCCTGGGCGCCCTGGCGAAGGGCCACCGGATCGAAATCGTCCGGGCCGACCGGCAGGTGGCGGTGTTCACCATCGACGCCATCGAGGTGTACGAGGCCGACGCCTTCCCCGACAGCAAGGTGTACGGCCCCGAGGACCGCGCCGGACTCCGCGTCATCACCTGCGGCGGCGGCTTCGACAAGAAGTCCGGCGGCTACCGGGGCAATGTCGTCGCCTACGCCCATCTCATCGGGGTCAGGAAGGTGTGACGCTGGTTCCGGTGGCGCGCGTCCCCGTGACGACCGTCGCCCACCAGGTGTCGGAGTGCGCCACGTCCGGGACCAGCCCCGCGTCCGCGACGATGTCCCGGGCCCGTGCGGCCTGCCGCTCCCCGGTCTCGAAGAGCAGCCGGCCGCCGGGCGCGAGCCACCCGGCCGCCCCGGCGGCGACCCGCCGCAGTACGTCGAGTCCGTCGGCGCCGCCGTCCAGGGCGGTCCGGGCCTCGTGCTCCCGGGCCTCGGCGGGCAGCAGGCCGATCTCCTCCGTGGGCACGTACGGCACATTGGCCAGCAGCACGTCGACGCGCCCCCGCAGCCCGGCCGGAAGCGGGGCATAGAGGTCGCCCTCGTACACCCGGCCGCCGAACGGCAGCACATTGCGGCGGGCGCAGGCGACGGCGGCCGGGTCGATATCGGCCGCGTGGAGTTCCACGCCCGTGACCCCGGCGGCCAGCGCGGCGCCCAGCGCACCGGAGCCGCAGCAGAGATCGGCGACGACGGGCCGGGGCGGGGCGAGGGCGACGGCCCGCCGGACGAGGAACTCCGTACGGCGCCGGGGCACGAACACCCCCGGGTCCACGGAGATCCGCAGCCCGGCGAACTCGGCCCAGCCGACGATGTGCTCCAGCGGGCGTCCCGCGGCCCGCAGCCCGACCATGGCGTCGAGCCGTGCGGGGGTCTCGGCGGCGGAGATCAGCAGGGCGGCCTCGTCCTCGGCGAAGACACAGCCGGCCGCGCGGAGCCGGGCCACGACCGGCCCGGGGTCCGTACCCCGAAGGGGAGAGGAGGAAGGAGAAGAAGAGGGAGAGAACGGCATGGCGGGGCCTTCCGGGGGTCCGAAGGGCGCTCCACGGCTCTCACCTCAGCCGGTGGGCCGTCCCGGCCGTCGTCCGGCCGTACGGGAGGAGCACCCGGTCCTTCACAGCGGAAATCGGGCTCACCTCCTTGTTCCTCCACAGCGGCGTCCGGTCCCGCAGCCGGGCGGCCGGCGGGGCCGTGGTTCCCGGGCACGGGACGGCCACTGTATCCCGGCCCTCCCCCGGGGACACGGGGAAGGGCCGGGGGCTCAGGGTTCAGCGCAGCCCGGACGCCTCGAAGACCGCGCGGGCCCGCTCCGTCTCGATGTCGTCCATGCGGCTGCGCAGCCCGTCCAGTACCCGGGTGCCGGTACAAAGCAGTCCGCTCTCCCGCGAGCGGCGCGCGCCCCGGTCGATCTCGTGCCAGATCAGCGGGTTCTCGGCGAGGGTGATCGGGTCGATCTCCACCCGGCGGCCGGTCGCGTCCCGCAGGACGACCCGCTGCGCGATGCCTTCGCGGCGCGATATCCGGGTCAGCAGATGGGTGTGGACGCGCTGCTCGCGCAGCAGTCCGCGGACCGCCAGCCAGTCGTGACCGACCGTCACCCGGGGCGGATACAGAACGGCGAAGAGCAGCGCCGCGAGCCCCGACCAGAGCGCGGATCGCGCCGCGTCGAGGGTTCCGGCGCCCAGGTCGACGATATGCAGCAGGACCAGCAGGGCGAGGGCGCAGAAGGCCGCCGCCCACAGGTCACGGGTCCATCCGCGGTCCTCGGCGACGACATCGCCGGATCCGGGTCCGCCGGATCCGGTCACCGTGTGCTTCCCGTGTTCCCCCGGCCCACCGTCCGGGGCGTGAGTTCCCATGGCCGGAGGGTAGGGCCGCCGGGGCCTTCCGTCCCCGTCCCCGCGGCCTCACTGACGATTTCCGTACGCACCGCGTCAACATCCCGTGAAGACCGGTCGTCCGGGCGCAAGAGACACGACAAGACGGCCCATGACGGGAAATCGGCGCCCTCACTCTGGGGTCGGCCCGTTTCCGGGTGCCGTCTCAGGAGGGGGACCAGCTCGATGACCAGTATTTCCACACCGCGCGGTCCGGCCGGGAGCCCGGCGGGCGGCCCGGCGCCGGACGGTCCCCCGTGGCCGGACAGCGGGCCGGAACCTGCCCCCGGGCTCCTCCGCGACCGGCAGGACCGGCACAAGCTGACCGCGCTCCAGGGGCTGGCCGCGCTCTCCCTGGACGCGATGGCGTCGGTGGCGTACGGGCCGGAGGCCATCGTCCTGGTCCTCGCGGTGGCCGGGTCCGCCGGCCTCGGCTACACCCTGCCGGTGACGCTCGCGATCGCCGCGCTGCTGGTCGTTCTGGTGGCCTCGTACCGGCAGGTCATCGCCGCCTTCCCGGACGGCGGCGGATCGTACGCGGTGGCCCGCCGCCATCTGGGGCGGCGCACCTCGTTGACGGCGGCGGCTTCGCTCGTCCTCGACTACGTCCTGAACGTCGCGGTCTCCGTGACGGCCGGGGTCGCGGCCCTCACCTCGGCCTTCCCCTCCCTCTACGACGACCGGCTGCCGCTCTGCCTGGGGGTGCTGGTCCTGGTCACCGCGGTCAATCTGCGGGGCATCGTGAACTCCGCGAAGGCGTTCATCCTGCCGACCGCGGTCTTCGTCGGGTCCATCCTCACGCTGATCGTGGCCGGGCTGTTCCGCAGCGCCCCGGTGTCCACGGAGGCAGCCGCCGGACACGCCTCGGTACTGGGCGAGAACACGACTACCGTCGGCGCGCTGCTGCTGCTCAAGGCGTTCGCCTCGGGCTGTTCGGCGCTGACGGGGGTGGAGGCGGTCGCCAACGCGGTGCCGTCGTTCCGCGCCCCCGCCGCGCGGCGGGCCCAGCACACGGAGATCGCGCTCGGCGCGCTGCTGGGGGTGATGCTGATCGGTCTGTCGATCCTGATCGGCCGGTTCCATCTCCAGCCGGTCGAGGGCGTGACCGTACTGGCGCAGCTCGCCGATGCCTCACTGGGCCACAACTGGGGCTTCTACGTCGTCCAGTTCGCCACGGTCGTACTGCTGGCCCTGGCCGCCAACACCTCCTTCGGCGGGCTGCCGGTGCTGATGTCGCTGCTCGCCAGGGACAACTATCTGCCGCACGTCTTCCGGCTGAAGGCCGACCGGGAGGTCCACCGGCACGGTGTGGTGGCACTGGCCGCCGTTGCCGCGCTGCTGCTCCTCTTCTCCGGGGGCGACACCAACACCCTCGTACCGCTCTTCGCGATCGGGGTCTTCGTGGGCTTCACCATCTGCCAGGCCGGGATGGTGATCCACTGGCGGACCGGGCGGGCGCCGGGGTGGGCCCGGAAGGCGCTGCTCAACGGGCTCGGGGCGGTGCTGACGGGGGTGAGCGCGCTCGTCGTCACCGCGACCAAGTTCACCGAGGGCGCCTGGCTGATCGTGATCGCGCTGCCCGCGCTGGTGGTGCTCTTCGAGCGGGTGCACCGGGCGTACGGGCGGATCGACGAGCGGATCGGCCTGGGCCGGGTGCCGGAGGCGCCGCACCGGGACCGGTCGCTGGTCATCGTCCCCGTATCGCATCTGTCCCGGCTGACCTGCGAGGCGGTGAACGCGGCGGTGTCCCTCGGCGACGAGGTGCGGGCGGTGACCGTCACCCATATGGACCCGGAGGACCGGGAGGCGGCGCGGGCGCTGCGCCGGGACTGGGAGCTGTGGAACCCGGGGGTCGATCTGGTGGAGCTGCACTCGGAGCACCGCAGGATAGGGCGGCCGGTGTCGGAGTACGTCCGGCGGGTCTACAAGTACCACCCGAACACCCGGGTCACTGTACTGATTCCGGAGGTGGAGCCGGACCGGTGGTGGCAGCGGGTGCTCCAGAACCAGCGGGGCGCGGTGCTGGCGCATGCGGTGCGCCGGGACACGGAGGCGGTGATCTGCCGGCTGCGGTTCCGCCTGGCGAACCCGGAGCAGTGTCCCGGCCGGACGGACGAGGCGTAGGCCGTCCTCTCCGGAATGTGCCGGGTCCGCACCTGCCGTGCGGCGCCGGGGACTGAAGGGTCCCCGGCGCTGTCGTTCCGCCGTACGGAAGCGGCACGGAAGCGGCACGGAGCGGCACGGAGCGGAGAAGCAGCAGAAAGGCGGCGGTACGACCCCGGGGCACCGCGGACGGCCGCTCGTCCGCGGGGTCGGCACCGGCAGCCGGGGCCGCAGGGCAGCGGTCGTCCACCGCGCCTCCGGGCCGGTCCGCGCCCGCCCGGACGGGGCGGCCGCCCCGCCACCGGTCCCCGCAACCGCGCTCCGGCGCTCAGCCCGCGGTCGGCGCCTCCGCCGGAGCGCCGCCCCGCAGCAGGGCCGCGCCCAGCGGGGTGAGGGTGTGGAGGACGGCGTTCCCGTGCCGGAGGGTGAGGACGAGCCCCGCCTCCCGCAGGACCGCCGCATGCTGACTCGCCGAGGCCAGGGAGACGCCCGCCCTGCGGGCCAGTTCGCTGGTGGTGCAGCCGTACTGGATGGCCTGGAGGACCGCGGACCGGGTGTGGCCGACCAGCCGCCCCAGCGAGGGGGCGAGCGCGGTGGCGGTCTCGCCGAAGACCGGGTCGGGCGGGTGGTCGACGGGGTAGACGAGAACCGGCGGCAGCGCCGAATCGCGCAGTACGACGGGGGTGTCCCGGCAGAAGAACGACGGCTGGAGCAGGAGTCCGCGGCCGTCGAGGCGGAGTTCGCGGTCGACGGGGTAGTCGGCTTCCAGCACCGGCTGGCGCCAGCGGAACACGGGCGGCAGCGAGCAGAGGAGTTCGGCGGCTCCCCCGTCGAGCAGCGCCCGGCCGCGGACCGCGCGGTCGGCTTCGACCCTGGCCTGAATCTGCGGCCAGTACGGCTCGACCGCGGCCCGGTAGTAGCTGCGGATCGTGGTCAGCAGCCGGGACATGGGGGCGGGCCGCCCCTCCGCGAGGGCGGCGACCGCGGGAGCCGGGGCGGGGACGGCCGCCGGGGGCGCCTGGGCCCGCTCCGCGGCCGCCCCGGCCCTCGCCACAGGTCCGGGCCCGGCCCCCGGTGCACGGCCGCCTGCACGGGCGGATGCACGGGATGCTGAAGCGAGAGTCAGTTCGGAATGAAGTCGAGCCGGTTCGGTCCCGCGTATCGCCGCGAGGCCGGATTCCAGGCCGCCGCCCGCTTCCGACGGGGTCAGAAAGTCCGGAAAATAGCCCCTCGGCGGCACCACAGCCGCCAGCAGGCTTGTTTCACCATTCAACCTGGACCGGGTTTCCGATCGCCATTCCCCGAACATCACCGCACGTCGGCGCTCTCTCAATCGGTGAAAACTAAGAATCGTTTCCCACAGGACATCCGGTTTCGCTGCCATTCTCACTCTGGCCAGATCGTCACCGGTGAAATGGATACGGAGCACTGAACCCCCACTGTTGCATGAGCAATCGCCCCCTACCACTGAGTATGCACACCATCACAACCGGTTACCACGGAGTTTCAGCCAGAGTTGAAAAGCCTCGCCCGGGACGGGTGCCAACCGAAAGGCTGTACCGCGTCGGGCAGGTTCCTTCTGTCTCCGATGGACGCTGCGAAGACCGTGGGGGGCTTTGCACTGTCCGGCGGCGGGTGACAGAAGGTGCGGCTCCCTGTCCGGCCGGGGTAATGGGGCGCGGCCCGGGGATGGGGATCCACGGGCCGCGCCCCGCCCGTGTCCGAGGGGCGGAATCCCGACTTCCGTTCGTTAACGGACGGGGCTGCAGAGGTGAATTCAGCAACCACATTATGGAAGTCGCGCAATCAGCCGACGACTGCGCGAAACCGGAGTTGCACAGAAGAGCCGAGTAAGCAGCGAAGGAGCGGGCGCCCCGCACAAGGCGCCCGCTCCTTCCGTTCTGGGTTCCGGGGCCGCCGCCGCCCGTTGAGGGATGGGGTACGGACTGCGGCGACCCCGGAGTTCGAAGGTCAGCGCGAATCGCTGCCCCGGGACTCGACGGCCGCCCGTCCGGCCTCCAGCCGGGCCACCGGGATCCGGAAGGGTGAACAGGACACGTAGTCGAGGCCCACCTCGTGGAAGAAGTGCACCGACTCCGGGTCGCCGCCGTGCTCCCCGCAGACCCCGAGTTTGAGGCCGGGCCGGGTGGCCCGGCCGGCCGCCACCGCGCTCCGGACCAGGGAGCCGACGCCGTCCTGGTCGATGGTCTCGAACGGCGAGACCCCGAAGATGCCCTTCTCCAGGTAGGCGGTGAAGAAGCTCGCCTCCACGTCGTCGCGTGAGAAGCCCCACACCGTCTGGGTGAGGTCGTTGGTGCCGAAGCTGAAGAACTCGGCGGCCTCCGCGATCTGAGCGGCGGTCAGCGCCGCCCGCGGCAGTTCGATCATGGTGCCGAGCGCCAGCTTCAGCCGGGTCCCGGTGGCCGCCTCGACCTCGGCGATCACGGCCTCGGCCTCGTCGCGGACGATCTCCAGCTCCTGGACCGTACCGACCAGCGGGATCATGATCTCGGCGCGCGGATCGCCCTTGGCGTCCTTGCGGGCGGCCGCGGCCTCGGCGATCGCCCGTACCTGCATCGCGAAGAGACCGGGGATCACCAGACCGAGCCGGACCCCGCGCAGCCCCAGCATCGGGTTCTGCTCGTGCAGCCGGTGGACGGCCTGGAGCAGCCGCAGATCGTTCTCGTTGTGGTCCTTGCGGGCCTCGGCCAGCGCCACCCGTACCGACAGTTCGGTGATATCGGGGAGGAACTCGTGCAGCGGCGGGTCGAGCAGCCGTACCGTCACCGGCAGTCCGTCCATCGCCTCGAACAGCTCGACGAAGTCCTTCTTCTGGAGCGGCAGCAGCTTCTCCAGGGCCTCGGCCCGCTCCTCGTCGTGGTCGGCGAGGATCAGCCGCTCGACCATCTCGCGCCGCTCGCCGAGGAACATGTGCTCGGTACGGCAGAGGCCGATCCCCTGGGCGCCGAACCGCCGGGCCCGCAGCGCGTCCTCGGCGTTGTCGGCGTTGGCCCGGACCCGCAGCCGGCGCACCCGGTCCGCGTACGCCATGATCCGGTGCACGGCGGCGACCAGTTCGTCCGCGTCGTCGGCGCCCGCGTGCATCCGGCCCTCGAAGTACTCGACGACCGGGGACGGCACAACCGGCACCTCACCGAGGTACACCTTGCCGGTGGAGCCGTCGACGGAGACCAGATCGCCCTCCTCCACCACGGTGCCGCCGACGGTCATCCGCCGCCGCTTGGTGTCGACCTCCAGGTCCTCGGCGCCGCAGACACAGGTCTTGCCCATCCCGCGGGCCACGACGGCCGCGTGCGAGGTCTTCCCGCCGCGGGAGGTGAGGATGCCCTCGGCCGCGATCATCCCGTCGAGGTCGTCGGGGTTGGTCTCGCGGCGGATGAGGATGACCTTCTCGCCGGAGCGGGACCATTTCACGGCGGTGTACGAGTCGAAGACGGCCTTGCCGACCGCGGCGCCCGGCGAGGCGGCGATCCCGCGCCCCAGCAGCTCGACCGGGGCGTCCTCGTCGAAGCGGGGGAACATCAGCTGCGCGAGCTGGGCTCCGTTGACCCGCATCAGGGCCTCGGCCTCGTCGATCAGCCCCTGGTCGACGAGCTGGGTGGCGATCCGGAAGGCGGCACCCGCGGTGCGCTTGCCGACCCGGGTCTGGAGCATCCACAGCTTTCCGCGCTCGATGGTGAACTCGATATCGCAGAGGTCGAGGTAGTGGTTCTCCAGCACCTCCATGATCTGCATCAGCTGGTCGTACGACGCCTTGTCGATGTTCTCCAGCTCGGCCAGCGGCACGGTGTTGCGGATGCCCGCGACCACGTCCTCGCCCTGGGCGTTCTGGAGGTAGTCGCCGTAGACGCCCTGCTGGCCGCTGGCGGGGTCGCGGGTGAAGGCGACTCCGGTGCCGGAGTCGGGGCCGAGGTTGCCGAAGACCATGGAGCAGACGTTGACGGCGGTGCCCAGATCGTTGGGGATGCGCTCCTGACGGCGGTAGAGCCGGGCCCGGTCACCGTTCCACGAGGCGAAGACGGCCTTGATCGCGAGGTCCATCTGCTCCCGCGGGTCCTGCGGGAAGTCCCGTCCGGCCTCGGCCTTGACGATCTTCTTGAACCGCTTGACCAGCTGCTTCAGATCGGCCGCGTCGAGATCGGTGTCGACGGTGACGCCCTTGGACTCCTTGGCCTCCTCCAGCGCCTCCTCGAAGAGTTCGCCGTCGACGCCGAGTACGGTCCGGCCGAACATCTGGATGAGCCGGCGGTACGAGTCCCAGGCGAACCGCTCGTCGCCCGCCTGCTGGGCGAGTCCGGTCACGGAGGCGTCGGAGAGTCCGATATTGAGGACGGTGTCCATCATGCCGGGCATGGAGAACTTGGCGCCGGAGCGGACCGAGACCAGGAGGGGGTCGCCGGGCTCGCCGAGCCGCTTGCCCATCCGCCGCTCCAGGGCTTCGAGGTGCGCACTCACCTCGGACCTGAGGGCGGCCGGCTCGTCACCGCTGTCGAGGTACGCCTTGCACGCCTCGGTGGTGATGGTGAAGCCCGGAGGGACGGGCAGCCCGAGGTTGGTCATCTCGGCGAGGTTGGCGCCCTTGCCACCGAGCAGGTCCTTGAGGTCCTTGTTGCCCTCGGTGAAGGCGTAGACGAACTTCTGATCGGACGTCTGATCGGGGAGGTCTCTGATTTCCGACACGGCTCTCGACCCTTCGAGGCTCGGTGGCTGCCCTGACGGCGAGGAACATACCCAGATCGAAGGCGTCTGGGTATGTCCACTTGGCCGTCATACGGCTGTAACCACTCGTCCGCCACCGGATCGAAAGTGAACTGACGGGTAGACGGCTTTACCCTCCCCCTTCAGAGCTTGAACACATCACCGCGTTCGGCAGCCTTGGGCTGCCATGAAATCGACGGAGGGTGACGAAAGACGCAAGAGGTCGAACACAGCCGGGGTGGCACTCCGTGCCACCCTTCCGAGTTCTGCAACCGCCCTTAAAGCGCTCATCCGAGCAGAGCCCCTCTCAAGGGTGGCGAGAATCACGCAGCGGGCGACCCGGTGTTTCCACCATCCGGACGCAGCAGAACGCCCGCCGCCACAGGGGCGACGGGCGTTTCGGAACGGGGGAGGCGTCAGCCGCCGGAGGTGTCCAGCTCCGCGTCGGCGGCGACGCCCGCACAGTCGTACGGGTCCTTCAGCCAGCCGTCCGGAAGCACCACCCGGTTGTTCCCGGAGGTCCGCCCGCGCGGCCCGTCCGCGCCCTCGGGCCACGGCTGGTCGAGGGCGAGCAGCCCGAGCTGTTCGTCGAGTTCCGCCAGCGAGGAGGTGATCGCGAGCCGCTTGCGCATCTCGGAGCCGACCGAGAAGCCCTTCAGATACCAGGCGACGTGCTTGCGGAAGTCGATGACGCCACGGGACTCGTCCCCGATCCACTCCCCCAGCAGTTCGGCGTGGCGCCGCATCACCGCGGCCACCTCGCGCAGGGTCGGCGTCACCCGCTCCGTACCGCCCTCGAAGGCGGAGACCAGATCGCGGAAGAGCCACGGCCGGCCCAGACAGCCGCGGCCGACCACGACACCGTCGCAGCCGGTCTCGCGGACCATCCGCAGCGCGTCGCTGGCGGACCAGATATCGCCGTTGCCGAGGACCGGGATCTCGGGGACGTGCTCCTTGAGCCGGGCGATGGCGTCCCAGTCGGCGGTGCCGCCGTAGTGCTGGGCGGCCGTCCGGCCGTGCAGGGCGATGGCGGTGACGCCCTCGTCGACGGCGATCCGGCCGGCGTCCAGATAGGTCAGATGGCCGTCGTCGATGCCCTTGCGCATCTTCATGGTCACCGGCAGGGCACCCGCGTTGCCGACGGCCTCGTGCAGGATCGCCCGGAGCAGCGGCCGCTTGTAGGGCAGGGCCGAGCCGCCGCCCTTGCGGGTGACCTTGGGAACCGGGCAGCCGAAGTTGAGGTCGATATGGTCGGCGAGGTCCTCGTCCACGATCATCCGGACCGCCTTGCCGACGGTGACCGGGTCGACTCCGTACAGCTGGATGGAGCGGGGCGTCTCGGTGGCGTCGAAGTGGATGAGCTGCATGGTCTTGTCGTTCCGCTCGACCAGCGCCCGGGTGGTAATCATCTCGCTCACGAAGAGGCCCTTGCCGCCGCTGAACTCCCGGCACAGCGTCCGGAAGGGGGCGTTGGTGATCCCGGCCATCGGGGCGAGCACCACCGGCGGGCGCACCGCGTGCGGGCCGATGGTGAGCGTCGCGGCGGCCGCGGCCGCGGGGGCCGCCGGCGCCGGGGCGGCGGGGGGCGTGACGGCGGAGGGCGTGGCGAGCGTGGTCATCCGTCCATTGTCGCGTATGGCGCAGCGCACGAGGACAGGCTTTATTAGTTAACCGTACTATCGACATATGTCTGTGTCCCAGCTCACATCGCGGCGGCGCCTGCTCGTCCTGGGCATCTGCTGTATGAGTCTGCTGATCGTCAGCCTCGACAACACCATCCTCAATGTGGCGCTGCCGTCGATCGGCCGTGAGCTGGGCGCCTCCGTCTCCGGCCTCCAGTGGGCCATCGACGCCTACACGCTGGTGCTGGCATCGCTGCTGATGCTCGCCGGGTCGACCGCGGACCGGATCGGGCGCCGCCGGGTCTTCATGGCGGGCCTGGTGCTGTTCACCCTGGGCTCGGCCCTGTGTTCGCTCGCCCCCAGCCTGGAACTGCTGGTGGTCTTCCGGATGGTGCAGGCGGTCGGCGGTTCGATGCTCAACCCGGTGGCCATGTCGATCATCACCAACACCTTCACCGATCCCGCCGAGCGGGCCCGCGCGATCGGGGTCTGGGGCGGGGTCGTCGGCATCTCCATGGCCGCGGGACCGCTGGTGGGCGGTCTGCTGGTGGACTCGGTCGGCTGGCGTTCGGTCTTCTGGGTCAATATCCCCGTCGGTCTGCTGGCGCTCCTGCTGACCTGGCGGTACGTCCAGGAGTCCCGGGCTCCGAAACCGCGGCGCGCGGACCCGGTGGGCCAGGTGCTGATCATCGTGCTGCTGGGCTCGCTGACGTACGCGATCATCGAGACGGACCCGGTGGCCGGGGTGGTCGCTGCCCTGGCGCTGCTGGGTGTGCTCTTCTACGAGCCCCGTCGCCGGGAGCCGCTGATCGACCTCCGGTTCTTCCGCAGCGCGCCGTTCAGCGGGGCCACGGTCATCGCGATCGCGGCCTTCGCGGCCCTCGGCGGCTTCCTCTTCATGAACACGCTCTACCTCCAGGAGGTCCGCGGCTACGACGCCCTGCACGCCGGGCTCTACATGCTGCCGATGGCCGCGGTGACGCTGGTCGCCGCGCCGCTGTCGGGCCGGCTGGTGGGGAGCCTGGGGCCCCGGCTGCCGCTGCTGGTCGCCGGAGCGGCGATGGCGGCGAGCGGGGTGCTGTTCGCCGTGTTCGAGGCGGAGACCTCGAACACGCTGCTGTTCACCGGGTACGTGCTGTTCGGTCTCGGCTTCGGCATGGTGAACGCGCCGATCACCAATACCGCGGTCTCCGGGATGCCTCGGTCGCAGGCGGGGGTGGCGGCGGCGGTGGCCTCGACCAGCCGGCAGATCGGCCAGACCCTCGGGGTCGCGGTGATCGGCACGGTGCTGGCGGCGGGCGTCTCCCTCGGTCTGGGCACGGTGACGCAGAGCGCGGCGCGCACGGACGCGTTCCTGGCCGCGAGCCGCCCGGCCTGGTGGATCATCGCGGTCTGCGGGGCCCTGGTCCTGCTGGTCGGCGCCGCGACCACCGGCAGCTGGGCCCGGCGCACGGCCTTCGCCTGCGCGGTGCGCCTCCAGGAGCCGGAGGTGTCCCAGGAACCGTCCCGCACCGGCTGAGCGCGGGGCTGCCACCGGGCACGGGAACGGCCCCGGACCGCGGGCATCGCGGTGCGGGGCCGTCCGCCGCCTGTGGCGCCCCGCCGGCTCGGCGGGGCGCCGCAGGGCATTTCGGCGGGTGGAGCGGTCAGCCGTCCTGGCCGGGGGTCTCCGGCGCGCTCCGGTCGGCGGCGGCGTCCTCGGGGCCTTCGGCGCCCTGGGTCCGCGCCCGCATCCGGTTCAGCAGCTCGGTCTTGCGGTCGTCGGCCGCCCGGCGGTCGGAGAGACCGGCGGGGCCGACGCCCTCCTGTCCCTGGCGGGACAGCTTGCGGCGCTGACCGCCGACACCGAGAAGGTTGTTACGGCTCTTGGCCATGGGGTTCTCCCATCGTGGTGAGACTTGACTGTGGGGTCGTCAGCAAGGAGGCGGAGGCGGGGCGGACGCCGCCCGTGCCGCCGCCGGGCGCTCACTCGTAGATCTGGAAGAACGAAGACATACCCGGGACGTTACCGGGCCCGGTCCGTGGAGCGCATCCCGTTTTGGCACCGGTACGGGCCCGTGCGCGCCGGGCGTCCGTACCGTACGGGGCAGGCGCCGGCAGAGGGGGTGCCCGATGCGCCGGAGGCCGGCCGGGCGCCCGCCCGGCCGGCCTCCTGATGTCGTCGCGCTCCGCGGCCGGGCGGCCGTCGAAGGCCCGTCCGGCAGGGGCTCAGCAGCCCAGCAGACGCTCGCCCAGATATGCCTGGATGCGGTCGAGGGAGACCCGCTCCTGCTTCATGGTGTCGCGCTCGCGCACGGTCACCGCGTTGTCGTCGAGGGTGTCGAAGTCGACGGTGACGCAGAACGGGGTGCCGATCTCGTCCTGGCGGCGGTAGCGGCGGCCGATGGCGCCCGCGTCGTCGAACTCGATGTTCCAGTTCTGGCGCAGGTCCGAGGCGAGGCCCTTGGCCTTCGGGGAGAGCTGCGGGTTGCGGGAGAGCGGCAGCACCGCGACCTTCACCGGGGCGAGGCGCGGGTCGAGGCGGAGCACGGTCCGCTTCTCCATGACGCCCTTGGCGTTCGGCGCCTCGTCCTCGTTGTAGGCGTCGAGGAGGAAGGCGAGCATCGTCCGGCCGACACCGGCGGCGGGCTCGATGACATACGGCGTCCAGCGTTCGCCGGCCTCCTGGTCGAAGTACGACAGGTCGTGGCCGGAGGCCTTGGAGTGCGCGGAGAGGTCGTAGTCGGTGCGGTTGGCGACGCCCTCCAGCTCGCCCCACTCGCTGCCGCCGAACCGGAAGCGGTACTCGATGTCGGCGGTGCGCTTGGAGTAGTGGGAGAGCTTCTCCTTGGGGTGCTCGTACCAGCGCATGTTCTCCTCGCGCATGCCGAGCCCGGTGTACCAGTTCCAGCGCTGGTCCATCCAGTACTGCTGCCACTCCTCGTCCTCGCCCGGCTTGACGAAGAACTCCATCTCCATCTGCTCGAACTCACGGGTCCGGAAGATGAAGTTGCCGGGCGTGATCTCGTTGCGGAAGGACTTGCCCATCTGCGCGATGCCGAACGGCGGCTTCTTGCGCGAGGTCTGCTGGACCTGGGCGAAGTTGGTGAAGATGCCCTGGGCGGTCTCGGGACGCAGATAGGCGACCGAGCCCGAGTCCTGGGTGGGGCCGAGGTGGGTGGCGAGCAGACCGGAGAACTGCTTGGGGTCCGTGAAGGCGCCCTTGGTGCCGCAGTGCGGGCAGTTGATGTCCGCGAGGCCGTTCTCGGGCGACTTGCCGGAGTGCTTCTCCTCGTACGCCTCGATCAGGTGGTCCGCGCGGAACCGCTTGTGGCAGGAGGTGCACTCGGTGAGCGGGTCGGTGAAGGTGGCGACGTGGCCGGACGCCTCCCAGACCTCGGTCGCCAGGATGACCGACGAGTCGAGACCGACGACGTCCTCCCGCGAGGTGACCATGTAGCGCCACCACTGGCGCTTGATGTTCTCCTTCAGCTCGACACCCAGCGGCCCGTAGTCCCAGGCGGCCCGCTGGCCGCCGTAGATCTCACTGCAGGGATAGACGAAGCCACGGCGCTTGCTCAGGTTGACGATGGTGTCGATCTTGTCGGCGGCCACGGTGCTCTCTTCATAGACGACGGCGACGAACGGCGAATGCTTCAGATTACCGGCGTGCGCACCCCCGGGATCAAATCGAGGGCGGTCAGCGGCCCGACGAGAAGCGGACTCTCTTCTTCCGTGGACCTGCCATCGACCCGTCGATGTATCCGACAACCAGCTTGTTGACAATCGTTTCCACATTTGTTGAAAATGACTGTCATGAACGTACGCCCCCTGATACCCACGGCCGTCACCGCGGGAGCCGCCGCCCTCGGACTCCTCGCGCTGTCGGCCTGCTCCACCGCCGATGCCTCGGACGGCCGTGAGGACGGAAAGCTCAAGGTGGTGGCGTCGTTCTATCCGATGCAGTTCCTCGCCGAGCGGATCGGCGGCGATCATGTGAAGGTCTCCACCCTGACCAAGCCGGGTGTCGAGCCGCACGATCTGGAACTCAAGCCCCGCCAGGCCGCCCAGCTGGAGAAGGCGGGCTACATCCTCTACCTCAAGGGCGTCCAGCCCGCCGTCGACACCGCCATCGAGAAGACGGACATCGACCACAAGACGGACGCGGCAAAGCTCACGGACACCGGGCTCCACCCCGAGAAGGCCGAAGCCGACGGCCACGACCACGGCGCCGAGAAGGACGACCACGGTCACGACCACGGCGCGGAGGGCGACGGGCACGGCCACGAGCAGGGCGCGGAGGACGACGGGCACGGCCACGAGCACGGTGACGGCGATCCGCATATCTGGCTGGACCCGCTGAAGTACGCACAGGTCGCCGAAGGCGTCGGCGCCGCACTCGCCAAGGCCGACCCCGACCACGCCGCGGACTACCGCAAGAACGCCGCCGCGCTGTCCGGCGAGCTGAAGGCGCTGCACACCTCCTTCGAGCAGGGCCTGAAGAACACCACCACCCGCACCTTCGTCACCACGCACTCCGCCTTCGGCCACCTCGCCGAGCGGTACGGGCTGAAGCAGGAGGGCATCGCCGGCATCGACCCCGAGGCCGAGCCCAGCCCCGCCCGGATCAAGGAGCTGCAGACCGTCGCCAAGAGCGACCGGGTGACCACCGTCTTCTTCGAGACCCTCGCCAGCGACCGGACCGCGAAGACCCTCGCCGGTGACACCGGACTCCGGACCGATGTCCTCGACCCCCTGGAGGGCATCACCGAGAAGTCGAAGGGCCGGGACTACTTCGAGGTGATGAACGCCAACCTCACCGCCCTCAAAACGGCCCTGGGGGCGAAATGAGCGCCCCCGACTCCGCGGACGCCCCCGCCGTCGCCCTGACCGGCGCCCGTGCCGCCCTCGGTTCCCGGCCCGTGCTGCGCGGCGTCGATCTGACCGTGGCCCGCGGCGAGGTCGTCGCCCTGCTCGGGGCCAACGGCTCCGGCAAGTCCACCGCCGTCCGCGCGGCGATCGGCCGGGTGCCGCTCACCGAGGGCCGGGCCGAACTCTTCGGCACCGAACTGCGCCGCTTCCGCCAGTGGGCCCGGGTCGGCTACGTACCCCAGCGGACCACCGCGGCGAGCGGGGTGCCCGCGACCATCCGCGAGGTCGTCTCCTCCGGACGGCTCTCCCGGACCCGGTTCGGACTGCTGTCCCGCACCGACCGGGCCGCCATCGACCGGGCGATCGGCCTGGTCGGGCTCGCGGACCGGGCCGGGGACCCGGTGGAGGCGCTCTCCGGCGGACAGCACCAGCGGGTGCTGATCGCCCGTGCGCTGGCCGCCGAACCCGAGCTGCTGATCATGGACGAGCCGATGGCCGGCGTCGACCTGGCCAGCCAGGAAGTCCTCGCCGCCACCCTGCGCGACCAGGTCGCCGCGGGCACCACCGTGCTTCTCGTGCTGCACGAGCTGGGCGCGGTGGAGCCGCTGATCGACCGGGCCGTCGTGCTCCGCGACGGCTGCGTGGTCCACGACGGGCCGCCCCCGCGGGCCGTGGGCCAGCATGCGCTGCCCGGCCACGACCACGTACATCCGCACGCGGCCGACGAGCCGCTCCGCACCGGACTGCTGAGCTGACCATGGAAATCCTCGAAACGGCGTTTATGCAGCGGGCGCTGATCGCCGCCGTGCTGGTCGGCATCACCGCCCCCGCGATCGGCGTCTATCTCGTCCAGCGCCGACAGGCGCTGATGGGCGACGGCATCGGCCATATCGCGATGACCGGTGTGGGCCTCGGCTTCCTGCTCTCCACCAACCCCATCTGGATGGCGACGCTGGTCTCCGTCGCCGGTGCCGTCACCATGGAGCTGATCAGGGCGTACGGCCGCACCCGCGGCGATATCGCCCTGGCCCTGCTCTTCTACGGCGGTATGGCGGGCGGAGTGATGCTGATCAACGTCTCCGACACCGGCTCGACGGCCGATCTCGGCTCCTTCCTCTTCGGTTCGCTCTCCACCGTCTCCGATGCCGATCTGACGGCCATCGCCCTGCTCGCCGCCTTTGTGGTGCTGGTCTCGGTGGGTCTGCGCAGACAGCTCTTCGCGGTCAGCCAGGACGAGGAGTTCGCCCGGGTCACCGGCCTGCCGGTACGGGCGCTGAACCTCCTGATCGCCGTCACGGCCGCGGTCACGGTCTCGGTCGCCATGCGGGTCGTGGGGCTGCTGCTGGTCAGCGCGCTGATGGTGGTCCCGGTGGTCGCCGCCCAGCAGATCTCGCGCTCCTTCAAGGCGACCTTCGCCCTGGCCGTCGGGATCGGGGTCACCGTGTCCCTCGCGGGCACCACGACCTCGTACTACCGCGACGTACCGCCCGGGGCGACGATCGTGCTGCTCGCGATCGGGGTCTTCCTGCTGCTGACCACACTGGCGGCGCCGGTGGCCCGGCGGCGGGCGAAGGCGGCCGAGGCAGTGGTCACCGCCGAATGCCCGGTCCCGGTGCCGGGCGTACGGTCCGCGGGGGACGATGTCACGGTCTGAAGCCGAGGCGTTCCGCACCGGCCGTTCCGTACCGGGCGGGCCCCCGGCGGACCTCGGCGCGACGGGCGCCCACGGCGAAACGGAAGGTTGGCTTCCGGGGTCGGCAGGGCGCCCCGCCGGGACGAGGGTGCCGAGTGCGGCGCCGCGCCTGGCAGAATTGGCCGTGACACGTTGTGCGGCCGAACGAGGAGGCACCTGTGGCCACGGCGCCATCCGGCGGAAACACCACCCCCGTACGAGGCCGGTCGACCCGGCAGCGCGCCGCTGTCGCGTCCGCGCTCAACGAGGTGGACGAGTTCCGCAGCGCCCAGGAACTGCACGACATGCTCAAGCACCGCGGTGATTCGGTGGGCCTGACCACGGTCTACCGCACCCTCCAGTCCCTGGCGGACGCGGGCGAGGTCGATGTCCTGCGCACCAGCGACGGCGAATCCGTCTACCGCCGCTGCTCCACCGACGACCACCACCACCATCTGGTCTGCCGGGTCTGCGGCAAGGCCGTCGAGGTCGAGGGCCCCGCGGTGGAGACCTGGGCCGAATCGGTCGCGGCCCAGCACGGCTATGTCAATGTGGCGCACACCGTGGAGATCTTCGGCACCTGCGCCGAGTGCGCCGCCCGGCCGACCGCCAAGGGCTGACCCGCACAGGAACACCTCAGGACGCGTACGGGAGAGGGCGGCGAGCCGTTGGCCCGCCGCCCTCTCCCCTGTCCCGGTCCCCCGGGCGGACCGGTCAGGTCCGCAGGGAGCACTCGTCCAGTACGGCCCGGAGCCGGGCCTCGCCGTCCTCCCCGAGGATGCCCCGCTTGGGCAGCAGGGCCACCCCGAGGGACTTCCGGTCCGCGCTGAGCAGCACGAAAAGCTCGGGGGTCTCCTTGTAGCGCGGCCAGGCCTGCCAGGCGAAGGACTGGTCGATCCCGGAGGCCACGAACCGTACGCCCGTGATGTCGACGACGGCGCGGGTCTCCCCGTACGTCTTCAGTGCGGCCGCGAGCTGCCGTCCGACCAGCCACGGCTGGAGCGGGATCAGCGCGCCCACGATCAGCCCGGCCACGATCAGCCCGCTGCCGACCTGTGTGTACTCGCCGGCCCTCAGCAGCAGCGCCCCCGCCCCCACCAGCACCAGGGCGACGACGGCGTCCGCGAAGCGCCGCGCCTGGCTGGTGACCGCGGTGTTCCTGGCCCTGACGGCGCCGATGGCATCGGCCAACCCCGGCAGGTAGAACAGCTCCACCGCCGTCGGCCCGGCCGTCTGCCGTCCCTCACTCTGCTCCACGCTCATACCGGACAGCCTACGTCGTTCCGGCAGACCGTCCGGCGCCCTCGGGCGGGACCGCATTGGGCTGGGCACCGCCGAAGCGGCGGTCCCGCCGGGCGTACTCCAGACAGGCCCGCCACAGGTCGCGCCGGTCGAAATCGGGCCAGAGGACATCCTGGAAGACCAGCTCGGCATAGGCGCTCTGCCAGAGCAGATAGTTCGAGGTGCGCTGCTCGCCACTGGGCCGGAGGAACAGGTCCACATCCGGCATATCCGGATAGTAGAGATACTTGCGGAGGGTCTTCTCATTCACCTTCGACGGGTCGAGCCGGCCCGCGGCCACCTCTTGGGCGACCCGCTGCGCGGCATCGGCGATCTCCGCACGGCCGCCGTAGTTGACGCAGAAGTAGAGCGTCATGGCGTCGTTGTCCTTGGTCTGCTCCTGGGCGACCTGAAGCTCCTGGACGACCGACTTCCACATCTTCGGCATCCGGCCGACCCAGCGGATCCGGATGCCCAGCTCGTCCATCTCGTCCCGGCGGCGGCGGATGACGTCCCGGTTGAAGTTCATCAGGAAGCGGACCTCGTCCGGGGAGCGCTTCCAGTTCTCGGTGGAGAAGGCGTACAGCGAGAGGTTGTCGACACCCATCTCCAGACAGCCCTTGAGGACGTCGAGGACTACGCCCTCGCCGACCTTGTGGCCCTCGGTGCGGGGCAGCCCGCGCTCCTTGGCCCAGCGGCCGTTGCCGTCCATCACGATCGCCACATGGTTCGGCACCAGCTCGCCGGGGATCTTCGGCGGCCGCGCACCCGACGGGTGCGGCTCGGGGACCTTGTACTCACGGCGGTTACGGCCGAGGATTCCGCGTCGTGCCATGCGGCTTCTCACTTCTCCTGTGTGCGTGCGGTACCTGTTGTTGTGGTTGCCGGCGCTGTCCGCGCCGGCGGTGCTGTGCACGGCATGCCGCGTGCGGCGGCGGCTACTGCGGGCCGCCGGCCGCCCCCACCCGCCGGTCGTCCTTCTCGACGTACCGCAGGGAGCGCAGCCCCCGCTCCAGATGCCAGTGCAGATAGGCGGAGACCAGTCCGCTGCCCTCCCTGACGTGCCGCGGCTCGCAGGCGTCCGCCGCGGGCCAGTCGCCGGTCAGCAGCGCGCTGAGCAGACCGACGGCCTCGGCCGACGGTACGACACTGCCCGGGACCCGGCAGTCGGTGCAGACCACTCCGCCCGCGGCGACCGAGAAGAAGCGGTTGGGCCCGTCGAGCCCGCAGCGGGCGCAGTCCTTGAAACTGGGCGCGTAGCCGTTCACCGCGAGGGAGCGGAGCAGGAACGCGTCCAGGATGAGATGCGGGGCGTGCTCGCCGCGGGCCAGCGCCCGCAGCCCGCCGACCAGGAGCAGATACTGCTGGACCGCGGGCTCGCCCTCGTGGTCGGTGAACCGTTCGGCGGTCTCCAGCATGGCGGTGCCCGCCGTGTACCGTGCGTAGTCGGTGACGATGGCGCCGCCGTAGGGGGCGATCGTCTCGCTCTGGGTGCAGAGCGGCAGTCCGCGGCCGACCAGCTCGCTGCCGCGGGCGAAGAACTGCACATCGACATGGGAGAACGGTTCCAGCCGGGCCCCGAACTTCGATTTGGTGCGCCGCACCCCGCGCGCCACGGCCCGCACCCGTCCGTGCCCGCGCGTCAGCAGGCTGATGATGCGGTCGGCCTCGCCCAGCTTCTGAGTGCGCAGGACGACGCCTTCGTCGCGGAAGAGGCTCATGGGCCCATTCTCCCGTACCCGGTGGGCCGCCGGTGCCGCCAGGGCAGACGGATCGGGGGTATCAGGGGGACGGGGTACGGGCGGCGGTGCTCAGCAGCTGGGCCGTATCGGCGGGCGGCAGCCGGAGCGCGGTGCCGACCGTGGTCAGCACCTCCCGTTCGGCGGGGGTGTAGGGGCCGTCCGCGAGGGCGATCCGGGCGCCCTGGAGGAGGATGGACTCCCGGCCCGCCGGGGCGAGATGGGGCGACAGCGGCTCCAGGGCCTCGTGGAGTTCGATGGCGAGGGCGGCGCCGCAGGGCCCGCTGTCGCTGACGAACCGGCCGGTGTCGGCGGCGAGCGCCTCGATGAGACCGGTGAGCTGCTCCTCCGTACAGTCGTGGAGTCCGGCGGCGCGGACGGTGGCCACGGCGGTCTCGCGGACCGGGCGGGAGCCGGTGCCCCCGGAGGCGAGGACGGCGAGGGCGACGGTGTGGACCGCGTCCCGGAGCATCGCGGAGAACCGGGCGGTGGTCGGGTGGTCGAGGACGTCCGTCCCGAAGTGGCCGTGACAGGCCGCGCATTCGACGACGGGTCCGGCCGAACCGCGCGGCAGCAGGGGGACCCCGAGCAGGGTGAAACGGCGCCGGCCGGTCCGGCGGCGGTAGTTGCGGTCACCGCCGCAGGCGGCGCAGAAGAACTCGCCGTCACCGACGGTGTTCCAGGCGGTGGATACGCCGCAGACCAACAGTCTCCGACCGAATACGCCCCGGTCCGTCCGCATCTCGCACCTCCGCCGTACCTCTCCCCGCGGACCTGCGACCACGGGCGTCACTGTGCCTCGGCACAGCCGCGTTGGCGTGATGTTAGCCACATGGACCACGGCCCGTCAGCACCCCGGAGGCTCCCGGTCCGCACATGGCCGATTACCGACGACGGCGCCCCCGTGCCGTACACCCTCCCGAACAGGGGGAACGGGTGGGCGACGGCACAGGGGCGCCGGAACGAACGGACGGGGCTCCTACGGAAGTACGAGCGGGGAATGCGCCGGACGGCCGACCGGACCCCGGTCGGGGTCCGGCGGGCCGGGGTCAGCGTGCGGCGCGGTTGACCGCCGATACGACGGCCTTCAGGGAGGCCCGGGTGGTGTTGGCGTCGATCCCGATACCCCACAGCACCTTGCCGTCGATGGCGCACTCGATATAGGAGGCGGCCTGCGCCGAAGCGCCTTCGCTCATCGTGTGCTCGGTGTAGTCCAGCAGCCGGGCGTCGATGCCGATGCCCTGGAGCGCGGCGAAGAAGGCGGAGATCGGCCCGTTGCCGGAGCCGGTCAGTACGGTGTCCGTACCGTCGACGACCGCTTCGACCGTCAGGGTGTCCACACCGTCGGTGTCGGTGGTGGACTGACCGGAGCGCAGCTGGATCCGGCCCCACGGGTTGTCCGGGTTGGGCAGGTACTCGTCCCGGAAGACCGTCCAGATCTCGGCCGGGGTGACCTCGCCGCCCTCGGCGTCGGTCTTGGCCTGGATGAGCTTGGAGAACTCGATCTGCATCCGGCGCGGCAGGTCCAGCTTGTGGTCGTTCTTCAGGACGTACGCGATCCCGCCCTTGCCGGACTGCGAGTTGACCCGGATCACGGCCTCGTAGGAGCGGCCGACGTCCTTGGGGTCGATCGGCAGATAGGGAACGTTCCACTCGATGTCGTCGACGGTCTTCCCGGCCGCGGCGGCGTCGGCCTCCAGCGCGTCGAAGCCCTTCTTGATGGCGTCCTGGTGGGAGCCGGAGAAGGAGGTGTAGACCAGGTCGCCCGCGTAGGGGTGGCGCGGGTGGACCTCCATCTGGTTGCAGTACTCGCTGGTACGGCGGATCTCGTCGATCCGGGAGAAGTCGATCTGCGGGTCGACACCCTGCGAGAACAGGTTCATGCCCAGGGTGACCAGGTCGACGTTGCCGGTCCGCTCGCCCTGGCCGAACAGACAGCCTTCGATCCGGTCGGCCCCGGCCATGATCGCCAGTTCGGCGGCGGCGACGGCGGTGCCGCGGTCGTTGTGCGGGTGGACGGAGAGACAGACGTACTGGCGACGGGAGAGATTCCGCGACATCCACTCGAAGCGGTCGGCGTGGGTGGACGGGGTCGACCGCTCGATGGTGGCCGGCAGATTCAGGATGATCTCGCGGCCGTCCTCGGGCTGCCAGATGTCCATCACGCCCTCGCAGACCTCCAGGGCGAAGTCCAGCTCGGTGTCGGTGAAGATCTCGGGGCTGTACTGGTAGCCGAAGACCGTCTCCGGGCCCAGCAGCTTCTCCGCGTACTCCATCACCAGCCGGGTGCCGTCCACCGCGATCTGCCTGACCTGCTCCTTCGAACCGCGGAAGACGACCCGGCGGAAGGTGGGGGCGGTGGCGTTGTACAGATGGACGGTGGCCCGGTGGGCGCCCTTCAGCGATTCGACGGTCCGCTCGATCAGCTCTTCACGGGCCTGGGTGAGAACGGAGATCGTCACGTCCTCGGGGATCGCGCCCTCTTCGATGATGGAGCGGACGAAGGCGAAGTCGGTCTCGCCGGAGGAGGGGAAGCCGACCTCGATCTCCTTGTAGCCCATCCGGACCAGCAGATCGAACATCTCGCGCTTGCGGGCCGGGGACATCGGGTCGATCAGCGCCTGGTTGCCGTCGCGCAGATCGGTGGAGAGCCACCGGGGGGCCTGGGTGATGCGGTTCTCCGGCCAGGTGCGGTCGGGGATGTTCACGGCCTCGTACGGACGGTACTTATGGACCGGCATCCCGGACGGCCGCTGCGAATGGGTCGCGTTGGTGATCGGGGTGGGACGGCCAATGGTCACGTCGGACATATGCGCGGGCTCCTCGGAATACCGGTGGGGAAATCGACCGGCCGACGATTCGAAGCAGCAGCTCATCCCGCGGGGAGGGGGTCGGCCTACGACTACAGGCCCTCGCCGCGGCAGCTAAGAAGAAGCAGCCCGAAACGCATGATGCCGGGGAGCATATCCGACGGACCGGGCGTACGACGTCCGCGTATCACCATACGGGACGGCCCCGGCGGGGGAGACCCCGAAGAGACCCGGCGCACAGCCCGCCACCAGCGCCGTCACCGACCGTGCCGTCGCTCGTGCCACCGGTGACACCCCGAGTCAGTCAAACGGCGCGCTTCACTCCATTTCACTAAAACCGGTCGCGGCTAGTGACAGCGCGATACCCCGCTGTCACATTGCGGTGCATGGCATTCCACTCCGTCTTCTGCACCGTCGTCCCGCCCCATCTGCTGGACAGACTGGCGCAGGCCGCGAACCAGCAGATCGCCGACCGCGCCCTCCGCACCCTGGAGCACGACGCCCTCCAGCGCACCCGCCGCCGGATCACCACGGTGCGCGGTTTCACGGCGGCGGTGGCGCCCCCGGAGGCCGACCCCCGGCCGAGGCGCACGGTCTACGACTGCAAAAACGGTACGGTCCTGCCGGGCCGCAAGGTCCGCGGCGAGGGCGACGCCCCCGGTCAGGACGCCACCGTCAACCGTGTCTACGCCGGTCTGGGCGCCACCTTCGAACTGCTGCTGAAGCAGTACGGGCGGAACTCCCTCGACGACGCCGGGCTGAAGCTGGACGCCAGCGTCCACTACGACCGGGAGTACGCGAACGCCTTCTGGGACGGCTCGCAGATGGTGTTCGGCGACGGCGACGGCGAGATCTTCCTCGACTTCTCCATCCCGGTCGACGTGATCGCCCACGAGCTGGCGCACGGGCTCACCCAGTACACCGCCAATCTGGAGTACTTCAGCCAGTCCGGCGCGCTCAACGAGTCCGTGTCGGACGTCTTCGGCGCCCTGGTGAAGCAGTACACCCTGGACCAGACCGCCGAGCAGGCCGACTGGCTGATCGGCGAGGGGCTGCTGGCGCCCGCGGTCACGGGCACCGCGCTGCGCAGCATGAAGGCGCCGGGCACCGCGTACGACGACGATGTCCTCGGCAAGGACCCGCAGCCCGCGACGATGGACGACTACGTCCGCACCGGCCGGGACAACGGCGGCGTCCATATCAACTCGGGCATCCCGAACCACGCCTTCTATCTGCTCGCCACCGAGCTGGGCGGCAAGGCGTGGGAGCGGGCCGGGCAGATCTGGTACGACACCCTGACCGGCGGTGAGCTGTCGCAGGACGCGCGCTTCGGCGAGTTCGCCCGGCTCACGGTCGCCGCGGCGCAGGCCCGCTACGGCGACGGCGCCGAACTCCAGGCCGTGCAGAAGGCGTGGTCGACGGTCGGGGTCCCGCACTCCTGAGGTACCGGCGCCCGTGGGGGGCTCCCCCGGCGAGCGCGGGCTTCCCCCGGGCGGGGCGGTAGCGCTACCGCCCCGCCCGGATCCGTGAGAGAACGGATGGCATGCAAATCCATGTACGGCGTACCGGCGGCTTCGCCGGAATCGAGCGGTCCGCCACGGTGGACACCACCGCGCTGCCCGACGCGGCCGAATGGAGCGCGCTCGCCCGGGAAGCGGCCGGCGACGGTGACGGCGGGCGGACGGGTCCGCTCCGGGCCGGGGTGCCGGACGGTTTCGCGTACGAGATCACCGTCGACGGCCGGACGGTGCACGCGGCCGAGCCCGGTCTCACCGCGGCGCAGCGGAAGCTGGTCTCGCGGGTGCTGCGCGAAGGCGCCTGAGCGCGCCGCCCGGCCGTGCCCCGGACGAACGCGCCGGGGCGGGGGCGGGGCCGGACGCGGCGGCTCAGAAGCCGAGCTTGCGGAGCTGCTTGGGGTCGCGCTGCCAGTCCTTGGCAACCTTGACGTGCAGATCGAGGAAGACCGGCGTACCGAGCAGCGCTTCGATGTGCTTGCGCGATTTGGTGCCGACCTCCTTCAGCCGCTGCCCCTTGGGGCCGATGATGATCCCCTTCTGGCTGGACCGTTCGATGTAGACATTGGCGTGGATGTCCAGCAGCGGACGGTCCTTGGGGCGGTTCTCGCGCGGGATCATCTCCTCGACGACCACGGCGATGGAGTGCGGCAGCTCGTCCCGTACGCCTTCGAGCGCGGCCTCGCGGATCAGCTCGGCGACCATCACCTGCTCGGGCTCGTCGGTGAGGTCGCCCTCGGGGTAGAGCGCCGGACCCTCGGGCAGCAGCGGCACCAGCAGATCGGCGACCAGCTGGACCTGCTTGCCGCCGACCACCGACACCGGGATGATCTCGGCCCATTCGAAGCCCAGCTCCTGCGCGAGCCGGTCGACGGCGATGAGCTGCTCGGCGAGGGTCTTGGAGTCCACCAGGTCCGTCTTGGTGACGATGGCGACCTTCGGGGTCTTCCTGATCCCGGCCAGCTCCTTGGCGATGAAGCGGTCGCCGGGGCCCAGCTTCTGGTCGGCGGGCAGACAGAAACCGATCACGTCGACCTCGGCCCAGGTGGCGCGGACGACGTCGTTGAGCCGCTCGCCGAGCAGGGTGCGCGGTTTGTGCAGGCCGGGTGTGTCGACCAGGATCAGCTGGGCGTCCGGGCGGTGCACGATCCCGCGCACGGTGTGCCGGGTGGTCTGGGGCCGGTTGGAGGTGATCGCCACCTTCTGGCCGACCAGAGCGTTCGTAAGGGTGGACTTGCCCGCGTTGGGGCGGCCGACGAAACAGGCGAAGCCCGCCCGGTGGGGGGCGGACTCGGTGGGCTGGGTACGCACGCTCATGCCGTTCATTGTCCCCGATGCGGGCCGCCGCCGTGCCCGCTCCCCCCGCCCCGGGGCGCCACGGGTGTCGCGGCGGGGCCGAGAAGGGCCCGCCGGGGCCCGGCGCCCGGTGGCCGGAGCGGGCTCGGTACGGGCCCGCGGCGGGAGCTGCGGCACCGTCCCGGCGGGCCCGTCCCGGGCCGGGTTCCCTGCTCAGGCCGTACGGGGGCGGCGGGTCCTGCGGCGGAGCCGGATCGCGAGTGCGCCGCCTGCGGCGAGCAGCGCCAGGGCGACGGCGGGCAGCCACGGTACGGCGACGTACCGTGCGCCCGCGGATTCGCGGACGTCGCGGGCGGTCGCGGTGAGCCGTATCTCACCCCATTCGGCCTGCGGGGCGCCCCGCCAGCGCTCCGTGAGCCGGACCTTCTGCCGGGGCAGCAGCTCGGCCGGGACACCCGCCGCGTCCCGGGTCAGCAGGGTGCGGCCGAAGAGGCCCCGGGCGGTGAGGACGACCTTCGGGGCGAGGGTGGTATTGCCCCGGTTGTGGAGGGTGTACGAGATCAGGGCACGGCTCTCGCCGGTGCCGGGCAGCAGCGGCCGGTCCGGGCGGACCGCCACGTCCTCGACGGAGAGCGCGGAGACGGCGGGTCCGCTCACCCGGAGGTGGATCCGGGCGCCGACGGCCCGCCGTACGCCGACCGCGACGGAGCCGCCCGCCGGGGCGATCCGTTCGTCGAGGGCGACCAGCGCGCCCGCGTGGTCACCGGGTTCGGCGTCCTCGGGGACGGTCAGGGTGAAGGGGACGGTGACGGAGCCGCGGGCCGGGACGGTGATCCGCTCCCGGCCGGGGCGGGCCCAGGCGCCGATGCCGCGCTGCCGTTCGCCGAGGGTGCGGACGGCGAATCCGCCGTCGCGCTCGGTGTTGTAGGCGTCGGCCGCGTACAGCCGGAAGGAGAGGGGTGCGGCGGTCTTGTTGGTGACGGTGGCCCGGTCGGCGAGGGTGGCGCCGGGGCCGGCCGCGAGGTGGAAGTAGGGCCGTCCGCCGAGCGCGGAGGAGACGGGGTGGACGGACCACTCGCCGTTCTCGGCGGCCTTGGCCGTATCCGGGGGCGCCGACAGGGTGAGCAGGACGGCCGCGAGGGCCGCCGACAGGGGGAAGCGCAGGGGGCGGAGGGCCTTCGGGGGCCGGGTGGGGCGGTGCGGGCGCGGCCTGGGCATGGGTGCGGTTCCCCCCGGGGGCGGGGCGGCCGGGCGGGTGCGCGCTCCGGCCGCCGTACGGTCAGATGAGGGTGAGCGTGAGCACCCCGGCGTAGGAGCCGGGTGTCGTGAAGGCGGGGACGTTCAGCGACAGCTGCGCGTCCACGGTGAATTCGCCGCCGGTCACCGTCCCGTCGGGGGCGGAGGCCAGCGTGGCGCCTCCGGTGCCGACGGTCCCGGCGGATCCGGGGACGCAGGTGCTGGGGCTGCCCGCCGTGGTGGTGCAGGCGGGGGTCCAGCTCAGGGCCCCGGCGTGGATTCGGCCGCCGGGGCCGGTGAAATCGGTGACCTTGCCGGTGAGGGACCAGCCCGCGGGGCCGCCGCGGAAGTCCTTGACGGTCACCTTCCGCAGCTCACCGGAGGCCGCCCCGCCGGTGCCGAAGTCCACCGCGGACAGCTGGACGGCGTCGCCCGCCTGGGTCATCGACAGGGTGCCCGCGGTCACGGACGCGGTCAGCTTCTGGCTGTTCCGCGGCAGCGGGGCGTCGTCGACGACGGTGTACGCGGCGGGGCCTGCGCCCTTGTCGGCGGTCCAGGCCGGTCCCTCGTACGCGACGATTCCGGTGGTCGCCTTGTCGTTGACCCTGAGCCGGGCGGTGAAGGCACCGGCGGAGTCGGCCCGGAAGGTCAGCCGGTCGGCGGTTTCGGCGGCCCCGGCACGGCCCGCGACGGTGATATCGGCGAGCGGGGTGAATCCGCTGCCCGTGACGGTGACCCGCTCCCCCGGCTTCCCGGAGGCGGTGGCGAGGGAGACGGCGCGCTCATTGGCGCCCGGACCTTCGGTGGCGACGATCGTCCGCGAGACGGGCGCGGGCGGAGCGGAGACCGTGCAGGGGGTGTCGAGTTCCATGAGGTAGCTGGTGTGGATGTTGTAGTCGCCGGGCGAGAGGGTGATCGAACCGGCCGTGGTGACCGTGAAGGTCCCGGTCATCGAGAACGGCGGGAACTCCCCCTTGCCGGGCACCGGCGGGTTCTTCTTCGGTCCGGTGACGGTGAGGCCGCCGGGCTGGGCGCCGCCGAGCGTCACCTTCCCGGTCGGGGTCATGATGTCGGCGGGCAGCGCGAGGTCCACCGGGTTGCTCGCCGCGGGCTTGGCGACCCGGTAGGTCACGGTGACGACATCGCCGATCCGCGGGGCGGCGTTGTCGACGGTGATCTCCGCGGTGGTGGTGCCGTTGATGGGCGGGATGCCCGCGATCGGGGGCGGCACACAGCGGGTCGCGAAGTCCACGGGCACGGCGGCGGTCGCCGCGCCCGCGGGCGCGGTGAGGACGGCGGTGGACGCCAGCAGCGCCGCCCCGGCGACCGCCGCGGCCCACCGCCGCGGCCGGGCCGGGGCGGGTCCGGCGGCTGGTCTTCGCGCGGCGGTCCGGATGGCAAGGGACATGGATGTGCCTCCTCGGGAAGGCTTCGCGGGAGTCCGGGGCAGCACCGGGATCCGGCCCCCGGGACCCGGGGGCCGCCATTGACGAGCGGTGGCCGGAAGAAGTCAAGGCGTACGGAGCCCGTCAACTGATGACCCATCAGTTGCTGGCAGAGTTCACCGGGGTTGCCGGGGTTCCGTGCACCGGAAGGAACGGCGGGCGGGCGCCCCGGAGGGGACGGCACCGCCCCCGGCCGGCGGTACGGCCGGACGGGGGCGGTACGGAGCCGGAGCCGGGCGCCTGCGCGGCGCCGCGGCCCCCGGCCGGCGGTCAGAACACGAACGGGCCCGGCGACTGGGAGGTCACCGCGTCACAGCTCACCGGGAACCCGAAGATCGACATCGTCAGCGCGGGTCCGGCGAAGTACGAGTTCAGGGAGTCACCGGGGGCGACCGTCGCCGACAGCGGCCCGATCTCCACCGTGCCCCGGGCCGGCAGCGCCGGGTTCCGGGTGCCGGTGAACGCCTTCGTACCGCCACCGGCCTTGGCGAACGTCAGAGTCGCGCTGATGGTGTCGGCGCCCACCGCGACCGGCGTCCGCACCGAGGACCGCAGGGTGACGGTCGCCCTGGTGCCGTCCTGGGTGGCGGTCAGCCTCGCCTGGCCCGCGCCCCAGGTTCCGCAGTCGTAGTCGGCCGTCGCCAGGGTCGGCGTGACCGCCCCGGCGGCCGGGGCGTAGGCCAGCGACAGGGCGGCCAGCGCCGCCGCCGTCACCGCACCGGCCCCCGCGGTCCTTCCCCTGCGCGCGCCCCTGCCTGTGCCTGTGCTGCCTCGCATGCGTACCCCTTCCGTTTCCCCGTGGGGGATCGTCGGTGCAGCCCGCCGCGCACGGGCACCCGGCCGTGGCACGCTGCGGTGCATCGCGTACGCGGGCGGGCACACCGCGCCGGAGGCTGCGGTCACCAGGGTGTGCGTGGATCGCCGGTGAACTCCGCGGGCGGGGTGCGCACGCCTCACGGTGAAACGGACGGCCGGTGCCGGCCCGGAACCGCGGCTCGCGTCCCGGGCCCGACCGCCCCAGCAGATCTGACGATCCGTCGGTCGAGCTGCTGTTCATTGATGCGCAACCGGCCGGGGATTACAAGAAGGATCCCCTTGATTTCTGCGGCCGTGCCGGACCCGGCGCCGCGGGGACAAGGGGCACGGACCCCGGCACCGGCCGGGCCGAGGCCGCTTCAGCCCGCCGGGACCGTGGCCACGAGCTGCCCGTCGGGTCCCGCCAGCAGGACCGGGGTGTCCGGCCCGCCCAGGTCCCGTACCGCTGCCCGGTCCTCCGCCGGAACGGACTCCGCCTCACCGACCACCGCCGCCGCCTCCAGCGACCGCGCCCCGCTCGCCACCGCCATCGCGACGGCGGTCCGCAGCGCACTCAGCTCCAGCGACGGCAGCGCGACCGTCCCGGCGACGTACGTCCGCCCGGTCTCGTCCCGTACGGCGGCACCCTCCGCGACCCCGTTGCGCGCCCGCGCGCTCCGCGCCAGGGTGATGATCTTCCGGTCCTCGGCGCCCGGCTCGGCCGGTGCGCCCCCCGCTCCGGGGCCCTGCGATTCACTGCTCTGCGTCATGGCACGAGCATAGATCGCGGGGCGCACGGCGCCCCGGGCAGAGCCCCGGCCACGGGTCAGGGGCGGTCCAGCGAGAGCCGGACGGCCCGCGGCAGACCGGCGACGACCAGATCGTACGAGTCCTCCACCAGCTCCCGGACCAGACGCGCCGGCAGCTCCCCGACCGTCACCGTGTTCCAGTGGCGCTTGTTCATGTGGTAGCCGGGGACGATCGCCGGATGGTCGGCGCGCAGCCGGAGGGCGTACTCCGGCTCGCATTTGAGATTGACCCGCAGCGGCGACCCCTCCAGCCACGACAGGGCGAAGATCTTCCCCCCGACCTTGAAGACGGAGACCAGGTCGCCGAACGGGAACTCCTCCACCGAGCCGTTGAAGCCGAGGCAGAACGACCGCAGCCCGGCCGCCCTCATCCCGCCCCCGCGGCCGGTCATGCCGCGGACTCCTCGCCCACCGCAACGGGCACGGGCTCGACCAGGACCGTGACGATCCGGTTGCGCCGGCCGGCCGGGGATTCGGCGGTCAGCTTCAGGGGGCGGCCGTCGGGCAGTTCGAACCGGCCCGCGGCCCCCGCGATCGGCACCCGCCCCAGCGCCTTGGCCAGCAGTCCGCCGACGGTCTCCACATCCTCGTCGTCCAGCTCGCCCACGCCGTACAGGTCACCGAGGTCACCGATGTCGAGCCGGGCGATCACCCGGAACCGTCCCCCGCCGAGATCCTCCACGGGCGGCAGCTCGCGGTCGTACTCGTCGGTGATCTCCCCGACGATCTCCTCCAGGATGTCCTCGATGGTGACGATCCCGGCCGTACCGCCGTACTCGTCCACGACGACGGCGACATGGTTCCGCTTCTGCTGCATCTCCCGGAGCAGATCGCCCGCGTTCTTGGTGTCGGGGACGAAGACGGCGGGCCGCATCGCGGTCGACACCACATCGGCCTCGGCGTCACGGTTGACATGCGTCTTGCGGACCAGGTCCTTGAGGTAGACCACGCCGACGACGTCGTCCTCGTTCTCACCGGTCACCGGTATCCGGGAGAAACCCGAGCGCAGGGCGAGCGTCAGCGCCTGACGGACCGTCTTGTGCCGCTCGATGCAGACCAGATCGGTCCGCGGGACCATCACCTCGCGGACCAGTGTGTCGCCCAGCTCGAAGACCGAGTGCACCATCCGGCGCTCCTCGTCCTCGATGAGCGACTCCTGTTCGGCCAGGTCGACGAGGGCCCGCAGTTCGGCCTCGGAGGCGAAGGGGCCCTTGCGGAACCCCTTCCCCGGGGTCAGCGCGTTGCCCAGCAGGATCAGCAGCTGCGGGATCGGGCCCATGATCCGGGCCAGCGGCAGCAGGACGTACGCGGCGGCGGTCGCGGTGCTCAGCGGGTGCTGGCGGCCGATGGTGCGGGGCGAGACGCCCACGGCGACGTACGAGACGAGGACCATCACCGCGATGGCGACGAGCAGCGCCTCCCAGGTCTCCGGGAAGGCCTGGAGACAGCCGTAGGTGACGAGCACCCCGGCGGCCGTCTCGCAGGCGACCCGCACCAGCAGGGCCACATTGAGATAGCGCGTCGGATCGGCGGCGACCTGGGCCAGCTTCGCCGCGCCGCGCCGCCCGGAGCGCAGCGCCTCGGCGGCGCGGAAGCTGGACACCCGGGCGATACCTGCCTCGGCGCAGGCCGCCAGCCAGGCGACGACGACCAGCAGGACCGCCCCGGCGATCAGGGGGCCGCTCATGACACGGTCGGGGCCGGGGAGGGCCCGGTCAGTCCGCGCTCGGTCCGCCAGCCGTCGACGATGGCCGCCTGGAGGCCGAACATCTCCGCCTTCTCGTCCGGCTCCTCGTGGTCGTACCCGAGGAGATGCAGCACCCCGTGGACGGTGAGCAGTTGCAGCTCCTCATCCATGGAGTGCTGCGTCGGGGCCTCCTGGCCCTGGCGCTCGGCGACCTCCGGGCAGAGCACGATGTCGCCGAGGAGCCCCTGGGGGGGCTCCTCGTCGTCCTTGGCGGGCGGCCGCAGCTCGTCCATCGGGAAGGACATGACATCGGTCGGCCCGGGCAGGTCCATCCACTGGATGTGCAACTGCTCCATGGCCTCGGCGTCCACGACGATCACCGAGAGTTCGGAGAGCGGGTGGATGCGCATCCGGGCGAGGGCGTAGCGGGCGATGTCGAGCACAGCCGGCTCGTCGATCTCGATTCCGGACTCGTTGTTGACGTCGATCGACATGGTGTGGTTCGTACTACTTCCCGTGGGAGCCTCGGCCGTCGTGGGGATGCGGCCGGCCGTGCTGGGCACCGCCGGTCCGCTCGCCCGCGAGGCCGTCGTACTTCTCGTACGCGTCGACGATACGGCCGACGAGCCGGTGCCGGACGACGTCCTGGGACGTGAGCCGGGAGAAGTGGACGTCCTCCACACCGTCGAGGATGTCCTGCACCTGGCGCAGACCGCTCTTGGTCCCGTTCGGCAGGTCGACCTGGGTGACGTCACCGGTGATGACGATCTTCGAGTCGAAGCCGAGCCGGGTCAGGAACATCTTCATCTGCTCGGGATTGGTGTTCTGCGCCTCGTCGAGAATGATGAAGGCGTCGTTCAGGGTGTTGTGCGTCAGCAGATAGTCCTGCGTGACGTAGAGAGAGTCCTCGGCAGCCACCTGGATGCAGACGGTCTCCTCCCGGCCCGCGGGTTCGATGGAGTCGATGAACCGCATCGGCCGGCCACCTCTGCCCGCCGCGTGGTACGTCTCCCGCTTCCGGGCGAGCCGGAAGGGCTCGATGCCCTGCGGAAGCCGGATGTCGACGACATGGCTGTTGTACCGGTGAGCGGCGAGAGCGCTGCCCTGCTTCCGGCCCTCCGCCCGGCGGCGGCGGGTGTACGCAACGCCTCCGAGGGACTGGACCAGCGCGATCACATCGTCCCGCAGCACGATCGAGGCAGTCGAGTACTGGACCCGGCAGCTCCGGCCGTCCTGGGTGACGGGGCCGCCGTCCGAGTCGAGCAGTCCCTGAAGCACAGCAAGGCGGACCTCGGCCGTGTTGAAGAGATAGTCGTCGGGGACGAACTTGGAGTGCGAGCGGGTGCCCAGCAGGTCCAGTTCGCGCAGGATCCGGGTGACCGGGTTCTCCAGTGTGACGACGTCCCCGGGGGCCTTGACCCGGTTCAGTACGTAGTCGGGTCCGCCCTTGTGCCGGACGGTGACGCCCGGGAGGGACGCCTCCAGCGCCCAGGCCAGCTCCTCGTCCTCGCTTGCGAAGGAGGGCGTGGTCGAGCCGGTCAGACAACCGTCGCCCAGCAGAAGCCCGAGGGCATAGGGGTCCATCGGGACCTCCCGCTCCGGGAACGAGACGGGCGCGGTGAGCATCGGCAGCTCGTAGCGGCGGGCGTCACCGGCCCGGAGGTCACCGATCATCTCCTGGGTCTCCAGGACCCGCCACGGCTTGTCGCGGCGCTTGTCGGAGGCCGTACGCACGGTCCACAGGTGCTCGGCACAGGCCAGGGTCCAGGAGCCGTCCTGGGCACTGACCCGGTAGACGTCCTTCTCGCCCTGCGGGTAGACGCCGAGGACCGGTGTCGGCTCGCCGTTCGAGCCGACGACCAGGTCGCCCACGCGGAGTTCACCGATGGGGCGCCAGCCGTCGGGGGTCAGCACGTTCGTGAAGACGGGCTGTGCGCGACCCCGCATATAGGCCAGCGGCGCGACCTCGATCGTCCCGGCCGCCATCAGACGGGGGATGGAGTCCGGGTCGAGCATATCGTGCAGGGCGTCGTAGAGCGGGCGGAGATAGGGGTCGATCTTCTCGTAGAGCGTGCCGGGCAGGAAACCGAGGCGCTCGCCCGCCTCGACGGCCGGGCGGGTCAGGATGATCCGGGTGACCTGCTTGGACTGCAGGGCCTGGACAGCCTTCGCCATGGCGAGATACGTCTTGCCGGTGCCCGCCGGGCCGATGCCGAACACGATCGTGTGCTTGTCGATGGCGTCGACGTAGCGCTTCTGGTTGAGGGTCTTGGGGCGGATCGTGCGGCCGCGGCTGGAGAGGATGTTCTGGGTGAGCACCTCGGCGGGGGTCTCCGGACCGTCTCCGCTGCCGTTCGCCTCCGCCCTGAGCATGGCGATCGAGCGTTCCACCGCGTCCTCCGTCATCGGCTGTCCCGTGCGGAGCACGAGCATCATCTCGTCGAAAAGCCGCTGGATCAGGGCGACTTCCGAGGGATCCCCGACCGCGCTGATCTCATTGCCCCGGACATGGATATCGGCCGCCGGGAAAGCCGCCTCGATCACGCGCAGCAGGGAATCGCCCGAGCCGAGGACCGTCACCATCGGGTGCTTCGCCGGAACCGTGAAGAAGGCCCGCGCCGCGCCGGGCCCGGACGGCCCGGTCCGCTGCGAACGCTGCGCCTGCTTCGAGCGCTGTGCTGCCTTCGAGGTCTGTGCTGTGGGTGTCTGAGTCATGGGCCGGCTCTGTGGCCTGCGCCTACCTCCTGCTGCAGGGTTCTCGCCGCTCGACAACCTCTGGGACACCAGCGTACGACGCCGGACCGGCAACGGCCGAGGGCATTTTCCGGGGCCGGGGCGGCGGGGGCTTCGGAGCGGGGTGCCCCGCCGCCGGTCCCGCGGGGCTGCGGGCAGGCGGTTCGGCGGGGCTGCGGTCAGGCGGGGCTGCGGAAGCCGATCGTCGGGACGGCCCGGCGCAGCGGCAGCGGGCGGGCCGGGGCGGGCAGCAGCTCGTCGAGGAACGCGTAGCGGCGCAGGGCCGCCGGATCCTGCTCGGGTGCGTCCCGGACGTACCGCCACCAGGCGGCGATCTCCCACCAGCCGGGCGCCGAGAGCGACCCGCCGAACTCCTGCACGGAGAGCGCGGCCGTCAGCCCGGCGAAGGCCAGCCGGTCGGCGAGCGGCCAGCCCGCGAGCGTACCGGTCACAAAACCGGCCGTGAACACATCGCCCGCGCCCGTCGGGTCGAGGGCCTCCACGGCGATCGCGGGGACCTCGGCGCATTCACCGCTGCGGGCGTCGACCGCGTACGCCCCCTCGGCACCGAGGGTGACGACCGCCGTCGGCACGTAGCCGGTCAGGGCGTGCGCGGCGCGGCGCGGGCAGTCGGTGCGGGTGTAGCGCATGGCCTCCGCCGCATTGGGCAGGAACGCCTCGCAGTGCGCCAGGTCGGCGAGGCGGGAGGGGTCCCACCGGCCCGTCTCGTCCCAGCCGACGTCGGCGAAGATCCGGGTGCCCGCGGCGGCGGCCCCGGCGATCCACGGCGCCTGTCCGGGGCCCAGCGAGGCCACCGCGGCGCGGGCGGGCGGGCAGTCGGCCGCGACCTCCGGCGGGGGCGCCTCGTGGCCGTGGGAGACCATCGTGCGCTCTCCCTCGTAGGCCATGGAGACGGTCACCGGTGAGTGCCAGTTGGGCACGGTCCGCGACAGGCCGAGGTCGATGCCCTCGCCCTGTTCCAGCGCGTCCCAGCAGTAGTCGCCGTAGTGGTCGTCCCCGAAGGCCGCGGCCAGGGACGTCCGCAGGCCGAGCCGGGCCAGGGCGGTCGCCATGTTCGCGACCCCGCCGGGGCTCGACCCCATGCCGCGGGCCCAGGACTCGGTGCCGCGGACGGGCGCGGAGTCGAGTCCGGTGAGGATGATGTCGAGGAAGACCGTGCCGGTCAGATAGACGTCGCAGGGCGGGTCGCCGTCGGCCCGCAGCGCGGCGAGCGGGTCGAGCAGGCCCGGATGCCGCGCGGACGGGAGGCCGTCGCCGTGCATGGGCGGGTGCGGGGGGTGGGTGTGCTGCGCGCCGTGTCGGGTGGTCACCGTGCCGCTCCTGTGCGTGGTGCAGATCCGGCCAGTGTGCCAAATCCGGGCCGGGTCCGGTGTGATCACCGTAAGCCGGTACGGGGCCCGACGGGGCCGGCCGGGAGGGGTGCGGGCAGCCACCGGCTCCCGGACCCCTCGGGCGGCCCGGCGCTCAGTCCGTGAACTCGTACGCGTCCACCTCGGCGATCAGCTCCGCCCTGCGCTCCTCGTCGTCGTCGAGGAACGACGCCTCGAAGGAGTTGCGGGCCAGTTCGCGGAGCTGCTCGGGCCCCAGTCCCAGCGCCTCGCGAACCGCGTGGAAGGTGTCGCCGACGTATCCGCCGAAGTACGCGGGATCGTCGGAGTTCACCGTGCAGAGCAGCCCCGCGGCCATCATCCGCGGCAGCGGGTGCGCCTCCAGGATGTCGACGGCCCGCAGCCGGACGTTGGACAGCGGGCAGAGCGTCAGCGGCATCCGCTCCCGGACCAGACGGTCCACCAGTTCACCGTCCTCCAGACAGCGCAGCCCGTGGTCGATGCGCTCGACGCCCAGCACATCGAGGGCCTCCCGGATGTACGACGGCGGGCCCTCCTCGCCCGCGTGCGCGACCCGGCGCAGCCCGAGTGCCGCGGCCGCCTCGTAGACCTCCTTGAACTTGGCGGGCGGATGGCCCACTTCGGCCGAGTCGAGCCCGATGCCGGTGATCCGGTCCAGATACGGTTCGGCCGCCCGCAGGGTCTCCATCGCGGATTCGGCGGGCAGATCGCGCAGGAAGCACATGATCAGCCGGGTGGAGATGCCGTACCGCCCGGGTGCCGCGTCCAGGGCCCGGCCCAGCCCCTCGACGACGGTGCCCAGGGGGACACCGCGGGCGGTGTGCGCCTGCGGGTCGAAGAAGATCTCGGCGTGGCGGACGCCCTGGGCCGCGGCGCGGGCCAGATAGGCGTCGGTGAGTTCGGCGAAGTCGTCCTCGGTGCGCAGCACCGCCATCAGGCCGTAGTAGAGGTCCAGGAAGGACTGGAGGTCGTCGAAGAGATAGGCGCGGCGGAGTTCCTCGGTGTCCCGGTAGGGCAGGGCGACGCCGTTGCGGTCGGCGAGGGCGAAGGCGAGTTCGGGTTCGAGGGTGCCTTCGATATGGAGGTGGAGTTCGGCTTTGGGGAGCGGGAGCGGCACGGTCGGGTCTTTCCTGAGGTGGTACGGGTGGTACGGGTCGTGCGCGCGGTTCGGGCGCGGTGGTCAGGAGGCGCGTTTCGGTACGGGGATCCTCATCAGGTCCTTGGCGACGGTCAGTTCGCCCTCGTACCCGGCGGCGCGCGCCTGGCGTTCGAACTCCCCGGGGTCCGCGTACCGCTGGGAGAAATGGGTGAGGACCAGATGCCGTACGCCCGCGTCCCGCGCCACCCGGGCGGCCTGGCCCGCGGTCAGATGGCCGTGGTCGACGGCGAGCCGTTCGTCCTCGTCGAGGAAGGTGGACTCGATGACGAGCAGATCGCAGCCCTCGGCGAGGGCGTGGACGCCGTCGCAGAGCCGGGTGTCCATGACGAACGCGAACCGCTGTCCGCGCCGTTCCTCGCTGACCTCGGCGAGGGTGACACCGCGGACGCTGCCCTCGCGCTGGAGCCGGCCCACGTCCGGGCCGCGGATACCGTGTTCGGCGAGCCGCCCGGGCAGTATCCGGCGTCCGTCGGGTTCGGTCAGGCGGTAGCCGAAGGATTCGACGGGGTGGGACAGCCGACGGGCTTCCAGGGTGTACGCGGGGGTGGTGGCCAGCACTCCGTCACCGGCGACGGGCCCCTCCGCGAGGGAGACCGTCTCGCGGTAGGCGGTGGCGTACCGGAGCCGTTCGAAGAAGCGCCGGCCGCTCGCCGGGTAGTGGGCGGTGATCTCGTGCGGGACCCGGTCGAGGTTGATCCGCTGGATGACTCCGGCGAGCCCGAGGGAGTGGTCGCCGTGGAAGTGGGTGATGCAGATCCGGTTGATGTCATGGGCGGCGACCCCGGCGCGCAGCATCTGCCGCTGGGTGCCCTCGCCTGGGTCGAACAGCAGGCCTTCGGCGTCCCAGCGGAGCAGGTACCCGTTGTGGTTGCGGTGACGAGTGGGCACTTGGCTCGCCGTTCCGAGGACGACGAGTTCGCGTACGGACACGTTGTGCTGCCTGTTCTGTCGCTGCCGGGCGGAGGTTAACCAGGGGGCCAGGAGAGGCCGCGGCCGGCGAGCAGATGGGCGTGCGCGTGGAAGACGGTCTGCCCGGCGCCGGATCCGGTGTTGAAGACGATCCGGTAGCCGGAGCCGTCGGCCTTCTCGTCGGCGGCCACCTGTCCGGCCTCGGCAAGGACCTCGGCGGCGAGGTGGGGCGCGGCGGCGGCGAGGGACGCGGCGTCCGGGTAGTGCGCCTTGGGGATCACCAGGATGTGCGTCGGTGCCTGCGGGTTGATATCGCGGAACGCGACGACGTGCTCGGTCTCCCGGACGACGGTCGCGGGCACCTCACCCGCCACGATCTTGCAGAACAGGCAGTCCGCCTGCGGTTCTCCCGCCATGTCCGGGCTCCTCATCGACTTCTGGACGGTGATGGTCGTCAGCGCCTGCATCGTATCGACCATGGGCGGGTGGGCGCGGTCCGGTGCCCGGGCCCCGGCCTGCGCAGGAGGGCCGGGAGGGGCGCCGGGATCAGTTGCCGGGGGTCACGGTCCTGGTCTCGGTGACGGTGGCGGTGGCGGTGGCGGTGACCTCGACCGTCGTGGTGACGGCGGGGCGGGGCCGTTCGCCGGGGGTCCTGGTCGCCGGGGCGCGGGAGCGGCCCCTGTCGCACCGGCCGAGGTACTGGGCCTCGAAGACGAGCTTCCCGTCGACGCGGGCGTCGAGGTCGCCGCGGACGCAGGCGCCCGCGGTCTCGTCGGTGACCTTGCCCTTGAGGGCGACGGGCTGTCCGGTGCGGGTGCGGCCCTCGCAGGCGACGGTCGCCTGTCCGGGAGCGCCGGCGGGGACGGCCGAGGGGCCCGTACGGCCGCGTTCGCCCGGCACCGTGGCCGTACAGTCGAAACTGCGGATGTCGAAGCCGATCCGCTCCAGGGTGGAACGCGCGGTGTGTTCGGTGGTCATCGCCACGGACGACGAGGAGAGCGTCCGTTCCCGCGGTTCGCAGGCCGTGCCGGCCGCCGCGACCGCGGCGACCGCGACAGTGGCGGCGAGGGCCCGGAGCCGTACCGCCGCCGTACCGCCGGTGCCGCCCGTCGGGTGGGCGTGAGGGCGCCGCCGGCCCCGAAGTCCGTTCATGCAGGGAAGCGTGGCACCGCGAGGGCGGGAGGAAAAGACCGGTTGCGGCCAGGCTCACCCGTACGGGCAGGGCGCGGGCGAGCCGGGCCGGCGGGACCGGGGCCGGTCAGGACCAGCGGCCGGTGCGGGTCAGGAGCAGGGCCGTCGCCGCCGTACCCGCGGTGGAGGTACGGAGCACACTGCGGCCCAGCCGGTACGGACGGGCCCCGGCCGCCTCGAACAGGGCGATCTCCTCCGGCGACACCCCGCCCTCCGGTCCGACGACGACCACGACGGAGCCCGTGGCGGGCAGTCCGGCGGTGGCGAGGGGTTCCGCGCCCTCCTCGTGGAGGACGGCGGCGAAGTCGGCCTCGGCGAGGAGTTCGGCGACCCGGCGGGTGGTGGCCGGTTCGGTGATCTCGGGGAAGCGGAGGCGGCGCGACTGCTTGCCCGCCTCGCGTGCGGTGGCCCGCCACTTCGCCAGGGATTTGGCGCCCCGCTCGCCCCGCCACTGGGTGATGCAGCGCGCCGCGGACCAGGGGACGATCGCGTCGGTGCCGGTCTCCGTCATGGTCTCCACGGCGAGTTCGCCGCGATCGCCCTTGGGGAGCGCCTGGACGACGGTGATCCGGGGCGAAGGCTCGGGCTCATCGGGGAACGAGACCGGTTCGACGACCAGCCGGTCCTTGCCCTCGGTGCGCAGGACCCGGCCGGCGGCGCCGCGGCCGCGGCCGTCGGTGAGGACGACGTCCTCACCGGGCTGGAGCCGTTTCACGGAGACGGCGTGCCGGCCCTCGGGGCCGTCCAGGACGAGGGGGGAGCCGGGGGCGGCGCCGTCGAGGGAGTCGACGACGAACACGGGCGCGGTCATCAGGAGTCCGCCCGTCCGCCGGTGGAGCCGCCGACGGCAGCGGTACGGCCCGTTCCGCCGGGGCCGTCGTCGCCCGCCGGGTCCTCCGGGTCCGGCCGGCCGCCGTCCGGGCCCGGGGCGTGCTGTTCGGTGCCCTGCCAGACGGTGTGCTGCCATTCGGCGACGAGTGTGTCCACCAGTTCGGCGGCCGGGAGCGCACGGGCCATCCGGTGGCCCTGTCCGGCCCAGAGCGCCATGCCCTGCGGATCGCCCGCCTGCGCCGCGGCCTTCCGCAGCCCGGTCGTCAGATGGTGCACCTCGGGGTAGGCGGCCGGGGCGTACGGGCCGTGCTCGCGCAGGAAGCGGTTGACCAGACCGCGGGCGGGCCGGCCGGTGAAGGCGCGGGTCAGCTCGGTGCGGACGAACAGCGGATTGGTCATGGCCTGCTTGTGCAGCGGATTGGCCCCGGACTCGGGGCAGACCAGGAACGCCGTGCCGAGTTGGGCCGCGCTCGCCCCGGCCGCCAGCACGGCCGCGATCTGGCTGCCCCGCATCAGCCCGCCGGCGGCGATGACCGGCAGGTCGACGACGTCCCGGACGAGGGCGATCAGGGTCAGCAGCCCGATACCAGTACCGTCCGCCGCCGGATCGTCGCGGTGGGTGCCCTGGTGGCCGCCCGCCTCGATGCCCTGGACGCAGACCGCGTCGGCGCCCGCCCACTGCGCTGCCTGGGCCTCTTCGGGCGTAGTGACGGTGACGACGGTGTAGGTGCCCGTCCGGGCGAAGGACGCGAGGACGTCCGGGGCGGGGCAGCCGAAGGTGAAGGAGACCACCGGGACCGGATCGTCCCGCAGGATGGCCAGTTTGGCCTCGTAGCCGTCGTCGCGGCCGGACTCCGGATCGCCGAGCGGTGTCTCGTACCAGCTCGACTCGCCCGCGAGCTGCTGGCGGTAGACCTCGACGGCGCTCGGATCGGAGGTCCGGGGCTGCGGCATGAACAGGTTCACGCCGAACGGCCGTGAGGTGAGCCCCCGGATCTGCTTGATCTCCTGGTACATCCCGTCGGTGGTCTTGTACCCGGCGGCGAGGAATCCGAGGCCGCCCGCTTCGGAGACGGCGGCGGCGAGGCGCGGGCTGGACGCCCCTCCGGCCATCGGCGCGGCGATCACCGGTTGCCGGAGCAGATCGGAAAGGGCGGGGGAGCCGGAGGGCGCGGAGGACATGCAGGCATCGTGCCACCTGCGTACGTCCGTGACGAAACGGGCCCCGGGTACCTGCCCGCCGCAATGTCGTGCAAAGGGGTCCGGCGCGGCCCGGGGGCGGGACCCGTGGGGCCGGCGGCCGGCCCGGGGACGGGCCCCTTCGGGTCCGGCACCCGGAGCGGGGACCGGGCAGGAGGGTCCCCGAGGCGGCCGGGCGCCGCGGAGCCCCCCCCATGACCGGTCGGGCACGGTCTAACGGCCGTTGAAGGCGTCCTTCAGCCGGGAGAACAGGCCCTGCTGGCCGGGCTGGAACTGGCCCTGCGGCCGCTCTTCGCCGCGCAGCTTCGCCAGTTCCCGCATCAGCCGCTCCTGCTCGGGGTCGAGCTTCATCGGGGTCGTCACCTCGACATGGACGATGAGGTCACCGCGCCCGCCGCCGCGCAGATGCGTCACCCCGCGACCGTGCAGCGGGATCGACTGCCCGGACTGCGTACCGGGGCGGATGTCGACCTCCTCCAGACCGTCGAGGGTCTCCAGTGGCACCTTCGTACCGAGGGCGCCCGCCGTCATCGGAATGGTGACCGTGCAGTGCAGATCGTCGCCGCGGCGCTGGAACACCGGATGCGGCAGCTCGTGGATCTCGACGTACAGATCGCCGGCGGGGCCGCCGCCGGGGCCGACCTCGCCCTCCCCGGCCAGCTGGATACGGGTCCCGTTGTCGACGCCCGCGGGGATCTTGACCGTCAGCGTACGGCGGGAGCGGACCCGGCCGTCGCCCGCGCACTCGGGGCACGGGGTGGGCACGACCGTACCGAAACCCTGGCACTGCGGGCACGGCCGGGAGGTCATGACCTGGCCCAGGAAGGACCGCGTGACCTGGGAGACCTCACCGCGGCCGCGGCACATGTCGCAGGTCTGCGCCGAGGTACCGGGCGCGGCGCCCTCGCCGGAGCAGGTGGTGCAGACGACGGCCGTGTCGACCTGGATGTCCTTGGTGGTGCCGAAGGCCGCCTCGTTGAGTTCGATCTCCAGCCGGATCATCGCGTCCTGGCCGCGCCGGGTGCGCGAACGGGGGCCGCGCTGGGACGCCGTACCGAAGAAGGCGTCCATGATGTCCGAGAAGTTCCCGAAGCCGCCCGCGCCGAAGCCGCCGGCCCCGCCGCCGCCCGACTGGGACAGCGGATCGCCTCCGAGGTCGTAGACCTGCTTCTTCTGCGGGTCCGACAGCACCTCGTAAGCGGCGTTGATCTCCTTGAACCGCTCCTGGGTCTTCGGGTCCGGGTTCACGTCCGGGTGGAGTTCCCGGGCAAGTCTGCGGAACGCCTTCTTGATCTCGTCCTGGGAGGCGTCGCGGCGCACGCCGAGTACGGCGTAGTAGTCCGTGGCCACTTACGACTCCGCCAGGATCTGTCCGACGTAACGTGCCACTGCGCGTACCGCTCCCATCGTTCCGGGGTAGTCCATGCGGGTCGGTCCGACCACGCCGAGTTTGGCAACTGCCTCGTCGCCCGAACCGTAGCCCACGGTCACGACGGACGTTGCGTTGAGCCCCTCGTGGGCGTTCTCATGACCGATGCGCACGGTCACGCCCATGCCTCCGCCGGACTCCTTGGCCTCGCCGAGCAGCTTGAGGAGCACCACATGCTCCTCCAGCGCCTCCAGCACCGGCCGGATCATCAGGGGGAAGTCGTGTCCGAAGCGGGTGAGATTGGCGGTACCGCCGATCATCAGCCGCTCCTCGGTCTCCTCGACGAGGGTTTCGAGGAGGGTGGAGAGCACGGTGGTGACCGTGCCGCGGTCGTCCGGCTCGTCGAAGGAGTCGGGCAGGTCCTGCACCAGCGGCGGCACATCGGTGAACCGGCGGCCGACGACCCTGCTGTTGAGCCGGGCCCGCAGATCGGCGAGGGAGGCCTCGCCGAAGGGGGCGGGGCAGTCGATCATCCGCTGCTCGACCCGGCCGGTGTCGGTGATCAGGACCAGCATCAGCCGGGCGGGCGCCAGCGAGAGCAGTTCGACATGGCGGACCGTGGACCGGGTCAGCGAGGGGTACTGCACGATCGCGACCTGGCGGGTCAGCTGCGCCAGCAGCCGTACCGTACGGCCGACGACGTCGTCGAGATCGACCGCGCCGTCGAGGAAGCTCTGGATGGCGCGCCGCTCGGCCGCGGAGAGCGGCTTGACCCCGGCGAGCCGGTCGACGAAGAGGCGGTAGCCCTTGTCGGTGGGGATGCGCCCGGCGCTGGTGTGGGGCTGGGCGATGAAGCCCTCCTCCTCCAGCACGGCCATATCGTTGCGGACAGTGGCCGGGGAGACGCCGAGCTGATGGCGTTCGGTGAGCGCCTTGGAGCCGACGGGCTCCTCGGTGCCCACATAGTCCTGGACGATGGCGCGCAGCACCTCGAGTCTGCGTTCGCTGAGCATCCCGCGCACCTCCAACTGTTTCGTCCGACCGCTCTGTCCGCCCTCGGATCCCGGGGCGGACGGACGGTTCTCGGGATCGTTCCCCGGTGACCCATCTGGCACTCCACATGCGCGAGTGCCAAATCTTCCCCGTGCCAGTGTACGGCCGCCCGGTGCGGGCGGAGCAAGACGACCGGTCACGCTACCGTGCGCCCCGGCCGGGCGCTCCCCCGCCCGCCTCCGGTCCTTTCCGTCCGCCTCGTCCGTCCCATGCGCCCTGCCTGTCTCATGTCATGCGCCTTGTCCGTCTCATGTCATGCACCTTGTCCGTCGTATGCGCCTTGTCCGTCTTATGCGCCTCGTCCGTACCCGCCGGTCCGCTTCGCCGCGGTCCGCGGGTGGTCCCGCCGGCCGTCCACGGGTGCGGGGGCCGTGGCGATAGCGTCCCGGTATGGACATCGCTTGGGAAGACCACGGCTGGGAGCGGCTGGCCGAGGGGGTGGGCCGGTGCAGGCTGCCCGGGTGGGACGCGACCTGCGGGCTGATCGCCGGCCGGGACGGCGCGCTGCTGTACGACACGGGCTCGACGCTCGCGGAGGGTGCCGCGCTGCGGGCCGGGGCCGAGGCGCTGCTGGGCGGCCGCCGGGTGACGCATATCGCGCTCAGCCATCCGCACTTCGACCATGTGATGGGTACGGCGGCGTTTCCCGGTGCCGAGGTGTTCGGGGCGGTCGGCATGGACACGCTGCTGCGGCGGGACCGGGAGGAACTGCGGGCGGACGCGGTGCGGTTCGGGGTGCCGGAGGAGGAGGCGGCGCGGTCGGCGGAGTCGCTGGTGGCGCCGGGGCACACGGTCACCGGGGAGCGGATGCTGGACCTGGGCGGGCGCCGGGTGCTGCTGGCGAACGTCGGTCCCGGGCACACCGGGCACGATCTGGCGGTCCTGGTGCCCGGCGAGCCCGAGGTGGTGTTCTGCGGGGATCTGGTGGAGGAGTCGGGTGAACCGCAGGCGGGTCCGGACGCGGTCGGGGCCCGCTGGCCGGCCGCCCTGGACCGGCTGCTGGCGCTGGGCGGGGAGGACGCCGCCTATGTCCCGGGGCACGGGGCCGTGGTCGGCGCGGCGTTCGTCCGGGCGCAGCGCACTGCGCTGGCGGAGCGCTTCGCGGTGTCGTAGCGTCGGGCAAATGCGCAGCTACAGCCCTGATCTGACCCCGCCGTGGAAGAAGCGGGCGCCGGTGCCGGAGGTGCCCGCGGACCCCTCGGACCCCGATCTGGTGGTGGAGGAGGTCACCACGGGATTCTGCGGGGCAGTGGTGGGGTGCGAGGCGGGGACGGTGACGCTGGAGGACCGCTTCGGCAAGCACCGGGTGTTCCCGCTGGCGCCGCGGGGCTTTCTGCTGGACGGGCAGGTCGTGACGCTGGTACGCCCGGGGGCCGGGGCTCCGGCCCGCCCGGCGCGGACGGCGTCCGGTTCCCTCGCGGTGCCGGGGGCGCGGGCGCGGGTGGCGCGGGCGGGCCGGATCTATGTGGAGGGCCGCCACGACGCCGAGCTGGTGGAGAAGGTATGGGGCGACGATCTCCGCATCGAGGGCGTGGTGGTGGAGTATCTGGCGGGCATCGACGATCTGCCCGCGATCGTCGAGGAGTTCGCCCCCGGTCCGGACGCCCGGCTGGGGGTCCTGGTGGACCATCTGGTGCCGGGTTCCAAGGAATCCCGGATCGCGGCGTCGGTGACCGATCCGCAGGTGCTGGTGGTGGGGCATCCCTATATCGACGTATGGGGTGCGGTGAAACCGTCGTCGCTGGGCATCGCCGGATGGCCGCGGGTGCCCCGCGGCGAGGACTGGAAGACGGGCGTCTGCCGGGCCCTGGGCTGGCCCGCCAACACGGGCGCGGCCTGGCAGCACATCCTGTCCCGCGTCGGCTCCTACAAGGATCTGGAGCCGGAGCTGCTGGGCCGGGTGGAGGAGCTGATCGACTTCGTGACGGCCCCGGCGGCCCCGGGGTAGGGCCTTGTCTCCCGGACCGGGCCGGATCAGTGAGCGGAGGCCACTCCCCTCTCCCGCCGGAGGGCACTCCCCTCTCCCGGCCGCTGCCCGGTGGTACCCCCCCCCACCCGTGCCCGGAGGGCACAGAGGGAGGCAGCGGTGCCCGGGGCCCCGGGCGGTAGCCGGGGAAGGCAGGCAAGCCCGGCAGGATCCGAATGAGCGGCCGGACCGTCCCGGGCCCGCCCGCGGTTCGAGGCGTCCCGGTCCTCCGGGTGCGATTCCGGGGTCGGGCGGCCCGGTGCTCCGGGTCCGTCTCCGGGGTCGGGCGGCCCGATCGTCTGTCCCTCGCTTATCGGTCCGGGTCCCCGCTCCCCTGCCCTCCGCGGGGTGGCGGTTCAGTCGACCAGGTCCCGCACCACCCCGTCCGCCAGCAGTCTGCCGCGGAGCGTCAGCACCGCCAGCCCCTGCTCGTAGGCGCCGGGCTCCAGCAGCCCGTCCCGGAGGGAGCGTTCCGCGGCCCGCAGGCCCGCCGGGCGCAGCAGCGACAGCGGGGCGCCGTCGCGGAGGCGGAGTTCCAGCAGGATGCGTTCGATCCGGCGGTCGTCGGGGGTGAGGAGTTCCCGTCCGGCGCCGGGTGAGCGGCCCGCCGCGAGGGCCGAGGCGTAGGCCGCGGGGTGTTTCACGTTCCACCAGCGGACTCCGCCGATGTGGCTGTGTGCTCCGGGGCCCGCGCCCCACCAGTCCGCGCCACGCCAGTACAGCTCGTTGTGGTGGCAGCGGGCGGCGTCGGTGGTGGCCCAGTTCGACACCTCGTACCAGCTGAAGCCCGCGGCGGCCAGAAGCTCGTCGGCGATCAGATAGCGGTCGGCGTGGACGTCGTCGTCGGTCATCGGCACCTCGCCGCGCCGGATGCGGCGGGCCAGCTGCGTACCTTCCTCGACGATGAGCGCATAGGCCGACACATGGTCCGGCCCGGCGCCGACGGCCGCCTCCAGGGAGGCCCGCCAGTCGTCGTCGGACTCGCCGGGAGTGCCGTAGATGAGGTCCAGGTTCACATGGTCGAAGCCGGCGGCCCGCGCCTCGGCGACACAGGCCTCGGGGCGGCCGGGGGTGTGGCTGCGGTCGAGGACCTTGAGGACGTGCTGCCGGGCGCTCTGCATACCGAAGGAGATCCGGTTGAAGCCGCCTTCCCGCAGCTCCGCCAGATACTGCGGGCCGACCGATTCGGGATTCGCCTCGGTGGTGATCTCCGCGCCGTCCGCCAGCCCGAACTCGGTGCGCACGGTGTCCAGCATCGCCACCAGATCGGCGGCGGCGAGCAGGGTGGGCGTCCCGCCGCCGACGAAGACGGTCCGCACGGGCCGGGGGTCGTCGCCGAGGACCTTGCGGGCCAGCCGTATCTCCTCGGCGACGGTCGCCGCGTAGTGATCGCGGGAGGCCAGGACTCCGCCGGAGCCGCGCAGCTCGGTCGCCGTGTAGGTGTTGAAATCGCAGTAGCCGCAGCGGGTGGCGCAGTACGGCACATGGAGATAGAAGGCGAGGGGCCGCTCGGCGGCACCATCGAGGGCGGAGGCGGGGAGCGACCCGTCGTCGGGCACGGGCACGCCGTCGGGCAGTACGGAAGGCATACGCCCATTCTCCGGCACTCCGGGACATCCCGTGCCGCCCTGTGGATAACCTGGCCCGCCGGTACGGAAGGCCAGGTCGGAGGGGTTGGAGGGTGGCAGTGCGGGCCGGGGGGACACCGGGGGTCCGCCCGGTGGTGCGGGCCCGGGGGCCTTCGGCGGCCCGGTGCCGCACGCGGTCCGGGCGGCACCGGGCCGCCCGGACCCGTACCGTCATGCCTCGCGCTGGCCCTCGTACATCTCCTCGACGAGGTGCTGGAACTCGCGCTCGACCGCCGGGCGCTTCAGCTTCATGCTCGGAGTGAGATCGCCGTGCTCGACATCGAGGTCGCGCGGCAGCAGCCGGAACTTCTTCACCGTCTGCCAGCGCTGGAGCCCCTGGTTGAGCCGGTCCACATAGCCGGAGATCATCTCCCGGGTGGCGGGGGCGGCCAGCACCTCGGCATAGGTGCTGCCCTCCAGTCCGTGCTCGGCGGCCCAGCCGAGGACGGCGGGCTCGTCGAGGGCGATCAGCGCGGTGCAGTAGTTGCGGTCCGCTCCGATGACGACGACGTTGGAGACGAACGGGCAGATCGCCTTGAGCTGGATCTCGACCTCGGTCGGGGCGATGTACTTTCCGCCCGACGTTTTGATCAGGTCCTTCTTGCGGTCCGTGATGGTGAGGTAGCCGTCCGCGGAGAGTTCGCCCAGGTCTCCGGTGCGGAGCCAGCCGTCCTCCTCCAGTACCTCGGCGGTCTGTCCGGGCTGCCGGTGGTAGCCCTCCATGATCGCGGGGCCGCGGAGCAGGATCTCGCCGTCGTCCGCGATCCGCACCTCCAGACCGGGCAGCGGCTTGCCGACGGTGCCGGTGCGGTAGGAGCCGTGGCGGTTGACGAAGTTCACGGCGCTGGACTCGGTGAGGCCGTACCCCTCCAGGATGTGGATGCCCGCACCGGCGAAGAAGTAGCCGATCTCCGGGGAGAGCGCGGCCGAGCCGGAGACGGCGACCCTGAGCCGACCGCCGAAGGCCTCGCGGAGCTTGGCGTAGACGAGCCGGTCGGCGATCCGGTGCTGGGAGCGGAGCCCGAAGGGCGCGGTCGCCGATCCGGTGCGGCGGAAGTTGTCCTGGGTGGTCCGGGCGTACTCGCGGGCGACCTCCGCGGCCCACCGGAAGATCTTGTACTTGGCGGGGCCGCCGGCGCGCGCCTTGGCGGCGACACCGTTGTAGACCTTCTCGAAGATCCGCGGCACCGCGGCCATATAGGTGGGCCGGATGACCGGGAGGTTCTCCACGATCTTGTCGTGGCGGCCGTCAACGGCCGTGACATGGCCGACTTCGATCTGGCCGGAGATCAGGGCCTTGCCGAAGACATGTGCCAGCGGCAGCCACAGGTACTGGACGTCGTCCTTGTTGATCTGGCCGGTCCCGGCGATGGCCTTCGCCATGTACGACCAGTTGTCGTGCGGCAGCCGGACGCCCTTGGGACGGCCCGTGGTGCCCGAGGTGTAGATGAGGGTGGCGAGCTGGGTGGGCGTGATCGCGTGGATCCGCTCCTCGACGGCCGTGGGCCGGTCGTCGAGGAGCGCCCGGCCGCGCTTCTCCAGTTCGTCGAGGCCGAGCACGAAGCCGTCCGGCACGGAGCCGGTCGCAACATCGGCCACGGCATCGGTCACGGTCTCCGGCGCGGGGCCGGCCGGGTCGATGACCACGACATGGCGGAGTTCGGGCAGTTCCGCCCGCCGCTCCAGGACCTTCGCCAGCTGGGCCGCGTCCTCGGCTATGAGGATCCGGCTGCCGGAGTCGGTGAGGATGAACGCCGACTCCTCGGCGTTGGTGGAGGGGTAGATGGTGGTCGTGGCACCGCCCGCGCACATCACACCGAGGTCGGCCAGGATCCACTCGATGCGGGTCGAGGCCATCAGGGCGACCCGGTCCTCGGGGCGGATACCGAGACCGATCAGCCCGGCGGCGATCGCGTACACGCGCTCTGCCGTTCCGGCCCAGGTGAGCGACGACCAGACGGCCGGCGCGGGGGCGTCGTCCGCCGCGGCGGCTCCGCCGGGCGCACCGTCCGACGGCCCGGTGGACGGCTCCGCGGTCGCCGGACCCGGGGCGGTGGCACCGGCCGGTGCGAGGACCGGGTAGCGGAAGGCCTCGCCGTCCGGGGTCGCCGCCACCCGCTCGGTGAAGAGCATCGCCACCGAGGCCGGGCGGTTGTCGATCGTGGTCTGTGTGTCGCTCAAGACGTCCTCCGGGCCTGCGGCGGCGTACTGACCGTAAGGACGCCACTGAGCAGGCACTTTTCAACTGGCCGGGTACCCCCGGCCGGGCGCGATCAGCGTAGATCGCGTACCGCCGGTACGTAAGGGGCTTCCGCCCTCCGCTTCGATGCGTGCGGGTACGGACACGGACAGCGCCCGGCCGGTCCTGCCGGCCGGGCGCCCCGCGCAATCGCCCGCGGTTACTTCTTGGCCTTGCCGCCGCCGCTGTCGTCGCTGGAGAGGACGGCGATGAAGGCCTCCTGCGGGACCTCGACGCTGCCGACCATCTTCATCCGCTTCTTGCCTTCCTTCTGCTTCTCCAGCAGCTTCCGCTTCCGGGAGATGTCGCCGCCGTAGCACTTGGCGAGGACGTCCTTGCGGATGGCCCGGATGGTCTCGCGGGCGATGACCCGGGAGCCGATCGCGGCCTGGACCGGCACCTCGAAGGCCTGCCGGGGGATCAGCTCCTTCAGCTTGGCGACGAGCCGTACGCCGTACGCGTACGCCTGGTCCCGGTGCGTGATCGCGGAGAAGGCGTCGACCTTGTCGCCGTGGAGCAGGATGTCGACCTTGACCAGATGCGCGGACTGCTCGCCGGTGGGCTCGTAGTCCAGCGAGGCATAGCCGCGGGTCTTGGACTTCAGCTGGTCGAAGAAGTCGAAGACGATCTCCGCGAGGGGCAGGGTGTAGCGGATCTCCACCCGGTCCTCGGAGAGGTAGTCCATCCCGAGCAGCGTGCCGCGGCGGGTCTGGCAGAGTTCCATGATCGAGCCGATGAACTCGGTCGGCGCAAGGACGGTGGCGCGGACGACCGGCTCGAAGACCTCGCTGATCTTGCCCTCGGGGAACTCGCTGGGGTTGGTCACCGTGTGCTCGGCGCCGTCCTCCATGATCACCCGGTAGACCACGTTCGGCGCGGTGGCGATCAGGTCCAGGCCGAATTCGCGCTCCAGCCGCTCACGGATCACATCGAGGTGGAGCAGGCCGAGGAAGCCGACGCGGAAGCCGAAGCCCAGGGCCGCGGAGGTCTCCGGCTCGTACACCAGGGCGGCGTCGTTGAGCTGGAGCTTGTCCAGGGCGTCGCGCAGCTCGGGGTAGTCCGAGCCGTCCAGCGGGTAGAGGCCGGAGAACACCATCGGCTTGGGGTCCTTGTAGCCGCCGAGTGCCTCCGTGGCGCCCTTGACCTGCTGGGTGATGGTGTCGCCGACCTTGGACTGGCGGACGTCCTTCACACCGGTGATGAGATAGCCCACCTCGCCGACGCTCAGACCGTCGGCCGGGAGCATCTCGGGCGAGTTGGTGCCGATCTCCAGCAGCTCGTGGGTGGCGCCGGTGGACATCATCCGGATCCGCTCGCGCTTGCCGAGCTTGCCGTCGACGACCCGGACATAGGTGACGACGCCCCGGTAGGAGTCGTACACCGAGTCGAAGATCATCGCGCGGGCGGGGGCGTCGGCGACGCCTACCGGGGCGGGGACCTCGCGGACCACCCGGTCCAGCAGCGCTTCGACGCCGAGGCCGGTCTTCGCGGAGACCTTCAGGACGTCGTCGGGGTCGCAGCCGACGAGGTTCGCCAGCTCCTCGGCGAACTTCTCGGGCTGGGCAGCCGGAAGGTCGATCTTGTTGAGGACGGGGACGATCGCCAGGTCGTTCTCCATCGCGAGATAGAGGTTGGCAAGGGTCTGCGCCTCGATGCCCTGGGCCGCGTCGACCAGCAGGACCGTGCCCTCACAGGCCGCGAGGGAGCGGGAGACCTCATAGGTGAAGTCCACGTGCCCCGGGGTGTCGATCATGTTCAGGATATGGGTCCGGCCCTGGCCGGGCCCCTCGGTGGGGGCCCAGGGCAGCCGGACGGCCTGGGACTTGATCGTGATGCCGCGCTCGCGCTCGATGTCCATGCGGTCGAGGTACTGGGCGCGCATCTGCCGCTGCTCGACCACGCCGGTGAGCTGGAGCATCCGGTCGGCAAGGGTCGACTTGCCGTGGTCGATGTGGGCGATGATGCAGAAATTGCGGATCAGCGCCGGGTCGGTACGGCTCGGCTCTGGCACATGAGGAGGAGTCGCGGGCACGCAGGGTCCTGATTCTTGGGACGCTCCGGCGGCGCCGGACGTCCCGTCTGGAGGCGGTGACGGGTCTGTACGTAGCCCCTATCGTCCCACGCGTGAGGGACTGAGGCCGGTTTGGGCCGCCGGGAGCCCGGCTGGTACCGTGGCTGGCTGTGTGTCTCGCGCGCCTCCCCCGTGGGGGAATCCGCGCGGCAGGCACACCCATCACAGATCATCGAACCTGAGAAGGCTCTTTCGTGGCGAACATCAAGTCCCAGATCAAGCGGAACAAGACGAACGAGAAGGCGCGCCTGCGCAACAAGGCCGTCAAGTCGTCCCTGAAGACCGCGATCCGCAAGGCCCGCGAGGCCGTCGCCGCCGGCGACGTCGAGAAGGCCACCGTGGCGACCCGTGAGGCGACCCGCAAGCTCGACAAGGCCGTCTCGAAGGGCGTCATCCACAAGAACGCCGCCGCCAACAAGAAGTCGGCGCTCGCGGCGAAGGTCAACGCCCTCCAGGCCTGATCCACCCGGCACCGCATCCGGTGAGCCCCGTCACAGCGACGAGGCGGTCCACCGGACGAGGTGACCGCCGGGACGACGAGCGGGCCCTCTCTCATCCGCTCCCTTCCCGGCAGCTTCGGACACGCACTTGGTCCTGCGTTCGCCACGCGGGTGCGAGTCCACCGGCAGAACCTCCCGAAGGCCCCGGCCCTCCCGGCCGGGGCCTTCGGCATGCCCGCACAGCGGCATGCCCCCGGGCCCTGGGGCCCGGGGGCATCGCGGGAAGAGCGCCGTGGGCCCGGCCGGGTGCCGGAGCCGCAGGCCGTACGACGGGATCCGGCGGGGGCACGCGACCAACCGGGCTCGAACAGTCCGGGCAGACTTCCGGGGCCGTCACCGGACACGGCAGCGTGTACCGGGACGCACACCCCCGGCCGGGGGCAGCGCCCGGACCGGGGCCGCGGAGCGCGCCGACGGGTGGTCCGTGCCGTGCCCCGGCAGCCGCCGCATCCGATGCAGGAGGGCGGATGTCGGCGCCCTGCCCCCGCGCACAGTCGACGGGAGGTGCGAAGGGGGCCCGGGTCGACCGTGCCGCCGCCGGGTCACCGGCCTTCGGGCGCGGGTCAGCGCGGGGCGCGGCCCGAGCGGGCGGCGCGGGCGATGGTGACGACCGCCTTCTCCAGGGCGTACTCCGGGTCGTCGCCGCCGCCCTTCACCCCCGCGTCGGCCTCTGCCACGGCCCGTAGCGCCACGGACACACCGTCGGGAGTCCAGCCGCGCATCTGCTGCCGCACCCGGTCGATCTTCCAGGGCGGCATGCCCAGCTCGCGGGCGAGATCGGCGGGCCTGCCGCCGCGGGCCGACGACAGTTTGCCGATCGCCCGGACGCCCTGCGCCAGCGCACTGGTGATCATCACGGGGGCGACACCGGTGGAGAGCGACCAGCGCAGCGCCTCCAGTGCCTCCGCCGCCCGGCCCTCGACGGCACGGTCGGCGACGGTGAAGCTCGACGCTTCGGCCCGGCCGGTGTAGTACCGCCCGACGATCGCCACGTCGATGGCGCCCTCGACGTCCGCGGTGAGCTGGGACACTGCGGACGCCAGCTCCCGGAGATCGCTGCCGATGGAGTCCACCAGCGCCTCGCACGCCTCGGGCGTGGCGGATCTGCCGAGGGCCCGGAACTCCGAGCGGACGAACGTCAGCCGCTCGGCGGGCTTGGTCGTCTTGGGGCAGGCGACCTCCCGGGCCCCCGCCTTCCGCGCGGTGTCCAGGAGTCCCTTGCCCTTCGCGCCGCCGGGGTGGACGAGGACGAGGGTGATCTCCTCGACGGGCGCGGCGAGATACGCCTTGACGTCCTTGACGGTGTCGGCGGACAGATCCTGGGCGTTCCGGACGATCACCACCTTGCGCTCGGCGAAGAGGGAGGGGCTGGTCAGCTCGGCCAGGGTGCCCGGCTGGAGCTGGTCGGCGGTGAGATCGCGGACATCCGTATCGGCGTCGGCGGCCCGCGCGGCTGCGACCACCTGCTGGACGGCGCGGTCCAGGAGGAGGTCCTCCTGTCCCACGGCGAGCGTGACGGGGGCGAGCGGGTCGTCTGTCGAGTTCTTCCTGGTGGCCATCGTGAACCAGCATCCCACGCCCCACCGACACCCGGGCCCGGGGCGTGGTGCCGGTCCCGGTACCGGACAATGGCGGGGTGAGTGAGGGACGACATGTACTGGTGCTGCCGGACCGCGACGCCGCCGAGGAGGTGGCGGAGGAGCTGGCCGACCGCTTCGGAGTGACCGACGAGCCGCAGTTGGTCCGGGACGCGCTCGCGGGCGAGGACGATGCGGAGGACGCCCAGTGGCTGGTCGTCGTGGAGGATCCCGCGGACCGGCTCGACCCGGCCGCGCTCGACGCCTTCGCCGCCGAGTACGAGGGCTGGCTGGAGCCGCCCCGCTGAACCCCCGCCCGGACCCGCCCGCCCATGGCGCGGGGCCTACGGCACCCGGACCGGGGGGCACCCGGACTGCGGCACCCGGACGGGCTGCGACACCGGGACCGGGGGCACTCGGACCTGCGGCACGCGGATCGGGGGCGCAGCCGTCGGTCAGTTCCCGTCGCCGTCCTCGCCCCCGTCGCTCCGGCCGTCTTCACCGGCCCGGGGGTCGGTCGGGAGGCGGTCGAGCCGGATCCCGAAGTGGTCGCGGTAGGCGGCGAACACGGCCGGATCGTCGTGGAGGATCTCCTCGTGGCGCTCACCGCCCCGGGTGGTGACCAGCCGGCGGCCGCTGAGGGTGGTCCGGCCGTCGCCGCTGAGCCGGGAGCAGACCAGGGAGCGGGTGAAGCGGGACTCGGGCGAGGTGCTCTGCCACCAGGCACCGACCTGGAAGTCGGCCAGGTCCCGAGGCCGGGTTTCCAGCCGGAACTGCGGTTTGCCGTCCCGCAGCACATCGAGGTCCCCGTGGCCGTCCGCGTCCCCCGGGGCGTCCCGGCCGCCGGCGGGGACGATCCGGAACGTACCGGCCGGATCGTGCTGTTCCTCCCGCAGGTCGAAGGCGAGGGGGTGATGGCTGTGGTCGCCGAAGCCGACGTCCGCCAGCCACCGCCCGGCCCCGTCCTCCGTCTCGACGAGAAGGGCCAGATGGTCGTACGGGATGCCGAGGGTGCCGTCCGCGCCGAACACACGGGCCTGAAGCAGCTGGACCCGGAACCCGAGATCGCGCAGCAACGCGGCGAAGGCGCCGTTGAGTTCGTAGCAGATGCCGCCCCGGCCCGCCGATACGACCTTGTCCAGCAGCCGCTCCTCGTCCAGCACGATTCCCTCACCGAGATGCACGGCGAGGTTCTCGAAGGGCACGCTCCGCAGATGTCGTTCCTGTAGTTCCCGCAGGGCCGTGGCGTTCGCGTGCTCGGGCCTTTCGGCACCGATACGGCGGAGATAGGCGTCCATGGCCCCAGTGTGACCCGCTGCCGCGCCCCGGGGCACGGCCGTCGCACCGGCTTGGTCCCAAAGACCGACCCCGGTGGACCGTGCGGCCCGGGACCTGCGGCGGAGGCCGCTTCCCGGCCACGCGTACCACCCGGGGAACCCGTTTCCGACCGGACCGCCGGGGACCGGGAACCCGCTTCCGATCGGACCGCCGGGGACCGGGAACCCGCTTCCGGCCGGCCCGCCGGGGACCGGAGAGCGGCCAGTGGTGTGCCGGGCGGGCCATGGGACGCCCGTGGGAGCCCGGCCCGGCCCCGTGGCCGGAGGACCCGGTCCGGGATGGCGAGCCGTCTGCCCGGCGACAGCCGTCCCCAAGCGCGGCGGCGGCCGTCGCGGATCGCGGCGCGCAGCCCCTGTCCCGTGCCGGACACCGCGACCGGGCCGTCCTCGTCGGTGCGGAGCACCACGGCGCCCAGGCTCCGGAAAGCGGCGACGGTACGGGGCGCGGGGTGGCCGTACGGGTTGTCCCGGCCCGCGGAGATCAGTGCGAACGCGGGGCGCACCGCGCGCAGCAGCCCCGGGTCCTGGTGCGCGGACCCGTGGTGGGCCACCTTGACCACGTCCACCTCCCCCAGCGCGGGCCCGGTCCGCAGCAGGGCCCGCTGGGCCGGGGGCTCCAGATCGCCGAGCAGCAGCAGGGTGGGGCCTCCGGCGATCCGGACGAGCAGCGTCACGCTGGCATCGTTGGCATCGTCGGCGTGCAGCGGAGGGAAGGCCGCCCGGGGGCCGGTGTCCGGCCACAGGACCTGCCAGTCCAGCCGCCCGGCCCGCCGACGCTCACCCGGTCCCGCCCGGTGGAGGGGGACCCCTGCCGCGCCGGCGGTGCGGCGGACGAAGGCCGCCTGTGCGCGCGGCTCGTCGAGGACGGTGGTCTGCACGGCACCGACCGCCCGGCCGCGCAGCACACCGGGCAGCCCCCGGACATGGTCGGCGTGGAAGTGGGTGAGGACGACCATGGGCACCCGGGTGATCCCCAGTTCCCGCAGACAGCGGTCGGCGGCTTGCGGATCGGGGCCGGTGTCCACCACCACGGCGGTGCCCGGCCCTGTCGCCAGCACCATCGCATCGCCCTGGCCCACGTCGCACATCACCAGCGCCCACCCGGGCGGCGGCCACCCGGACAGCACCCGGGTCAGCGGAGCGGGCCGTACAACGGCGCAGAGCAGCACCACGGCACAGACCGCCGCCGCCCACGGACGGTGCGCCAGGCGGCGGATCAGGAGCACCACGAGCGCCCCGGCGGCGGCCAGCAGTATCCCGCCCCGCCATCCGCCCGGCCAGTCCGCCTGGGCGCCGGGCAGCGCCGACCCCGCACGGGCGACGGCCGCGATCCACCAGGTGAACCATCCGGCCGCGGTGGCCAGTGCGACGGCGACCGGCATGGCGACCCCGGCGGCGGCCAGCGCGGCGAAGCCGAGGACCGTGGCGGGCGCGGTCGCCAGCTCGACGGCCAGATTGCAGGGCACCGAGACCAGGCTGACCTTCGCGGTGAAGATCGCGACCACGGGTGCGGACACGGCCTGCGCCGCCGCCGACACGGCCAGTATCTCGGCGATCCTCGGCGGCATCCCCCGCCGTCGGAGCGCGGCGCTCCAGCCGGGGGCGATGAGCAGCAGGGCGCCGGTGGCGAGGACGGAGAGCAGGAATCCGTAGTTCCGGGCGAGCATCGGGTCGTACAGCACCAGCAGCAGTACGGCGGCGGCGAGTGCGGGCAGGAGTGAACGGCGGCGTCCGGTGCCGATGGCGAGGAGTGTGAGGGCGCCGCAGGCCGCTGCCCGCAGCACGCTCGGCTCGGGCCGGCACACCACGACGAACGCCAGGGTGAGCCCGCCCCCGGCCAGCGCCGTCCCCCGCAGGGTGATGCCCAGCCGGGGGGCGAGGCCGCCCCGCTCGGCGCGGCCGGCCCGGCCCGGGGGCCCGATCAGCAGTACCAGCACGATGGTGAGATTGCTGCCCGAGACGGCCAGCACATGGGTCAGATCGGTGACCTCGAAGGCATTCCGCAGCTCGGGGGTGAGCCGGGAGGTGTCTCCCACGGTGATCCCGGGCACCAGGGCCCGGGCGTCCGGCGGCAGGCTTTCGGTCGCCTCGCGCAGCCCGGCGCGGAGCCTCCCCGCCGTCCGCTGGACCCGGCTCGGAGCGCCGACCACCTCCGGCGCCCGGCCGGTGACCCGGAGGACGGCGGCGAACTTCTCGCCCCCGCTGACGGGCGGGGAGAGCCGCCCGGTGAGCCTGAGCCGGGTGGAGGGCAGCAGCCGCTGCCAGCCCGCCGCGCTCCGGGGCGCCGCCGCCGGGCGGACGATCACCAGGACCGGTGTCCGGGTCGCGGTGGTCCGGCCCTCGGGCCCGATGACCTTCACGGCCTCCGCGCCGATGACCACCACCCGGTTTCCGGTCCCGCCGCGCCCGGTGCGGGAGTCCGTGGTCCTGGGATCCGAGGTCACCGTGGCTTCGAGGGTCGTCGTGGCGTACCGCTCGGCGAGAGCGGGCAGCGGGCCGCGGCGCAGATCCGCGGAGTGCAGCCCGGCGGCGGAAGCACCCGCCGCCGCGCAGAGGAGAACCGCCGCGAGCGCCACGGCATGGGACCCGGGCCGCCGTCCCCCGGAGGCGGGTTCCGGGCGGCGGCGTCCGCCCGGGGCCGATGCGCTCCCCGGCGGGCGGGTGCCCCCGGCGGGGAGCGCCGTCGCTGCCCGGCCGCCCCGGTTCCGTATCCCTCGGACCGGGCCGGGCTCCCGCCCCCGCGCCCGTGGCAGGGCGCCGCTTGCGGCCCGCACCCGCCGGACCGCGCGGGCCTCCGGACCGGAACCCACCACCGTGCGCGCCGCGCGTCCCGCCCGCACCCTCCGGGCCGCGACCGGGGTCAGCAGCAGTGCCGCGGCCACCAGGCAGACCGTCACCGCGGCCGCAGTCCAGCGGCCCGGGACACCGACGGCGGCTGCGGCGGCCACCCAGGCAGCGGCGGCCGGTGCCACCAGCCGCAGATCGGCCGGGCCCTCCTGCCGTGGGTCGGCGGCCCCCAGCGGGTTGCCGGACGCGGCATGGACCGCCTGCCGTGCCCTTGTCTCCGTCATGGCCGCACCAGCGTCCGGAGTTCCGCGAACCGGCGCTCCCCGATGCCGTCGACCTCGCGCAGTTCGTCGACGGAGCGGAAACCACCGCTCCGGGTGCGGTAGTCCACGATGTGCCGGGCCAGCACGGGCCCGACGCCCGGCAGGGTGTCCAGCTCCTCCACGGTGGCCGTGTTCAGCCCGACCCGAGCGCCCGACCCACCGGAGCCGAGGCCAGGGCCGGGACCGGGACCGCCGGGAAGCGCGGTGGCCCCGGATCCGGGTGCGGCACCGTCCACCCCGACCACCACATGCTCCCCGTCCATCAGCACCCGCGCACGGTTCAGCCCGGTCAGATCGGTGCCCTCCTCCGCACCCCCGGCGGCCGTCAGCGCATCGGCGACCCGGGAGCCCGCGGGAAGCCTGAGCACCCCCGGCCGCCGCACCTTCCCGCTCACGTCCACCACCACCCGGCCCCGGGGCCCCGCCACGGCCCCGGGAGAGGGCACCGGCCCGGAAGCGAGGCCCTCCCCACCGGTCTCCCTCGGGGCCGCGCCCTGCCGCAGGGTCTCGGGCGGGCTCACGGTCTGCGGGCGGCCCGTCCAGAAGTGCAGCACGGCAAGAAGCCCCGCCGCCACCAGGACCACGGCGAGCGCGGCCAGAGTACGGGGTTCGAGACCGCACCGGAGCTGCAACCAGAGCGGCAGCCGCTCCCGCAAGGCCAGTCCGGCCCGCCGCAGCGAGCCGTCCCCCACCCCGGACTCCCCCGCCCCCGACTCCCCCATGCCGGACGCGGTCCCCGGACGGCCCGGACGCACACCGCCGGCGTTCAGCGCGGCGGCCACCCCGGCCGGGCCGCTCCTGCGCCCCCGGATTCCGCCCACCGGCAACTGCCCCGCCCCGAGGGCACCCACCGCGTCCGCTCGCGTCCGGACCCCGGCGGCACGGACAACGCCCCGCCCGGACCTGCTCCGCGCCGATCGCAGCGTCCGGCCCCCGGCCGTTGCGCCTCTGCCGGGCCCGGATCCCGCGCCCCCGCGCACCATCGGCGCCCCGGCCGCCCGCCGAACCGGGCGGGCACGGCTGTCGGATGCCGGGGCGCGGCCCGGCCCACTCGTCGCGGAACGTGATCGAAGAACCATGCCCTCGACCGTAGGCTCACCTCGGGGATCCCGCTCCAGCCGAGTAAGTTCCGTGGATAAAACCGCTGTTGTGGAAAACTCCCTCACTCCCAGGGGGTAACCCAGGGGGTAACAGTCCGCGACCGGACCCACTGGGATTGGGACAGCCGGTCCGCGGGCGCGGGATTCAGCGGGCCGAGACCACGGCCCCCAGCAGCCCCGGCCCCGTATGCGCTCCGATCACCGCGCCCACTTCGCTCACATGCAGCTCGCCCAGCCCCGGAACCCGTTCCCGCAGCTTCTCGGCCAGCGCCGACGCCCGCTCCGGCGCGGCCAGATGGTGTACGGCGATGTCCACCCCACCGGCGCCCGCGCATTCCACCGCCAGCTCCTCCAGCCGGGCGATCGCCTTGGAAGCCGTCCGCACCTTCTCCAGCATCTCGATGCGACCGCCCTCCAGTTGTAGCAGCGGCTTCACCGCCAGCGCCGAACCGAGCAGCGCCTGGGCCGCCCCGATCCGGCCACCGCGCCGCAGATAGTCCAGGGTGTCGACATAGAAGTAGGCGTGCGTCCCGGCGGCCCGCTTCTCGGCAGCGGCGACCGTCTCGTCGAGCGTGCCCCCGGCCCGTGCCGTTTCGGCCGCGGTCAGGGCGCAGAACCCGAGCGCCATCGCGATCATGCCGGTGTCCACCACGCGCACCGGCACCGGGGCGTCACGGGCGGCCAGCACGGCGGCGTCGTAGGTACCGGAGAGTTCGGCGGAGAGATGCAGGGAGACGATCCCCTGCGCACCGGCATCGGCGGCGGCGCGATAGGTTTCGGCGAAGATCTCCGGACTGGGCCGCGAGGTGGTCACCGAATGCCGCTTCTGCAGGGCCTGCGCCAGTGACCTGGCGGAGATCTCCGTGCCCTCCTCCAGCGCCTGATCGCCCAGGACGACCGTGAGCGGAACCGTCACGATGTTGTGCCGCTCCACCGCCGACCGGGGCAGATAGGCCGTTGAATCGGTGATGATCGCGACATGGCGGGACATGACCGGGAGGTTACCGGTCGCCGCCGGACGAGGGCAGCCCGGCCCGGTACACCCGCCGTTCGCACCCGTCAGTTCGTGGTCTCCGGACGCGCGCTCTTCTCCCAGGGGTACTGCGCCGTCCGCGGATCGCGCGCCGTGATCGCCCGCGGCCCCGCCTCGTCCGCCGGTCCGGCCGGCGCCCCCTCGCCCGCCGGCTGCCCCGCCGCACCTTCATAGGGGTGGGCCGCGGGCCGCTCGTACGGATGGGACGCCCCGGGGACGCCCGGCCCACCGGAACCAGCAGTGGCAGAAGGGGCCGCCGGGGCTTCTCCGGTCCCCGCGCTGTCCGTCCAGTGCCGCAGCGCACCGGCCTCCATGTCGATCTGCGCGCTCAGCGTGTCCAGATCGTCGTCCGCGAACCGCTGCGCCCGCTCGCGGGCCGCCCACCGCAGCGACTCCGCGGAGTGCACGATCTTCTCCACCCGCTCCCGGAGGTCCGGCAGTCCGGCCGAGACCGTCGCCCGGTCGGGCTCCCGCTCCAGACGGCGCAGTTCCGCGTCGAGTTCATGGCCGTGGGCGCTGAGCCGGTCGAAGAGTGCCAGGGACTCCGTCAGCGAGGCGTCCTCGGCGACCCCCGCCCGCAGGGCGTCCTGGGTGGCCCGCATGGACGTCCGCAGCGAGAGCCGGAGCTGCGCCAGCTCACCGGGAACTCCGAGCTGTCCCATGCTCTTGGCCCGCAGGGTGGTGTCCTCCACCGTACGGCGGGCCTGGGTGACCGTACGCTCCACGCCGCGTTTGGCGGCGCGTACGGCCTTGACGCCCGCATATGCCCCCAGGGCGACCAAGGCGACGAAAAGCAGCGCCAGCATCAGAATCGCGGCTTCCATGAGCAGCCCTTCGTCTTCGGCCTCGGAGGTGGTTCGCAGGTGCGGACGTCTCCACGGTCCCACGGTCGGTCGTCCGTCGTGACCCCACGCCCCACGCCGGATGGGTACCCGGTGTCTCCACGGTAAACGGAGCAGGCGGGTTGAGGGTTCCAGCGGAGCCCCCGACATGCCCGTAAGGGGAAACCCGGAGCCCCGGCCGACCGCCGACGGAGACCACGCGCCCCTTCACGACCGCCGACGAAGGCAGCGCGCCCTTTCACGTTCGGCGACGAAGGCAGCGCCCCGTTCACAGCCGCCGACGGAGGCCGTGAACGGGGCCTTTGTACGGTCGTACAAAGGCCCCGGGTCACCGAACATCGTCACGCGGTGACGATGTTCACCAGCTTCGGCGCCCGGACGATCACCTTCCGGATGCCCGCCCCGCCCAGAGCCGCCACCACGGCCGGATCGGCCAGGGCCAGCTTCTCCAGCTCCTCGTCGGAGATGGCCGGGGGCACCTCCAGCCGGGCCTTGACCTTGCCCTTGACCTGGACCACGCAGGTCACGGCCTCGTCCACCACATACGCCGGGTCGGCCACCGGGAACGCGCGGTGCACCACCGAGTCCTGGTGCCCCAGCTTGTGCCACAGCTCCTCCGCGATATGCGGCGCCAGCGGCGCGACCAGCAGCACCAGCGCCTCCGCGATATCGCGCGACAGCGGCCGGCCGGCCTTGGTCAGATGGTTGTTCACCTCGGTGATCTTGGCGATGGCGGTGTTGAACCGCAGCGCGGCCAGATCCTGGCCGACCCCGTCGACGGCCTTGTGCAGGGCGCGCAGCACGGTCTCGTCGGTCTCGGGCCCGTCGACGACCGTGACCTCGCCGGTCGCCTCGTCGACGATATTCCGCCAGAGCCGCTGCAGCAGCCGGTACTGGCCGATCACGGCCCGGGTGTCCCAGGGCCGTGAGACGTCCAGCGGCCCCATCGCCATCTCGTACAGGCGCAGGGTGTCGGCACCGTACTCGGCACAGATCTCGTCCGGAGTGACCGCATTCTTCAGGGACTTGCCCATCTTGCCCAGCTCGCGCTTGACCTGCTCGCCCTGGTACCAGAAACCGCCGTCGCGCTCCTCGACCTCGGCCGCGGGGACCGGGAAGCCGCGGCCGTCCCGGTAGACGTACGCCTGGATCATGCCCTGGTTGAACAGCCGGTGGAACGGCTCGGCCGAGGAGACATGGCCCAGGTCGAACAGCACCTTGGACCAGAAGCGCGCGTACAGCAGGTGCAGTACGGCGTGCTCAGCGCCGCCCACGTACAGGTCGACGCCGCCGTGCGGGATGCCCTCGCGCGGGCCCATCCAGTACTGCTCGACGGCCGGGTCGACCAGCTGCTGGTCATTGCGCGGATCCAGGTAGCGCAGCTCGTACCAGCAGGAACCGGCCCAGTTGGGCATGGTGTTGGTCTCGCGGCGGTAGCGGCGCGGCCCGTCGCCCAGGTCCAGGGTGACGTGCACCCAGTCCTCGTTGCGCGACAGCGGCGTCTCCGGCTCGGTGTCGGCGTCGTCCGGGTCGAAGGTGCGCGGCGAGTAGTCGTCGATCTCCGGCAGCTCCAGCGGCAGCATCGACTCCGGCAGCGCGTGCGCGACGCCGTCCTCGTCGTACACGATCGGGAACGGCTCGCCCCAGTAGCGCTGCCGGCTGAACAGCCAGTCGCGCAGCCGGAAGTTGATCGTCCCCTCGCCGATGCCCTCCTCGGCCAGCCAGGCGATCATGCGTGACTTGGCCTCGGCGACGTCCAGTCCGTCCAGGGAGATGCGGTCGTTGGCGGAGTTGATAGCCGGGCCCTGGCCGGTGTACGCCTCGCCCTCCCAGCCCTCGGGCGGCCGTACGGTCCGGATGATGGGCAGCTCGAAGGCCTCGGCGAACTCCCAGTCGCGCTCGTCCTGTCCGGGGACGGCCATGATGGCGCCCGTGCCGTACCCCATCAGGACGTAGTCGGCGACGAAGACCGGGACCCGGGTGCCGGTGACCGGGTTCACGGCGTACGCACCCGTGAAGACGCCGGTCTTGTCCTTGTGCTCGGTCTGCCGCTCGACGTCGCTCTTGCTCTGCGCCTGCTTGCGGTAGGCGGCCACGGCGTCGGCGGGCGTCGCCGCACCGCCGGTCCAGGCCTCCTTGACGCCCTGGGGCCACTCGGCGGGCAGGATGGAGTCGACCAGGCCGTGTTCGGGCGCCAGGACCATGTAGGTGGCGCCGAACAGCGTGTCGGGGCGGGTGGTGAAGACGGTGATCCGCTCACCGCGGCCCTCGACGGGGAAGTCCAGCCGGGCGCCCTCGGAGCGGCCGATCCAGTTCCGCTGCTGGAGCTTGATGGCCTCCGGCCAGTCCAGTCCGTCCAGATCGTTCAGCAGCCGGTCGGCGTAGGCGGTGATCCGCATGTTCCACTGGCGCAGCTTGGCCTTGAAGACCGGGAAGTTGCCGCGCTCGGACCGGCCGTCCGCGGTGACCTCCTCGTTGGCCAGGACCGTGCCCAGGCCGGGGCACCAGTTGACCGGGGACTCCGAGGCGTACGCCAGCCGGAAACCGCCCAGGACGTCGGCCCGCTCGACGGCGTTCAGCCCGGTCCAGGCGCGGTCCGTGCCGGGGACCTGGCGCCCGCCCTCGAACTCGGCGACCAGTTCGGCGATCGGACGGGCCCGGCCCGCCTTCTCGTCGTACCAGGAATTGAAGATCTGGAGGAAGATCCACTGGGTCCAGCGGTAGTACGCGGGGTCGATGGTGGCGACGGAACGGCGCTGGTCGTGGCCCAGGCCCAGCCGGCGCAGCTGCCGCTTCATATTGTCCATGGCCGCCTCGGTCGACACCCGGGGGTGGGTGCCGGTGGCGACGGCGTGCTGCTCGGCGGGCAGGCCGAAGGCGTCGAAGCCCAGGGTGTGCAGGACGTTGTGGCCGGTCATCCGCTGGTGGCGGGCGTAGACGTCGGTGGCGATGTACCCCAGGGGGTGGCCGACGTGCAGCCCCGCACCGGAGGGGTACGGGAACATGTCCATGACGAACTTCTTGGGCCGCGCGACGACGGCCGGGTCACCGGCCAGCTCGCCCACCGGGTTGGGGGCGTCGTAGGTGCCCTCGGCCTCCCAGGTGTCCTGCCAGCGTGCCTCGATATCGGCGGCGAGGGCGGCGGTGTAGCGGTGGGGTGCGGCCACGTCGCCGCCCGCCGGACCGGCGGGAACTGCGGGATTCGTCTCGCTCATGGTCTTCAAAGCTCCATCGATGTCTCTGCCCGGCGTTCGGAAAGGGCGCCCGGGCGGGGCACGGGCCCGCAAACAAAAGGACCCCTCGCACAGGAGGGGGAGCCGCGCCGATTCCGACCGGACTCTCATCCGTCGGGACTGATCAGCGCGGCCCGCTCAGCAGAAGGCGTACGGCACGCATGGCGTCAGGGTACCGCAGGGGGCATCGCGGCCGCGCGCGGCATCCGGGCCGCGCCGCGGGCGCCGGGGCGCGCGCCGGACCGCGGAAGGAAGCTCGGAGAGCGCGGAAAGAGGCGCCCGGGCGTCGAGACGAGCGGAAGCGGGCGCCGTATAGAACGGCATGAAGATCGTACGGCCGTCCGCGGCACGCCCCGGTGCGAGGGCGTCGTGGCTTCCCCGGGGCACGTCCCCGCGGAACCCGGCGGCCATGGCCGGCGGCCGGTTCACGGGCTCGCGCGCCCGACGCCGGAACCGCGAAAGTGCGGCACCGCCCGGCACGGGGCCACTTAGCATGCGTCAACGGGACCGCCTCCCCACCCTCGGAGTTGCCCCATGAAGCCACACCGCAAGAGCCGTTCGTCGGCGGTACCGGACCCCGGACCGGAGCGGGATCGCATGGTCCGGGGAGGGGCGGCCGCCGCGGTGGCGGCACTCCTCCCGCTGGCCGTCGTCGCCGGTGGCGACGGATTCCGCGCGGCGCTCGACTTCACCACCGGGGTCCTGTCCCTCCTCTCCCTGACCGCCGCGGTGGCCTGGGGGCTGATCGCCACCGACCGGCGGCTGCTCTCCCCCCGCCACCGGCTCGTCGCCCAGGCCGTGCACCGGGCGACCGCGGCGGCGGCGCTCGGATTCCTGGTGCTCCACGCGAGCGTGAAGCTGACGCTCGGCCATGTGGGGGCGGTCGCCGCACTGATCCCCTTCGGACGCGGATTCACCGGTACGGAGGGGCTGATCGGCTTCGGTGCGCTGGCCGGGGTGCTGATGGCGGTCGCGGGGGCCACGGGGGCGCTGCGCAGTTCGCTGGCGGGCCGGGTCCGGATCGCCGGGCGCTGGCGGGCCCTGCACATGCTGGCCTATCCCGCCTGGTGCGCGGCGCTGGTCCACGGGCTGTTCGCCGGGCGCCCGGCGGCGGGGTGGGTGGTCGGGATGTACTGCCTGGCGCTGCTGGCGGTCGGCGGCGCGGTCTCCCTGCGGCTGCTGCCCCGGCCCGTACAGCGGAAGCCGGCCGTCCGGATCGCCCGGCCGGCCTCGGACGGCAGGGCAGCCGCCGGTACCTCGGGCGATCCGTCGGGACGACCCGTACCGGAGGGTGTGCCCGGATCCGTACCGGAAGGGGGTACGGAGGCCGTCTCCGGAGGCCCCGCGCGCTCCGGGTCCGCGCCCTTCTTGCCGGGGCCGGTCCCCTCCGGCGCCGTCACCGGCCAGGACCGGCCGTGGACTCCGATGCTGACGCCGCCGTCGCCCCGGCTGTACGAGGCTCCGCCGCTGTACGGGGTTCCGCGGCGCCCGGACCCCGCGGCGCACACCGCCCGCGGTTTCGGGGACCCGGACTCGGACCCCGCGTACGCCCCGCCGGACACCGGTCACACCGTCACCACCCCCGGGGCAGGCACCGGGTTCGCCGCCGCGTACCACGCGGTCTCCCGCCCCGGCGGCCCCGGCCGCCCCGCACCACCCCGTACCGCGACCGGCTACCGAACCGGAACCGGAACCGGAAACCGAACCAAAAACCAAAGCGGAACCGGAGTACGGCCCGGGGAGGGAGCCGGAACCGGACCGATGAACGACAGCGGCCGGACCGTGCCGAACCTCTTCCCGCCGCGCTCCGGCGAACCCTGGAGCACGCCCGCAGGAGACAGAACGTGAACCTCCCCCTGCCCGAAGTCCCCGAGGTCCACGTCGTCGGCCTGCCCCAGCTCACCCAGGGGTTCGACCTCGTGGACCGGCTCGACCTGCCGATGCATCTGAAGGTGCACGGCCCGCTGGCCCCCGTCACGGGCGAACTGCTGGCCCGGCTCACCGAGGAGATCGCCCTGCGCGGCCGCGGCGGCGCGGGCTTCCCGTTCGCGCAGAAACTGCGCTCGGTCGCCCGGTCCGCGATCCGCCGGGGTGTGCGGCCCGTCGTCGTGGTCAACGGCAGCGAGGGGGAACCCGCCTGCCGCAAGGACAGCGTGCTGCTCAACCGGACGCCGCATCTGATCCTGGACGGCGCCCTGCTGGCCGCCGAGGCGCTCGGCGCCCGCACCCTGGTCACCGTCGTGACCCGCGACTCCACCGAGATCTCCGTACGAGCCGCCCTGGCCGAACGCGGCCTCACCGACCGGCGCGGGCAGGGGCTGCGCGCCCGGGTCGTCCGTACCCCCGAACGCATGGTCTCGGGCGAGGCGTCCGCGGTGATCCGCGCGATCAACGGCGGCCCCGCCCTGCCCCCGGGCCGCCGGGCCCGCGCGGCCGACACCGGAGTCGGCGGCGCGCCGACCCTGCTCTCCAACGCCGAAACGTTTGCGCAGCTCGCCGTGGCCGCCCGGCTCGGCGCCGCCCGTTGCCGCCGCTCCGGTACGGAATCGGAACCGGGCACGGTCCTGCTGACGGTCTCCGGCGCGGTGGCCCGCCCCATGGTGGTGGAGGTGCCCACGGGTGTGCCGCTGCGGTACGTCCTCCGGTCGGCGGGCGCGCCGCCACTGCCGCAGGGGGTGCTGACCGGTGGCTACCACGGGAATTGGATCGACGGGCCCGCGGTCGACCGGGCCGTGGTGGAGCGCGCTTCGCTGGCGGCCGTCGGCGGCTCCCTCGGCGCGGGGGCGATCCTGCCCCTGGGCCCGGAGAGCTGTCCGCTCGGGGAGGCGCTGCGGGTGGCGAACTGGCTGGCCGCCGAGACCGCCGGGCAGTGCGGCCCGTGCCGGCTCGGGCTGCCCGCGGCCGCCGGCGGACTGGCGGATGTGATCGGCGGCGGCGGGCCGGCCGCTCTGGAGGCGCTGCGCGAGGTCACCCGGGCCGTACGGGGCCGGGGCGCCTGCCGGCACCCCGACGGATCGGCCCGCTTCGTCACCTCCGCGCTGTCCGCCTTCACGGACGATCTGGCCGCCCATGTCCTGCGGGGCGGCTGCGGCCGGGAGACGACGGGGGTGCTGCCGCTCCCGCTGCCCGGCCACCGGGGGTCGGCGGAATCCGTTCCGAGCGGCGAGAAGGTGCTCGTCGACTGGACGCTGTGCCAGGGGCACGGGCTCTGCGCGGACGTCGTTCCCGAGTTGATCCGGATCGGTCCGGACGGCTATCCGGCGGTGGCCGACGCCGTCGTTCCGGTGCATCTGCGCGGCCGGGCCCAGCGGGCGGTACGGCGCTGTCCGGCGCTCGCCCTGCGTATCGAGCGGGCGGAGCTGCCGGCGCCGGGCACCGGGCGGTCCGCGCTGCCGTACCGCGGCGGGGGGCGGACGCCGGCCGGTGGCCGGGGCTGAACCGAACGGACGGCTCGGGCCCGGACTGCCTGCCTGTCTGCCGGTACGGCACCGGTCCCGGCGCAACACCGCGCCGCAGAGCCGGAGACAGCAGAAATCCCGCCGGACCGAAGGGTCCGACGGGATTCCGAAAGGAGTGGAGCTAAGGAGAATTGAACTCCTGACCTCCTGCATGCCATGCAGGCGCTCTACCAACTGAGCTATAGCCCCTTGTGAGATGCCGCCCGGTCGTTTTCTCTCCGTGTCCCGGCGACGTGGACAACATTAACGCCCTCGCGCCCGCATCACCAAATCCGTATCCGCCCCCGTCCGGAGACCGGCGGGGGCGGCGGAAACAGGCCCGCCGGCCGGGGCCACAAAGGAGCCGTGACCCGGCCGGGAGGGGGTCGGGGACAGGGGATGGGAACGGGTCCTACGCCGTGGCGAAGGAGTAGAAACGCTTCAGGGTGCAGTGTTCGTCGAGCAGACGGCCGTAGATCGGCTCGCCTTCGAGCTCGCGATACGTCTCGATCGGGTCGCCTTTTATGATCAACGCTCTTGCGCACTCCTCGCACCAGTACTGGTACTCGGGGTTGATCGGGTCCATGTCGCGGACGATGGGCGTACCACTGCCGCACCAGTCGCATTTACGCCTGTGTGCACCCATCAGTCAGTTCCAGTTGTGGCCGCAGGACGTGCACACGTAAGAGACTCCACCATTGTCGCCGAGGACCTGGGCGACATGCGCCGATCCGCAGGACGGGCAACTGAGGATCACACGGATGTCCGGAGCGGCGAGCTGGGTGCGGGGGTCCTGGCTCGTGCTGGTGGACATCGTGCTCCTTCCCGTACTGGCCGGTGTCCCCTCCGGCCGTCCGATTCTGCCACGACAGCACGAGCCGGGTCAGGAGCGTCTGCGGACGAGACCCGTCAGGGCTCCGGCGGCGGAAGCCGCGGCCAGGGCCGCGGCGACCCACCACCATGCCTCGGCGGAGCCCGTCGCGCCCGCGGCGCCGACCGGGCCGAACGCCTCCCTGCGGTCGAGGAAGAGCGCCCCGAAGGCCACGGCGGTGGGCAGGGACGTCAGTCCGGCGCGCAGGGCGCCGTATCCGAGGCCGCTCCGGAGGTGCGGGGTGAGGGCGAAGACACAGCCCGAGTTGATCGCCATGGCCAGGGCGATCCGGGCGACGGCCGTTCCGGTGCCGGGGGTCCGCAGCACCCGGGGGGCGATCAGCGGGGCGCCGCCGCGGCGGGCGAGCCGCGCCTCGTACACCAGGAAGGCCGCGAGGAGGACGGCCGCCGTGGCCGGGCCCAGCCAGGTCCAGGCCGGCCAGTCGTGCTCCTGCCCGAGGACCAGGGGCACGGTGAACAGCCCGACCACGGCGGCGAAGAGGACGAGACCCGGAAGGTCGAGGCCGCGGGGACGGCCAGCGGTGTAACCGGCGACGACGAGCTGCAACTCGGCGCCGGACGCCCCGGACTCCGCACGGATCGTGGGCGCGGCCACATGGACCACGAAGACGTCGAGGAGCGCCATGAACTGGGCCGCCGGCACCAGCGCCAGCAGCGCACCGGGGCGATTGTCGGTGCCGGGGTCTTTACTGGAAGCCGGGGAGCCGGACGGGGCCGGAGGCCGGGCGGAGGTCGCGGGCATGCCCCCGAGGCTCGTCCCGCCGGGATACGGGTAGTGAGAGCCCACCGATCCTGGTACCGGCACCACCTGGCAACAAGGGGCGTGGACACCGACGATGGGGTGTGACGGCGATGACGACCACGGGCGCGACGCCCTCCGCCGACTCTGACCGTCCGGTGCGACCGGGGCGGCGGAGACCGACGGAAAAGAGAGGGTGGAGCAGCAGAAACCCCGCCCTCTGAAGAAGGCGGGGTTTCCGGGCTGTGGAGCTAAGGAGAATTGAACTCCTGACCTCCTGCATGCCATGCAGGCGCTCTACCAACTGAGCTATAGCCCCGGGTGTTCTTCGCGCTCGGCGCTGCGAACAAGAAGAACTTTAGCCTGCGACCTGCCGGAAAGGGAAATCCGGGGGCGGGGCCGGGGGCGGCTCAGGTGTCGTCGCCGAGGACGGGCTCCGGGAGGGTGCCCGCGTTGTGCTCCAGCAGCCGCCAGCCGCGCGTGCCCTCGCCGAGGACCGACCAGCAGCAGTTGGAGAGGCCGCCGAGGCTCTCCCAGTGCCCGGACTCCAGACCGAGGAGCCGGCCGATGGTGGTGCGGATGGTGCCGCCGTGGCTGACCACGACCAGCGTGCCGTGTTCCGGGAGCTTCTCGGCGTGGTGGAGGACCACCGGGGCGGCCCGGTCGGCCACCTCGGTCTCCAGCTCGCCGCCGCCGCGGCGCACGGACTCGCCGCGCTTCCAGGCCGTGTACTGCTCGCCGTACCGCTCGATGATCTCCTGGTGGGTCAGCCCCTGCCAGACACCGGCGTAGGTCTCCCGCAGTCCCTCGTCGTAGGTGACGTCGAGGCCGGTGATCCCGGCCAGCTCGTCGGCGGTGGCGGCGGCCCGCTTCAGATCGGAGGCGATGATCGCGTCCGGCTTGAGGGAGGCCAGCAGCCGGGCGGCCCGCCGGGCCTGGGCGATCCCGGTCTCGGTGAGGGCGATATCCGTGGTGCCCTGGAAGCGGCGCTCCAGATTCCAGGAGGTCTGGCCGTGCCGCCACAGGACGAGGCGGCGGCCGGTGCGCTTGTAGGCGTCCTCGTTCAGTTCAGCTCACCGTCCGCACCGCCGGTCAGCTCCGCGTGCTCCTTGCCCTTGCCGCGGGTCTTGACCGCGTCCTCGGGGAGGGGCAGCTCGGGGCAGTCCTTCCAGAGCCGCTCCAGGGCGTAGAAGACCCGCTCCTCGCTGTGCTGGACGTGGACCACGATGTCGACGTAGTCGAGCAGGATCCAACGGGCGTCGCGGTCGCCCTCGCGGCGCACCGGCTTGGCGCCCAGCTCCTTGAGCAGCCGCTCTTCGATCTCGTCGACGATCGACTTGACCTGGCGGTCGTTGGGGGCGGAGGCGATCAGGAAGGCGTCCGTGATGGACAGCACATCGCTGACGTCGTAGGCGATGATGTCGTGTGCGAGCCGGTCGGCGGCCGCTTGGGCGGCGGCGTTGACAAGCTCGACGGAGCGCTCGGTTGCGGTCACTGGCTGGCTTTCGTCGGCGGTCGTGTACCAGACAAGGGTCTCACGGACGGCCGACATCCCTTTCCGGGTTTCCCGGGGCCGCGGTCTCCGTCCCGCCCCCGGGGCGGGACGGAGACCCTGCGTCCGGTCAGCCGGTCTTGTAGTCGCCGCCGAGGACCACGGTGATATCGGCGTTGGCGGCGGGTGAACCCTTCTTCACCGCGCCCGCGGGCAGCCCCAGGGTCTTGGCGATCTCGACGGCCTCCGCCTTGCGCGTATCGTCACCGTAGGTGATCGACGAGGTGTCCGCCGTATCCGCGCGACCGCCGTCGACGACCGTGTGGCCGCTGTTCACCAGGGAGACCCGGGCGGTCTCGGTCGCCGTGGGCTTTCCGGTGGCGTTCCTGATCCCGACCCGGGCCGCCGCGCCCTGCTCACCCTTGGTGACGGAGCCGCCGAGGACTTCCTTGACGACCTGGGTGATCGCCTGCTCGGTGGGCCGGCCGTCGGGCTGAACGGGCAGCAGCTCGGTGGCGTAGTCGCCGCCCTTGGCGTGGTCGGCGAGCTTGGCGAGGGATGCGCCGAGGTCCTTCTCGGAGAGCGAGGGGTCGAGGATCTGTCCCAGGGTCTCCACCGTGACGGTCGCGGACTCCGCGTCGCTCGGGAACTTCTTCAGCACGCCCTGCACGACCTGCCCGAAGCGCTGCAACTGCTTGGACTCGGGCTCCCCGGCGGCGAGATGGGTGGCGTAGGCGACGGCGGCCCGGCCGTTGAGGGTCTGGTTCTCGCCCTTCTTCACCAGGGGTGCGGCGCCCTTGGCCGGGCCGGGGACGTCGGTGTCGGTGGTGAGGTCGATCGTGCCGACGAGTTCGACGAGGTTCTCCAGGAAGGGGGTGTCGAGCCGCCAGGTGCCGCTGATCGGGGCGCCGAGGAGGGTGCCCACGGCGTCGCGGGTCCCGGCGGTGCCGTCGGCTTCGACGGATTGGCCGAGAGTGGTGCCGGCGCCGTCGTCGCCCGCGAAGGACAGGGCGTTGGGGAGCAGGACGGTGGTGCCCCGGCCGGTGGTCACGTTGTCGACGAGGAGGGCGGTCGAGGTGCCCTTCTTCTTCGTGTTGTGCAGATGCACCACGATCACATCGCGTTTCTGGGCCCCGGCGGAGACGCTCTTCGTCTTCTCGTCGTCCGACAGGAGCGCGGCCACTATCCAGCCGATGCCGGCCACCACGGCCAGCGCGACGACGACCCCGAGGGCGATCACACGGTGGCGTCCCCGGCGTTTGGCCTCCTCGCGCCGTTCCGAGCGGCTCTCGGTGAACTTCAGCCAGTCGATGACGTCTTCGGATTCCTCGTCGGGCTCCGCGATGAACGAGAACTGCTCGGTGCGGTAGTCGCGCTCCCCCGGCGGCTCGTCGCCGGAGCGCCGCTGCCCGGGGAGGGCGGCCTGTGCATCCGCTGCGCCGGGGGCTTCGGCGGGCTGCTGTTCGGCCTCGGGGGCGGGATGCTGCGCGGGGACGGTCCACTGCCGGGTCGAGTCGACGGCCGTGGGCAGGGTGCCGGTGTCGTAGCCGTACCCCTCCTGGCCGTGGGCACCGCCGTAGTCGTACGGCTGTTCCGCGCCGTGGGCGGCCTGTCCGCCGGGCGCGGTCTGGTCGTACGGGGGGTACGGCTCCGGGGCCCGGGCGTGGGGGTCGTAGCCGTAGTCCTGGTGGCCCGCGGTCCCGGTGGCCTGCTGGGCATAGGGGTCGTACGGCTGCTGGTACGGGGGCTCGTACCCCTGGCCGGGCTGCTGGTACGACGGATCGTACGGCTGCTGCGCTTCGTACTGCTGCTGCTCCTGGGGCTGTTGGGCCTCATGAGACAGCTGGGGCTGCTGGTAGACCGGCTGCCCGTACGCGTCGTAGCCGATGATCTGCGGCTGCGGCGGATAAGGGTCGTACGGATTCTGCTGGTCGTTCACCGGTGCCCCCTCTCCGGGCTCACTGACCGCGGTACAACTGGCGCTTGTCGATATAGCGCACGACGCCGTCGGGTACGAGATACCAGACCGGGTCCCCCTTGGCGACCCGCGCCCGGCAGTCGGTCGAAGAGATCGCCAGCGCCGGCACCTCCACCAGGGACACCTTGCCCTCCGGCAGCCCGTCGTCCGTCAGATCGTGGCCGGGGCGAGTGACCCCGATGAAGTGCGCGAGGGAGAACAACTCGGTCGCGTCCCGCCAGCCCAGGATCTGGGAGAGCGCGTCGGCACCGGTGATGAAGAAGAGATCGGTGCCCTCGTCGATGGCGGACAGGTCCCGGAGGGTGTCGATGGTGTACGTCTTCCCGGGGCGGTCGACGTCGATCCGGCTCACCGAGAACTGGGGATTGGAGGCCGTGGCGATCACCGTCATGAGGTAACGGTCCTCGGCCGGCGAAACGACCTTGTGGGTCTTCTGCCACGGCTGTCCCGTGGGGACGAAGACGACCTCGTCGAGATGGAACAGTGCGGCCACCTCGCTCGCGGCCACCAGGTGACCGTGGTGGATCGGGTCGAACGTCCCGCCCATGACACCGAGCCGCCGCCGGGCGGGACCGGCGCCCGGTTCCCCGGGCGCGGTGCCCGCCTGTTCTTCCTGCTGTCCCATGCGTGCAGAGCCTACTGGCACGTGCGTACGAGACGCCCGGCGAGACTCAGCGGTCGCGGTTGAAGCTGGTGGTGATGAAGAGCAGCAGCAGGAGCGCGGCCAGGGAGAGACCGCCGATGAGAAGGGGGCTGAGGCTTTCGTGGCCACCGCCTTCGGCCAGGGGGACCAGGGCGGCGGAGGTGCTGGTGAGGCTCATCTTCAGCGGACCTAACGATCGGGGGACAGGGCTGAGGGTCTTCGGGCACCCATCGTATGCGGGTGGGTCGGGCACGCTCACGCCGACTCGGACGTTGTGGTGGTCGCGGGGCCGTCGAAGTGGCGGCGGGTCGGTCGGCGGAGCCCGGGAAGTGCGGTGACGCGGACCGGAGTCGGGGTTGTCCACAGGCTCGGCCGCCTTGCGTCGCCGGCACCTACGCTGGGGACCGCGGGGCGAGCTGCCTCACCGCAGCGACGCACAGTTGCACCATCGGGCTATACGCACTCATTGGCTACGCAGGGGGCTGGAATGACCGAAAGCAGTCAGGAAAAAGTGCCGAGCAGGCAGCGCAAGCGGTTCCCCGGGATCTCGTCACGGGCGTACGAGCACCCGGCGGACCGTTCGGCGCTGGTCGCCCTGCGCAAGCTCAGCGGTTTCGACACCGTGTTCAAGGCACTGAGCGGACTGCTTCCCGAGCGCAGTCTGCGGCTTCTCTTCCTCTCCGACTCCGTCCGGGTGAGCGACGAGCAGTTCGCCCATCTGCACACGATGCTGCGGGACGCCTGTTACGTCCTGGACCTGGAGAAGGTCCCCGCGATGTACGTCACGCAGGACCCGCGGCCCAATGCCATGTGCATCGGCCTCGACGAGCCGATCATCGTGGTGACGACCGGTCTGGTGGAGCTGCTGGACGAGGAGGAGATGCGGGCCGTCGTGGGCCATGAGGTGGGCCATGCCCTCTCCGGCCACTCCGTCTACCGCACGATCCTGCTCTTCCTGACGAACCTGGCGCTGAAGATCGCGTGGGTGCCGCTGGGCAATGTGGCGATCATGGCGATCGTGACCGCGCTGCGGGAGTGGTTCCGCAAGTCGGAGCTGTCCGCGGACCGGGCGGGGCTGTTGGTGGGCCAGGACCTCCAGGCGTCCATGCGGGGCCTGATGAAGATCGCCGGTGGCAACCACCTCCACGAGATGAACGTGGACGCCTTCCTCCGCCAGGCCGAGGAGTACGAGGCGGGCGGCGATCTGCGGGACTCCGTCCTCAAGATCATAAATGTGCTGCCGCGTTCGCACCCGTTCACCACGGTCCGGGCGGCCGAGCTGAAGAAGTGGGCCGAGAGCCGCGACTACCAGCGGATCATGGACGGCCACTACCCCCGGCGGGACGAGGACAAGGACACCTCGGTGACCGGCTCCATCCGCGAGTCCGCCTCGCACTATGCGGACACCGTGCGCACCAGCAAGGATCCGCTGATGAAGCTGGTCGGCGACATCGCGGGCGGCGCGGGGGACCTGGGCGGCAAGCTCCGCGACAGGTTCACCGGCAGCGGCCGGGCCGACGGCAGCGGGTCCAAGGGCGGCAGCGCGGACGGCGGCAGCGGCGGGGCGGCGGCGTCCGGCGCCTGATCCGTTCGTACGGGAGCCCCCGCGGGCGGCCGGTCCGGCGGGGCAGTCCGGTGCCGTACCGGGCCGCGCCGTCCCACCAGGCGTCCGGGCCGGGGTCCCGCGTCCGGGCGGGGATCCGGCGTCCCGGGGATCCGGCGTCCGGGCGGGTCCGAGCGATGCGGTCGGGCGCCGGTCGGTCCGGTGGCGGGCCCCGCTGTCCGGTCGGCTGCCGGGCCGGCCGCGGTGTTGGCTGCACCGCCGGCCGCGACATTGACCGCGACATTGACCGAGGGTGACTACGGGGTCGGCAGGGCAGCCGGGGCGAGGGCGCCGCAGAGGCCCGCCGCCGGGGCCGTGGACGTGCTCAGGGCGTATGGATCGGTCCCCGCCGGGGCGCCCGGCGAGGCCCGTTCGCCCGCCAGCAGGGGCCGCAGGGCGCCGGTGGACTCGGAGCAGGACTGCGGTCCCGCCTGGAGGTGGCCGGCGACCACTTCGGTGCGGTGGCGCAGGATGTCCTCGTGGTCGAAGCGGAGCCGCAGCTCCCGGCGGGCGACGAAGAGGGACGCCGGATCCGTACGGGCCGGATCGACCGGCGCGGAGAGAGCCGAGGGCGGCCCGGAGGGACCCGGCGGGGCGGCGGGGCGGAGTGCGTAGGTGAAGGTGTGTCCCGCGGTGATCTCCAGGGTGTCGGCCCCGGATTCGGCGTAGCCCAGACTCCCCCGGACCCGTACAGCCGGATCCGCGAGGGCGACCCGCGCCGGGTCGAACCGGATCAGCCAGCCGCCGGACGCCGTCGTCCGCGCCCCGGCCCGGAAGCCGACGTCCCGGTCGAAAGCGCCGAGCTGCGCCGGGTCCAGCAGGACCCGTACGGGACGGACCGTGCTGCCGGTGAGCACCTCCGGATTCAGCGACGACATCACCAGATACTCCTTGGCCACCGCGAGCGCGGTCCGTACTTCGCTCTCGGTGAAGGCGGAGGTCCGCCGGATCGCGGGCAGGGTGATCCCGGCGGCGGCGATGCGATGACGGGCGGCCGGGCTGCGGTGGTAGAGATCGGCGGGCTCCCCGCCGGGGACGGCTCCGGAGGGCGCCAGCGGGATCACGGTCATCCGCAGCGGCTCGGCCCGCGGGGCGGCGGCCGGGTCGGCCGGGGAGCGGCGCAGCCCCATGTGGATCGCGGTGGCGAGGGAGAACGCCAGCAGCAGGGCCAGACCCATCACCACCCAGGCGCCGACGTTGCCGCTGCGGGCGCGCAGCACGGGCGGCGGCAGGGTGCGGACGGCCCGTGCGTCGGGTCCCGTCCGCTCCAGGGCCGAATACTCCTGCAGCCGGGCAGCACGGACGAACGATTCGTCGAAGACGACGGCTCCGTACTCGTCCTCTCCGCCGCCGGGGAGCCCCTCGGAAGTCCCTTCGGGCGGGTCGCCACGCCCAGCCATACTCTGAGGGTTGGTCCGCGGGGCCTCCGGTAAACGCGTACCGGGGCCCGAAAGTCCGCCGGGGTGCCGGAGATGCACCCGTACGGCGCCGGGTCGCCTCCGGCGGGGCCGGGGGAAGCGGTCCGGGTGCCCGCCGGGCCCTCCCTTCCCTCCCGGGTCACCGATGCCGCCGTCGGCCTCGCGGCCCCGGAGCGGCCCGCCGGTCCCGTTGCCCGTCTCCCGGCCGGGGCTCCGCGACACCGTGGCGCCGCCGGACCGGTGGCCAGTGCCGCGGCCGGGCGCGGGGTCTCCGGTGGATACGGCGGGCCTGCGGGCCCCGGCCGCGCGCGCTGCGAACGAGGCTCCTGCTGGAATCGGCCGGACGGTGCTCCGCGCCCGCCGGCCCCGGGGCCGGCGGCGCCCGGGCCGGGAGACCCTTCGCGGCCCGGGCACCGGTGGGACGTCCGTACAGGGAAGCGTTCCCGCAGGGGCGTTCAGGTGCGGGTGGGGTCCGGGGACGGGACCCGGTGGCGGAGGGTGTCCGGGGGTGCGACGCCTGCCGGGGCCGTCGGGGACCGGTCCACGCCCGCCGTCGCGGGCGGCGGGATCCGGTCCTGGCGGCTGCCCGCGGCACCCCGGTAGACCGCGGTGAAGGCGAGGGCGACCATGCCGATGCCCATCAGCAGCGCCAGTGCCCAGGCCACCGGGCGGTGCCAGCGCGCGGTGCCGCGATAGGGGCGCAGCGAGCCGCCGTGCGCGCCGTAGGGGTCGGACCAGTCGGCGTGGGAGCCGTGGAGGCCATGGGGGTCGCGGTCGGTGTCGTAGCCGCCGTACACCCCGCCGTAGGGGTCGTCATCGGGTCCCCCGGGGCCCCGCCCGGCGGCTCGGGCCGCCTCGGCCTCCGCGCGGGCCTCGGCGGCGGCCAGCAGCCGCTCCACCGCGGTGGGTTCGTGGAAGGTGGCCGCATGGACGAAGTCCTCGTCGAACACCACGGGGGCGAAGTCCTCGTCCGCGCCTCCGCGGTCGTCGTCGGGCTCCCAGCCGTCCGGGAACGGCCTGCCCCCCACGTCGTCCGGCACGTCTTTCAGAGTAGACCCGGGCGGTGCTTTTGGGCAGACGGAGGCGGCAACCTCCCCACCGGACCCGGCGGGACGGCCGGTTTCCGCCTCCGGGCCCGCCGGTCCGGGACTACCGGATGTGGCCGTCGCCGGTGAGGATGTACTTGGTCGAGGTCAGCTCGGGCAGCCCCATCGGTCCGCGGGCGTGCAGCTTCTGCGTGGAGATGCCGATCTCGGCGCCGAAGCCGAACTGGCCGCCGTCGGTGAACCGGGTCGAGGCGTTCACGGCGACCGTCGTCGAGTCCACCAGTCGGGTGAAGCGGCGGGCCGCGGCCTGCGAGGTGGTGACGATGGCCTCGGTGTGCCCGGACGACCAGCGCCGGATGTGCGCCACCGCGTCGTCGAGCGAATCCACCACGGCCGCGGCGATGTCGTAGGAGAGGTACTCGGTCTCCCAGTCCTCGTCGGTGGCCGCGACGACCGTCGCCTTGCTGTCGTCCCCGTACGCCGCCACGGCCTCGTCGCCGTGGACGGTGACCCCGGCCTCGGCGAGCGCGTCGAGGGCCCGGGGCAGGAACGCGGCCGCGATGTCCCGGTGGACCAGGAGCGTCTCGGCGCTGTTGCAGACGCTGGGCCGCTGGGCCTTGGAGTTGATCAGTACGGAGACGGCCATGTCGAGATCGGCCTCGGCGTCCACGTACACATGGCAGTTGCCGGTACCGGTCTCGATGACGGGGACGATGGACTGCTCCACGACGGTACGGATCAGCCCGGCGCCGCCGCGCGGGATCAGGACGTCGACGAGACCGCGGGCGCGCATCAGCTCCTGGACCGACTCCCGGGACTCCCCGGGCACCAACTGGACGGCGTCCGCGGGGAGCCCGGCCCCGGCGACGGCATCGCGGATCACCCGTACGAGAGCGGTGTTGGAGGCGTAGGCGGAGGAGGAGCCGCGCAGCAGCACGGCGTTGCCGGACTTGAGACAGAGCGCGGCGGCGTCGGCGGTGACGTTCGGCCGGGCCTCGTAGACGATGCCGACGACGCCGAGGGGCACCCGGACCTGGCGCAGGTCGAGGCCGTTGGGGAGGGTGGAGCCGCGTACCACCTCGCCGACCGGGTCGGGCAGCGCGACGACGTCACGGACATCGGCCGCGATGGCGCGGACGCGCTCCGGGGTGAGCGTCAGCCGGTCGACGATCGACTCGCTCGTACCGTTCTCGCGGGCCCGTGCGACGTCCTCGGCGTTGGCGCGGACGATCTCGTCCGTCCGGGCCTCCAGCGCATCGGCGACGGCGAGCAGGGCCGCGTCCTTGGCCGCGCGCGGCAGGGGGGCGAGCTGCTCGGCGGCGCTCCGGGCGAGCCGGGCGGCCCGGCCGACGGGGCTGGGGGACTCCTGCGGGGAGGGCGACGTCGTCATACCCGCAGGGTAATGCGCCCGGGAAGGTGTCTCATGCGCCGTTCCGCACTCCGAGACACACCGGATGCGGGGCCTGGGCCGGGGCTTTCCGCGCCCCCTGGGGGGCCTTACCCACGCCCCGGCGGCTCGCCGCATACCCCGGGGCCCGCGCCGCGTGCCCGGGAAGCCTCCTCCGCGGGCCCCGGGGCTTTCCGCGCGCGCCCCGCATGCCGTGGAGCCTGCGCCGCCGGCACCGGAACTCCGCCCCGCGTACCCCGCGTACGCCGGAACCCCGCGCGGGCCCCGGGGACCCGCGTACCTCAGAAGGGGTGGACGCCGACCCTGGCGGCCGGCGGCGGGCCGTAGCCCTCGGCCAGGCGCTGGTGGTAGGTCTGCCGGTCGATGACCTCCAGGCCGACGATCGTCCACGGCGGCAGCTTCGCCGTCGCCCGGTGCTCGCCCCAGAGCCGCAGCGCGACGGCCGCCGCGTCATGGAGGTCGCGGGCCTCCTCCCAGTAGCGGATCTCGGCGTGGTCGTTGGCGTAGCGGCTGGTCAGCAGGAAGGGATGGTCGTGGGCGAGCTGCTCCAGACCTCGGCGGACCTCCGCCAGCGGGGCCTCGGCGCCCGAGACGCTCAGCGTGATGTGCCAGAGCTTGGACGCGGCGGACTGGACCCGGTCCTCCGCAGGCGCCGGGGCCCGGTCGCCGACGCTCGTCAGGGTCCGTTCGGCCCGTACGGTGCGTCCGGCCGCCGGTGCGGGCCGCTCGGTGCCCGTCGCCGCGTGTACGCAGCGGACGCCGTTGTTCCCTCGGGGGGTGTCCCCCGGGCGCGCGATGGTCACAGGCGGCCTCCCGATTGCGTATGTCGTGGTGCTGCGCCCCCCGCAGTGCCCCGCAACAAAGTTGACCAGCCCCGGACCGGACGTGGGGCGGTTTTGGTAAAGGTCCCTGTTGGTTGACGGTGGTTTCAGCCGTTTCAGGGGTGCATCACCACGAGATCGTCCCTGTGTACGACCTCCCTCTCGTATTCCGGACCGAGTTCCCGGGCGAGTTCCCGGGTGGACCGGCCCAGCAGCGGGGGGAGTTCACGGGCGTCGTAGTTGACCAGGCCGCGGGCGACGGCCCGGCCCGCGGTATCGCGGAGTTCGACGGGGTCGCCCGCGGTGAAGTCGCCGTCGACGGCCGCGATCCCGGCCGGGAGCAGGGATTTACGGCCCTGGACGACCGCTCGGACCGCTCCGTCGTCGAGGACCAGGGCGCCGCGGGGGGTGGAGGCGTGCGCCAGCCAGAGCAGCCGTCCCGCGGCGCGGCGCCCGGTGCGGTGGAAGAAGGTTCCGGTGGCCCGGCCCGCGAGGGCGTCCGCGGCGCTCACCGCCGAGGTGAGGACGACCGGGACTCCGGCCTCCGTGGCGATCCTGGCCGCTTCGACCTTGGTGACCATGCCGCCGGTGCCCACGCCCGCCCGCCCGGCGCTGCCGATCTGCACATGCGCGATATCGGCCGGGCCGCGCACCTCGTCGATCCTGGTGGTGCCGGGGCGGGCCGGGTCGCCGTCGTACAGCCCGTCGACGTCCGAGAGGAGCACCAGCAGATCGGCCCGGACCAGATGGGCGACGAGGGCCGCGAGCCGGTCGTTGTCGCCGAAGCGGATCTCGTCGGTGGCGACGGTGTCGTTCTCGTTGATGACCGGTACGGCGCCCATGGCGAGCAGCTGGTCGAGGGTGCGGTAGGCGTTGCGGTAGTGGGCGCGGCGGCTGGTGTCGTCGGCGGTCAGCAGTACCTGGCCGACCCGGACGCCGTGCCGGGCGAAAGAGGCGGTGTAGCGGGCCACGAGCAGCCCCTGGCCGACGCTGGCGGCGGCCTGCTGCCGGGCGAGGTCCTTGGGCCTGCGGGCGAGGCCGAGCGGGGCGAGTCCGGCGGCGATGGCTCCCGACGAGACCAGCACGATCTCCTTCTCGCCGCCGCTGCGGACCTTGGCGAGTACGTCCACGAGGGCGTCGACCCGGTCGGCGTCGATCCCCCCCGCCGCGGTGGTCAGGGAGGACGAGCCCACCTTGACGACGATCCTGCGGGCCTGCGTCACGTGCTGTCTTGCCTCTGTCACGGACCGAATCTATGTCAGGGTGCGGCTTTCGTGCCGGGACTTCTCACCGGCTGGACAGCCGTGCGGACCGGGCGGGAGCGGCGGAAAGCGACGGCGGGGGCGGTACGGCTCGTTGCCGTACCGCCCCCGCCGTTCCGTTCCCCGCGGCCGGTTCACCGCCGTTCCCGTGCCCGGTCCGGCGGCGCTCCGTCGCCGTGGTCCGGTCCGCCGGCCGTCGCTCCGGCCGGTCCCCCGCCGGGCCGGGCGCCGCGGTCAGCCCGCGACGGGCGCCTCGGACCCGTTGGTCTCCTCGGCCACGGCGGACTCCTCCGCCGGGTCGTCGACCGGTACGGCGGCGGGCCGGGGCTCGGCGGGCTGCTCACCGGTCCGCTGTGCCACGCCCCGGTTCCGGGCCTCGGCGACGGCCTGGAGGGTGCGGACGGCCGAGTTGAACCGCTCCATGGAGGTGGGGCGGTCGGGGCCGAGGAGGTATTGCTTCAGTTCGCGGCGGGCGCCCGCCAGCTGGTCGTCCTCGGGCGAGGCGACGGCGGCCAGCAGCTCGTCCAGCTCGACCGCGCTGTTGCTGAGGACGGTCGCGGCCCGCGCGGCGGTGTTCTGCCGCTGGAACTCGTCGGCGCCGAGGGCGGCCGAGTCGGTGACCGCGTACGGCTTACCGCTGGCCATGTAGTCGGAGACCACGCTGGAGATGTCCGAGACCATCGCGTCGGACTCGTTGAAGCAGTCGTAGAGCCGGGGCTCGCTGCCGGTGACGACCCGGTGCTCCCACCAGCCGACGGAGGTCCAGTACGCCTCGTTCCACTCGGCCCGCAGCCGGGCGGCCCGGGCCAGGCGCACCGGGTCGGAGACGGAGTCGCGGGACCGCTCGGCCTCGTCGCCGCCGGTCCGGCCGGGCTTGAGCAGTCCGGCCAGCTCGGCCCCGACGGCCGCCATCCGGGCCGTCGCCTGCTCGCGCGCGGCCTTGCCCGCGGCGCTCTCGGCGGCCCAGCGGGGGTCGGTGCGGCGTTCGGCGGCGGCGGTCTTCAGCAGGGCGGTGATGCGCTCGTGGACGGCCTTCGCCTTCTTGTTGCGGATACCGGTGAAGGGGTGCGGCTTGTAGACGACGCGGACCGGGCGCTCGGCGTCGAGGAGCCTGCGGATGATGTTCTCGCCGGCCAGCAGCAGGGAGGTGTTGCCGGGGTTGTCGTCCCAGCCCTCCCAGGTGGGGGCGTACAGGATGGTCGGGATCGGGTTCCGGGTGCGGCCCGTCGCGGTGGTGATGGGCGCGAGCTGGGGGCGGCCGACCTCGACGATGTCCTCGTCGAGGACGCCGACGTCGGCCAGGGCGTAGCGGTCGCGGCCGGCCCGGCCCGCGGTCCACACCTCGTCGTAGACCTTGCTGAAGGGGTTGACGGAGGCGAGCTTGTCGCTGTCGCCGTGGCCGATGAAGACGTGCTTCATGGCGGGCTGGCGCAGGATGTGGATGTTCTTGCCGACGTTGGCGGAGTAGAGCGCGACCCGGACCGTGGAGAGGTCGAGGTTCATGGTGTGGGTGCCGCCGGGCACGCAGAGCACCGGGACCGCGGTCTCGGTCAGCTTCGGCATCAGCTCCCGTTCCCGCATCACGATCAGCGGGCGGCCGTCGATCTGCTCCATCGTCTCCAGCCACATATTGACCTGGTACGCCGAGGATGCGCCGCCGGAGAAGTAGAGGACGACGGTCGGGCGGTACTCGCGGAGCCACTGGTTGACGGCCTGGAGGACCTTGGCGGCCGGGGGGACCCGGCGGCTGCGCAGATAGGGCACCAGAACCGCGGTGTAGAGCAGTCCGAGGGCGACGGTGGCCGCGACACCGGCGTAGCCGATCGCGTCCTCGCCGGTGGCGGCGGCGACCAGCACACCGGCGACGGCGGGCAGGTCGAGGTGGAGCATCTTCTCGGCGGCGCGGCGCAGCAGCGGCCGCGGCGGGGCGTCCGGGATGCGCACGGTGTGCAGGTCGACGTTGCGGGTGACGACCGGCAGGGTACGGCGCAGCTTGATGAGGGTGGTGAGGGCGCCGTGCGGGGCCTGGAGGCCGTAGAAGACCAGGAAACCGGCGACCGCGGTGTAGAAGAGCGGGGTCTCGGCGAGCCCTTCCCTGGCGAGCAGCACCACCAGCAGGAGCTGGCGGAGCAGGAAGCGGATGGAGAGGCCGACCCGGACCTTGCTCAGCCGGTTGAGCAGATAGCTGCCCTTCTGGTGGAGATACCAGTCGGCGAGGTAGGTGACGGCGGCGGCGGCCACGAAGAAGGGGATGCTCGGCAGCAGCGCGGCGAGCAGCACGCACGGATAGCCGAGTCCGATGAGCGCCGCGGCGGCCAGCTCGGACCGGCTGCCGACGCGTACCAGACGGATGGCGGTCGAAATCACGGGGAACCTGCTCCAAACGGTACCGGGCGGTGGCGCTTCAGCGCGGGCGGCGGAAAGGGGCGGGGGGCGGGCGGTGCGCCCGCGGGGGCGCGGCCGGGGCGGGGGCCCGGCGGCCTGGTCGCGGCGGGGGCGGCCCCGGTCACACGTCGCCCTGCCGGTCGAGGAGCGCGGCCAGTGCCTGCTCGAAGCCGGAGGCCTCGGTCGCGTCCCGGGTGGGGTCCTGCTGGCGTACGTCGACGACATGGCCGGTCAGCTCGGAGAGCAGCACGTCCAGGGAGGTGCGGGCGACGGCCTCGGAGGAGAGCAGGCTGCCTGCGGGCTCGGTGCCGAAGGCCTTGGTCCGCATGGGGGTGGCGGTGCGCTCGGGGTTGACGCAGTTGACCCGGATCCCGTCGGCCGCCCACTCGTCCGCGAGGGCCTGGGTCAGATTGACCATGGCCGCCTTGGTGGAGGAGTACAGGCTGTACTCGGCACGGCCGCGGGTGTAGCTGGAGGAGGTGTAGAGCAGGAGCTGCCCCTTGGTCTCGGCCAGGTACTTGTAGGCGGCGCGGGCGATCTGGACCGGGGCCAGATAGTTGACGTGCAGCGCTTCGAGGATGGTGCTGTTGTCGGTTTCGGCGAGCTTGCCGATCCGCAGCACTCCGGCGGTGTTGATCACGTAGTCGATGCGTCCGGTCTCCGCGTAGGCGCGGGAGAGCGCGTCGTCGACGTGCTCCGGGTTCTCGACGTGGGTGCCGGTGGTGGAGCGGCCCAGCGCGTACACCCGGGCGCCGTAGCGCTCGGCGAGTGCCGCGATGTCGGCGCCGATGCCGTACGAGCCGCCGAAGACGACGAGGGTACGGCCGGCCAGCAGCTCGCGGTAGGCGGCCTCGTCGGCCTGGGCGGGGGCGGCGGTGGAGGCGAGCTGGAAGAGCTTGTCGGCGAGGAAGACGTCGACCGGCTGGGTGACCTTCATGTTGTACTCGTCGCCCGCGACGACATGGATCGGGACGTCGGGCAGGTACTTCAGGACCACGGTGCAGTCGTCGGTGGCCTGGAAGTTCGGGTCGCCCGCGGCGATCTCGTAGGCGCGGCGGATCGTGGAGAGCTTGAAGGCCTGCGGGGTCTGGCCGCGGCGGAGCCGGGAGCGGTCGGGGACGTCGGTGATGAACTCGCCGTCCTCGCCGTGGGTGCGGGTCACGATGATGGTGTCGGCGGAGGGGATGGCCACGTCGACGGCCTGGTAGCGGTCGAGGGCGTCGACGCAGTCCTGGATCACTCGCTGTGACAGAAGCGGTCGGACGGCATCGTGGAAGAGGACGTTGACGTCCTCGTCGGGGGCCAGTCCGTCGCCGAGGGCGGCGATGGCCCGCTCGGTGGTCTCGTTCCGGGTGGCGCCCCCCTCGATGACCCGCCTCACCTTGGTCAGACCCGCTCTGATGATGATCTTCTCGACGTCGGGGACGAAGCCCGGTGCCATGAGAACGATCACGTCATCAATGGCATCGGCCTGTTCGAAGATCGTCAGCGTGTGCTCGATGACGGCCTTGCCCGCGATCTTCAGCAACTGCTTCGGGATCGACAGACCCACCCGTTGCCCGGTGCCCCCCGCGAGCACGACGGCCGTGGTTCGGGGCTTGGCTACATGTGGTGCGGACACAGACGGACCTAACCTTGATTCGGGTGGGGGACGGAGCGATGGTCGCACTCTGCGTGACCGTCTAGCAAGGCGGGCATTTCCCCCAGCACACCGCCGGGACACGCCCCGTTCACCCTTTGGCCAGGGGCGTTGGGGGTGCCGTAAAGACCCTGTGAAGTGACGGAGTGCACAGAGTGGGGGGATATGTCGGGGACGGTCATCGGTCCCTCACATGGAGGACGAGCCGGTTTCCGTCGTCGAAGGCCAGTTTCAGCACCACCAGGCGCTGGTCACGGCCCCGGATCCGGCGCAGCACCCGGCGGGCCAGCAGCAGGGAGCGCTGTTTGTGGAGCAGGACGTCGGGATAGGTCCGGACATCACTCTTCCGGAGCACATCGTCAAGGAGACGACCCACCGCTACCGGGTCCTGTTCGGGGTGGTAGCGCAACCACAGGTGCCACACGCCCTCTTCCGGTCCTTCCCCTTCAGGCCCTTCGGGCCCGTCCTGCTCCCAGCGGTCGGCGACGGTCTCGCAGTCGAGGGTGACGGAGAAGCCCCGGGTGCCCTCGCGGGTGCCGTGGAAGACCATCTCGTCGGCGGGGTCGTCGCCGCGGCGCAGGACGAGGGTGGGTTCGCCCGCGGGTTCGTCCGGGCCGTGGATCCGCCCCGTGAGGGTGAGCCGGTGTTCGTCGGCGGTGATGTCTCCGGACTCGACGTGCAGTCTGCGGACCCAGGAGCGGAGTGTCAGCCGGTGGCTGTCGGGGTCGCGGAACGGTACGAGGTGGTGGACGGGGGCGTCCCTGGCGAACCGTCCGGCGGCGCGCAGCAGCCCACGCTGGTCGACCGTGCGGGCCGTCAGCCCGGACCGGCGGCCGGTGCGGGGGTCCTCGGTGTGGCAGGTCCACTCTCCGTCGGCGAGCGCGGCGCCCGCCGGTATCACGGCGGTGCCGTCCGGGTCGAAGGGGAAGACGTGTTCGGTGCGGTCGGGGGCGGTGCCGGTCCTGCCGCGCCGGGTGCCGCCCCTGGCGCCCTTGCGGCCGCCCGCCCTGGTCTTCCCCCTGGCGGCGGGGCCGGTTCCGGGGGCGGGGCCGTCGGTGCCGCCCACGGTACGGGTGCAGACCAGCCGCAGCCCCGGATACTGCATGGCGGCGGCCGCGGGGGCCACGATCCGTACGGTCAGCGAGCCGTCGTCCCCGGTGGTGCAGTCCGCGACCGGGGCGAAGGGGCGGGCAGCGGCCACCGGGGTGCGGTCCGGGCGGGTGCGGTGGAGCGGGCCGGCGCCCAGGGCGGCGAACAGCTCCTCGTACTGCTTGGCGGTCACCGCCGGGTCGAAGCGGGCCGCGGAGATACGGGCCGCGGCGCCGAGCCTGCGGCGCAGCGGCTCGTCCTCGATCAGGCGGCGCAGGGCGCCGGCGACCGCGCCGCTGTCGCCGACGGGGACCAGCAGTCCGTCCTCGCCGTCGGTAATGATCGTGCGGGGGCCGTGGTCGCAGTCGGTGCTGACCACCGGCAGTCCGCAGCGCATCGCCTCGACGAGGGTGAGGCCGAAGGACTCGTGGCGGGAGGTGGAGACCGCGACGGACCCCTTGACCCACTCGGCCTCCATGGGCACCACGGACCCCATCAGCTCGACGCTGTTGTGCAGTCCCAGGCGGTGGACGATCCGGCGGACGCGTTCCCGGTCGGGGCCCCAGCCGTAGATCCGCAGTCGCCAGCCGGGGTGGGCGGCGACGACCCGGGCGAAGGCATGCAGCAGGGTGTCGTACTGCTTGGCGCGGGAGGTCCGCCCGGCCGCCACGATCAGCTTCTCCGTCAGGGCGGCGGGGGCGGGGCCCGGTTCGGGGACGCCGTTGGGCACGGCGAGCACCCGGGTGTCGGGCTGGGGCAGCCGGCCGCGCCAGGCCGCCGCGTCCGCCTCGGAGACGGTGACCAGGGCGTCGAGCACGTCCAGTTGCGGCAGCAGCTCGGCCACCAGCTCCGGCCCGTGGTAGCCGAGGCTCATATGCTCCTGGCCGATGAGCACCGCGTTCTGGGGGGCGGACCGGGCCAGGCAGGGCACCAGCGCGGGGCGGGTGGCGATGACGACATCGGCGTCCGACGCCTCGTAGTGGGCGGCTATCCGTTCGTCGGTGAGGGCGCTGTACTCGCGGTAGCGGCTCTCGCGGCGGGGCATCAGCGCGGACGGTTCGAGGTGTGCGCCCTCGTCCGGTCCGGCCTCCGGGGCGCCGGGGCGGGTGTCGACCAGACCCACCAGCGCGATCCGCGGGTCGGCGTGGAACAGCGGGACGTCGCGGTGCCGGAAGACCGACACGATCTCCACCTCATGCCGGTCCGCCAGCTCGTTCGCCAGATTCAGCGTGCTGCGGATGGTGCCGCCGATGCCGTAGATCGTATGAATGAGGAAGGAAATCTTCATCAGGGCTCCGTTCACTGTTCCGGGACGGGGTGGCAGTGGCTCACGACCGGCCCGGAATCACGACGTCCGCCGTCGGTGGGGTTCCGTCGGCCAAAGACGTTCCGACGGGGGTGGGAGGTTGCGAGACCCGGCCCATTCTTCCGAATCCGGAGGGGTGCCCGCGAACCCCGGGGTGCGCCGACGCCCCCTGGCCGGCAAAGCGGCGAGGGGGCGCCCGGTGGCGCTCCGGCAAGGAGCGCGGCGGCTACTGGAACGGGTCGAATTCGTCGTACGCGCGCTCCGCCTCGTCCCGTTCGGCGTCGCGGTCGCGGCGGCGCTGAGCGGCCGGGCGCGGAGCCTCCAGACGGTGGTCCTCGCCACGGCGGCCGAGCATTTCGGCACCCGCCATGACCGTGGGCTCCCAGTCGAAGACGACGGCGTTCTCCTCGGGGCCGATGGCGACGCCGTCGCCCGCGCGGGCACCGGCCTTCATCAGCTTCTCCTCGACGCCGAGGCGGCTGAGCCGGTCGGCGAGGTACCCGACGGCCTCGTCGTTGTTGAAGTCGGTCTGGCGCACCCAGCGCTCCGGCTTCTCGCCGCGCACCCGGTACAGGCCGTCCTCCTCGCGGACCACGGTGAATCCCGCGTCGTCGACGGCCTTGGGCCGGATGACGATCCGGGTCGCCTCCTCCTTCGGCTTCGCGGCGCGCGCTTCGGCGACGATGCCCGCGAGGGCAAACGACAGCTCCTTGAGACCGGTACGGGAGACCGCGGAAGCCTCGAAGACGCGGTAGCCGCGGGACTCCAGGTCGCTCCGGACCATCTCGGCGAGGTCGTGGCCGTCCGGGATGTCGATCTTGTTGAGGACGACGACGCGGGGCCGGTCGTCCAGCCCGCCGTACTGCTTCAGCTCCTCCTCGATGACATCGAGGTCGGAGAGCGGGTCACGGTCCGACTCCAGGGTGGCGGTGTCGAGGACGTGGACGAGGACCGAGCAGCGTTCGACATGGCGGAGGAACTCCAGACCGAGCCCCTTGCCCTGGCTGGCGCCGGGGATCAGACCGGGGACGTCGGCGATGGTGTAGACCGTGGAGCCCGCGGTGACCACGCCCAGATTCGGCACCAGGGTGGTGAAGGGATAGTCCGCGATCTTGGGCTTGGCGGCGGAGAGCACCGAGATCAGCGACGACTTCCCGGCCGAGGGATAGCCCACCAGGGCCACGTCCGCGACGGTCTTCAGCTCCATGACGACGTCGCGGCTCTCACCGGGCTCGCCGAGGAGGGCGAAGCCGGGGGCCTTGCGGCGGGCGGAGGCCAGCGCGGCGTTGCCGAGGCCGCCGCGGCCGCCCTGTCCGGCGACGAAGCTGGTGCCGTGGCCGACGAGGTCGGCGAGGACGTTGCCCTGCTTGTCCAGGACGACCGTGCCGTCCGGGACCGGGAGGATCAGGTCCTTGCCGTCCTTGCCGGAGCGATTGCCGCCCTCGCCGGGCTGGCCGTTGGTGGCCTTGCGGTGGGGGCTGTGGTGGTAGTCGAGGAGGGTGGTGACCGACTGATCGACGACGAGGATCACATCGCCGCCGCGTCCGCCGTTCCCACCGTCGGGGCCGCCGAGAGGCTTGAACTTCTCGCGGTGGACGGAGGCACAGCCGTGGCCTCCGTTACCCGCGGCGGCATGCAGCTCGACGCGGTCCACGAAGGTGGTCATGGGAGGTCCTCCAGAAAGTCACTGCGTATCCGGCCGGGGTCGGGACGACGACGGCCGCTTCGGTACGGCGGACACCGCCCGCTGCACGGGGGGTGCGCCGCTCTCCTCAACTGCTAACACGCAAAGGGCGGACCCGCTTCCCCGTACGGGCCCCGGAAAACCGGGACTCCGCCGGGGAGCTGGTCCGCCCCTCGCGAAAACGTGCTCCGGGTGCCTGGGATCAGGCGACCGGAACGATGTTCACGACCTTGCGGCCACGGTGACGGCCGAACTCGACCGCACCGGCCTGCAGCGCGAACAGCGTGTCGTCGCCGCCACGGCCGACGCCCGCGCCGGGGTGGAAGTGGGTGCCGCGCTGGCGGACCAGGATCTCACCGGCGTTGACGACCTGACCGCCGAAGCGCTTCACGCCGAGCCGCTGAGCATTGGAGTCGCGACCGTTCCGGGTGGACGATGCGCCCTTCTTATGTGCCATGTCTCCTCAGTCCCTTACTTCGCAGCCGTGGGGATGCCGGTGACCTTGATCGCCGTGTACTGCTGACGGTGACCCTGGCGACGGCGGTAGCCGGTCTTGTTCTTGTAGCGAAGGATGTCGATCTTGGCGCCCTTGTGGTGGTCCACGACCTCGGCCTGGACCTTGATGCCGGCCAGCACCCACGGGTCGCTGGTCACGGCGTCGCCGTCGACAACGAGCAGGGTAGAGAGCTCTACCGTGTCGCCAACCTTGGCGGTGGGGATCTTGTCAACCTCGACGATGTCACCGACAGCAACCTTGTGCTGACGGCCACCGCTGCGCACGATGGCGTACACGCGGATCTCTCTTTCGCTCGGAACGGAAACCCCTGATGCCAGCCGCTCGCACGGCCCGGGGGCCGTGACGCTTCCGGATGGATGAGCGGCCTCTCCGGGCGGTGGGTGTCCACCGCCGCCGGAGGGAGGTGCTCAGGGGCTGGCGTGCAACAGAGCACGCCGACGGTCAAGGGTACGGGTCGGCCGCGCGGGGGGTCAAACCGGGTCCCGCGGGACGGAACCGGGGCCTGCTCGATGGCGTGTCCCTGTCGGGGACGTATGCTCGCCCCTCGGAGCCGGGCCCGCCCCCGGCCGCCCGGGACCCGGGCGGCACCGGGACACCAACGGGTCGCCCACCGTTCCGGCCGCGCCCCGCGCACGGCCGCGGCGGCCGCGGCACGTCCGCCGTACCGCCCGACCGTCCCACTCCACCCGGAAGGCTTTCCACAGTGAACTACAGGGTCCAGCCCACCGCCCAGGTCGCCGAGTCCGCCGAGGTCGGCGCGGGCAGCAGCGTCTGGGAGCTAGCGCAGATCCGGGAGGACGCCAAGCTGGGCGAGGGCTGTGTCATCGGGCGCGGCGCGTACGTGGGCACCGGCGTGCGCATGGGCGACAACTGCAAGCTGCAGAACTACGCGCTGGTGTACGAGCCCGCGGAGCTGGGCAACGGCGTCTTCATCGGCCCCGCCGTGGTCCTCACCAACGACCACTACCCGCGCTCGGTCGACCCGGACTTCCAGCAGAAGCGCGGCGGCGACTGGGAGGCCGTCGGCGTCAGGATCTCCGACGGGGCTTCGATCGGTGCCCGCGCGGTCTGTGTGGCGCCGCTGACCATCGGCCGCTGGGCGATGGTCGCCGCCGGTGCAGTGGTGACCAAGGACGTCCCGGACTTCGCGCTGGTCGTCGGCGTACCGGCCCGGCAGATCGGCTGGGTCGGCCACGAGGGCGTCAAGCTGGTGGAGCGCGCGGGCGAGCCCGCGGTCTGGGAGTGCCCGAAGTCGGGCCGCCTCTACCGCGAGACCGAGACCGGGACCGGCACCGTCCTCACCGAAGCCTGAGACCGGGCCCGGGCCGGAACCGGCCGGAGTCCGCAGCACCCTCCCGGAGCGTGAGCAATCCCCCCAAGGCTCCGGACCCGGGGCCACCGGTCCCGCACCGGCCCGGCGCCCCGGCTTCCGGCCCGCGGCCGGACGGGCCCGGGGCCGCCCCCACCGGCCCCCGTATTTCCTGGTACGCAAGTAATTTCCTGGTACGCAAGGAGCGCCCGCCCGTTTCGGGCGCTCCCATCGAGCGACAAGGCCGACAGATGTCCCTGAGCGATCTCCAGGCCCCGGGTCAGCCGGGGAGCACCACGACGAGCAGCCCCGGCGCCCCGGGCAAGCCCCCCAGGGCCGCCGGCCCGCCCCGGCTGTACGCGCTCGACGCGCTGCGGGTCGTCGCCGCGCTGGCGGTACTGCTCTTCCACTACACCGGCATTGACGCGGCCACGGATGCCAACTGGGGGGTGAACCAGAAGAACCTCTTCCCTTCCATCTTCCCGGTGACCTCCTACGGCTCCTACGGCGTCCAGCTGTTCTTCATCATCAGCGGCTTCGTGATCTGCATGTCGGCCTGGGACCGCACTCCGGGCCACTTCGTCCGGGCCCGGTTCGTCCGGCTGTTCCCCGCCTACTGGTTCTCCATCGTCGTCGCCGTGCTGATCTGGCGGGGCATACCCGACGGGCAGCGCAAGGTGCCCAGCGTCAGCGACTCGCTGACCAACATCACCATGCTCCAGGTGCCGCTCTCGGCCCAGCACCTGGTCGGCGCCTACTGGACCCTCTGGGTCGAGCTGACCTTCTACCTCATCTTCCTCGTGGTGCTCTGGAAGGGACTGGACTACCTCCGGGTCACGATCTTCTGCTGGCTGTGGCTGCTCGCCGGGGTCCTCGTCCAGCAGGACACCGACATCCCGCTGCTGGGGATTTTCGCCCAGCCGCTGAACACCGCCCTGTTCGTCTCCGGCATCACGATGTACCTGATGTACCGCTTCGGCCCCGACCTCAAGCTGTGGCTGCTGCTGGCGGCGAGCTGGCTGGTGATGCAGACCGACCTCGTCCAGCACGCCGACAGCCTGAAGGCGAAGGGCATGGACCGCGATCCCTACGTGGCCCTCGCCCTGGTGACCGTGTTCTATCTGCTGGTGCTGGTGATCGCGCTGCGGAAGGCGGACTGGGTCCGCTGGAAGTGGCTGGCCACCGCGGGCGCCCTGGTCTACCCGCTGTACCTGCTCCACGAGGAGCTGGGCTGGGCGATGATCCGCGAGCTGTACGGCCCGCTGGGCGCCTGGGAGACCCTGGCCGTCACCACCGCCGCCATGATCCTGCTGTCCTGGCTGGTGTACCGGCTGGTCGAGAAGCCGTCGCAGCAGTGGCTGCGCAAGCGGCTCGCCAAGGAGGCCGCGTACCCCACGGAGCACCGGAACCCGGCACACCGGTACTAGGCCCTAGCCGGTCCCCACAGCTTCAGCGGACCGTCTCCGAGGGGCGGGGGGGGCGGGGGGGGGGCGGGCCCCCCCCCCCGGGGGCCCCCCCCCCCCCCGGGGGGCGCCCCCCGATATGGGCGCGCCACCCCCAGCGCCCAAAAACAACACCACAA
>NZ_JBIWGU010000010.1:0-46618 GCF_044763775.1 Streptomyces sp. NPDC094448 | reverse complement strand
CCACCCCCCCCCCCCCGCGGCCGCCCCCCCCCCCGCCGCCCCCCCCCCCCCCCCGCGCGGGCGGGGGGGGGGCGGCGCCCCCCGCCCCCCCCCCCCGCCCCTCGCCGTTGCATCCACCCCAGATTCGTGCATTCCGCATCATTGTTCGCCGAACACCGATAGGACATGAATCCAGCCATGCCTTGATATAGGCGCCGGAAAGGGCGCAACCCTTTCCCGGAGCCTCCCCTCTTACCTCCCGCAAAGCACCGGGAGGAAGCCATGTCAAGACCACCGCGCCGCGTTGTGCTGTCCCTGCTCGGAATCGGTGCCGCCGCCGGCGGCGCCGGTACCGGGGCCGTCGCCTACACCCTGCGCGAGACCCCCCTCCCCAAGACCGCCCGGACGGCCCCGGCGGTTCCCGTGATGCCCGCGGAGCCCATCGCGGCGAACGGGACGCCGCTGCGGAGCATCGCCGAGGAGAACCGGCTGCCGGGCTCCCGCGGCTGGCTCCCCGACGCCACCGTCCGCCGGGCCTCCGACGACCGGACCGGCGACATCATGGGCTACGCCGCCACCACCTCGGCCGGGCACGGCGAGGTGGTCGACTTCCATATATCCGTCGCCCGCGCCCGGACGTACCGCGTCGCGGTCTACCGGATCGGCCACTACGGAGGCCGGGGCGCCCGGCTGATGACCACCAGCCCGCCGCTGCCCGGGCGCCGCCGGACCGTACCGGCACCCGATCCCGGAACCGGAACCGTCGCCTGCGCCTGGCCGGTCTCCTGGAGCGTACGGATCCCGGACGACTGGCGTTCGGGCCTCTACCAGGCCGTGTTCACCTCCGACGAGGGCCATCGCAGCTCCACGCCCTTCGTGGTCCGCGAACCGCAGCGCGCCTCAGCCCTGCTCTGCGTGATCCCGTTCACCACGTACCAGGCGTACAACATGTGGCCCAAGGACCGGAAGAGCGGCAAGAACCTCTACGGCGGCTACCGCCCGGGCGGCGGCGCGGGCGGCTTCGAGCACCGCGCCGTCGAGGTCTCCTTCGACCGGCCCTACTCGGGCTCGGGCACCCCGTCCTGGTTCAATATGGACAGCTCCTTCGCCCGCTGGGCCGAGGAGAACGGCCACAACATCACCTATGCGAGCAGCATCGACCTGCACGACGGCACCGTCGACCCGGCCCGGTACCCCGCGGTCTTCTTCCCCGGGCACGACGAGTACTGGTCGAAACCGATGTACGACGCCGCGGCCCGCGCCGTCGCCTCGGGCCGCAACCTCGCCTTCCTCGGCGCCAACAACGTCTACTTCCACATACGGCTGGAGCAGTCCGCGAAAGGCCGGCCCAACCGGATCATGGCCTGCTACAAGACGCCGGACGACCCCAGCCCCGGCACCGCGGGCGCCACCGTCCGCTGGCGCGAGATCCGGGCCGACGGCGCCCTCGCCGAACAGCGGCTGCTCGGCATCCAGTTCAACGGCATCGTCAAAAAGCCCGCCCCGCTGGTCGTGCAGTCGGCGGACCACTGGCTCTGGCACGGCACCGGAGTGAAGAACGGCGAACGGCTGCCCGACATGATCGGTGTGGAGGCCGACGCCTACAACGGGAACGCCCCGGAGCCCCCGGGGGCCCGCCGGGTGCTGCTCGCGGCCTCCCGCTACACCGACTCCCGGCCGGGCTCGGCACCGCGCACCCAGAACACGGCGGTCACCGAGCAGTCCGGCGGCGGGACGGTCTTCATGGCCGGTACCTTCCACTGGCCCCTCGCCCTGGTCGACGACGACCGGTACACCAACACCCGGCTCCGGCTCTCCCCGGCCACCAGGGCCCGGATCCGCCGGGCCACCGCCAATCTGACCGGACGGCTGACCGGTGGCGGAGGCTCGCCCGGGACCGGGCCCGGCTCGGCGGTGCGGTGAGGTGAGGCACAGGGCGTACGGGAAAGGCCCCCGTACGGCAGCTCGACTGCCGTACGGGGGCCTTCCGCTCCGTCTGCGGGACCGGGGCTCAGCCGCCGATCACCACGCGCCGGACGCCCGCCCAGCGCTCCGGGTCGGTGGTGCGCCGGCCGTCGACCAGGACGGTGACGTCCGGCAGGTCGGCGGCGGCCAGCTCGCGGTACTCGGCGTGGTCGGCCTGGAGGATCGCGGCCGTCACCTTCTCGCCGCCGTGCGCGGGCAGCCCGTGCGCCACCAGCTCCTCGGCCGTGTACATCGGGTCCGAGACATACGGGTTGGCGCCCCGGGCCTTCAGGGCCGCCACCACGCCGTAGACGCCGGAGAACGCCGTCTCCTTGACGCCACCGCGGTAGGCGGCGCCCAGGACCAGCACATCGACGTCCTTCAGGTCGCCGTAGGCGGCGGCCAGCAGGTCGACGGAGTAGTCGGGCATGGCCGCGTTGGCCTCGCGGGCCGATCGGACCACCGTCGCCTCGGGGTCGTTCCACAGGTACATCCGCGGATAGATCGGGATGCAGTGGCCGCCGACGGCGATACCGGGCTGGTGGATATGGCTGTACGGCTGGGAGTTGCAGGCTTCGATGACCTTTTTGACGTCGATGCCGTTCTTGTCGGCGAAGCGGGCGAACTGGTTCGCCAGGCCGATGTTGACGTCGCGGTAGGTGGTCTCGGCCAGCTTCGCCAGCTCGGACGCCTCGGCGGTGCCCAGGTCCCAGACGCCGTTGGGCCGCGGCAGGTCGTCGCGCTCGTCGAAGTCGAGGACCTGCTCGTAGAACTCCACACCGGCGGCGGCCGACGCCTCGTCGATGCCGCCGACCAGCTTCGGGTAGCGGCGCAGATCGGCGAAGACCCGGCCGGTGAGCACCCGCTCCGGCGAGAAGACCAGGTGGAAGTCGGTGCCGGCGGTCAGGCCGGAGCCCTCCTCCAGCATCGGCGCCCAGCGGGTGCGGGTGGTGCCGACCGGCAGGGTGGTCTCGTACGAGACGAGGGTGCCCGGCTTGAGACCGGCGGCGATGGCCCGGGTGGCGGAGTCCATCCAGCCGAAGTCCGGCACCCCGTCGGCGTCCACGAACAGCGGGACGACCACGACGACGGCGTCGGACTCGGCGACCGCGGCGGCGGTGTCGGTGGTGGCGCGCAGCAGTCCGGCGCCGACCGTCTCCTTCAGCAGCCGGTCGAGGTCGTACTCACCGGGGAAGGGCTCCGTGCCGGCGTTGACCAGCTCGACGACCTTCTCGTTCACATCGGCGCCGACGACCTGATGGCCCTTGGCGGCGAACTGAACCGCGAGCGGCAGACCGATCTTGCCGAGCGCGACTACACAGATCTTCATCGGGACATTTTCCTCTTCACACGGGACATGACTTGTCGCACTCGTCCGCTCACGCTCACCTCGGGGCCCCAGAGGGGCGCCGTAGTGATCATCAGTCGGCCGTTGGGGGTGGCATTCGCCGACACACGGTACGGGACCTTCTCACGCCACCGGCGGGCCAGCGGCAGCGGGGTCTCGCCGACCGCCACGGCGACCTCGTGCCGGATGCCGCCGAGGGTCAGGAAGACCCTGGGGTGGGTACGGACGCGGGTGGCCGGCAGCGGGAAGGTCACGCGCAGCACGGTGCCGGTGCCGTCCTCGTCCGGCTCCCGGGTGATCAGGGCGTCGGTCGGGGGCACCGTGTCGGCTTCGGGCATCCGGCGGGCGCCGGTCTTGTCGCTCGCCTTGGAGAACGCCTTGGGGACCAGTCGCAGCGCGACCGCGGCCAGCGACTCCGGGGTGCCGGTGACGGGCACCCGGACCGCCAGGGAGACGGCCATGTCGTCGCCGTTCTGCTCCCAGCCGGCGGCGGCCAGCCGGGTGCCGTCGGCGATCCGCTTGGGCACGGCTTCGTCGTTCAGCCGGAACAGTTCGTCGTCCAGCCCGGCGAGTGCGTCCCGGAAACCGGGGTAGCGGGCGTAGGTGCGCTCGCCCTCCAGGACGAAGGGGACCGCGGCACCGGGGGCCTCGGCCTCGTTCGCCTGCTTCAGCAGCCGTACGTCACCGCGGCGGGCCAGTGCGATCCGTACCCGTGCCTGAACCCCGAGCGACTCGTTGAGCGGTTCGGTCAGGTACTCGTCGGCGAGCTGGGCGATCCCGTTGCAGAGCCGGTACTGGACGGCGCTGTCGAGGGCCGCGAAGTCGGGTCCCTGGACCAGCTTGGTCAGCTCCCAGGTGAAGTGGCGCTTCAGCACCGCGTCCCGGCGGGGTCCGGCCTCGATCAGCCCGGCGGTGTGCCGCATGATCCGCTCGGTGCAGTGCAGCCGGGCGAGGTGGTCGGCGCGGTAGGTGATGTTGCCCGCGTCGCCGCGCTTGACCGCGTAGTAGCAGGTGTAGTCGGCGACGACGGAGATCTTCCGGGCGCGGACGCACGCCTCGATGGTGAACGGCTGGTCGCTGCCGACCGGCAGGTCCTCCGGGAAGCGCAGCTTGTGGCGCTCGATCAGCTCCCGCCGGAACAGCTTGGTGTTGGCGAGGGTGAACGGGAGGGCCGAATCGTAGAGGCTGACGTCCGGATCGTTACTGCGGTAGAGCGCCTGGTGGACGTAGCGCCCGTTGGTGCCGACCATCTTGCCCACCACAACGTCCGAGGTGTGGGTGTCGGCGCAGTCGACGAGTCGTTTCAGCGCCTCCTTCCCCAGATGGTCGTCGGAGCCTATGAAGAACACATAGCGGCCGGTTGCCAGGTCGAGCGCCCGGTTGCTGGGGGCGGCGGGGCCGCCCGAGTTCTCCTGGTGGACGACCTTGATGGTCCCCGGGTAGCGGGCCGCCCACCGGTCGAGTTCCTCGCCGCTGCCGTCCGTCGAACCGTCGTCGACCGCGACGATCTCCAGCTTCTTGCGGCCGATGCTCTGGGCGGTCAGCGACTCCAGGCACTCGACCAGGTAGGGCATGGTGTTGTAGACGGCGATGACGACGGTGACGTCGGGAGCGGCCGTCATGAACCGCTCCCGGGCGTACGTCCCGTGCCGGGCACCAGCTTGGTGTAGAGCCCGTCGAGGACCTCGGCCTGTGCCTCCCAGGTCCAGTTGTCCAGCAGCCCCGGGGTGTCGTAGGCGGCCCGGTACTTCTCCGGGTCGGCGAGCACCGCCTTGATGGCCCGGACCAGGTCGGTGATGTCCTCGGCCCGGCAGACCTCGCCCTGGCCGGTGGAGCGGGTGACCTCCGACATGGTCTTCACATCGCTGACGACCAGCGGCAACCGCGCATGCGAGTACTCGAAGAACTTCGTGATCAGCGCGATCTCGTGGTTCGGCCAGTGGTGGATCGGTATGCAGCCGACGTTCGCCGCAGACAGGAACGGTACGACCTGCCAGTGCGGGACGTACGGTACGGCGTGCAGCCGGTCGCCGGCGCCCAGCTCCTGGGCGCGGCGGAGCAGGCCCTGGATGTATCCGGCGGCGGGCGCCGGGACCACGAAGGCCATGTGGACGCCGTCGAGCTGCGGCAGCGCCTCCACCATGTCGCCGAGGCCGCGCTGGGGGCCCGGGGAGCCGCTGTAGACGACCAGCGGGACGTCGGGGCCGATACCGCACAGCTCACGCAGGTCGGGTACGGGCTTGCCGTCCTTGGAGATCTCCTCCGCCAGCTCGTCGGCCCCGGCGGGCCGGTCGGGCGCGTTGAGGACGACGGTGGGCTGCTCCTTGAGGCCGTGGCGCTCCTTCAGCAGGTCGCCGAGGCCGTCGGAGACGGTGACCACGGCGTCCGCGAAGGGGGCGTACTCGCTCTCGTGGGAGGTGTTGCCCGGGATCCAGTGGGCGTTGTCCTCCCAGGGGCGGACGCCGGGGAGGTACTCGTGGGCGTCCCAGACGAGCTTGCAGGTACGGCCGGCAGCGCGGGCGCGGATGGCGGCCCGGGCGCCGACGCCCAGCATCCGGAAGTCGTTGGCGTGGATCAGATCGGGCTTGAGGGCGTCGATCTCCTTGCCGTACGTCAGCTCGTAGTCCCAGAGCACCGGCTCCAGACGGCGCCAGGCGCGGGGGCCCTTGAGGCTCTTCCAGGAGGCGGTGAAGGCACGGTCGAGGGGGCCGCGCAGGGCGCGGCCGGCCTTCTGTGCCTGGCTGGTCTGGCGGGACCGGAACCCGACCCACTTCTGGACGGCCTTGGAGACCGGGCCGGCCACCGTGAGCCGGACCTTCTCCGCCTTGCGGAACAGGGGGGTGCCGACGGCCTGGGGGGCGACCCGCAGGGCGGCCCGCCGGGTGGCGACGTCGGCGCGCCACGCCTTGGCCCACTGACGGCGGTAAGCGGACATCGGGCCGGGCGGGTAGGCCAGCGGGCGGCGGAGCGGAGAGCGGTGCCGTTCGGCGTGACGCTTGGCGAGGGGGGTCTTCAGCGGGAGCAGCCGCACCTCGGCGTCGCCCAGCTTCCAGGTGCGCCCGTTGCCGGAGCGGACCAGCCCGAGCAGGACCACGTCCCACCCGGCCGCGGCAGCGGACTCGGCAGCCTTCTGGACCCGGGAGTCCCCTTCGACCTTGTTGTCGACCAGCATGACGACGCGTCCCCGGGTGGTTCGGCCCGCGCCGGCATTCTGCGTTTCCATGGACAGCCTTTCTGGCCCGTTCACTTGAGGAAGTTGCTCAGAACCTGAGCTGTCCAGGTTCCGTCGTGGTACGTACGTGCGAACTCCGCCGACTCGGCACCGATCCGGACCGTGGAATCGCGGTCCTCGACCAGGGACTCGATGACCTTGCGCAGATCGCGGGGGGTGGCGTTGACGATGGGCAGGGCGCCGTCCGTGACGGCCTTCACCTCGTCGCTGATGTACCCGACCACGGGGCGGCCCGCGGCCATCGCCTCGACGGCGAAGGTGCCGTAGCTGCCGGTGGTGAACTGGTCGAGCACCAGGTCGCAGCTCTGCACCAGGGCGCGCATCTCGGCCCAGGGGATGCCCTCGGCGAGGCGGAAGTCGATCAGGCCCTCGTCATGGAGTTCGGTGAGTACCGGCATGATCCGGTCGGTGCCCTTGGTCCAGCGCTTGGAGGGCGCGTGCATCACCACGGGCCGCTTGCGCTCCATCAGCGGGCGGTCGGTCGCCCAGGCCGCCACGTCGACGACGAGCGGCGCCCAGGTGGCGGTCGGCAGATCGTCGAGGAGGTCGGGGGTGGTGACATAGAGCGGCAGCCCGCTCTCGTCCGCGATCCGCCGGTTGGTCTCGGCCTTGACCTGGAGCTTCTTGGCGATGCCGTCGGGGGCGTCGTGGAACAGCGAGTACTCGTGCCGCTCCATGTGCTTGCCGGGGTGGCGGATCTCGCTGCCGTGCGCCAGCAGCGCCACCTTGATCTTGGCCTGGCGGAGCGCGGCGAGGTCACCGGCGATATTGACGCCGTTGAGGTGGCCGAAGACCGGCATGAAGGCGTCGACCAGCAGATGGGTGTAGCGGCCGATGATCCGCTGGACCTGCTCGGTCTGGACCGGCAGCTCCGGGAGTCTGGTGGCGTCGACGTAGACGTCCGCCGGGTAGTCGAAGGACTGCGGCAGCTTGTTCATCACGACTTCGGCGGACACGTCGGGGCTCACCCGGGTGATCGCCTGGGCGTACGCGGCGCCTTGGCCCGCGTAGTTCGCGGGGCCGAGACCGAGCTTGATCCTGGTGCCGCGGAGCTTGCGCCAGGTGGGCGCGGACTCGCCGGACGAGGGCGCCGGTGCGGCGACGGCCGCGGGGCCCTCCTGCGCGGTCCACGAGGTCTCGGAGACCGGCGCGGACGGGGTCCTGCCGGAGAGCTCGCGGTAGAGCTTGAGGAGCTTGCCGCTCTGCGCCTCCCAGGACAGGTCCGTGAGGATGTCCTCGGTGATGCGCTCCGCGAGCGCCTTGCGGTTCTCCATGGCGCGGCGGGCGGCGCCCGCGAAGGTCTTCGGGTCCTTCCAGGTGAAGACCTCGCCGATGCGGTGCTCCTCGACGTACGCCTTGACGACCTTCACATCGCTGGTGACCAGCGGCAGCCCGGCCTGAAGGTACTCGGAGACCTTGGTCGGCAGCGAGACCTCGGTATTGGGCACCTTGCGGAACGGGGTGAGGCCGAGGTCCGCGGAGGCGAGGTAGTTGGCCACCTCGTGCTGGGGGACGTACGGCACCAGATGGATACGGTCGCGTACGCCGAGGCTCTGGGCCCGCTGGAGCAGCCCCTCCAGCAGCGGGGTGACCCGGCCGACGACCAGGGCGAGGTGGTAGCCGGGCAGCTCGGGCAGTCCGTCGATCACCGCGTCGACACCGCGCTCCGGGCCGATCCACCCGGAGTACACCATCAGCGGCACATCGGCGGCGAGACCGCATGCCTCGCGCACCGAGGTACGGGAGGTACCGCTGCCGATGACCTCACGGACCGGGGAGTTGCCGACGACCAGCGGCAGCTCGGGGAGCTTGTGGTCCTTGCGCAGCAGCTCGGCCATCTGCGTGGAGACCGTGACCACCGCGTCGGCGCGGCCGATGAACTCGGCCTCCACCGCGGGCAGCGCGTACTTCTGGTGCGGGTTGGGCCACTCGACGCCCTTGATGTACTCATGGGCGTCGTACAGCCAGGCGCAGGTGTGGCCCTGGGCCCTGAGGCGGGCCGCGCTCCGGCCCGCCGTGACGATCATGGTGGCGTCATTGGCGTGGATGACGTCCGGCTTGAGCTTCTCGATGACCGGGCCGAAAGCCAGGTCGAGATCGACGATCTGGGGCCAGTCCAGCCGCCAGTCGCCGACCGGCCCGGCGTCCTTGGGGTGGCTGCGGCGCTGCTCCCAGCGGAATGCCTTGACCCGCAGCCGGTGCACCGTCCGGCGGGCCCGCAGCAGCACCTTGAGGGAGGTGCGCCGGGACGAGCCGACCCAGCTCGTCTCGGCCGACCGCTGCCGGGCCCAGTCGTGGTAGGTCGCCGTGTAGAGCTTGAGCGCCGACGGGTCGTGGATCCGGAACTGGGTGGCGGCCGCCCGTACCGCGTGGTTCTTGCGCGCCTTGACCGCACGGAGGAAGTCGGTGCCGACGGGGATCCGGATGACGTCGACGGAGCCCATCCTGGTGCGCTGGACTCGCTTGGTGTCGCTCCTGCCGATCAGCGTGACGTCCCACCCGTCGCGGGCCGCGGCGATGGCGGTCTTCTGAACCCGCGAGTCGCCGGTGATTCCGTTGGCGACGATGACCGCGAGCCGCGGTCGCCGGGCAGGGGCTTGCATGACGTACTTCCTCCGTGGGAGCCATGGGGTCGGCCTCCCGGCCGCCGGTGAAACGGCCGGGAGCCGGTGGTCAGCGATGGTCGGGTCGCTGCGGACGGCTGGTCGACCAGGTCAGCCGTTGCCGGGGAACGCCGGTCCGCCCGTCTCTCCGAGGGCGACCGTGACACCGGACGCGGCTGATTCGAGGACGGCCGCGGCTACCTCGACCGTACGCGTTCCCTCCCGCAGTGTGCAGATATCGTCGGACTTTCCGAGAACAGCATCGCGGAACAGCTCGTGCTCGACGAGCAGCGGCTCGCGCTTGGCGATCGCGTACCGGATCATGTCGCCCTCGGCGACACCGCGGAACGCCTGGAGCGCCTCCCACTCGGTGGCCAGGGCGGCGTTCGAGTAGAAGGTGAGGTCGGCGGTGAGGGTGTCGGCGATGAAGCAGCCGCGCTCACCCGTGACGGAGGTGAAGCGCTCCTTCATCGGGGAGAGCCAGTTCACCAGGTGATTGACCATCGTGCCGTCGGAGAGCTGGCCCACGGCGGAGACCATGTCCTCGTGCGGACGGCCCGACTTGGAGACGGTGCGCGCAGCGATCGATGTGTACCGCTGGCCGGTGACCCAGCCGGTGAGGTCGATATCGTGGGTGGCCAGGTCCTTGACCACGCCGACATCGGCGATCCGGTGCGGGAAGGGGCCCTGGCGGCGGGTGACGACCTGGTAGACGTCGCCCAGCTCACCGGCCTCCAGCCGCTGGCGCAGGGAGCGGAGCGCGGGGTTGCAACGCTCGATGTGGCCGACGCCCGCGACGAGTCCACGGGACTCGAAGGCCTCGACCAGCTTGCGCGCGCCCTCGACGCTGTCGGCGACGGGCTTCTCGATGAGCGCCCCGACACCGGCGCCGGCCAGCTTCAGACCGACCTCTTCGTGGAGGGCGGTGGGGCAGGCGACGACCGCGTAGTCGACGCCCAGCTCGATGAGCTGGTCGACCTCGGCCAGCACGGGGGCGCCCTGCGCCCAGCCGTTCTTGTCACCCATCGGGTCGACGACGCCGACGAAGTCGACGCCCTCCAGACCGGCGAGGACTCGGGCGTGGTGGCGGCCCATCGAACCGAGGCCGATCAGACCGGCCCGCAGGCCGGCGGCACCCTGGGTGGTCACAGGTTCTCTCCAAGCTCGTTCACGGCGGCGACGATGCGGTCGAGGTCGTCACGGGACAGCGACGGGTGCACCGGCAGGGAGACGACCTCGGCGGCGGCCTGCTCGGTCACCGGCAGGTCCCAGTTGCGGCCGGCCTTCTGGTCCGGCTCCCAGAACGGCCGCAGCCGGTGGATCGGGGTCGGGTAGTAGACGGCGTTGCCGATCCCGGCCTCGGTGAGCTTTGCCATCGCGGCGTCCCGGGCTTCGGCACCACCGGCCACCCGGATCGTGTACTGGTGGTAGATGTGGCGGGCACCCTCGGCGACGACCGGCGTGGTGATGCCCGGCGCGCTGATGTGCTCGCTGAGGTACGCGGCGTTGGCGATGCGCTGCTCGGTCCAGCCCGGCAGCTTCGCGAGCTGGACCCGGCCGACGGCGGCGGCCACGTCGGTGAGCCGCATATTGCAGCCGACGATCTCGTTGGCGTACCGCTGCTCCATGCCCTGGTTGCGCAGCAGGCGCAGGGTACGGGCGATCTCCGCGTCCCCGGTGGAGACCATGCCGCCTTCGAGGGAGTGCATGTTCTTCGTCGGGTAGAAGCTGAAGGTGCCGCCCGCGCCGAAGGCGCCGACGGGCGTGCCGTTGAGGGCGGCGGCGTGGGCCTGGCAGGCGTCCTCGACGACGGCCAGCTTGTGCTTGTCGGCGATCGCCGTGATGCGGTCCATGGCGGCCGGGTGGCCGTAGAGGTGGACCGGCATGATCGCGGCGGTGCGCGGGGTGATCGCGGCCTCGACGGCGGCCGGGTCGAGACAGTACGTCTCGGGGTCTATGTCCGCGAAGACGGCGTCGGCACCGACGAGACGGACCACGTTGGCGGTCGCGGCGAAGGAGAAGGAGGGGACGATCACCTCGTCGCCGGGCCCGATGTTGAGGGCCATCAGCAGCAGGTGCAGGGCGGAGGTGCCGGAGTTCACGGCGACGCAGTGGCGGCCGTCGACCAGCTCGGAGAAGCCCTCCTCGAAGGCGGCGACCTCGGGCCCCTGTACGACCCGGCCGCTGCGCAGTACGCGGACCGCGGCCTCGATCTCCTCGTCACCGATGACCGGGCGGGCAGCGGGGATGGGCTGCCTGTTGCTGCTGCTCGTCATGGACGTCCTCCTAGAACACCAAGAGCTGTCTGTGGCAGGAGGTCTGGAGAATGAGCGGACGTCATCTGTGCGGCCGCGCACACCCCATCCGGCGCTAGCCGACGCCCTACCGAGGATCTGGACCGGGTCCTGCTAGCCGGACCGGGCCGGTCACCCACCGTAGTGTCCGGGACTGGATCCTCACCCGGCAGCGACCGCCGTCACATTATCAGGGATTTCGGACCCCTTTTCGGGGACGTTCAGGCCTCCCCGGCATCAATTCGGAGACAATCGCAGTGTTCCGCCCCACGGCTGTGGGACGGAACACTGCGATTCACCGAAAGGCCGGGAACCGTTCGGCTCCTGGGTGCGTCACGGTCAGCCCTCGGTGACCGCCGTCACCGTCGCGGGGGCCGACTTCGCGGCCGCCGCGGTCTTCTTGACGGCCGCCTTCTTCGCGGTCGTCTTCTTGGCCGCGGTCTTCTTGGCCGCCGTCTTCTTGGTGGCGGCCTTCTTCGCGGTGGCCTTCTTGGCGGTCTTGCGGGCCGCCTTCTTGGCCGGGGCGGTCTCCGCGGCATCCCCGGTGGCCGCGGGGGCCTCCGAGGCCTCGGCGGAGGTGCCGATGACGACGACCGCGCCGGACTCGTCCGCACCCGCGCCCGCCGGGGCACCGGCCGGAGCGGTGACCTTGCGGACCACCCGGCGGCGCGCCCGCGGCGGCGCGGCGTCCGGCTCGGGCTCCGCCGGGGCGGCCGGTCCGTCCTGGACCGGGGCCTCGGGGGCCTTCGCCACGACGACGACCTCGGCCTCGGGGGCCTCGGCCGCCTTCGGCGAACCGGCCGGGGCGGATGCCTTGCGGGTCGCCCGGCGGCGGCCCCGGCCGGCCGGGGCGGTCTCGGCCGGTTCGGGCGCCGCGGTCTGCTGCGGCTCCTCGACGGTCTCCGCCACGACGGGCTCCGTCACGGCCTCCTGCGGTACGGCCTCCGGCTGCGCGGTCTCACGCTGCGCGGCCTTCGGGGCACCACCGGGCGCGGACGCCCTGCGGGTGGCCCGGCGGCGGCCCCGGCCACGCTGAGCGGCGGCCTCGGCCTCGGCGGCGCTGTTGTACAGCTCCTCGTCGGGTACGAATGCGGGCTCGGCGAGCGCGACCGGCTCGGCGACCTCGGCGGCCACGTCCTCGGCCGTCTCGTGCTCGTGCTCGTGGGGGGCTTCGGCGGCGTGGTCGTGCGCCGCGGCGTCGCCACCGCGTCCGCGCTTCTTGGACCGCTTGCCCCCGCCACCGCCACCGGCGGACGCGGCCTGGTCCATGTGCACGATCACACCACGGCCGTTGCAGTGGACACAGGTCTCGGAGAAGGACTCCAGCAGCCCCTGGCCGACCCGCTTACGGGTCATCTGGACCAGGCCCAGCGAGGTCACCTCGGCGACCTGGTGCTTGGTCCGGTCCCGGCCCAGGCACTCCAGCAGCCGCCGCATCACCAGATCGCGGTTGGACTCCAGCACCATGTCGATGAAGTCGACGACGACGATGCCACCGAGGTCGCGCAACCGGAGCTGGCGCACGATTTCCTCGGCCGCCTCCAGGTTGTTCCTGGTGACGGTCTCTTCGAGATTGCCGCCCTGACCGGTGAACTTACCGGTGTTGACGTCGATCACGATCATGGCTTCGGTCTTGTCGATCACCAGCGAGCCACCGCTGGGCAGCCAGACCTTGCGGTCCAGCGCCTTCATCAGCTGCTCATCGATGCGGTACGTGGCGAAGACGTCGACCTCGCTGGTCCAGCGCTGAAGCCGGTCGACCAGATCGGGCGCGACGTGCGCGACATAGCCGTGGACGGTCTGCCAGGCCTCGTCACCGCTGACGATGACCTTGGAGAAGTCCTCGTTGAAGATGTCGCGGACGACCCGGACCGTCATATCCGGCTCGCCGTAGAGCAGCGTGGGCGCGTTGCCGCTCTTCGCCTTCTTCTTGATGTCCTCCCACTGCGACTGGAGCCGCTCGACATCGCGGCGCAGCTCGTCCTCGCTCGCGCCTTCGGCCGCGGTGCGCACGATGACGCCCGCGTCCTCGGGGACGATCTTCTTGAGGATGGTCTTCAGCCGGGCCCGCTCGGTGTCGGGCAGCTTGCGGCTGATCCCGGTCATCGAACCCTCGGGCACGTACACCAGATAGCGGCCGGGCAGGGAGACCTGGCTGGTGAGCCGGGCGCCCTTGTGGCCGATCGGGTCCTTGGTGACCTGGACCAGCACGGACTGGCCGGACTTCAGCGCGGCCTCGATGCGGCGGGGGCCGTTGGCCATGCCGAGCGCCTCGAAGTTGACCTCGCCCGCGTACAGCACGGCGTTGCGGCCCTTGCCGATGTCGACGAACGCGGCCTCCATCGACGGCAGGACGTTCTGCACCTTGCCCAGGTAGACATTGCCGACGTACGACGTCGACTGCTCCTTGTTGACGTAATGCTCGACGAGGACGTTGTCCTCCAGAACGCCGATCTGGGTGCGCTCGCCGCTCTGGCGGACGACCATGACGCGCTCGACGGCCTCACGGCGGGCGAGGAACTCGGCCTCGGTGATGATCGGGACCCGGCGGCGGCCCTGCTCCCGGCCCTCGCGGCGGCGCTGCTTCTTCGCCTCCAGACGCGTGGAGCCCTTGATGGACTGGACCTCGTCGGAGGCCTCTTCGCGGGTACGGGCCCGGGGCTCGCGGACCTTGACGACCGTACGCTCCGGATCGCCGGCGCCCGGCTCCTCGTCGACGGCCGGCTCACCGCTGCGACGGCGACGGCGGCGACGGCGACGGCTCCCGGCGGAACCGGGACCGGCCTCCTCGTCCCGCTCGGCGTCCTCGTTGCTCTCGTGGTCTTCGTGGTCCTCTGTCTCTTCGGAGGACTCGGCGGACTCGGCCGCCGGGGCGGTCTCGTCGGCCCCGGTGTCGTCGGACTGCTCGGGGGCCTCGCCACGGCGACGGCGGCGGCCGCCCCTGCGGCGGCGGCGCGAGGGCCGGTCCTCGTACTCGTCGTGTTCGTCCGCCTCGGCGTCGGCCTCGGTCTCCTCGGCTTCGGCCTCGGCGGAGGAGGGTGCGGCGGGCTGCTCGGGGGCCTCGCCACGGCGACGGCGGCGACGGCGGCCGGCGGGCTCGGGGGCGGCCTCGGCCACGGCTTCCGCCGTCTCGGCGGTCACCTCCGCGGCCCCGGTCTCGTCGGGCTCCTCCTCTTCGAGGTGCTCCGCCTCGTCGGTGAGCGGCTCCTCGTACACCACGGCGGCAGCGGCGGCCGCCGTCTCCGGGGTCTGGAACATCGGCTCGGAGAAGACGGGTGCCTGGAAGACGGCGACGGCGGGGCGGGCGGCGCGGCGGGCGGCCGGCTCGTCGCTCCGGGCCTGCTCGGCAGTGAACTGCGGCGCCACGACACGGCGGCGGCCACGGCCACGGCCTGCGGCGGTCTCGGCGGCGGCGATCTGGTCCTCGTGGGCGGTGATCTCCGCGACGGTGTCGCTGGGCAGCGTCTCGCCGCCGGCCTCGGCCTCGGGCTCGACCGCGGCGGCCGGCTCGGGCGCGGTGGCCTTGCGGGTGGCACGGCGGCGGGCACGCGGCGCAGGCGCCTCCTCGGCGGCCTCCTCCGCAACCGGCTCGGCGGCGACCGGGGCGGTCTCAACCGGCTCGGGCGCGGTGGCCTTGCGAGTGGCACGGCGACGCGCACGCGGCGCAGGCGCCTCCTCGGCGGCTTCCTCGGCAACCGGGGCGGCCTCGACCGGCTCGGGCGCGGTGGCCTTGCGAGTGGCACGGCGACGCGCACGCGGCGCAGGCGCCTCCTCCACAACCGGCTCAACAGCAACCGGGGCGGCCTCAACCGGCTCGGCAGCCGTCGCCTTGCGGGTGGCGCGGCGGCGGGCACGCGGCGCGGGCGCCTCCTCGGCGGCCTCCTCCGCAACCGGCTCGGCGGCGACCGGGGCGGTCTCGACCGGCTCGGGCGCGGTGGCCTTGCGGGTGGCACGGCGGCGGGCACGCGGCGCGGGCGCCTCCTCGGCAACCGGCTCAGCAGCAACCGGGGCGGCCTCGACCGGCTCGGCAGCCGTCGCCTTACGAGTGGCACGGCGACGCGCACGCGGCGCAGGCGCCTCCTCCGCGACCGGCGCGGCGGCGGTGTCGGCGGAGCCTTCGGCGGCGCTCGCGGCTGGCGGTCCCGCGGGGCGGGAAGCGGCGCGGCGGCGGCGCGGCGGCAGCGTGTCGCTGGGGCTGTTCGATTCAGGGGTGGTCCCGGTGGTACCGGGTTCGTTCGGCTCGTGCATGCGGGCGGTTCTCCCGTCACGCTCCCGGGCGGACGCGCTCACGGTCCGGCCTTGATCCGCGCGAGGCGCGGTGATGCCGTCCGGGGCGGGGCCGCCGCACGGGAGCTTCTGTCTGGCTCGCCGGTTCCGTACGCGATCTACGTACGGCCTGGCGAAAGTCTGGTGGTCTTTCGCGGCCCGACCCAGGTGGCTTCCGCGTACGAGGGCCGCGCTGCGACGACGATCCGGTCGCGGCGGGACCGGACCGGTGTCCCCGGGCGGGGACGTCCTCGCGTTCGTCGAGGGGAGGCGGGCAGGCGGCCGTGGCTAGGCCGGTACCGCCTCGCGGTCGACTGCGAGCGGGTCGGTCACCGTGCCGGACTCCTCGTCGAAGAGCCCCTGCGCCAGCCTGGTCACCGCTGCGGGGACCGGCGGCGCCAGGTCGGCCACAGCGCGGAGACCGGACAGGACGTCGTCGGGTCGTACGGCAGGCGTCACGTGCCGTACTACCAGCCGCAGTATCGCACAGGGCCCGGCCGACGGCGCATCGGCCTGTGGAGGAAGGGCTTCGAGGGCGGCTACCGCGCCACGGGCGTCGAAGGTGCGCAGACCGTTCTTGGTACGCCGCTCGACCTCGACCGTTTCGGCGGCGAGGAAGGCGGCGACGGCGGATCCGGCCGCTTCTGCGGAGACCCCGTCGAGGCGCAGCTCCCATACGGAAGCGGTGAGCCGGTCGGCGAGTCCCGGGGTGCGGGCCTCCACCGCGTCGACGATGTCGAGCCCGTCGGGCAGCGAATCGTCGAGCAGTGCGCGCAGTACCGCGGGGTCGCGGTGCTGGGTGAGGGCGATCTCCAGATACTCGGCCTCGCTGCCGGTGCCGGTGGGGGCGGCATTGGCGTACGAGACCTTGGGGTGCGGGGTGAAGCCCGCCGAGTACGCCATGGGCACTTCGGCCCGGCGCAGCGCGCGCTCGAACGCCCGCTGGAAGTCTCGGTGGCTGGTGAACCGGAGGCGGCCGCGTTTGGTGTAGCGCAGTCGCATGCGCTGTACCGCGGGTGCGGGCGGCGGGCCTTCGGGCTGTCGCTTGCCCAGTGGTTCTTCTCCTCGGTGCGGGGCGGTCGCGGGTGGCGCCGCCCTCGGAATGCTGGGTGTCCCGTGGGGGCCGGGACCCGGCTCGCACCTGCTGTGCGCAGGGAGGCTCGGATCCGGCCGCCGCTGTCGGTGACAGTCGTTCTCCTACCCAGAGTACGCGCAGGGACCACCACCGGTTCCCAAGGTTCCGTCCGCGGCCCGCGGGAACCGCCGTGACGGCGGGCCCGCGGACCGTACCCGGGGCTACTTGACCACGGTCAGCGGGAGGAGCTTCTTGCCGGTGGGGCCGATCTGGATCTCGGTGCCCATCTGGGGGCAGACCCCGCAGTCGAAGCACGGCGTCCAGCGGCAGTCCTCGACCTCGGTCTCGTCGAGGGCGTCCTGCCAGTCCTCCCAGAGCCAGTCCTTGTCGAGCCCGGAGTCGAGGTGGTCCCAGGGGAGCACCTCCTCGTAGCCGCGCTCCCGGGTGGTGTACCAGTCGACGTCCACGCCGGTCTCGGGGAGGGTCTTGTCGGCGCAGGCCATCCAGCGGTCGTACGAGAAATGCTCGCGCCAGCCGTCGAAGCGGCCGCCGTCCTCGTAGACGGCGCGGATGACGGCGCCGACGCGGCGGTCGCCGCGGGAGAGCAGGCCCTCGACGATGCCGGGCTTGCCGTCGTGGTAGCGGAAGCCGATGGAGCGGCCGTACTTCTTGTCGCCGCGGATCTTGTCGCGGAGCTTCTCCAGCCGGGCGTCGGTGGCCTCGGCGGAGAGCTGCGGGGCCCACTGGAAGGGGGTGTGCGGTTTGGGCACGAAGCCGCCGATGGAAACCGTGCAGCGGATGTCGTTGGAGCCGGACACCTCGCGGCCCTTGGCGATGACGTTGACCGCCATATCGCCGATCTGGAGGACGTCGTCGTCGGTCTCGGTCGGCAGACCGCACATGAAGTAGAGCTTGACCTGCCGCCAGCCGTTTCCGTAGGCGGTGGCGACCGTGCGGATCAGGTCCTCTTCGGAGACCATCTTGTTGATGACCTTGCGCATGCGCTCCGAGCCGCCTTCGGGGGCGAAGGTGAGGCCGGAGCGGCGGCCGTTGCGGGTCAGCTCGTTGGCGAGGTCGACGTTGAAGGCGTCGACCCGGGTCGAGGGGAGGGACAGGCCGATCTTGTCCGCCTCGTACCGGTCGGCGAGTCCCTTGGCGACGTCGCCGATCTCGGAGTGGTCGGCGCTGGAGAGGGAGAGCAGGCCGACCTCTTCGAAGCCGGTCGCCTTCAGGCCCTTGTCGACCATCTCGCCGATGCCGGTGATGCTTCGCTCCCGGACGGGACGCGTGATCATGCCGGCCTGGCAGAAGCGGCAGCCGCGGGTGCAGCCGCGGAAGATCTCCACGGACATCCGCTCGTGGACGGTCTCCGCGAGCGGGACGAGGGGCTGCTTGGGGTACGGCCATTCGTCGAGGTCCATGACCGTGTGCTTGGAGACCCGCCACGGGACTCCGGAGCGGGTGGGCACGATCCGGCCGATGCGTCCGTCGGGGAGGTACTCGACGTCGTAGAAGCCGGGAACGTACACCCCGCCGGTCTTCGCCAGACGGAACAGCACCTCCTCGCGTCCGCCGGGGCGACCCTCGGCCTTCCAGGCCCGGACGATATCGGTGATATCGAGGACGGCCTGCTCGCCGTCGCCGATGACGGCGCAGTCGATGAAGTCGGCGATCGGCTCGGGGTTGAAGGCCGCGTGGCCGCCCGCGAGCACGATCGGGTCGTCGATCCTGCGGTCCTTGGCCTCCAGCGGAATGCCCGCGAGGTCGAGGGCGGCCAGCATGTTCGTATAGCCGAGTTCGGTGGAGAAGCTGAGGCCGAACACGTCGAAGGCGCCGACGGGCCGGTGGGAGTCGACGGTGAACTGCGGCACCCCGTGCTCCCGCATCAGCGCCTCCAGATCGGGCCAGACGCTGTACGTCCGCTCGGCGAGCACACCCTCGCGCTCGTTCAGCACCTCGTAGAGGATCATGACGCCCTGGTTGGGCAGCCCGACCTCGTACGCGTCCGGGTACATCAGCGCCCAGCGGACGTCGCACGACTCCCACGGCTTGACGGTGGAGTTCAGCTCACCGCCGACGTACTGGATCGGCTTCTGCACATGCGGGAGCAGAGCTTCGAGCTGTGGGAAGACCGACTCGGCAGCAGACATCTCAGAGATCTCAGGGCTTTCGTGAGCTGGCAGGGATGACCATCCAGCCTACCCCGATCGGGCGAGCCCCTCAGCTCCCGACCGTCTCCCGCAGCCGCTCCGGGGCGGCCCGTGCCCACACCTCGGGCAGCTCCCGCTCCCGGTCGGCGGCGGACCGCTGCTCCTGTCCGTAGAGAAGCCCCCAGGTGAAGGCGGATTCCCCGGCGGCATGGGCCTGGGCGGCCAGCAGTTTCAGGGTGTCCCGGGCGACGACGCTGTCCTGGTGGTCGCCGAGGACGGTCTGGACCGCCTTCATCCGTTTGGCGAAGCGCCGGGCGGGCCCACCGAGGGCGGGGGCGGCGACCTCGCCCGCGTACCGGGCGCGTTTGGCGGCCTTGCGGGCGTCGTGCATGGCCAGATCGCGATCGGGGCCCGCGGGCAGCGACAGGGCGTGTTCGATCCGGTCGGCCAGCCGTCCGTAGTCCTTGCGCAGCGCCCGGGGCAGCACCTGCTCCGGGCTGCCCGCGGCCCGTTTCCGCAGCGGTGGGGCGGCGAGGAACCCTTCGAGGGCGGTGAGCAGGGCGATGTACCGGCGGCTGTCGAGGGCGGTGACGGCCCGGCGGCGGGAGCCGGAGCCCCGGGCGCCGGTCCAGATCCGCAGCCGGCCGCGGACCGGGCCCAGCAGCAGGGTCCTGGGGAGGGCGTCGAGCCGGCCCCGCAGCCGTTCGGCGAGCACCTCGGTGTCCCGGGCCGCGCCCAGCTCGCCCGCGAGCCACTTCAGCTCCTCGCCGAGCGGGTCGGTGACGGTCCGGTCCAGGACCGCCGAGTAGGAGCGGAAGGCGCTGCGCAGCCTGCGGGTCGCGACCCGCATCTGGTGGACGGCGTCGGGCAGATTGCGCCGCACGCCGGGATCGTACGAGAGCAGGGCCCTGACCTGGGCTTCCAGATAGGCGAGTACTTCATTGCCCGCGGTGCCCGGCACGGTCGGCGGGCCGGGGGCGGGCACGGGTGCCAGTCCGGTCTCGTCGAGGGCGCGGGCCAGTTTGGAGGGGGCGTCCGCGCCCCGGATCCCGGCCTTGCGGAGCTTCTTGCCGACCTTGTCGAGAAGTGCGGGGTCAGCGTCGTCGGCGAGTTCGACCTCGATTTCGTCCCAGGCCGCGGTCCGGCCGTCGTCGAGGCGTTCGGCATGTACCGCGTCCCGGCTGACCTCGGCCAGCAGGGCGCCGTCGCCGTCGACGAGGTGGTGGAGGTCCCGGGCCGAGCGGAGCCGGACCACGGGCTCCAGCGCGCTGTCCCTGGTCCTGGCCCGGACCAGGGCCTTCAGGGTGCGCGGGACCGCCCCGGAGAGCGGGGCCCGGATCTCGTCGCGCACACCGGGCGCGACGGGGAGTTTGAGGTGCCAGCCCGCGTCGTCGCCGCCGGTGCGGCGCCGCAGGGTGATGGAGGCCGCGGCGAGCCGCAGGTCCGAGGTGTCGTAGTAGACCGCGTCGAGTTCAGTGGTGCCCTGGTCGACGACGCCGGCCACGCCGGTGACCCGGGTCAGGTCGGGCAGGGTGGTCTCGGGGGTGGCTTCGTACTTCCGCTCGATTTCGCGCTTCGTGTCCGCCATATATCGAATCTAGTTCGGGTTGATTCACCGCGGCAGTCCCCGGACGCGCCGGAAACGGCCGATACGGTCCTTTGGCCGGGGCGACGGGCCTGCTCAGGCCGTTATCGGCCGCTGCACCCTGATCGACTGGAGGAGTCCGATCGCCACCCAGACGGCGAACATCGCCGATCCGCCGTACGAGACGAACGGCAGCGGCAGCCCGGCGACCGGCATGATGCCGAGCGTCATGCCGATGTTCTCGAAGGACTGGAACGCGAACCAGGCGATGATCCCGGCGGCCACGATCGTGCCGTACAGCTCGGTGGTCTCGCGGGCGATCCGGCAGGCCCGCCAGAGCACCACTCCCAGCAGGACCAGGATCAGCGCGGCGCCGGCGAAGCCCAGCTCCTCCCCGGCGACGGTGAAGACGAAGTCGGTCTGCTGCTCGGGCACGAACTGGCCGGTGGTCTGCGAGCCCTTGAACAGCCCGGTGCCCGTCAGACCGCCGGAGCCGATGGCGATCCGCGCCTGGTTGGTGTTGTAGCCGACGCCTGCCGGGTCCAGTTCCGGATTGGCGAAGGCGGCGAAGCGGTTGATCTGGTACTCGTCGAGCAGTCCCAGTGCGGCGACCAGGACCGCCCCGCCGACGCCGCCGCCGATCAGCCCGAGGACCCACCGGTTGGGCGCCCCGGACGCCAGCAGCACCCCGAGGACGATCACCACCATCACCATCACGGAGCCCAGATCGGGCATCCGCATGATGATCAGCATCGGTACGACGGCGAGGACCAGCGATTTGGCGACCGTACGGTGGTCGGGATGGGCCATATCGCCCGCGTCCACCCGGGCCGCGAGCAGCATCGCCATCCCCAGAATGATGGTGATCTTGACGAATTCGGACGGCTGGACGGTGAAGCCGCCGCCGATCACCAGCCAGGCGTGGGCGCCGTTGATGGTGGCCCCGAGCGGGGTGAGCACCAGCAGGATCAGCGCCACCGAGATGCCGTAGAGCACCGGGACGGCGCCGCGCAGGGTGCGGTGGCCCAGCCAGATGGTGCCGATCATCAGGGCGACGCCGATGCCGGTGTTCAGCACATGGCGGAAGAGGAAGTAGTACGGGTCGCCCTGGTTCAGCTCGGTGCGGTTGCGGGTCGCGGACCACACCAGCAGGGAGCCGATCCCGCTCAGCGCGAGGGCGGCGAAGAGCAGGGGCCAGTCGAGGCGGCGGACCATCGAGTCGCGGGAGCTGAGCTGGGCCCGGAGCCCGCCGCGCTGCGGGCCGTAGCCGGAGACGGAGAAGCCATTGGTGCCGGCCATGCGGTCTCAGTCCCTCCGCGCGGGTGGTCCCGCGAGCTGCTGGTCCCGGTCCTGTTGGTCCTGGTCCTGGTTCTGCCGGTTCTGGTCCTGCTGGGTGCCGCCGTCGGCCGCGCCCTGCTCTTCCTCGGGCTTCGGCGGTACATACGGTTTGATCTCGGGCGCGTAGATATTGCCGTCGGGCTGGACCTTCGGCAGGGTCTGCTGCGGCTTCGGCAGCAGGGCCCGTTCGAGGTCCTGCTCGCCCTTCTCGTTCAGCCCGTACATGGCCTCGTAGATATTGCGGACCGCGGGGCCGGAGGCCCCCGAACCCGTACCACCCTGGGCGATCGTCATCACGATCGTGTAGTCGTCGGTGTAGGTGGCGAACCAGGAGGTCGTCTGCTTGCCGAAGACCTCGGCGGTACCCGTCTTGGCGTGCATCGGGATCTTCTCGTGCGGCCAGCCCTGGAACCGCCAGGCGGCCGAGCCGGTCTTCACGACCCCCGCGAGGGCATCGTTTATCTGGTTCCTGGTCTTGTCGTCCATCGGCAGCCTGCCGTGCGACTTCGGCTTGATCAGCTCGACCGACTTCCCGTCCGGGCTGATGATCGCCTTGCCGACGGTCGGGTTCCAGAGCGTGCCGCCGTTGCCGATGGCCGCGTAGATCGTCGCCATCTGTATCGGCGTGACGAGGATGTCGCCCTGTCCGATGGAGTAGTTCACGGAGTCACCGGCGCGCATCTGGTTGCCTTCGAGGCAGTTCTCGAAGGCGATCTGCTCGCCGTAGTCCCCGCCCTTCTTGCCGGTCTTGCACCAGGAGTCCTTGTTGGCCTCCCAGAAGCGCTGCTTCCACTCCCGGTCCGGAACCCGGCCCTTGACCTCGTTCGGCAGGTCGATACCGGTCTCCGCGCCGAGCCCGAAATCGTGGGCCGTACGGTAGAACCAGTTCTTGGCGTCCTTCTTCGGCTTGATGCCGCCGTCCTTGCGCCACTCGTTGTAGGCGAGCCCGTAGTAGACGGTGTCGCAGGAGACCTCCAGCGCCCGGCCCAGGCTGATGGAGCCGTACCCCTTGGACTCGAAGTTCTTGAACTCCCGGCCGCCGAAGGAGAGCGACGACGGGCAGGGGTAGTTGTCGTTGAATCCGTATCCGGCGCGGACGGCGGCGGCGGACGACACCACCTTGAAGATGGAGCCCGGCGCCGCCTGTCCCTGAATGGCCCGGTTGAGCAGCGGGAAGTTGGAGTCGGTGCTGGTCAGGGCGGCGTAGTCCTTGGCCGAGATACCGCCGACCCAGGCATTGGGGTCGTACGTCGGCAGGGAGGCCATCGAGATCACCCGGCCGGTCTTGTTCTCCATCACCACGACCGCGCCCGCGTCGGCTTTGTAGTTCTCGCGGGTGTTGCGGTCGACCTCCTTGCGGGCGGTCTTCATCGCCTCGTTGAGTTCGTACTCGGCGACCGCCTGCACCCGGGCGTCGATGGACGTCACCAGATTGGATCCGGCCCGCGCCTTGTCGTGGGCCGCCTCGCCGATCACCCGGCCGAGGTTGTCGACCTCGTAGCGGGTGATCCCGGCCTTTCCGCGCAGCGCCTTGTCGTAGGTGCGTTCGATACCGGAGCGGCCGACCTGGTCGGAGCGGAGATAGGGCGAATCGCTGTCCTTGGCCTTCTCGATCTCGGCGTCGGTGACGGGCGAGAGATAGCCGAGGACCTGGGCGGTGTTGGCCTTGCCGGGGGCGGTGTAGCGGCGGACGGCGGTGGGCTCGGCGGTGATGCCGTCGAAGTCCTCGGCGCGTTCGCGGATCTGGAGCGCCTGCTGGGTGGTCGCCTCGTCGGTGACCGGGATCGGCTGGTACGGGGAGCCGTTCCAGCACGGTTTGGGGGTCTTGGAGTCACAGAGCCGGACCTTGTCCATGACCTCCTTCGGCGTCATGCCGAGGACCGCCGCCAGCCGGGTGAGGACGGCCTTGCCGTCGTCTGGCATCTTCATCAGCTCGGTGCGGGACGCGGAGACCACCAGCCGGGTCTCGTTGTCGGCGAGGGCGACCCCGCGGGCGTCCAGGACGGAACCGCGCACGGCGGGCTGGACCACCCGCTGGACGCCGTTGTTCTTCGCCTCGTCCGTGTACTCCTGGCCGTTGCGGACCTGGAGGTACCAGAGCCGGCCGCCGAGGGTGAGGAGCAGGGAGAAGACCAGGACCTGGATGACGACGAGCCGGATCTGGACCCTGGGGGTCCGCCCGGTCTCCGGGATATTGCTCATGGTGTGTGCACCCCTCCCTCGGTCACAGCCGCTTGACGCCCTTGATCCGGCCCGCGCGCGAGGCCCGCGAGCGGGCGGAGCGCAGTCTCAGCCCGCCGCGCTGACTGCCGATCCGCAGCCCGGTGCCGGAGGCCAGCCAGCCGGCGGAGACGTCCCCGCCGCCGCTCTGGGCGTCCGCGACCGGATCGTTCTCCGCCCGCCGGGCCAGCGCCATCACCAAGGGCACCGTGAAGGGGGCGAGCAGCAGATCGTAGACCGCGGCGCTGAACAGCAGTCCGCCCAGGCCCACCTGACCGGCCGACGTATCACCGACGAGGGCGCCCACGACCGCGTACAGCAGGGTCGAACCGACCGCCGCCGCGACGACCACGACCATCGGTCCGGTGGCCGAGCGCAGCCGGCCGTCCTGGGGGCGGGCCAGACCGGCGAGATAGCCGATCACACAGAGCACCAGGGCATACCGCCCGGCGGCGTGGTCGGCGGGCGGTGCGAGATCGGCGAGCAGCCCGGCGCCGAAGCCGATCAGGGCGCCCGTGACATGGCCGTAGACGAAGGCCAGCCCGAGGACGGTGAGGAGCAGCAGATCGGGGACGGCGCCCGGCAGCTGGAGCCGGGCGAGGACGGAGACCTGGACGACGAGCGCGACCACCACGAGGGCGGACGACAGGAGCAGTCGGTTGAGGCGCATACGGGTCTCCTACTCCTGCTGCTGGTCTTCGGTGCGGCCGGAGGTGGTTCCGGCGTCCCGGCCGGGGCCGGGGCTGCCGCCGGGGTCCGGGGCCGGGCCGGTGGCCGTGGCGTCGGGCTGCTGCCGGTCGGCGAGCTGCGGATCGGTGCCCTGGTCCGCGGTCCCGTCGCCCTCCGCCTGCGCCCCGCCCGGGGTGCCGGGGGGCGTCACGGTGACGGTGACGGTCGGTACCGGGACGGCCTTCGGCCGGGCGGGCAGTACGGCGTCCCGCGGATCACTGGACGGCGCCGAGACCACGATGCCGACGATGTCCAGCCGGCTGAAGCCGACATAGGGGCGGACATGGATGGTCCGGGTCAGATCGCCGCCGAGCGGGTCCACCCGGACCACCTCGCCGATGGGCACGCCCGGTACGAACGGCCGGGACGCCTGCGAGCCGAAGGTGACCAGCCGGTCGCCCTTCTTCACCTTGGACTTGCCGTTGAGGAGCTGTACCGACAGGGGGCGGTCGCCCTGTCCGGTGGCGAAGCCGAGTTCGTCGGTCTTCTCCATCCGGGTGCCGACCGTGAAGCCGGGGTCGCTGGCGAGCAGCACCGTGGAGGTGCCGGGGCCGACCGTGGTGACCCGGCCGACCAGACCGTCGCCGTTGATGACGGTCATATCCCGTTTGATGCCGTCCCGGGAGCCGACATCGAGGGTGACGGTCCAGGAGAAGCCCTGGGCCGCCCCTATGGCGATGACCTCGGCGGCCTTGACGCGGTACTGGCCCGCGCCCGCCGTGCGCAGCAGCCGGTCCAGCTCCCGGGCCCGGCTGCGGTTGCGGTCGTCGCTGCCGAGCTTGGCCTTCAGCTCGGCGTTCTCGCGCTCCAGCTCGCTGATCCGGTCGTGCCGCTCCCCGGAGTCCCGTACCGCCCCGATCGCGTTGCCCACGGGGTCCACGGCGGTCGCGACGCCGTTCTGGATCGGGCCGAAGACGGTGGCGGCGGCCTGCCGGGCGCCGTCGACCGGGGAGTCCTCGCCACCGCGGATGTCCACCGTGATCAGTGCGAACGCGATGGCGATCAGCAGCACCAGGAGCAGCCGGCTCTCTCGTGTGTCCCTCACGTGCGGCGGCCGTGCCTTCCTCGTCGGAATGTGGTGTTTCTTCCGTCCTGCTCAACGATCGGGCGCACGGGCCGGCAGGCACCCGTACCGGGGGTGTCCCCGGAGCCGGCAGGGCTCCGGGGCCGGTCGCCCTCTCGCACACCGCATCCGCCGGTGTGCCTTTCCTGCACGTTCTTCTGTTGGTACGTCCGGTGTATCCGGTACGTCCGAAGGGCCCTCGGGACCGTCGGACGCCGGGCCGGCCCCCGGCCGGCTAGCGGCGGGGCTGGGCGTCCAGCACCTGCTGGAGCGCCTCGAACTCCTCGACGCATTTGCCGGACCCGAGCGCCACCGAGTCCAGCGGGTCCTCGGCGATATGGATCGGCATTCCGGTCTCCCGGCGCAGCCGCTCGTCGAGTCCGCGCAGCAGCGCACCGCCGCCGGTGAGGACGATCCCCCGGTCCATCACATCGCCGGACAGTTCCGGCGGGCACTTGTCCAGGGTGGTCTTCACGGCGTCGACGATGGCGTTGACCGGCTCTTCGATCGCCTTGCGGACCTCTGCGGCCGAGATGACCACGGTCTTGGGCAGCCCGGAGACCAGATCGCGGCCCCGGATCTCGGTGTGCTCGTCCTGGTCGAGATCATAGGCCGAACCGATGGTGATCTTGATGGATTCGGCGGTCCGCTCACCGAGGAGGAGAGAGTACTCCTTCTTGATGTGCTGGATGATCGCGTTGTCCAGTTCGTCGCCGGCCACCCGGATGGACTGTGCCGTGACGATTCCGCCGAGGGAGATGACGGCCACCTCGGTGGTGCCGCCGCCGATGTCGACGACCATATTGCCGGTGGCCTCGTGGACCGGGAGCCCGGAGCCGATGGCCGCGGCCATGGGCTCCTCGATGATGTGCACCTGGCGGGCCCCGGCCTGGGTGGAGGCCTCGATGACGGCACGGCGCTCGACTCCGGTGATACCGGAGGGCACACAGACCACCACGCGCGGACGGGCCAGATAGCGCCGCTTGTGGATCTTCAGAATGAAGTATCGGAGCATCCGCTCGGTGATCTCGAAGTCGGCGATGACTCCGTCCTTCAACGGCCGGACGGCGACGATGTTGCCCGGTGTCCGGCCGATCATCTTCTTCGCCTCGGCACCGACCGCGAGAATGCCGCCGGTGTTCGTGTTGATGGCGACCACGGACGGCTCGTTGAGAACGATCCCCCGGCCCCTGACGTACACCAGCGTGTTGGCGGTCCCGAGGTCGACAGCCATATCACGGCCGATGAACGACATGTTCTTCCCCAAGAGGATGCGTATGGCCTTCCTTCACGGAGCCTTGACGGCTCTTCAGGAGGGCGCGGGTGGATGCTTGTGGAGTGGCGGGTTCCATCGTAGTGCCGCACCGGGTGAACCGGCGCGGTGGACCGCCTCTGTATAGGTGACGTGGTGTCGCAGCGATGCGTTCCCGAAAAGAGTCCGCATATACCGACGGGCGACCGAATTCCTTCGGTCGCCCCAGGTCACCGATCTCCATTGACCCCGCTGGGGGAGCCGGACAGCGCCGAACGGCTCCATCGTCACGGTGAGGGCTGACGCCGGATCAGAAAAGTACGGGTTCAGGAAAGACCGGGGAAAAAGATCTTCAGTTCCCGAATGGCGGACTCCTCGGAGTCCGAGGCGTGGATGAGATTCTCCCGGACGATGGTGCCGAAATCCCCCCGGATGGAGCCGGGCTCTGCGGCAATCGGGTCGGTGGGGCCCGCCAGTCGGCGTATCCCTTCGATCACCCGCTCGCCGTCCACCACCAGCGCGACGACCGGACCGGAGAGCATGAACTCCACCAGCGGCTCGTAGAACGCCTTGCCGATGTGCTCGGCGTAATGCTGCTCCAGGGTCGCGCGGTCGAGCTGCCGCAGCTCCAGCGCCTCGACGGTCCAGCCCGCCTTGGCCTCGATACGGCCGACGATCTCACCGACCAGCTTGCGGCGGACCGTGTCCGGCTTCAGGAGGACGAGGGTGCGCTGGGTCATGTTCTGGGGCTCCTTGCAACGGTCCTGTGCGGTGGTGTGAGGCTACATCCCGTCACTCGAACAGCCGCACCGGGTCCCGTACCGCGTTCGACCGGCCCCCGACAGCGTGGTTGGCGCGATCGGCGTGGTGGGCGCGACCGGTGCCGTCAGGCCGGGTCGGGGCGGCCCGCTCCCTCGGCCTGTGCCATCCGTTCCGCCTGCGCCGCCCAGTGGGCCTTCGCCTCGTCGATCTTCCGCCCGTAGTGGACCGACGCCCACCACAGACCGGTGAAGCAGACGCCCAGGATGAACATCATCGGGACGAAGAAACCGCTGACGACCAGTCCGGCCTGGAGCGCCCAGCCGAGCTGCACCCCGCCGGGCCGGGTCAGCATCCCGCAGAGCAGGAGCGACAGCGCCATGGCGATCCCGCACACCGTCCAGACGGTGGCCATCGACAGACTGTCGTCCTTCATCGCCACCAGGCCCGCGAAGCCGATGACGAAGAACTCCCCGATCAGGGTGGACGCGGCAAGCGTACGCATCGGCTGTCAGCCCTTCCCCAGCAGCAGCCGGGCTTCCCCGGCCGTGAACACCGAACCCGTCACCAGCACTCCGGCGCCCGCGTACTCGGCGTCCTCCTCGGCGAGGGTCACCGCCGCCTCCAGGGCCTCGTCGAGCTGCGGCTCCACCACCACACGCTCCTCCCCGAAGACCTCTACGGCGATCGCCGCCAGCTCGTCGGGGTCCATGCTCCGCTCGGTGGAGTTCCGGGTGACCACGATCTCCGCGAACACCGGCTCGAACGCCTCCAGCAGACCGCGGACGTCCTTGCCGGCGCTGGTCCCGACGACACCGATCAGCCGGGAGAAGCCGAAGGCCTCCGTGACCGCCTCCGCGGTCGCCCTGGCACCGGCCGGATTGTGCGCCGCGTCCAGCACCACGGTCGGACTGCGCCGCACCACTTCCAGCCGCGCCGGGCTGGAGACCGAGGCGAAGGCCCGGCGGACCGTGTCGATGTCCAGCACCCGCGCGTGGTCCGCGCCCACCCCGAAGAAGGCCTCGACCGCGGCGAGCGCCACCGCCGCGTTGTGCGCCTGGTGGGCGCCGTAGAGCGGCAGGAAGACCTCGGGGTACTCGCCGCCGAGACCGCGCAGGGTCAGCAGCTGGCCGCCGACCGCGACCTCCCGGGACACGATCCCGAACTCCATGCCCTCACGGGCCACCGTCGCATCCACCTCGACGGCCTTCTTCAGCAGCACCTGCGCCGCGTCCACCGGCTGCTGGGCCAGGACGACCGTCGCCCCCTGCTTGACGATCCCCGACTTCTCGGCGGCGATCTCGCCGGGCGTACTGCCCAGACGGTCGGTGTGGTCCAGGTCGATGGGCGTCACCACGGCCACCGAAGCGTCGATGACATTGGTCGCGTCCCAGGTCCCGCCCATGCCGACCTCGACGACGGCCACATCGACCGGAGCGTCCGCGAACGCCGCGTACGCCATACCGGTCAGCACCTCGAAGAACGAAAGGCGGTAGTCCTCCGCCGCGTCCACCATCTCCACGTACGGCTTGACGTCCTCGTACACCGAGACGAACCGCTCGGCGCTCACCGGCGAACCGTCGAGGCTGATCCGCTCGGTGACGGAACGCACATGCGGCGAGGTGTAGCGGCCGGTCCGCAGATCGAAAGCGGCGAGCAGCGCCTCGACCATCCGGGCCGTGGACGTCTTGCCGTTGGTGCCGGTGATGTGGATGGAGGGGTACGCCCGCTGGGGCTCGCCCAGCACGTCCATCAGTGCCGCGATCCGCTGTACCGAGGGCTCCAGCTTCGTCTCGCCCCAGCGCGAGGCCAGCTCGGTCTCCACGGCCCGCAGCGCGGCGGCGACCTGCGGGTCCGCGGGCGGCTCCGGAACCTGGGCGTCCGGCGGACCGGCCTGGGCACGCAGCGTACGGCTGCCCGCTTCGATCACCGCGAGGTCGGGATCGCGGTCGGTCTCCGTATCGACGATCTCGTCGAAGACGTCACGCTCGTACGGCTCCGGCTCGTGCGCCCGGGGCTCGTTCGGCTGGGGGTCGTTCGGCTGGGGGTCGGCGGGATGCTCACTCACGGACCCAGTCTAGGCGGCAGGCAGGTGATCACTTCCAGGGGTTCACGGCGCGGCGGGCGGGCGGCCCGCCGGGAGGACGGCGACCACCTCCCAGACGTCCGCGTCCGGCCCCGCGGCCAGCTCCCCGCCCATGCTGGCGACGCGCTCCCGCATGGAGAAGGTACCGGTGCCGCTGGAGACCGGTTCGGTGAGCGGCGCCGCGGCCGGGAGGGGGTTGCGGACCACCACGCGCAGCCGGGCGCCGTCGAGGCCGATGGCCACCGTCACGCGCTCCCCCGGAGCGTGCTTCGCGGCATTCGTCAGACACTCCTGCACCACCCGGTAGACCGCGGCCTGGCGCAGCGGCGACAGCGCGTACGCGGCGTCCGCGATCCGCAGCACCACCGGGCTGCCCATCGCCCCGCTCTCGGCGGCCAGCGCCGCCAGACCGTCGAGACCGGGTGTCGCCGTCCGCTCGTCGGCCCGGTGCACCAGGGTGTCGTTGAGCATCAGATGGGCCCGCCGGGCCGTGTCCGCCAGCTCCTCGAAGTCCTTCTGATGGGCGCCCCCGCGGGCCCGGGCGGCCAGCACCTCGGCCCGTACCGCCAGCACCGTCAGCTCCCGGCCGACCAGATCGTGGACATCCCTGGCCACCGAGATCCGCTCGTTCTGGACCGCTTCGACCGCGGCGGTACGGGCCCGCTCGGCCTGTAGCTCCCGGACCAGATCCTGCCGGTACGCCGCGATACCGACCCCGGCAGCGAGCACCCCGATCGGCAGGACCAGACCGAGGAACGAGCTGAGGGAGTCCGCGCGGTACGCCGGCCAGCCGGGCAGCAGGAACAGGGCGTACGCGACGACGACATAGCCGGCTGTCGCCACCACGGCCGCCGCCCGCCCCCGGAACCGGCCCAGCGAGTAGAGCGCGAACTGGATGAGGGTCAGCTCGTGCAGCCAGCCCAGCAGCCCGAGCGCCACGGCGTACGGCACCCAGGGCGCCCGGCGCCGCAGCACCAGGGTCGACGCCCCGGCGGCGAGCACCAGGGTCGCGGTGAAGCCGGTCAGCGAGTTGTCGGCCCTGGCGAGCCCGGGGACGTCGAGCACCATCAGCGAGAAGCAGCTGACGGCCGCGATCACATCGAGCGCGGGCGGCGACGCGGCCCAGCGGCGGGTGCGCCCGCGCACCGCCGCGACGAGGCGGAGTGCGGCGTACCGTGCGGGCGACATGCCCCCATGATGCGTGCCGTCCCCTGGGCGGGGCGCATCCGGGGGCTCCGCGCCCGGGGCCCGGCCCCTCCCAGGGGCATCGACCCCGGGGCGTCTCCGGTAGCTGAATGCACCAGGTGCCGTGGCACGAGCACCTGGGCCCGCTGGGGGGCGCACACCACCGGACCCGGAGCCGGCGGGCACCCGGAGCCACCCGGGCCGGATGTGCAGGGCGCTGGAGTACGAGGACCCAGGGGCGCTGGGGGTACCTCCCACGCCGCCGGGCGTAGGGGGAGAACTGCGCGACCAGCCGTCCACGGCAGGTGGTCCGGCGACGAGCGTTCCCGGCACATGCGGCCGATGGCTCAGGGCGGCGGCATCCCGCCGCAGCAGTGAGACAGGAGTTCCGACCGCTGCGCCGTCGTGGCCGTTCGCGCAGTTCCTCCCCCTATGCCTTCGGCAATGGGGGGACCCCCAGCGCCCCTGGGTACCTGTGTTCCAGCGCCGTGCAGACTCCGGCCCCAGGGCCCTGGCTGCCCACTCTCACCGGCCCGGGAAAAAGGGGACGCCCCCGGAGCCTCGGGGCGGGCCCGGGGTCCAGGGGCGGGTGGGGGCGAGCCCCCGGGGGTCAGGCAGCGGGGAGGCCGGCCAGCTGGTTGGTGATGCGGGCGATGTCCGCCTCCGCCGACGACAGCCGGCCGCGGATCTTGTCGACCACCTGGTCCGGCGCCTTCGCCAGAAACGCCTCGTTGCCCAGCTTCGCCTCGGCCTGCGCCTTCTCCTTCTCGGCGGCCGCCAGGTCCTTCGCGAGCCGCTTGCGCTCCGCGGCCACGTCGATGGTGCCCGAGAGGTCGAGGGCGACGGTCGCCCCGGCCACCGGCAGGGTCGCCGTGGCGCTGAAGGACTCGCCCTCCGGCTGGAGCCGGAGCAGCTGGCGGATGGCCGCCTCGTGCGGGGCGAGGGAGGTACCCGTCAGGTCGAGCCGGGCGGGCACCTTCTGGCCGGGCTGAAGGCCCTGGTCGGAACGGAACCGGCGGACCTCGGTGACCAGCCGCTGGACCAGTTCGATCTCGCGCTCGGCGGCCTCGTCGCGGAAACCGCTGTCGGCGGGCCAGTCCGCGACGACCACGGACTCACGGCCGGTGAGCGTGGTCCACAGGGCCTCGGTGACGAACGGCATCACCGGGTGGAGCAGCCGCAGGCTGACGTCCAGCACCTCGCCGAGGACCCGGGCGGACACCTTCGCCTGGTCGCCGCCGGCGAAGTAGGTGGTCTTGGAGAGCTCGACGTACCAGTCGAAGACCTCGTCCCACGCGAAGTGGTAGAGCGCGTCCGACAACTTGGCGAACTGGTAGTCGTCGTAGAACGCGTCGACGTCGGCGACGGTCTTGTTGAGCCGGGACAGGATCCACCGGTCGGCCGCCGACAGCTCCTCGGCCGAGGGCAGTCCGCCCTCCACCGTGGCGCCGTTCATCAGGGCGAACCGGGTGGCGTTCCAGATCTTGTTGGCGAAGTTGCGGGACGCCTGGACCCAGTCCTCGCCGATCGGGACGTCGGTGCCCGGGTTGGCGCCGCGGGCCAGGGTGAAGCGGACCGCGTCGGAGCCGTAGGTGTCCATCCAGTCCAGCGGATTGACGGTGTTCCCCGCCGATTTCGACATCTTCTTGCCGAACTCGTCGCGGACCATGCCGTGGAAGGCGACCGTACGGAACGGGGGCTCGCCGTCCATCGCGTACAGACCGAACATCATCATCCGGGCGACCCAGAAGAACATCAGGTCGTAGCCGGTGACCAGGACATCGGTGGAGTAGAACTTCTCCAGGTCGGGGGTCTGCTCGGGCCAGCCCAGGGTGGAGAAGGGCCACAGTCCGGAGGAGAACCAGGTGTCGAGGACATCGGGGTCCTGCTCCCAGCCCTCGCCCGCCGGCGGCTCCTCGTCGGGGCCGACGGCGACCATCTCGCCGTTCGGGCCGTGCCAGACGGGGATCCGGTGGCCCCACCACAGCTGGCGCGAGATGCACCAGTCGTGCATGTTGTCGACCCAGTCGTAGTACCGCTGGGTCATATCGGCCGGGTGGATGGCGACCTTGCCCTCGCGGACGGCGTCGCCCGCGGCCTTGGCGAGCGGCTCGACCTTGACCCACCACTGGAGGGAGACCCTCGGCTCCAGGGTGGTGCGGCAGCGGGAGCAGTGGCCGACGGAGTGGGTGTACGGCCGCTTCTCGGCCACGATCCGGCCCTCGGCGCGCAGCGCGGCGACGATCGCCGAGCGGGCCTCGAAGCGGTCCAGGCCCTGGAAGGGGCCGTGGACGGTGATGATGCCGCGCTCGTCGAGGACCTCGATGGACTCCAGGCCGTGGCGCTGGCCGATGGCGAAGTCGTTGGGGTCGTGGGCGGGGGTCACCTTGACGGCGCCGGTGCCGAACTCGGGGTCGACATGGGTGTCGGCGACGACGGGGATGGTGCGGTCGGTCAGCGGCAGCTTGATGCGCTTTCCGATGAGGTGGGCGTACCGCTCGTCGTCGGGGTGGACGGCGACCGCGGTGTCGCCGAGCATCGTCTCGGCGCGGGTGGTCGCCACGACGAGGGTCTCGTCCCCCTCGCCGTACTTCAGCGAGACCAGCTCGCCCTCGTCGTCCTGGTAGTCGACCTCGATATCGGAGATGGCCGTCAGACAGCGCGGGCACCAGTTGATGATGCGCTCGGCGCGGTAGATCAGCCCGTCGTCGTACATCTTCTTGAAGACGGAACGGACGGCCCGGGACAGGCCCTCGTCCATGGTGAAGCGGTCCCGGCTCCAGGCGACGCCCTCACCGAGGCGGCGCATCTGGCCCTGGATCTGGCCGCCGGACTCGGCCTTCCACTGCCAGACGCGTTCGACGAACGCCTCCCGGCCCAGATCGTGGCGGGACTTGCCCTCCTTGGCCAGCTCCCGCTCGACGACGTTCTGGGTGGCGATGCCGGCGTGGTCCATACCGGGCTGCCAGAGCGTCTCGTACCCCTGCATCCGCTTCCGGCGGGTGAGGGCGTCGATCAGGGTGTGCTCGAAGGCGTGGCCCATATGGAGGGAGCCGGTGACGTTCGGCGGCGGAATGACGACGGTGTACGGGGTCTTGTCGCTCTTGGCGTCCGCTTCGAAGTAACCGCGTCCTACCCAGCGCTCGTACAGCGTCCCCTCTACCTCGGCCGGCGCGTACTGGGTCGGCAGTTCGGGGGTGCTGGCTGGCTGCTGCTGAGTGTTCTCGGTCACGGACTCAGTCTAGGGGGTGTCACAGGGCTGTACGGAAACGGGAAGGTTCGGTAACGGTGTGACCCCCGTCGCCCGCGGAAAACGCCTCGTGGGCGAGGATGTGAGGTCCGGATAAGCGGACCCACAGGGGGAAGTCAGAGGATGAGTCACAACCAGCCGGGGCCCTACGGGCAGCAGCCCCCGGCGCCGCAGCCCGGTTACGGCTACCCGCAGCAGCCTCCCGGGCAGCCGGGGCCCTACGGACAGCAGCAGGGCGGTGGCTATGGATTCCCCCAGCAGGGCGGACCGAATCCGTACGCCCAGCCGGGACAGCCCGCTGCTCCCGGGGCTCCTGGTGCTCCTGGTGTGCCGCAGCAGCCCGGTCAGTGGGGTCCGCCGCAGCAGCCGGGGCCGTACGGTCAGCAGCCCGGGTACCCGGGGCAGCCGCCGGTGCCGGACGCGCCGCGGAAGAAGAAGACCGGTCTGGTCATAGCCGCGGCCGTGGTGGCGCTCGCGGTCCTCGGCGGCGGTGGCTATCTGCTGTTCTCGGGTGACGGCGACGGTTCCGGCGGGGTCGCGGACAGCACCCGCGGCTACAAGATCACCCCGGCCGCCGAGGTGGACGAGTACGCGCGCAAGAGCGACTCCGGCAACCGGCAGATGAAGGAGTCGGACCGCAGGAGCGCGGAGTCGATCGGTATCGAGGACCCCCGGCAGGTGGCCGCGGGCTACCAGGCGGGGGCCGATCCGGCGAGCGGCAGAATGCTGGTGCTGACCGGCTTCTGGGGCAAGGTCGACCAGCCCGAGCAGGCGGCCGACAAGTACTTCGCGATGGTGGAGAAGGACGCCGCCAAGGAAGGCAACGTCAAGCTCCTCGGCAGCCGCGAGGCGGTGCGGCCGAAGAACTTCAGCGGTGCCGTGATGAAGTGCCAGAGCGCCAAGGACTCCTCGGGAAAGCAGGAGTTCGAGGTCCCCATGTGCGTCTGGGCCGACTACAGCAGTGTGGTCGTGGTGATGCATATGGAGCTGTCGATGCTCTCGGGCAAGGGCAGCCCGGCGAAGCCGATGGCGACGGACAAGCTGGCGGATCTGGCGGCGAAGCTCTACAACAACTCGCGTACCAAGCTCTGATACCTCCCCGCCGACGGGCCGACCCCCGTCCTCCGTACACAACGGTACGGAGGACGGGGGTCGCTGCCGTCGGAACCCGGGGGCGCCGGGCGGGAGTTACGCCGACTTCTCGTGGCGGCCGTCGCTCTGGACGATCCGGGGCACCAGGGTGGGGTTCACATGGTCGCGGACCACATCGGCGGTGATCACCACGCGGGCGACGTCCTTACGGGACGGCACCTCGTACATCACCGACTGGAGGACCTCCTCCATGATGGCGCGCAGCCCACGGGCGCCGGTGCCGCGCAGGATCGCCTGGTCGGCGATGGCCTCCAGGGCCGGGCGGTCGAAGTCCAGCTCGACCCCGTCGAGTTCGAACAGCCGCTGGTACTGCTTGACCAGGGCGTTGCGCGGCTCGACCAGGATCTTCAGCAGCGCCTCGCGGTCGAGGTTGTGGACCGAGGTGATGACCGGGAGGCGGCCGATGAACTCGGGGATCATCCCGAACTTCACCAGGTCCTCGGGCATGACCTCCTGGAACTGGTCGCTGGCTTCGATCTCCCGCTTGGAGCGGATGGTGGCGCCGAAGCCGATGCCCTTGGCCCCGGCCCGGGACTCGATGATCTTCTCCAGACCGGCGAAGGCGCCACCGACGATGAACAGCACGTTCGTGGTGTCGATCTGGATGAACTCCTGGTGCGGGTGCTTCCGCCCGCCCTGCGGCGGTACGGAGGCGGTGGTGCCCTCCAGGATCTTCAGCAGCGCCTGCTGGACCCCTTCGCCGCTGACGTCCCGGGTGATCGACGGGTTTTCGCTCTTACGGGCGACCTTGTCGATCTCGTCGATGTAGATGATCCCGGTCTCGGCCTTCTTGACGTCGTAGTCGGCGGCCTGAATGAGCTTCAGCAGGATGTTCTCGACGTCCTCACCGACATAGCCGGCCTCGGTGAGGGCCGTGGCGTCGGCGATGGCGAACGGGACGTTCAGCATCCGGGCGAGGGTCTGGGCGAGCAGGGTCTTGCCGGAGCCCGTGGGGCCGAGGAGCAGGATATTGGACTTGGCCAGCTCGATGGCGTCGTCCCGGCCGTTCGGCCCGCCGGTCTCACCGGCCTGCACCCGCTTGTAGTGGTTGTAGACCGCGACGGAGAGGGCCTTCTTCGCGGGCTCCTGCCCGACGACGTACCCCTCCAGGAACTCGTAGATCTCGCGCGGCTTGGGCAGTTCCTCCCAGCGCACCTCGGAGGTCTCGGCCAGCTCCTCCTCGATGATCTCGTTGCAGAGTTCGATGCACTCGTCGCAGATGTACACACCGGGGCCTGCGATGAGCTTCTTCACCTGCTTCTGGCTCTTTCCGCAGAACGAGCACTTGAGCAGATCGCCGCCGTCACCGATGCGTGCCACGAGGTGCTTCCCCTTCGCCTGGGAGCGGCCTGGTGCAGCCGCTCCTGGTGCCTCATATTCGACGGTACCGTGCCGGGGCCCTCGTTCGGGCCCCTCTTGGCGCGGTTCACATTGTCGTGCACCGCGCCAGGAGTGACGGCACCGGGTCAGACGGCTGCGGCCGCCGTGCTCTTGCGGGTGGACACGATCTGGTCGATCAGACCGTACGCCAGGGCGTCCTCGGCGGTCAGGATCTTGTCGCGCTCGATATCGTCGCGGACCTTCTCCAGCGGGGTGGTGGAGTGCTTGGAGAGCATCTCCTCCAGCTGGCTGCGCATCCGGAGGATCTCGTTGGCGGCGATCTCCAGGTCGGAGAGCTGCTCCCGGCCGGTCTGCGAGGACGGCTGGTGGATCAGCACCCGGGCGTGCGGCAGGGCCATCCGCTTGCCGGGGGTGCCGGCGGCCAGCAGCACGGCCGCGGCCGAGGCCGCCTGGCCCATGCAGACGGTCTGGATATCGGGCTTCACGAACTGCATCGTGTCGTAGATCGCGGTCAGCGCCGTGAAGGAGCCGCCGGGGCTGTTGATGTAGATGGAGATGTCCCGGTCGGGGTCCATCGACTCCAGGCACAGCAGCTGGGCCATGACGTCGTTGGCGGAGGCGTCGTCGATCTGGACCCCGAGGAAGATCACGCGCTCCTCGAAGAGCTTCGCGTACGGGTCGTACTCGCGCACGCCCTGGGAGGTGCGCTCGACGAAGCGGGGGACGACATAGCGGCTGTCCGGCTGCGGGCCGGTGTAGAGGCCGCTCGCGGAGAAGGTGCTCATGGGGTGTTCTCGGCCTTCCGGTTCGATGGGCCCGGTGGCGCCTTCGGGGGCGCCGCCGCGGGCCGGGTGGCTGTGCGGTGGGGTGCGCGGTCGCTCAGGCGCCGGTACCGCCACCGCCCGGGACGTTCGACGCGGACGACATGATGTCGTCGATGAGGCCGTACGCCTTGGCCTCCTCGGCGGTGAACCAGCGGTCGCGGTCGCCGTCGCGCAGGATCGCCTCCACGGTCTGGCCGGAGTGACGGGCGGTGATCTCCGCCATGCGCTGCTTGGTACGGAGCAGGTACTCGGCCTGGATCTTGATGTCGGAGGCGGTGCCGCCGAGGCCGGCCGAACCCTGGTGCATCAGGATGTCGGTGTTCGGCAGCGCGAAGCGCTTGCCGGGGGTGCCGCCGGTCAGCAGGAACTGGCCCATCGAGGCCGCCATGCCCATACCGATGGTGACCACGTCGTTCGGGATGAACTGCATGGTGTCGTAGACCGCCATACCGGCCGTCACGGAGCCACCGGGGCTGTTGATGTAGAGGTAGATGTCCTTCTCCGGGTCGGCGGCCAGGAGCAGCATCTGTGCGGTGATCTTGTTCGCGATATCGTCGTCGACCTGCTGGCCGAGGTAGACGATGCGCTCGCCGAGCAGTCGGTTGAAGACATGGTCGCCGAGGCCACCGAGGGACGGCTCACCGGCGGCTTGGGGCATCAGGTTCGTCACGTGTCCACCTGCTCGTCTCTGACGGCTGCCCGCCGTCTCAGCGTCTTTTCAGCCGGGGGCGGGATACTCGCCTGCCCCTCGTATTCATGGACCCTAACGCGCAGGTCGGACAACGCCATCCCGGTTCCCGAACTGTTCGCTCGGAGCGCAAGGTCACCCCCGCGGGAATGCGGCCGCGGCGGGGCGCGGGCGGGCCCGGGGGGAGCCAAAGGGCAGGGCCCGGACGCGGTGTGCGTCCGGGCCCTGCCGGCGTTCCTGGGGGCGGCCCGGGGGCCGTCCCCGGGGTGCTTACGCCTCGGCCTTGCCGTCCTTCTCCGCCTCGGTGTCGGCGTCGGCGTCGACCACGGCCTCGACGGCCTCGGCGGCGGTCTCGGTCTCGTCCTCGTCTTCGAGGTCCACGACCTCGCCGTTGGTGTCGACGACCTTGGCGGCCTCGACGACCACGGCCAGCGCCTTACCGCGGGCGACCTCGCCGACCAGCATCGGGACCTGGCCGCCCTCGACGACGGCCTGGGCGAACTGGTCGGGGCTCATGCCGGAGGAAGCCGCACGGCGCATGAGGTGCTCGGTCAGCTCCTCCTGGCTGACGTTCAGCTTCTCCTTGGAGACCAGCTCGTCGAGGACGAACTGGGTCTTGATGCCCTTGATCGCCTGCTCGCGGCTCTCGTTCTCGAACTCCTCGACGGTCTTGCCCTGGATCTCCAGGTACTTCGCCAGGTCGAGGCCCATCTGGCCGAGCTGGTGGTGCTCCAGGTTGTGCTTGCGGGTGTTGACCTCGTCCTCGAGCAGCTTCTCGGGGATGGGCACCTCGGTGATCTTCAGCAGCTCGTCGAGGACCCGCTCCTGGGCCTGGGTGGCCTGGTCGTAGGCCTTCATGTTCTCCAGGCGCTTGCGGCTGTCGGCGCGCAGCTCCTCGAAGGTGTCGAACTCGCTCGCCAGCTGGGCGAAGTCGTCGTCCAGCGCGGGCAGCTCACGGGCGGAGACCTGGGTGACCTTGACGGTGACCTCGGCCTCCTTGCCCGCGGCGGAGCCGCCCTTCAGCTCGGAGGTGAAGGTGGCCTCGCCACCGGCCTCCAGGCCCTTCACGGCGTCGTCGATGCCGTCGAGCAGCTCGCCGGAGCCGATGGTGTAGGAGACACCGCTCGCCACGCCGTCGGCGAGGACCTCGCCGTCGACCTTGGCCTCCAGGTCGACGGTGACCGTGTCGCCGTCGGCGGCGGCGCGCTCGACCGGGGTGGTGGTGACGAAGCGCTCACGGAGCTGCTCGACCGACTTGTCGATGTCCTCGTCGGTGACCTCGACCGCGTCGACCTCGACCTCGATGCCGGAGTAGTCCGGGATCTCGATCTCGGGCCGCACGTCGACCTCGGCGGTGAAGTTCAGCGTCTCGCCGTCCTTCAGCTCGGTGATGTCCACCTCGGGCTGGCCCAGCGGGTTGATCTCCGCCTCACGGACCGCCTCGGAGTAGAACTTCGGAAGCGCGTCGTTGACCGCCTCCTCCAGGACCGCACCACGGCCGAACCGCTGGTCGATCACCCGGGCCGGGATCTTGCCCTTGCGGAAGCCCTTGACCGTGACCTGCTGGTTGATCTTCTTGTACGCCGCGTCGAGGCTGTCCTTGAGCTCCTCGAAGGGCACCTCGACAGTGAGCCGAACCCGGGTCGGGTTCAGGGTCTCCACGGCGCTCTTCACGGTTCGGTCTCCTTGATGGCTGAATTCTGGGGTCGTGCCACGTCCCGCCCGCTCGGAGCGGCTCGGCTCGCCGGCCCGGGCCTCTGGCACGAGCCGCTTCGGCACCGGCCCGTGTTCGGACACGCGGGCACGCAGTTTGCATAGTAGCTGCATGCAGGATGCGCCCCACAATGCGATCTTGCGGGGCGCTGATGACGGTGGTCGGGGTGGCCGGATTCGAACCGACGACCTTCCGCTCCCAAAGCGGACGCGCTACCAAGCTGCGCCACACCCCGTCGGTGCGACACGTAGGGTACATGTTCGCAGGCCGTCCGGCCGCTGGTTATTACGTGCAGAGACAGGGCGCACGGAGGCACGGAGGGGATGCGGAGGCGGACGCCGGGAGGTACCGGGGGTTTCAGGGCCGCTCGCGGCAGTACGGGTGTGCGGGGGGCGCCCGGAACCCGCTACGATGCTCTTCGTGCCGCGGACCTGCGGTACGGCGCCATCAGTGGCGCTCGCGGGCGTAGCTCAATGGTAGAGCCCCAGTCTTCCAAACTGGCTACGCGGGTTCGATTCCCGTCGCCCGCTCCATGACGAAGGCCCGTGGCCGGTTTCCGAACCGGCCACGGGCCTTTGTGCTGTCCGCCCCCGGACTCCGCGGGCCGCGGCCGCCGGGTCCCCGGGGCCGGGTCAGAAGCTGATGCCGCTGATGCTGTCGGCGAGGGAGTCGAGGAACTCGCGGATGTCCGGGGCCATTCCGGTCGAGGCCAGGAAGAAGCCGAAGAGGACGGCCGCGAGGGCGGGTCCGGCCTTGAGCGCCCCCGAGCGCATCAGCAGCACCAGGACGATGCCCATCAGGAGCACCACGGACAGGGAAATCGCCACACTGATCACACTCTCGGTCGCTCGGTCTCGCGAGGGCAGGGCCCCCATTGACGGGAGCCCGGTGGCCACCCGGCGGGGCTCCCGCGCCTGCGGGAGATCGTGACCAGCGGCGGCGCGGTCCATGCCGATCCGGAACGGATTCTTCCGTGAGCGGAATCCGGCCGGTTTTACGGCAGGGGCCGGCCGCGGTCGGCCGGCGGCCCCGGTATCGGCAGGGCGCCCGGAGCTGCGGGTCCGGCTCGGCGGCGGCGGGGCGTCCGGGGACGTACGACCCCGATTAGTTGCGGACATCAATCATTTGGTAAACTAATTACTGACGGTTCCTTGACGCCCTCTTGACTCGTCCCCAGCCGGCCGCTCCGTCCCCGTCACCGCAGGCCGGCGAAACCGCGAAGGATTGAGCCATCGGACACGCAGACACCCTCATCGCCATGGGCGGCGCCTTCCTCGCGGCCGCCTTCCTCGCCCGGCTCGGCGGCCGGATAGGGCTGCCGACGATCCCCCTGTTCATCCTGGCCGGAATCCTTCTCGGCCCGCACACACCGGGCATCGTCCTGGTCTCCGATCCGCACGACCTGGAGATGCTCTCCGCGCTGGGTCTGGTCCTCCTCCTCTTCTACCTGGGTCTCGAATTCCACCTCGACGACCTCAAGCGCGGCGGCCGCCGCATGGCGCTGGCCGGGGGCACCTATCTCGCGCTGAACGTCGGCGCCGGACTCGCCTTCGGGTTCGCCCTGGGCTGGGGGACCTCCGAGGCGCTGGTCCTCGCCGGTGTCCTCGGCATCTCCTCGTCGGCGATCGTGACGAAGGTCCTCGTCGACCTCGGCCGGATCGGCAACCCCGAGACCAAACCGATCCTCGGCATCATCGTGGTCGAGGACATCTTCCTGGCGCTCTATCTGGCCGCGCTCCAGCCGATCCTGTCCGGCGCGGACAGCCTGTCGGCCGCTGTGATGGACGCCGGTAAGGCCTTCGGCTTCCTGCTGCTGCTGGCGCTGGCCGCCCGGTTCGGCACCCGGGTCGTGAGCCGGCTCATCGACACCCGCGACGACGAGCTGCTCGTCATCTCCTTCCTGGGCGCTGCGGTCTTCCTCGCCGGGGTCTCGGAGTGGTTCGGGGTCGCGGACGCCATCGGCGCCTTCATGGTCGGTCTGATGCTGGGCAGCACCGCGTCCGGGGACCGGATCCGGAAGCTGGTCCATCCGCTGCGGGACGCCTTCGGCGCGATCTTCTTCTTCGCCTTCGGCCTCTCCATCGACCCGGGCGATCTGCCGGCCGTGCTCTGGCCGGTGCTCGCCGCGGTCGCCGTGACCCTGGCGATGAACGTCCTGGCGGGTGTCGCCGCGGCCCGGATGTACGGTTTCGGGCCGGAGCCCGCCGCGAACATCTCCACCACCCTGCTGGCGCGGGGCGAGTTCGCGCTGATCCTCGCCACGATGGCGGCAGCGGCCGGACTCGACGACCGGCTCTCCCCCTTCATCGCCGGATACGTCCTGATCCTCGCGGTCCTCGGTCCGCTGGGGGCCGGCCGGTCCGGGCTGCTGGCGAGGCTGCTCCCCGCGCGCGAGCGGGCGGGAGTCGCCTGATCGGGGCGCTCACGGGCCGTACGGAGCGCGGCGGTTGCCCTCGGGCGCCGCCGCGCTCGTGTCCGTACGACGGCACCACCCGCACCCCCGCACGCCGGGGCCATCCGGGTGACGGCCGAGGTTGGGGGGTTCGGGGCATGGACAGCGTTCCCCGGGGCGCCGGGAGAACCCGGTGCTCTCCGCCTCGACCAGGAGGTTCCACCATGCGCCGTATCGCCGTCGCCGCCGCCGCGGTTGCGCTCACCGCGGGACTGGCCGCCGCGCCGTCCGCCACCGCCACCACCGCTCCGGCGAAGACGCCGAGCCCGGCGGCGGCCGCACCCGTGGGCTTCTCCGGCTCCAACTGTCCGTCCAACAGCCTCTGTCTCTACCGGGACGTCAACTTCACCGGCGGCGGGATCGCCATCAAGCGGGGTGACGGCATCGGCTACCTCGGGGACTACGGATTCAACGATCAGATGTCGTCGTGGTCCAACGATTCCGGTACCACCTGCTACTGGTGGGTCGACGCCTACAAGGGCGGCGCCATCCACGACATGCGCAACGGCTACCGGGTGAACCTCCCCGGGAACGAGAACGACACCGCGTCGTCGGTGCAGTGCTGAGCGCCTGACGAACAGCCGTGAGGGGGGACCGGGCCGTGGGCCCGGTCCCCTTCCGTTTCAGGGGGCGAGGCCGTTCCGGCCCGAGCGGCCGAGCCGTTTCAGGGTCCAGTCGCCGCCGTCGGGGTCGAGCGCGGCGCCGGTCCGTTTGAAGAGGTACTCGGCGCGTTCGTAGCTCAGGCGCGCCCGGCCCGTCCCCGGGTCGACGGCAGCCGCCTTCCGTGCGGGGCCCGCGCGGCGCCCGGTGAGGAACACCGGGCCTTCGGTACGGTCTCCGATCAGTTCGTCGAGCAGCCGCGCCGCCCCCGACCGCCAGGCGATCGGACGCCGTCCCGACCGGGCCCGGCGGTCGTCCCGGTCCAGATCGGGCACATCGAGGGCGAGTACGGCGGTCACCGGCGCCCCCGATTCGTACAGCAGCCGCCACAGGGTCCGTTCGCGCAGCGGGAGTCCGGGGCGGCTCCAGAGCGCGCCGAGTGCCTCCGGGGAGATCGGGCGGACCGCGGCCGGGGTGCCGGAGCGCCGCGGCGGGCCCTGGGCGGCGGCCGGGTCCAGCGGCACCCATGCGGCGAAGGAGCGGAACGCCGAGCGGTGCCGGTTCCAGGTGGCAGGCGCGGCCGTCGACCAGGCGGTGGTGAAGGCCCGCTCGACGGTTTCGGGGGTGAGTCCGGACAGGGGGAAGCCGTCACCGAGGGTGCGGCGCAGCCGGGTCAGGGTCTGGGCGTAGGAGCGCACGCTCGCGGGGTCGAGGCAGCTGTGCGCGAGGAAGGCGTCGGCCGCGGCGGCGAGACCGGGTGCGCCGGTGGTGCCGTCCGGGGGCGCGCTATGGGCTCCGGCGAGGGCCGCGGTGTCCGCGCGGCGGAGCAGGAAGGCCCGTTCGGCGGTGTTCGCGGTGAGGGCGGCGGCCCGTTCGAACTCGTGGCGGGCCTCGTCGTAGCGGCCGAGCCGGACCAGCAGATCGCCCCGTACCCCCGGCAGCAGGTGGTAGTCGCGCAGGGCGGGATCGGCGGCCAGCCCGTCGACGAGGGCGAGCCCGGCCCGCGGGCCGTGGGCATGGCCGACGGCGACGGCCCGGTTGAGCCGGACGACCGGGGTGGGCAGCAGCCGTACCAGGGACTCGTACAGCCCGGCGATCCCCGCCCAGTCGGTGTCCGCGGCCGTGGGCGCCTGGGCGTGGGTGACGGCGATCGCGGCCTGGAGGGTGTACGGCCCCGGCGGTCCGCCCGCCGCGCGGGCGGTGTCGCGGGCCCGGAGCATCGCCGCGAAGCCTCGGCGGATCAGCAGAGGGTCCCAGCGGCCGCGGTTCTGCTCGTGGAGCGGGACGGGTTCGCCGGCGGGGCCGGTGCGGGCGCCGGCCCGGGACTCCTGGATCTCCATCAGGGCGACCAGCCCGTGGACTTCGGGCTCGGCGGGGGCGAGGCCGGCCAGCAGTCTGCCGAGCCGGAGTGCTTCGAGGGTGAGCCCGGGGCGGAGCAGATCGTCGCCGCCGGAGGCGGTGTACCCCTCGTTGAAGATCAGGTAGACGACTTCCAGTACGGAGGAGAGCCGCTCGGTCAGCTCGGGGCCCGGCGGCAGTTCGAAGGGGACCCGGGCCTCGGCGAGGGTGCGTTTGGCACCGGCGATCCGGCGGGCGACGACCGTCTCGGTGACCAGGAAGGCGCGGGCGATCTCGGCGGCGGAGAGCCCGGCGACCAGGCGGAGGGTGAGGGCGACGCGGGCGGGCGTGGGCAGGACGGGGTGGCAGGAGAGGAACATCAGCCGCAGTACGTCGTCCGGCCCGCCCGCCCCGCCGCCGTCGCCACCGCCGCCGTCTCGGTCGCCGTCCGGTGGTCCGGCTCCTTCGGGTGCCTCGTACGCGGCGGAGCCCGGGGACGCGTCCTGCCGCTGCCGCTCCCTGGCCTCGTGCGCGAGCCGGCCCTGTTTCTCCTCCAGGGTCCGGGCCCGGCGGATGGTGTCCACGGCCCGGCGGCGGGCCACGGCCATCAGCCAGGCGCCCGGATTCTCCGGGACGCCGGAGCCCGGCCACTGTTCGAGGGCGGAGACCAGGGCGTCCTGGGCCAGTTCCTCGGCCAGTCCGACATCGTGGACGAGGCGGGTGAGAGCGGCGACGATCCGCGCGGACTCCTGTTTCCAGACCGCGCCGACGGCGCCCCGGACGTCCGTCACCACTCTCCCACCCGTCTCCCGCCCGATTTCCCTGTGCTGGTTCCGCCGGGGCCGGGGTCAGCCGCCGAAGACCTCCTGGATCACGCTCTCGCCGTCGCCGACGATCCGGCGGAAGCGGCGGGCCAGTTCGATCGCCTCGTCCCGGTCGCGGGCCTCGACCAGGGCGAAGCCCACGACCGCCTCCTTGGCCTCGGTGAAGGGGCCGTCGGTGACGGTGATCTCGTCGCCGGAGGAGATGACCCGGATTCCGTCCGGGGCGAGTCCACCGGTGGCGAGCAGCGTTCCGGAGGCGGTCAGCTCGTCGATGAACGCGGCCATCTCCGTGAAGAGCTTCTCGTCGGGGGTGGTGGGCTCGGCGGGGGCCTTGGCCATCATCAGGTACCGCATCGTGCTTCTCGCTTCCGTTCCGGCCCGGCGTCCGATCGCCGTGCTCTGCCCAGACGTCGAACAGCCTATGCGACAGGGAATGAGGGCATTCCCTGTCGCATGGTTCTTTCGACGCAGGGGTGAGCAACGAGGAGGCGGGGACGGCCCCGCCGCGAAGGGATGTCTGCCATGAGCCTCACCACCACCGCTGTGTCCCCCGCCGGTGTCGCTGCCGCCCTGTCGGGGCGCCGGGCGCGGGCCGGGCTCGCCGCCGGGGCCGCGGCGGGCCCGCTCTGGGCGGTCGTCTCCCTCGCCCAGGCCGCGGTGCGGGACGGGTACGACATCACGCGGCATCCGCTGAGCATGCTCGCCAACGGCTCCCCCGGCTGGATCCAGACCACCAATTTCGTGGTCGCGGGCCTGCTGGCGATCGCCGGTTCGGCGGGGCTGCGGCGGGCGCTGCGCGGTAGGCCCGGCGGCACCTGGGCGCCTGCGCTGCTGCTGGTCCACGGCGTCGGGATGGTGCTGGCCGGGGTCTTCACCGTGGATCCGGGGGACGGTTTCGCCGGCGCGCCGGCCGGGGCGCCGCAGACGATCTCGGCGGCGAGCGCCGCTCATCTGGCCGCCGGTTCACTGTCGTTCATCGCCCTGATCGCCGGGCTCTGGGTGCTGGGCCGGCACTTCTCCCGGGCGGGTGAGCGGGGCTTCGCGGCCGGCTGCCGCGCGGCCGGTACGGCTCTGCTGGTCGGCAACGCGTGGGCGATGAGCGGCAGCGCGGGGGGTTCGCTCGCCATCGCCGTCGGCGGGATCGTCGCGATGGTGTGGGCGTCGGTGATCGCCGGCCGGCTGTTCCGGCGGGTCACCGTCTGACGGCGGAGCCGCCCGTGGGGGGGGGGGGGGGGCCCGGCCCCGCGGGGGGCCCCCCCCCCCCCCCCCCCCCCCCCCCCCCCCCCCCCCCCCCCCCCCCCCCCCC
>NZ_JBIWGU010000009.1:382717-400656 GCF_044763775.1 Streptomyces sp. NPDC094448 | reverse complement strand
CAAACCCTCCGCGCCGTCGTCGACTGGTCCTGGGACCTCCTCGACCACCACGAACGCACCGTCCTGCGCCGCCTCTCCGTCTTCGCCGGAGGCTGCGATCTGGCGGCCGTCGAAGCCGTCTGCGCCGACCCCCGGGACCGGGACGGCGGCGGTACGGACGCTCTCACCGCCCTCGGCACCCTGGTCGACAAGTCGCTCGTGGTCGCCGCCCCCGGCGACGGCTCCGCCATGCGCTACCGCCTCCTCGAAACCGTCGCCGAATACGCCGCCGACCGCCTCGACGCCGCCGGGGAACGGGATACCGCCGAGCGCCGCCACCTCGTCCACTACCGGGAGCTGGTCCGAACCACCGACCCGCTGCTCCGCTGCTCCGAACAGCTCGCGGCCCTCGGGCTGTTCGACCTGGAGTACGAGAACCTGCGCACCGCGCTCCGCCGGGCCGTCGCCGCCCGCGACGAGCAGGAGACGCTCTGCCTGGTGATGTACCTCGGCTGGTACTGGCAGTTGAAGGATCTGCGGACCGAGAGCCACCACTGGAGCACGGCCGCCAGGGAACTGGGGCCCGACCCCTACGCCCCGGACACCGGCCCCGCGGAACCGCTGTTCGAACGGTTCACGGAAGCCCCGCCGCCGCTGGGACCCGAACTGCTCGCGGAGGCGCGCCGCGGCAACGAACTGCTGCGCATGGTGACCCTCAACCGTGACTACGATCTGTGGACCACACCGGAGAATCTGGCGCGGCTGCGGCAGATCACCCGGGTCTACCGGCCCGGGCTGCCGCAGCTGTGCCGTTTCCCGGGCAATCTGTGGTTCTTCGCGGTCCTGCTGACCGACGACGGGACAGGGCTGCCGGACATGCTCGACACGCTCGTCCGGTCCTGCCGGGAGTACGGGTACGAGTGGGAGCTGGCAGTCGCCGTCCAGTTCCGCGCCAATGTGCTGTCCGACCGTTCACCCTGGTCCGAGGGGGCGTTCGCGTCCGCCGACGAGGCCCGGCAGATCTTCACCCGGCTCGGGGACTCCTGGGGCGCCGCGGAGGCCCTCGCGGCCCGTGCGGAGGCCCGGGAGCGGCGCGGTGACTTCGCCGAGGCCGTGGCGGACTACCAGGAGGCCCTGCTCTATGTCGCACGTATCGGCGCCCCCAGCCACGAGGCCGTGCTGCGGGCCCGGCTCGGTGGTGCGCTGCTGGAGCTGGGCGGCGCATCGGCCGAGCGCGGCGAGGTGATCGTCCGGGACGTGGTGGCGGCCCAGGGGGACCGGGTCCACGAGGCGACCGCCATCTCCCGGATCCTCCTCGGCATATGGCTCGGCCGCACCGGGCGGCGCGACGAGGCGCGGGAGCTGCTGACCGGACTGATGGAATTGTTCGGCGCCAGCCGGCTGCTGGTCTTCCACGGCATGGTGAAGGGCTATCTCGCCTGGCTGGACCATCAGGACGGGCGGCACCCGGAGGCGTACGAAGCGGCCGTGGACGCGATGAGGATGGCGGCCCAACCGCTCAGCACCATGATCGCCCCCCAGTTCCTGGCGACCCATCTGGTGACGGTGGCGGGCACCCTGGCCGCGGTGGATCCGGGCCGGGCCCGGGACGCGGCGCGCCTGCTCGCCGTCGCGGACACCCGGCGGCCGCCCGGCGCCTGCCTTCCCGCCTGGGAGCGCGAGGCCCGGGAGCTGATCGGGGCGGAGCTGCGGACGGCCCTTGGCGATGCGGAGTTCACAGCGGCGTACGAAGAGGGCGGCGGCCTCTCGGTCGAGGAGGCCACCGCCCTGGTGTGATGCCGATGCCGTCCGGGCGGCGGTACGGCTGTACCGGCCGCCGGGACGGCACCACGGGTCGGCTCGTGCGGAACCGGCCGCCGGGGCGGTACCGGGTCGGCTCGTGCGGAACCGGCCGCGGGGGCGGTACCGGGTCGGCTCGTGCGGAACCGGCCGCGGGGGCGGTACCGGGTCAGCTCTTGCGGAACCGGGCCACCGCGAGCGGTGCCGTGACGACGGTGATGGCCACGGTCCAGGCGAGCGTCACCCCGACGGGCTCGGCGAGTGCGCCGCCGTTGATCAGGGCCCGGGCCGCGTCCGCGAGGTTCGACAGCGGGTTGTACTCGGTGAAGGCCTCCAGCCAGCCCGGCATCGTCGACGGCGGGGCGAAGATGGACGAACCGAACTGCAGCGGCATCAGGACCAGCATCGCGACGCCCTGCACCGCCTGAGGGTTGGGCATCGCGATGCCCAGCAGGATGAAGACCCACATCAGGGATGCGCCGAAGACGATGGACAGGCCCATCGCGGCCAGCACTTCCAGGAAGGACGTCTTGACGTCCAGACCCAGCAGGAAGCCCATGCCCAGCAGGATCACCATCGCCACCGTCATCCGGCCGACCTCGACGACGATCTTGGCGATCAGTACCGAGGCGCGGGCGATCGGCATCGAGCGGAAGCGGTCCATCACCCCCTTCTTGAAGTCGTCGTTGACTCCGGTGCCGACGGCCATGGCGATGTTCATGCCCATCATGGCCATCAGGCCGGGGACGACGTAGTTGACGTAGTCGTTCTGGTTGCCCTTGCCGGAGATCGCGCCGCCGAAGACGTACACGAACAGCAGAGTGAAGATCACGGGCATCAGCAGGACGTCGAACATCGACTCCGGATCGTGTTTGATCTGGAGGGTGTTGCGCCGGGCCAGGGCCCCGATATGGCGCAGATGGGAGCGGAGCCCGATCCGGGGTTCGTCCCGCTGCCCGGTGGCCCCGGCGGGTGCGGTTCCGGTGGGCTCGGCGGCCTTCGCCGGAGCCGCCGGTCCCGTCTCGGTGACGGGTCCCGTCGTCGTACGCGTACCGGTGCTCATGCCGCCTTGCCCTTCCGGCCGGCCGGGCCGGCTTCCTCCGCTGCCGGGTGCGCGGGCGCCCCGGTGATGGCCAGGAAAACTTCGTCGAGACTGGGCAGCCGGGTGCCGATGTCGGCTATGCCGAAGCCGTACGAGCCCAGGACCCCGATGACGGCGGTGAGCTGGACGTCCGCCAGGATCGGCACGGACAGCGCCTCCCCGTCGTCGGTGACCGCCGAACCGCTGACGCCGTCGAGTCCGGTCTCGGCGAGCGCCCGCGCCATCGCGGGGAGATCCGCCGGGTCCACGGGCCGGATCAGGAGCGTCCGGCCGCCGACCCTGGCCTTGAGCTGGTCGACCCGGCCGCTCTCGATGACCCGGCCCCGGTCGATCACGGTCAGCTCGTGCGCGAGCTGCTCGGCCTCCTCCATGTACTGCGTGGTGAGGAGGACGGTGGTGCCCTCGCCGACCATGCTCCGCACCTCGGCCCAGACCTCGTTGCGGGTCCGCGGGTCGAGACCGGTGGTGGGTTCGTCGAGATAGAGCACGCTGGGCCGCCCGACGAGGGAAGCGGCCAGGTCGAGCCTGCGGCGCATTCCGCCGGAGTACGTCCCGGCGGGCCGTTTGGCGGCGTCGGTCAGCGAGAACCGCTCCAGCAGCTCGTCCGCGCGGGTCCGGGCGTCCCGGCGGGAGAGGTCGAGCAGCCGCCCGATCATGTAGAGGTTCTCCCGGCCGGGCAGCTTCTCGTCCACGGAGGCGTACTGCCCGGTGAGCCCGATGACCCGGCGCAGTCCGCGGGGCTGGCGCACCACGTCGTACCCGGCGACGGTGGCGGTGCCCGCGTCGGGTGTGACCAGGGTGGACAGACACCGGACGAGAGTGGTCTTGCCCGCCCCGTTGGGGCCGAGGACCCCGAGGACCGTTCCTTCGCGGACGTCGAGGTCCACGCCGTCGAGGGCCTTGGTCGTGCCGTAGTGCTTGACCAGCCCCCGCACCTCGACGGCAGTGCTCCCGGTGCGGTCCGGGATGGTGTCGATGAGCGTCATGGGCAACAGACTGCCGGACGCCACCGACAATCGACCGACAGACGACCGACAGGCGGTCGGCCGAGGGCCGGCGGCCCGCCGGCGCACGGCCGACGCACGGCCGACGGCCCGCCGGCGGGGGATGACCGGCGGGCCGTCGTCGGTGCCGAGGAGGTCCGGGAAGGAGTCCTAGTGGAAGGTGTGCTCTTCCTGAGGGAACGTTCCGCCGATGACGTCGTCCGCGAAGGCCTTCGCCGCGTCCCCCAGTGTCCGCCGCAGGTCGGCGTACTGCTTGGTGAACCGGGGCACCTTCCCCCCGGTCAGCCCGGCCATATCGGTCCAGACGAGGACCTGCGCGTCGGTTCCGGCGCCCGCGCCGATGCCGATGGTCGGAATGTGGAGGGAGCGGGTGACCTCGGCGGCGAGTCCGGCGGGGACGAGTTCGAGGACGACCGCGAACGCGCCCGCCTCCTGCGCGGCCTTGGCGTCCCGCAGCAGCCGGTGGGCGGCCTCGTCGTCGCGTCCCTGCACCCGGTACCCCATGGTGTTCACCGACTGCGGGGTGAGCCCGAGGTGGGACATGACGGGGATGCCCGCCTGCACGATCAGTTCGGTCTGCGGGAGGGAGCGTTCGCCGCCTTCGAGCTTGACCGCGCCGACCCCGGCCTCCTTGACGAGGCGGGTGGCGTGCCGCAGCGCCTGGACCGGGCCTTCCTGGTACGAGCCGAAGGGCAGGTCGCCGACGACGAGCGCGCGCGAGGTGCCCCGGACGACGGCGGCCGAGAGCAGCGTCATCTCGTCCATCGTGACGGGCACGGTCGTGTCGTAGCCGAGATGGGTGTTCCCCATGGAGTCGCCGACCAGGATCACCGGGATCCCGGCCTCGTCGAAGACGGACGCGGTCATCGCGTCGTAGGCGGTGAGCATGGGCCACTTCTCGCCGCGCTCCTTGGCGGCGGCGATGTCGTGGACGGTGATGCGGCGGGTTCCCTTGCCGCCGTACAGCGACCTGCTGTCGGCGGCAGGCTTCTGGGCAGCCTGAAGCGTCATGACCTACGGCTCCTTATGTCATCTCGTGGCGCCCTGACGGCGTCCCCGGATCACCCCCATGGTGGCACTTCGTGCCGCCCCGTGAAAGGGGCGGGGTCCGCGAGGCACCTCGGAGGCACGGCGGCGCGCCCGGACGCCGGGCCTACCGGTCCGTCCCCACCTGGGTGGATTTGTGGGAACCGCCGCGTCCACGGGGGGCGTCCTCATGGGGGTACGGCCGCCCCGGGGCGGTGAACGCAGTAACGTCATCGCCTAGTGTCAGGACCGAAGCTCGGTGCGTGACGGCGCAAGGCAGTGAGGACGACGCGGATGGTTCAGGCGTACAAGGCGGAGACGGGGAGCGGTGGTCCGGGGGACCTCGGGGAACCCGCGCCCCGCCCGGACGGCCGGTTCCGGCGCCTGCGGACCGTCGGACCGTTCCGTCCGTGGCGGGACGGCGGCCTGTGGCGGCGCGGCATCGTCATCGCGGTCCTGGCGGTCGGCGTCGCGCTGTTCACGGCTCTGCACGCCCGTGTACCCAACCGGATAGGCAATCTGGGGTCCCTGTCGGAGACGTTCCTCCCCTGGCTGCCGGCCCTGGCGGTGCCGCTGCTGCTGGCCGCGCTCTGGCGGCGTTCGGCGACGGCGCTGCTGGCGCTGCTGCTCCCGGCGGTGGTCTGGCTGAACCTCTTCGGGGGGCTGCTCACCGACAAGTCGGGCAGCGGCGGGGACATCACGGTCGCCTCGCACAATGTCAACGCCCAGAACCCGGATCCGGAGGGTACGGCGCGCGATCTGGCGGAGTCCGGCGCGGACGTCCTGGCGCTCCAGGAGCTGGCGCAGAGTCAGGTGGCGGCCTACCGGACGGGGTTGCGGGGTACGTACAAGTACCACACGGTCCAGGGCACGGTCGGGCTGTGGAGCAAGTACCCGCTGAAGAAGTCCGCTCCGGTCGATATCCGGATGGGCTGGACCCGGGCGCTGCGCTCCACGGTCGCCACTCCCCGCGGGGACATCGCTGTCTACGTGGCCCATATGCCGTCCGTACGGGTCAAGATGCACGCCGGGTTCACGGCCAACGAGCGCGACAAGAGCGCCGACGCGCTGGGCGAGGCGATCGCGTTGGAGGACGTCGGCAAGGTGGTGCTGCTCGGCGATCTCAACGGCACGATGAACGACCGGGCGCTGCGGGCCGTGACCTCGCAGATGCGGTCAACGCAGGGTGCCGCGGGGCACGGTTTCGGCTTCAGCTGGCCCGCGTCGTTCCCGATGGCGCGGATCGACCAGATCCTGGTGAAGGGGCTGGAGCCGGTGGCGTCGTGGACGCTGCCCCGTACGGCCAGTGACCATCTGCCGATAGCGGCCAGTATCGAGCTGGACTGATCCGGTCACCGAGGGCGCCCCGGCGGTTGCGGGGCGCCCTTTCACCGGCCCCCGGAGGTAGACAATGCCGTACGCCCCCGGTCGCCGGGGCGGTCGGGGGCGTACGGGTTCCGGGTCGCTTCTTCGGACCGGAAGGCGTCTCCGGTCAGGAGGCGTGCTCCCGCCAGCGGTTGGTGATCGGCAGCCGGCGGTCCTTGCCGAAGCCCTTCGCGGAGATCTTGGTGCCCGGCGGGTACTGCCGCCGCTTGTACTCCGCGGTGTCCACCAGCCGCAGCACCCGCGCGACCAGTTCCTCGTCGTACCCGGCGGCGACGATCGCCGCCCGGCCGCGGTCCCGGTCCACGTACAGCTCCAGGATCGCGTCCAGCACGTCGTAGTCCGGCAGCGAATCGGTGTCCACCTGGTCCGGGCGCAGCTCGGCGCTCGGCGGTTTGGTGATCGACGCCTCCGGGATCGGCGGGGTCTCGCCGCGCTCCGCCGCGACCCGGTTGCGCCACCGCGCCAGGCGGAACACCGTGGACTTGTAGACGTCCTTGATCGGCCCGTACGCGCCCACCGAGTCGCCGTACAGCGTGGAGTAGCCCACCGCCAGCTCGGACTTGTTGCCCGGGGCCAGGACGATATGGCCCTCCTCGTTGGAGACCGCCATCAGCAGGGTGCCGCGCAGCCGCGACTGGAGGTTCTCCTCGGCCAGCCCGGTGAGCCCGAGGGCACCCATATAGGCGTCGAACATCGGCTCGATGGAGACGGTGCGGAAGTGGAGTCCGGTACGGCGCGCCAGTTCGGCGGCGTCGTCCCGGGAGTGCTGCGAGGAGTACTTCGACGGCATGGAGATGCCGTACACGTTCCCGGCGCCCAGCGCGTCGCAGGCGATCGCGGCCACCAGCGCCGAGTCGATACCGCCGGAGAGGCCCACCAGAACCGAGCGGAAACCGTTCTTCACGGTATAGGCGCGGAGTCCGGTGACCAGAGCCGCGTACACCTCGGCATCGTCGTCGAGCCGCTCCGCGTACCCGCCGGTGAACTCGGGCCGGTAGGCCGCCACCGGCTCTTCGGAGACCACCGCGTGGTCGATCCGCAGACCGTCGTCGACGACACCGGACGGCGGCACCGGGGCCGCCGCCGGGAGGTCGAGATCGACGAGGAGCAGGGTCTCCTCGAACTGCGGGGCACGGGCGATCACCTCGCCCGCCGCGTCCACGACGATGGAGTCGCCGTCGAAGACCAGCTCGTCCTGGCCGCCGGTCGTGGCGCAGTACGCGACGGTGCAGCCCGCCTCCTGGGCACGCTTGCGCACCAGGTCGAGCCGGGTGTCGTCCTTGTCGCGCTCGTACGGCGAGGCGTTCACGGAGATCAGCAGCCCGGCCCCGGCGGAGCGGGTGGCGGGCACCCGGCCGCCGTCCTGCCACAGGTCCTCGCAGATCGCCAGCGCCACGTCCACGCCCCGGACCCGGACCACCGGCATGGTGTCGCCGGGCACGAAGTACCGGAACTCGTCGAAGACGCCGTAGTTCGGCAGATGGTGCTTGGCGAAACCGAGGACCACCTCGCCGCCGTGGAGGACGGCCGCCGCGTTGCGGGGCGCGCCCGCGGGCTGGCCGTACTTCGGCTGCGCGGTCTCGGAGCGGTCGAGATAGCCGACGATCACCGGCACCCCGCCCAGGCCCTCGGCCGCCAGCCGGGCGGCGAGGGACACGAGGGTCGCGCGGGAGGCGTCCACGAACGACGACCGCAGCGCGAGGTCCTCCACGGGGTAGCCGGTGAGCATCATCTCGGGGAAGGCCACGAGATGCGCACCCTGCTCGGCCGCCTGCCGGGTGCGCCGGACGACCGCGTCGGCGTTGCCGCCGAGGTCGCCGACCGTCGCGTCGATCTGATTCAGGGCGAGACGTAGTTGAGGCACGGCCCCAGTGTAATCGTCTTTCTGACGCGATGTCCCGGGGGCGGGGTGTGGGCCGCCCCACGCGCGGCCGCTCGCGGGCCCCGTCCACGGCGGACGGGGCCCGTCCACGATCCGGCGCCGGGCCTTGTCCGCCCCTGTTACTTTCGGTAACCCAGGACTGTCATCATTCCCGCCTCCGCGTGGTAGACGTTATGGCAGTGGATCATCCACAGCCCCGGGTTGTCGGCGTCGAAGTCGGCGGTCAGGGTGCCGTTCGGCAGGATGACCGCGGTGTCCTTGCGCGCGCCCTGTGCCGTACCGCCGACGGCGAAGGTGTGGCCGTGCAGATGGAGCGGGTGCCACATCTCCGTCGGATTGCGGAACACCAGCCGGACCCGCTCTCCGGCCCGGACCTCGTGGCGCGGGTCCGGGGTGTACGGCTTGCCGTCGAACGCCCAGTCGTACTTCGCCATCCCGCCGGTCAGCTCGATCTCGATCTCGCGGTCCGGCTTGCGGGCGGGGAGCGCGACCGAGGCGTCGGCGCGCAGCTTGTCCGCGGTCAGCACCCGCCGGGTCAGCTCCGCGGGGCGTACGGTCGCCGCGGGAGCGGCCCCGCCGCCGGTACGGAGCAGGGCCAGCGCCGTGGCGTTCTTGCCCTCCGCGACCGCCACCAGCGGGAAGACCCCGTCGCCCGCGGTGACGACGGCGTCGTACCGCTCGCCCATGCCCAGCAGCAGGGCGTCCGTCTTCGCGGGCGCGACGGGGAAGCCGTCGGTGTGGGTCACGGTCAGCTCATGGCCGCCGAGGGCGATCCGGAACGCCGTGTCGCCCCCCGCGTTGACGATCCGCAGCCGGATCCGGTCGCCGGGCTTCGCGCTGAAGGACGCCGGGGCCTTCGGCGTCCGCCCGTTGATCAGATAGTGCGGGTACGCCACATCGCCCGCGTCCCCGCCGAGCAGGTCGCTCTTGGCGCCCATCATCATCCGCGAAGGGCCCGCCCCGCCCGGACCGGGGGTCTTGGCGGCGGCCGGCCGCCGGGCCCCGGAGTAGCTGCCCCGGCCGCCCATGGCGGTGGTCCCGGCCGCGCCGTGGCCCTCGTGGCCGCCGCCGCTCATCATGCCCTTGCTGAGTTCGGTCAGGACGGCGTCGGGGGTGGAGCCGTCGATCCCGTCGACCCAGTCGTCGAGCACGATCACCCACTCCTTGTCGTACTTCAGCGGCTCCTTCGGGTCCTCGACGATCAGCGGCGCGTACAGGCCGCGGTCCTGCTGGACGCCCGAGTGCGGGTGGAACCAGTACGTGCCGGGGTGTGCGACCGTGAACCGGTAGTCGAAGGTGCCGCCCGCCTTCACGGGGGCCTGCGTCAGACCGGGCACACCGTCCATGTCGTTGCGCAGGGCCAGCCCGTGCCAGTGCAGGGACGTCGTGTCGGGGAGGTTGTTGACGAGGGTCAGCGCCAGGGTGTCCCCGGCGGTGACCCGCACCTCCTGGCCGGGCAGCCGGTCCCCGTACAGCCAGGTCTTCGCCGTGACCCCGCCGAGGTCGACCGTCCCGGGCGTGGCGGTGAACCGCACCTTCCGCTCGGGCCCCCTGCCGCGATTCGCCTCCGCGGCCTTCACTTCCGGGCCGTCAGGGGCCACGAATCCCTTGTCGCCCCCGCCGCCCGCGCTCGCGCCGCCGCTTCCGCCGCCGCTGTGTCCCGCGTGGCCGCCGCCCTTGCCGCCGTCCGGCCCGGAGCAGGCGGTGAGGGCCGCCGTACCGGCGACGGCCAGTGAAGCGCCCAGGAGGGTACGGCGATGGATGAACTTCTTCATGGGAATGCACCTCGTGCTGTCGGTCTGTGGGTACGGCCCGGGAGGGGCCGTACGGATCCGTCACGCGTGCCGCCCTCCACGGGCGGCCTGCGCGTTCCTAGATCCGCAGGACCGAAAGCTGTGCGAGACGTATACGAGGCGGCGGGGGCCGCGGCGAGGCCGGGGCTCGGGCGGCCCTGCCGGCGCGGGCAGGCGCCGGTACGGCCGCGCGCCGCCGCAGCCAGGCGCCCGCGAGGAGCAGCAGCGCGACCCCGAAGGCGCCGAGGACGGCGAGACAGACCTGCATCGGGTCCATCACCCCGGGGGAGGGCCCGCTGTTCCGCAGGAAGGTCCCGGGGGTGGTGGACGGTGCGTGCCCGCGGTCCCGCGCGGAGGAGTCCTGTACGGAGAGGTTCTGTACGGAGGAGTCCTGTACGGAGGCGACGGAAGCCGCTGGCGGTGCGTGCCCTGTGGAGGCGGAGGCCGCCGGGGGTGCGTGACCGCGCGCGACGGCGCCGCGTACACCCGCCGGGGCGCCGGCCCCTGCCGCGGCCCCTGTGCCGTCCCCCGCCGGTGCGGGATCCGCGTGCAGCGGGGTGTGGACGGCCGATCCGCCCGAGCCGTGACCCGACGACGGATGGCCCACGGTGTGCATGGTGGCGATCCCGAACAGCAGCGCGATGAACAGCAACAGCCGTCCCGTCCGCGTTCCCTGGGCCTTCACCATGATCCGCATACTACCCCCACCGGGTATACGATACGGCCGCAGGCGACGGAACCGGTCAGCTGTGCGAGATCATGGACCGATGACCGCCGCACTCATAGCCATCGGCGCCCTCGTCTACACCGCGTGGCTCCTGGAAGTCGTCCTGACGACGGGGCTCGACCCGGTACAGACCTATGTCAGCGAACTCGCCGCCCAGGACCAGCCCTTCGGCGGGCTCTTCCGGGCCACCGATCTGGCCGCGGGTTCCCTCGTGTTCGCGGGCGCCGCCCTCGCCCTCGCGCACACCCTGCGCGCCCGGCACACCCCGCGCCGGCCCTGGACCGTGATCGGCTGGGCGGGCGTCACGCTCTTCGGCGCCGCGACCGCCGTCGACTCCCGGCTGCCGCTGAGCTGCACGCCCACCGCCGACCCCGAGTGCGCCGCCCGCGAGACCGCGGGCCTGGTCCCCGCCACCCACACCGCGCACGCCGTCAGCAGCTCCCTCGCCATGACCGGCGCCCTGGTCGGCATGGTCGCCCTCACCCTGGCCGCCCGCCGCTACGGCCTCCTGCCCGAACTGGCCCGCTTCGGCCCGCCGCTCGTCGCCCTGGAACTGCTCGCCACCGGCTGGACGCTGGCGTCCGTCGCCGCCTTCGAGGCCGGGAACGGCACCTGGGCCCTCGGCGCCGGGCAGCGGCTCCAGGTGCTCTTCGTGGCAGTCTGGCTGGGACTGCTCGCGCTCTCCGTGACCCGGGAGGCGCGACGGTCGCGGAACCGGGAGCCGCGGGAGCCGCGGGACCCGGGGCGGACGACGGACCCGCGGAGCGCGGGCGGTACGGAACGGCCGGAGGCGGTGGCAGGGTGACGTTCGTACGGATCGGCGGCGTACCGCACCATGTGGTCGTGGAGGGCAGCGGGCCCGTCTGTGTGCTCAGCGCCGGACTCGGTCTGGCCTGGTTCGACTGGGACCCGGTCGTACCGCTGCTCGCCCCGCACCGCACGGTCGTCCGCTTCGACCGCCCCGGGCACGGGCTGAGCGCCCCCGCCGGCGCGGCGCCCACGGCCGCCGGGGAGGCCCACCGCATCGCCGCGGTCCTCGACGCGGCAGGACTGCGGGACCGGCCCGCCACCGTCGTCGGTCACTCCATCGCCGGATTCCACGCCGAGGCGTTCGCCCGGCTCCATCCGGGCCGTACCACCGGTGTCGTCCTCGTCGACTCCAGCGTCGAAGAGCACGCCGCCGCCCCCGCTGCGCCCGCCGTGCGCACCGCGGTGGCCCTGGCCGCGGGCACCGCGCTGGGCGCCGCCGGGGTACCGGCCGCCTTCGGGCCGCCCGTGCGAAGGCTCGTGGTCCGGCTCTCGCGGACGGGCGGCGGGGATCCGGCCCCGGCGGATCAGGTCCGGGCCGTCTACGGCACCACCCGCGTCCTGCGCGGCGCACTGCTGGAGAACGCCCACTACCGGGCCGTCGCCGCCGAACTCCTCGCCCTGCGCAAGCGCCGGCCGCTGCCGCCGGGCGCGCCCGTCACCGTCCTCGCCGCGGCCTCCGGCGGACGCGGCTGGACCGCCCGCCAGCGGGCCCTCGCGCTGCTGCTGGGGGCCCGCTTCAGGGAGACCGGACCGGCCGGTCATCTGCTGATGCTCGACCGGCCGGACGCGGTCGCCGAAGCCGTACTGGATCCGGCGGTACGGCCCCGAGGCCCCGGACCGGCACCGCGCGCCGAGCCTTCGTCACCGCCCGGCCGCTGACCGGCCCCGACCAGCCGGAATACCCAGGCCGCCGGACCGGACCGCACGGACGCTCAGCCGCGGCATCAGGCCCGTGCGTACACCTTCTCCATCCACCCGGCGAGCTGCTCGTCCGAGAGGTGCTGCGCCAGATCCGCCTCGCTGATCATGCCGACCAGCTTCTTCCCCTCGATGACCGGCAGCCGCCGGATCTGGTGCTCCTGCATCTCCTGAAGCACCTCGCCCACGCCGGATCCGGCCGCTATCCACCGGGGCGTGCCCCGGGCCATCTCGCCCGCCGTGACCTTCGCCGGATCGTGGCCGAGCGCCACACAGCCGATGACGATGTCCCGGTCGGTGAGGATGCCGCAGAGCCGTTCCTGCGCATCGGCGATGGGCAGTGCGCCCACGTTCAGGCGGGCCATCAACTGGGCCGCCCGGTCGAGGGTCTCGTGGGCCGGGATCCACTGGGCCCCGGGGTGCATGATGTCCTTGGCTGTGGTCATGACGTTCGCGTCTCCTCGCACTCGGCGGCCCGCGGCCGGACCCGGACCGGTACCCGACTCCATGGTCGTTCCGCCGTTCGGGGGATGCGACCGCGCTGAGCCGAACGGGTGAGCCGAGGGTCCGCGCCGCGCCCGTACTGCATCTGCGCGACGAGTACCCGGCGGCGGCGGAACGACACGGCCCGTCAGCGGGCGGCCGGTGTGCCGCTCCCGGACACCGGAAGCGGCACACGGCCCCTCGGGCGCAACCGCGCGCAATGGGGCGCACCGAAAATGCACCGGCGCGCACCCTGTGTGCCCGCCCGCGGCGCCTACTCCTCCGGCTGCGCCCCGCGGTCCTTCAGCATCCCCGTCATCAGCCCGACCTCCGAACGCTGGCCCTGGACCATGCCCTCGGCGAGCTGCCGCTCGACGCCGGGAGAGCACAGGTCCACACAGCCCTGCGCCATGTCCACCCCGCCCTTGTGGTGGGCGATCATCAGCCGGAGGTACGAGATTTCGGCCTCCTTGCCGCTGAGCGTCCCGAGCCTCTCCAACTGCTCCGGAGTGGCCATGCCGGGCATCCGGACGTCGGCCGTCTTCGCGCTGTGACCGGAGTGGGCCCCGCCCTCGGCCATCCACGCCATCGGCTCCCGGTCCGGCGCGATCTGCGCCAGACCCCACTGGTCCAGCCAGCCCTGCATCATGCCGCGCTGATTGGCCTGGGTGTTGATGATGTCGTACGCCAGCCGGCGCACCTCCTCGTTCTGCGTACGGTCGCGCACGATGAACGACATCTCCACCGCCTGCTGGTGGTGCAGGGACATGTCCCGCGCGAAACCGGCGTCCGCCGAGTCCGTCGCCGGGGCGCGGGACGCGGAGCCGCCGTCGCCCGCCGAGGCGACCGTGGCCGCCCCGGCGAAGAGCAGCGCGGCCACCACGGCGCCCACGGCGGTCCAGTGGGTCCGGGTCATCGCGGTCATTTGCCCTCCACCCCGCCCGAGCAGGTGGCGCCCTTCTCCGGGGTCTGCTCCCCGAGGACGTACTTCGAGAAGAACTTGTTCACCCGCGGGTCGTCCGCCGAATCGACGGTGAGCTGCTTGCCCCACGCGGTCAGCATGATCGCGCCCGCCTGGTCCTTGTACGGGCTCATCAGGGAGTAGGACGTGTCCTTGACCTTCTTCTCCAGCTTCTCGATATCGCCCTTGGCGGCCTTGTCGGTGTACGTCACCCAGACCGCGCCGTGCTCCAGCGAGTGGACGGCGTTCTCGTTGGGGATCGGCTCCTTGTAGACCTTGGCGTCGCAGTTCATCCACGCCTGGTGGTGATCGCCGCCGACCGGAGGCTTGTCCGGGTAGCTCACCGCGCCCTTCACATGCGTCTGGCCGAGCTTCTTGGCATCCCAGACCTTCTCGCCCGTGATGGGCTCCTTCCGCTCCGCGACGGCCTGCTTCTCCTCCGCGTTGTCCTTGGTGATCACAAAGACGCCGAAGCCGACGAGCCCGGCCACGACGACACCGCTGATGCCGATCGTGAGCATGCGGTTGCGCCGCTCGCGGGCCGCTTCGATCTTCCGCGCCGCCTCTATTCGGGCCCGGCGGTCGTGGGCGGCGTTGTTCTTCGAGTAGCTCTTGGAGGTCTTCTTGCCGGAAGTCATGGGGTGTGCGTCCTTCGTCGGGGAGTGATGCGCCTGGCCATGAGGCTGCGATCAACACGGGGGATGGGCAAGGGTGCGAGCCGGCCGTAGCGGAAGTCCGGCCGGCCGGATCCGAAAAGAGACGACCTAGATCCGCAACACCTGAAGGACATGCAGGCCGGGTGCGCGCGGCAGGGGACCGGAACGGTCGGGTCCGCCGAGATCGGGCCGGACGGCCGGGGTCCGCGGGGACGCGGCCGTCAGCGGCGGGGCGGCCGGCGGCGGCACGGTGAGCACCGCCGCGCCCACGACCGGGCGCAGCCCGCAGGGGCCGCCGTCGTACGGACACGAGAACGCGGGGGCGCTGTCACGGGCGGCCGCGCGGGGCGCATGGTCGTCATCGGCCGCGTTCAGACAGAGGAAGAGCGCGCCGAGGAGCGTCGCGGCGGCACTCAGCAGTGCCACGGGACGCGTGGTGCGCGCGAGGCGGCCGAGCCGTTGACCCCCCATAGCCGCAGATCGTAGCGAGGGCGGCGGCTCCGTACCTCATACGGGGCGGTAATCGGTCCTTCGTACCTTCCGGTGTACTGCCTGTCGTACGGTCCGGGTCCTTCCCGTACCGCCCGTGCAACCGGTCCCGTACCGCCCGCCGTACCGGTCCCGTACGGCCCTCGGACCGGTCCCGCACGGCCCGCCGCACCGGACGGTGGCCGCTTTCCGACCCCCGGGCGCTCGGGTGTCGCACCCGTCCCGTGGGCCTCGGGGTCGTCTCGACGTGCCCCCTGGCACACAATGGGGCTCAGCCCGGGTATGCAACCTGCCGGAAACCCGTGGATGCGATGCTCTGCGGGAGCGGGCTGGCTCGACCGGCAACGATTGGGTGGATGGGAAGCCGCAATGGACAAGCAGCAGGAATTTGTGCTCCGCACACTGGAGGAGCGCGACATCCGCTTCGTGCGTCTCTGGTTCACCGATGTGCTGGGCTTCCTGAAGTCCGTCGCCGTCGCGCCCGCCGAACTGGAACAGGCGTTTGACGAGGGCATCGGCTTCGACGGCTCCGCCATCGAGGGTTTCGCCCGGGTCTACGAATCCGACATGATCGCCAAGCCGGATCCCGGCACCTTCCAGATCCTGCCCTGGCGCGCCGAGGCCCCCGGCACCGCCCGGATGTTCTGCGACATCCTCATGCCGGACGGCTCGCCGTCCTTCGCGGACCCCCGCTTCGTCCTCAAGCGGATGCTGGCCAGGGCCTCCGATCTCGGCTTCACCTTCTACACCCACCCCGAGATCGAGTTCTTCCTGCTGAAGGACAAGCCCGTCGACGGCAGCCGCCCGGTGCCCGCCGACAACTCCGGCTACTTCGACCACACCCCGCAGAACGTCGGAATGGACTTCCGCCGCCAGGCCATCACGATGCTGGAGTCCATGGGCATCTCGGTCGAGTTCAGCCACCACGAGGGCGCCCCCGGCCAGCAGGAGATCGACCTGCGCTACGCCGACGCGCTCTCCACCGCCGACAACATCATGACCTTCCGGCTGGTCATGAAGCAGGTCGCGCTGGAGCAGGGTGTGCAGGCCACGTTCATGCCCAAGCCCTTCAGCGAGTATCCCGGCTCCGGGATGCACACCCACCTCTCCCTCTTCGAGGGGGACCGGAACGCCTTCTACGAGTCCGGCGCCGAGTACCAGCTCTCCAAGATCGGCCGCTCGTTCATCGCCGGACTGCTGCGCCACGCCGCCGAGATCTCCGCCGTCACCAACCAGTGGGTGAACTCCTACAAGCGCATCTGGGGCGGCTCGGCCCGCAGCGCGGGCGCGGGCGGCGAGGCACCTTCGTACATCTGCTGGGGCCACAACAACCGCTCGGCGCTCATCCGGGTCCCGATGTACAAGCCGGGCAAGACGGGCTCGTCGCGGGTGGAGATGCGGTCCATCGACTCCGGCGCCAACCCCTATCTGACCTATGCGGTCCTGCTCGCCGCCGGGCTGCGGGGCATCGAGCAGGGGTACGACTTGCCGCCCGGTGCCGACGACGACGTCTGGGCCCTCTCCGACGCCGAACGCCGCGCGATGGGCATCGAGCCCCTGCCGCAGAACCTGGGCGAGGCGATCTCGCTGATGGAGCGGAGCGAACTGGTCGCCGAGACCCTCGGTGAGCACGTCTTCGACTTCTTCCTCCGCAACAAGAAGCAGGAGTGGGAGGAGTACCGCTCCGAGGTCACCGCCTTCGAGCTGCGGAAGAACCTTCCGGTGCTGTAAGTGCAGGTCAGAGCGGGTAGAACCCGGAACTGAGGCTCAGGGCCGACGGTCGCGAACCGTCGGCCCTGAGCCGTCTCACCGGCCCTGGGCCGTCTCTGGGCCGTCGGGCGTCGAACCGGCACCGTCGTAGAGCCCATCCACGGCCCGGCGGGCACGCCCGTCGCTGCTCGGCATGAGGTGCGTGTAGACCCGCAGGGTGAAGCCGGGGTCGCCGTGGCCCAGGTACGTGCTGAGCGCCTTGACGTTCTCGCCGGCGTCCAGGAGGACGGATGCGTAGAAGTGCCTCAGCGCGTGCATGCCGTGCTCGCGGGCCGCCTGGTGGCGCTCGCCCTCCTTCGGCTCCGGAATGACGCCGGCCTGGACGAGAGCGAACTTCCACACGCGGGTGTTGAAGTCGGTCCGTCGGACGGCCCCGCCGCCCGTGAGAGAGAAGAACAGCCGCTTGGTGATGAGTGGCCCGTCGGGCTTCAACCACGGCAGGGAGACGTCAACCGGCGGGAATTCCTTGGCGTGCTCGCGGAGAACCCGAGCGACCTGGCGGGGGAGCGGGACGTCTCGCTCCTGTCCACGCTTCGGCGGGCCGAATACCAGGTGTCCGTTGACTACCTTCACCTGATTAGCCACGCGCGGACGGCGGCATCGTCGGGCGGGTTGTGCAGGGTGGTGGTGTCCATGACGTCCGGGGCGGCGGCGCTGGGGGCGTTGTGGTGTCCGGTGCCGTAGAAGATGATCCGGATGTTGCTCAACTCGACTTACCTCCCCTGCCGTTCCGCTCCGGACTTTCCGGTGCGATCGCACGCAACCAGTCGAAGCGGACACCTCTCCCGAACGGCCATGCCGCGCCCTCCTTGTGGGCAACTCCGTACGAAGAGCAGGTAACCACGCCAAGCCTGTGGATAAGGGAGAGCGATTCCCCGAACAGGCCAGCCCAACTCGGGATGAAAGGGTAATTGCTTTTATGATCCTGGCATTTTAGAGCAAAATGCCCCGATGCTCGCCACCCGAAGCGGCCGAAGGGGTGAGCTGTCCAAAGTTTCTTTACTGGATCAAGGCGGCCCGCTGACGCGGGCCGCGGGGGGGGGGGGGCCCCCCCCCCCCCCGGGCGCGGCCCCCCCCCCCCCCCCCCCCCCCGCCCCCCCCCCCCCCCCCCCCCCCCCCCCCCCGCCGCCCCCCGCCGCCCCGCGGAAAAAAA